>NZ_JBPPHF010000096.1:0-322 GCF_051294775.1 Bacillus pretiosus
TTCATGAGCGTCTAGTGGGCTCGGAGATGTGTATTAGAGTCAGAATTTAATCTTTACAAATCGCTTAACTACGTTATCAAAACTATTATCAAAATCATATTAATTTTAACCCCCCTTAATGATAAAATTATCTTGTAAAGGTTAGGTGATTTCATGAATTCATACATTTATGGCTACGCAAGGGTAAGTTCTCAACAACAACATTTGATTCGTCAACTAGACATGCAGGAATATTAACACTGTACTGACATTTAAACTCATAAGAATAGACGTAAGTTAAGTTTTCCAACACAGGTTACTAGATTAAAATATAAAATTATAC
>NZ_JBPPHF010000097.1:0-322 GCF_051294775.1 Bacillus pretiosus
ATTCATGAGCGTCTCGTGGGCTAGGTGATGTGTTTAAGAGACAGATATAAAGTAAAGCACTTAACTGAATTGCATAAACTAAAAAAGACGAGATGCTGTCAACATCCCGTCTCATAACTGCTACTGTCAAGGTGGCTGTTATTATGCATTATGTTTTTCTTTTAGACCCACGCTTGTACTTTGGTCGGTGAAGGGCGTGTTTTTTGTTGTCTTTTTTTTCGAATTGCTTTTTCAGTGCGTATGCTGAAACCTCACGCACAACTGCTCTTGCAATTTCTTTTTAAAGTTCAAACAAAAATTCCATGTTATATCACCCCCTTTC
>NZ_JBPPHF010000098.1:0-321 GCF_051294775.1 Bacillus pretiosus
CCATAATACCTGCGATTTGTGCAACTGCTAATACGTCACCTTTCCCAATTTCATTGTGAGAGTTTTTATCGTAAATTTCTTTTGTAACGACAATGCTAGAGCACGCAATTGCTGTTCGGACGGTTGCTTTTTTGTCACTTATATCAACCATCTTCGCGCGTCCTTGGTCATTAAAGTGTGTGAATGAAGACATGGAATTCCTCCTTGAAGTAATTTCTATTTAATATATAAAGTTTAATCGAGATAAAAAAAATTGCAAATATGAGGTGACAAACCATGATACAAAAACGAATTCCAATTCAAGTTGCTGAGGCAGTAGAG
>NZ_JBPPHF010000099.1:0-321 GCF_051294775.1 Bacillus pretiosus
ATATATATATTCTCCCGTTACACTTTGATTAATCCCATTAATTCTAGCAACCCGCATTAAGTCCGCTCCTTGAAGAAAATACATCGCAAGCATTACTGGCACTTGTGACCACATAAACTGATAAAGCTCCTCGGCTCTCAAGTTTGTCGAAACAATTAAATCATTTACAGGTCCTTGATTCCATACAGAAGTTCTAACTGAAATAAACGGAAGATCCTTTCCATTTACCACTATTCTTGCCATACGTTGAGTTATGTCCACATCAATTCCCTCCATCATTACAAAAATCGGACCTGTGTATTTACTCCTATGGTTATAAAT
>NZ_JBPPHF010000100.1:0-321 GCF_051294775.1 Bacillus pretiosus
GAATCTACATCTTTACGCTGTGCAATAGAGGGCCCGACAAATATATAAGAATCATCAAATTCTTCGACATTTGGTTGATACAATTTTGATGTATATACAATTGTAATTTCCCCTGGGCATGTCATCACATTCTGTTTTTCATTAAGAGTAATTCCATAAATATCTTCCCATTTTTTCAAAATACACATGACTTCCTGATATAAAGGTGATTTTTTATTTTTTTCTCCATGATTTTTCATAAGAGTAGAAGCTATCTTTTTAGTAATGGCAAATGTTGTACATGAAGAAATTTTAGGTAATTGTAATACTTCTGCTATGATC
>NZ_JBPPHF010000101.1:0-321 GCF_051294775.1 Bacillus pretiosus
AAAACATGTTTATGAAGGATAGCTAACTGCTATCCTTCAACTATATTTACAAGCCTATATTTTGTTTCAAGCCTTGATAACTCCCTGCATTTGCAACACCTTCACTTATAAGAGTTATAAAAGTTTCCGAAAAACCATATTGACTTAAATCTTTAATCGGTACCATTTGCACATCTTGAATTGGATTATGATCAAACTCATTAGAAGGTAGCGTAATTTCACCTTCAATCCTTTCAAGCAGAAACGTAATATGTAATAAAGATGGACTAGCATCTGGTTAATCACAAACATAGAGTAGCTTCTTAATTTTAAGTACTAATC
>NZ_JBPPHF010000102.1:0-321 GCF_051294775.1 Bacillus pretiosus
GTAGAGAAATGCGTGATTTGCAAGAAAAAGTAGGAGTAACAACAATTATGGTTACGCATGATCAAGAAGAGGCATTAACGATGGCCGATATAATTGTTGTAATGAATCATGCGGAAATTATGCAGATTGGCACACCAGAGGAGATTTATCAAAGACCAGCCAATCCATTTGTGGCAGATTTTATTGGTTCTAATAATTTCTTGTCGAAAAACAATGAAGAACATGCAATTCGTCCTGAGCATGTAACAGTAGTACAAAAGGATGGTAGTAAAACGGTTGTGGAAAGCATGGAATTTCGCGGATCTGAATATCGGACGGAAG
>NZ_JBPPHF010000103.1:0-321 GCF_051294775.1 Bacillus pretiosus
TCTGTAGCTAAGGTCGGGCACGCATGACTATGCACTTCCAAATATGTATCAAGCTCGTGTAATGCTTTTTCGTACATATTAGACTGTATCGTACCTACAGTTCCAATTACTCCGATTTTTCCTTTCTTTGTCACTTTAATTGCCGCTCTTGCTCCTGGATGGATAACGCCAATAACCGGAATAGAAAGTGCTTCTTGCAACGCAGTCAATGCAGCAGCTGCAGCAGTATTACATGCTACAACTAGAGCTTTTAACGGAAACTGTTTGAGGAACTCAACCATTTCAAATACGAAAGATTGTACCTCTTCTACACTTCTTGGC
>NZ_JBPPHF010000104.1:0-321 GCF_051294775.1 Bacillus pretiosus
ATGTCTGTTTTAAATTCTTTCTTCTCTTGTTTATTTCGGTTTTCAATTTTAATTTTTCGGTTTTGTTCAATTGATTCCCCGTCTTTTTGATAGTATTTACCGAATGCAATGGATCCAGTTTCTTCTGGTACTTCAATCACTTCATCATTGACAATAGTTTTTGTCGTATCTAATACTTTAAAACTTGTTTCCGTGTGAACAGAGTTATAAGCAACTACTCGTCCAGCTCCAACTTCATATACGGAATACTTTTCTTTTAAATCATCAGCTGTGTTCATAAGAGATGCCTTTACATCGAATGGAGAGTTTTCTGGGTGTTCT
>NZ_JBPPHF010000105.1:0-320 GCF_051294775.1 Bacillus pretiosus
GAAAGAATGCATTTGCAAACATGTATAGCTCTGTTGATTTTTGAGCTTGTCCCGAAATAATAAGCGGGGTACGTGCTTCATCGACTACAATAGAATCGACTTCATCGATAATAGCAAAATGAAGTGGACGCTGAACGCACTGTTCTCTATATAAAACCATGTTGTCACGTAAGTAATCGAATCCAAGCTCATTAGTTGTGCTATACGTAATATCAGCAGCATAAGCCTCTTGTTTCTCTTCGCGTGACATGCTGTTTAAGTTAATTCCTACTGTTAAGCCTAGGAACTCATGAAGTTGTCCCATTTCGCTCGCATCACGT
>NZ_JBPPHF010000010.1:0-90921 GCF_051294775.1 Bacillus pretiosus
ACATACAATACTATTTATCCATAAAGGGGCGTCTTTATATGAATCCATATCAAAGAATATCTTTAATAATGGTTATTTTAGTACCACTTCTTTTCTTAACTGTCACCCTAGTTACTGGTCGATGGGGGTTCTTCTTTTGGAGCCTACTGACTAATCCCCCTTTTGGAATCGTATATAACGTGAATTCTTTTCCGATGCATCCTACTAGTAAAATCACGAGCAAGAAACTAAGGAACAATCTACATTTCATAAAGCCCTGCCCCTCTTTAACATGCAATCCAGTGAAATAATTTGTTTCAGATATGTAGAAATATGGTTTAACCAGCAATCAATAATCAGGTGTTTTTACCTTAAGTATACCTGAGTCTATTTATTTCCCAATCCGAAAGAGATAAATAGTTTTGTTCCCATTCATGAAATAGCACGATGAATGCATAATTACATATCTATTTAATTACTTTTAGTGTTATATTTTAATAGCGATGAATGCTATTATTTCATAAGTTGTCAACAAGCGTTATGTATGTATGAGAAAAAGGAAGGAGTCAAATAGGCCCTTCTTTTTTTCTTCCAATTAAATAAATTGCTCTCTGGTAAAAATTTAAATAGTGATGCTGATTCACAGGCGTCTAATTATTGCTGGTATGATCACTTTACCTATTGTGGCAATACTTATGAGAAGTAAGTACTCTTTTATTTACGATAAAATGGAATTATTATCGTTTATTTCTCAACATTTAACATATTGAATTAAATTCCCTTTATTGTTATTATAATGGTGACAGTTTGTTTTCAAGTGCTTTAATTTAAGGACCTGATTTAATACATCAGGTCCTTCTTAATTTTCTCACTAATAAGATAATATTTTTTAACTAGATAGACATATGTTATTTTATACAGACACTTCACTCATAAAAATCTAGCTTTTTTAAGAGCATGCTTATACGCTTATTCTTCCTACTTGCTATGAAATAAAGGTTTCGTTTTTGTACACCTGAATTTTCACAAGCACCCCATTTATTTCAAATTCATTCTAATCTTTAATCAGATATAGCCTTAATAAGCTAGCAAATCCCTAAGTCTTAAATACCAGATATGAATATAAACAATTAATAATATATTGTTAAAATTAAGATACACAAATGTGGGACAAATTAAAATTTTACACAATGCCCTAGGATAATAAGATTGTTTTCTTCTCATTTCTATAGGATGTTTGTCCGTTTTTCTGCAAAAAATTAAACTGCTACGATGATTGCCTTGTTAATTCTTTAATTTCTTTTATCAAATATTCATAAACAAGTGGAGAATAGTAGGAAAACAAATAAGACTGCTAATCAAATGCACGTATAAGTGGCATATTAGTTTTTCTAATTTTACAGAATCACAATAATCAATACCTTAAAAATAAACTTCATTTTTAAAGATCTATTAAATTTGCAACAAATAAATAAAAATCATGTATTTGTTCCATCTAAACCTATTCTATAGGTATAATCATTATTCTCACATACTTCAACTTAAAAATTTCTCACTATGCATGTCATATTTTAATTGAATTTTATATCTGCTACTTGTACAAAAACACTTGATTAGAATACAAACTTGCTAAATATTCTAATACTTGAAAATGGTTATTAGCAAATTTAAAATGACTGAGATTCTATATACTTTTTTTTAAAGTAATAAATAATTATAAATAAAAAGAGAAGAACCCACCATAGTTCTTCTCTTTTTATTTATAAATTTAGGGTTTTCATATCTGTTGATATGAATAGCAGTAAATTAATGGATGAATAATTTACTAACAAAATTATAACATGTTATACAAAAGCTTTTATATGCAATATTGCATATAAAAATTCAATTTTCAAACAATCACATATTATAAAATAACAACTCAATTAGTTGTTATTTTATAATTAAACAGATAATAAAAAAGCAACTCGGATTGGGGTTCGAGTTGCTTTTTTAAATAATGCTTATATATGTATTATAACATTTCGCGTAATAAATCCAATATCAAGTGACTAACTTTTCTTATTTCTCAATATTTTCAGTTTTATAAAATTGCTCTTTAGCGTTTGGAAAACTATTATAATTACCAAAATCTATTGAATTTTTTCAAAAATATACTTCTTAATGAATGATAGAATGTTATACTATTTCATGAGTATAATTGCTTTTACAATTTGTTGAAAATAGATACTCAATAACTTTTGATCATCCGATGTTTTTTTCATAATATAAATTCCTCCTTTTAAAATTTTTTATCCTATAATATTTCATATCCATATCTGAATAACTTTATAATACTAAACCCTACTTCGACTTACCATTTCACCTGTAATGGAAAAAGGTTATATTTTTTCTATTCGAAACTAATTTGAAAGGATTTTTTATCAAATGAAAAATACCGTTATTCAAACTAAATCCACTAACATGATTGGAACGGAAAATAGCAATAAGGAAACAACTACAAATTCTTTACAAGCAATATTAGAAATAAAAGTAAAAGAAGGACAGTTCCGGGAATTTATGGATTGTATACAGCTTGAAACAAATATTGAATTTTGTTATAGAGTTACAGGAAAGACTGACTTTATTGCTAAAATTATAATAACTGATTTGAGAGAATTAGAAGAATTTGTTGATAATTATATTTCTGTAGCTCAAATAATATCTAATCTTATAATATTCAAAACAAATACTAATTATGATTTGACAGATAATTAAGGTTATAAGCGACTTTTCCTAATAATAAACACCATAACAAAAAACTACACTCCTAACAATTTGGGTGTAGTTTTTTGACAATATAAATTAAGTTTAAGTCACAACTCTAAAACATAATATAAATACATTACTACACAAAATGCATAGTAAAATGGAACTAATACTCTCATATCTATATAAAGAATTAATGTGGATATTGTTTCATTTGAGAAATCTACTAATAGAGTAGTTGAAATTTAATTGCTTATTTGAATTGGAATTAGGAAATGATATTGACTATTTTAATTATAATTAAAGGCGAACTAAAAGAAATGAGTACTGTATAATACAGTACTCATTTCTACATAGTTATTTATACGTTGTTTCGACGTTATAAAATTTACTTCATTAGCTATTCTTTTCATTTAATACGCTGCTATTAAAATGATTTTGGAGCAACTTCTTGTTGTAAAACTTCTATTTTCTTTCTATGATTTAGTTCGTTAAGATAAATTACCATCATAGTAGCAGCAACAACCGTACCTATCACTCCAAAAAGATGACCTGCATTCATAATCCCAATCCATTGAATAGGTAATGCTAACGATAAAGGTAAAGCGGCTTTGGTAAACTGGAATGCTAGTGTAGACCGACTAGACCAAATAACCGTTTCTTCTTTTGTTTTAATAAAGTCAAACATGACAGTTCTTTGATTGATACGTGAACGATTAAAAACAAAACCAAGCATAAATGAAACGGCAATTGCTAAATACCAGGAATGCACTAATCCTAAAGTAATATCAAAAACAGCAATTAATAGAAAAATTGACCTTGGAATAAATTTTTCAAATTTCCCAACAAGTGTAGCTAATAAAGCCCCTAAACCTGCTGCAGCACTAACAAATCCATACTGCATAGGATCCCAACGATATACATCGTGAAATAAAATTGGTACTAAAAAATTAAATGATGCAAGTTGTATTGTTAAAACAGCAATACCAGTAATTGTAATCCATAATATTTTTGAATTATCTATTGGATTTATTTTTTCAATATGATTTGATACAGGTTTTTTATTTTGCTGAACATCTTTACTTTTTAATAGCGGCATTAGAAGAGGTAAAAATACCCCAATACCTAAAGAGAATGCTAAACCATAAAGTACATTATTAAATCCACCTACATTCATCATAAATCCTGCTATTGCGTTCCCACCAAATGCTCCAATTTGTATTGCAGTTTGTAACATATTTGAAGCCTTTCCTGCTGGAATTTCTCCTGATAATACCATTTGAGACATATAAGTTTCCAAGCTTTGCGTAGATAAAAATAAAATAATAGAAAAAACACCTGCAAAAATATATAAAGTAAAAACATTAATATAATCACTATTCAAAAGACTTATTATAATCAGAATAATACCGATGCAACGGACACCAGAGAAAATTAACAATGGACTTTTTGTTAACCACATCTTAAGACTTTTCGAATATTTTTGCATAAAGAATGGTAACAAACTCATTAATGTTAATATAATTCCTAAATGAGTAACTGATCCCCCTTTATCCAAAATTGTCCAGGTTAGAGTTACTGTTAACATACCTTCCCCACAAAGAGTCAGCGCCAATAGTACTATAAATATAAATTGAATTGGCATTATACATTCCTTCTTTCTTATATCGGTTGTTTGACCTTAAATTTGTTTTAACTTGTTTAAAGAAAGGGATTTGGAAAATACATAACAAAATTGCACATTGAAAATGTTCTGTTATACCCGCCCTAAATACTATTAGATTGTTATTTAAATACTGTAAACAATCCAATCACTCTTATTTGCTTTTTGTTTTTTATAGAAATTTTGGGCAACTATATTATCTTTTGCGGTAACCCATTCCATATATGCATAATTATTGTCTTGGACGTACTTTTTACAAGTATTAAATAACATATCCCCAATACCCAATTTTCTATAATCAGGGATAACAAATAAATCATTTAAAATCATTGCTCTTCCCATACTTAACGTACTGAAAGTGGTATATAAAGTAGCAAATCCTATTGGCTCTTTATTAATCGTACAAACATAGAATAATCCCAAATCTTTATTTTCTATTATAGTATTTACTAATTTATCTAAAGAACTTTTTTCACGCACAGGCTTTTCATAGAATTCCATATACATTCTAATTAAATTGATAACAGTCTCTCTATCATCATAGGTCGCTTCAAAAATTTCAATATTCTCGAGATTGTTCATAGTCTTTTCTCCCCCTATACTCCAGTAATCATTTTCGCTATTCTCTTACCAATACCAGGAGCCAACTTTACTCCACCACCACTCCAGCCAGTTGCAACGATTAAACCTTCTACTTGTGGAAATTGTTCTATAATTCCTCGATTATCTGATGTATATGCATCAAAGCTTCTTCTTCCACCTATAAATAAGTTTTTATTTAGATATGGCAATCTACTTTTTGAATTTTGAAGCATTTTTTCTAAGTCATTTGGGTCAATTGACATTTTTTTGTCTGGATCAATATCATACTTATCTACTGGATATCCTACTAGAGAAGTACCTAGATTATCAGGTCTGCCATATAATCCAGTACTATCATCTATAAAAATTGGATGGTCTTTTTGTCCTATTCCATCAAAGAAATGAATTTGAATAATTTTACTTCTTACTGGAATTTTAATACCTATAGTATCTAATATATTTCCACTCCAGGCTCCAGCTGCCACAACAACATGTTTACAATGTATAGTCCCATAGGAGGTTTTAACACCTACAACACAGTTATTATCCATTAAAATTCCTTTCACTTCTATTCCTTCACAAGCTAATGCACCTTTAGTTTTAGATGTTTCAATCCATGTATTCGTGGCTAACGATGGGCTAATGTACCCTGCTTGTTCCTCGTAAGCCACACAGCTGTTTTTAGGCAAATTTATAAATTCAAATTCTTTCTTTAATACTTCAGATGAAAGGATACTAATTTTATGTCCAGATTTTCTAAGTTCTCCAATTTGCTTTTCCATTTTTATATGTTGTGTTTCATTTTCAACATATAACATTCCAGTCTGCTTAAATTTAACCTCTTCACTAATACTAAAAAAATCATTTATTCCTTCTTTTGCTATTTCAGTTAGATAAGGATCATTATGATAGACCCTTATAAAACCTCCGGATTGGCCTGTTGATCCACTACTAAAGGAATTTTTCTCTAATAAAATTGTATTTGTAATATTTTGCTTGGTTAAATAATACTGTATAGCTGCACCAATAATGCCGCCGCCAATAATAACTACATCAGCTGAATGTTTTATGATAATTCACCTCAACAAAAGATTTATCAATAACTTGTGCAATTATCCATGAAGCTCCTAAACGATCTCCATTGCTTGAAAATTTAATTGTAGAATTACCTGTTGCTAATTCATTAATTAAATTTTCTACATTAGATTCAATACATTCTAATAGATACGAAGCTGCAAGAAATGATGTTTCTACATAATCCTCTTTTGCTTTTATGGTAAAAGCATCGTTAGAATAATCTTGGGCTAATTCTATAAATTCATCTACATAAGAATCATCTGAAGCTATAAAAATTCCTTTATACCCTCTCATCCTCAGTTCCCTTAGATAAGTTGCGGAGTTAAAGTGTGTCCCAGCAAAGAATATTGCATCGCTATGCTTATTATTTTCACTATTAAAATCTTCAATTCTAGTAACTTCTTTAAATGAAGAATTTGCACTTTGATACAGTAAATCTGCTAGGCTTTTCCCGTAAAATGTTTCATCAGAAACTGCCTTAATCGTTTGAATATCTTTAGTTTTCAAAAAATTAATAACAGTTTCAGCTTGTACCAAATCATTAGAACAAAACCTAAATACTAATTCCTCGTTATTAAGCGTAACGTCTAAATTAGTCGATGCAGGAACTAAGAATGGAATTTTCGCCTTGGAATAAAACGGTATTGCTTTTAAAGCACATGCACTATTAAAGTGTCCAATTACAGCAACAACCCCTGATTCAATCATTTTTTTAGAAATATCTTTGATGGTATTTGGATCTCCTTTATCATCTTGATAAACCCATTCGATGTTACCAGCATAATTTAGCTTCGCACGATTTACACCCTCAATTAACATTTGTCCGTATACAGACCTAGGACCTGAAAAAGGGCCTACTACTCCAATTTTTATTTTCTCTTTCATAATTTGAGCTCCCTATATATTTTTTATTAGGAAATATGAGGAGGTAAGTACTCCCCCCCTCATATTATCAAATATTCTGAAGATAAAAACTGTCGTTTGTTTTTGAAAAATAATTCTCTTGAAGATCCACTTTCTGTCCAGCAGGCAAAAAGCTTACTTCCTCATCCAACTGCATGTCAACATTAAATCCCAAATCCCCCCATAGCATTTTACCAAATGTAGGCATGATTGGGCTAGAAAATAATGCTAAAATTTTTGCAGTATATAATTCTAGTGCAATAGCAGTATTTCTTCTTTGTTGATTATTGTTTAATACCGTTAAAAATTCTTCTCCTGCCGAGAATTTTTTAGCAATTCTGACTAGTTCATTTAATAATCTAACTACCTTTTGCGGTGAAAATGTATTTGGTTCATATGCATTCATAATTTCATTCATAATTCGATTTACATGTTGATAATACATTAAATAGTTACCTGATAGTGTCTCTAATTCTGGAGCACCATTTGAAGACTCAGCTTCTAACTTGCATTTTAAATCATGTAACCATGATTCCCATTCTTGGTTTAAGTTCGTATCTACAATATGATTAAATTCTTCCATAGTGAAGTTTGTTTCAACTGTTTCCGGTCTACTATAAGATAAATAATACCTTACAACATCATGTGAAGCATTTTCTAATAATTCTTTGCCCCATACAGCATGTCCCCTACTTGTTGAAAACTTAAGACCCTCTAGTTGATAAAATTCATTTGTTATCATTGTTTTAGGAAGAGTTATATCTTCACTATATGCTAGCCAAATAGCTGGGAAAAGCACTGAATGGAAATAGCCATTATCATATCCAAAGAAATTAATGATAGTCGTATCTTGATTATTCCAAAAATCCCTTAACGTATACGAAAGGTTTTTATCCTGAATTAATTCGTTTGTCGCAGATAAATATCCAGGTGCCATTTCAAACCATACATATATAGTTTGATTTTCATATCCTTCTACCGGAACTGGAATTCCCCAATCAGATACATGTGAAATAGGAATATCAGGAAAATCTTCATCTAGCATTCTCTCACATAATGCCGTTAGATGTGGCCCTATTTTTAATTCTTTGTAGTACTGTTTTAATTGTGTTTTATAATTACTTAATGGGAAAAATAGTTGTTTAATTTTAGATTTCTCTGGTTCGCTACCACAACATTTACAAGTTGGGTTTAATAAATCTATACACAAATTAGGTCTACCACATTTTTCACAAGCGTTGCCATCTGATAATTCATCACAATGTGGACAATTACCTCTCACATAAGCTTCATAAAGGTGCTTATCGCATTGCTTACAGAATAGAATGTCGACTTCTTTTTCTACTAATTTACCTTCATTCCACAGTTTTTCAAAAAACTCTTTGACAAACTCAATGTGGAATGTTGAAAAATGAGGTTTTACAAAAATATCCGGATTAATTTCTGCTAGTCTTAATGTTTTTTCAATTTCATTAGCAAAATGATCTGCCGTTTCTCTAGGAGATTTTTCTAATTGTCCCGCCTTAAACGGCACATAGCTTTGATGATCATCCGCCCCACTCATATAAAAGACTTCATTTCCTTTAAGTTTTAAATATCTAGTTAAAATGTCAGCTCCTGTATATGGACCAGATAGGTGCCCTACATGTAAATCACCATTAGGTGTTGGTGGTGTGGCCGTTATTAAATATTTCTTTTTACCTGAATCTAACTTCTTGCTATTTTTTTTACTAAAAGCATTTTCCCACCATATGGTGAAGAATATCAAATTTTCATCTGATGTATTTTTCAAACTATGTTCTTCAAATGGTGGAATAAAGATGGCGTCCCCTTGCGTAACAGGTTCTTCTTTTTTACCCACTTTAACTATTCCTTCACCCTTAAAGATAATAAAAGTTTCAACTTCATGATGTCCATGAATTTTAGAAATTTCTCCAGGTTCTATGATTCCCCACATTGCACCAAATGGTGAATCATATAATTTATTAGAATGCGGAAATAATCGTTGACACATAATATCATATTCATTTGTAAAAATCTGTGGATTTATCTTTTCAATATGCATCTTTAGACCCCCTATATTATGAAACCACGTTTTTAGTTTTTTCTTCTGTTAATGAATTATTTTCTTGTACGGTTTTTAAAATTTCATTTGATCGAATAGATAAATTAGATAATAAAGTGTCACTCAGTCCATGAGTGCTTTCATTTACACCCTGTAAATAAATACCAGGTTTAAATTTATCCGTTGTTTCTAAACGATAATTTCGGGAAACTTCAATATTATCTGAAATGTACGAGTTAAGATTTTTTAATAAAGGATGGTTCTTTTTACTTTCGTACCCAGTAGCAAGAATTACAGCATCAGCTTCAATAACAACTTCTGTATGTTTAACTATGTCTTTGTAATAAACAACCGCTTTATCAGACAGTGTTTTTATCTCCGTTAATTCTAAAAATGGCTTTATTCTAAAACGATCTTCTCCATGAAATTTTTGGTTATATAAAGCTTTATTAATTTGGCTTATTAAACTTCCATCCGCAGCTGCATAATTAGTATCACTGTGGTGTTTTAATAAAGCATCTCGATTTTTTTCTGGTAAAGAATAAATAAAGTCAATCATATTAGCGTCAAATATACGATTAACAAGCTTACTTTCATTTACAGCTTTATATGAGAAAGGTCTCATCGTTGCCGTAATATCTGATTTCGGATAATTATTGATTAGATGGAAAAATAATTCAGCTGAACTTTGTCCCGAACCTACAACTAAAAACTTATGAGCGTCATTTTGTTTAAAGTTATTAATTTTGTTTTTAAATTGACTTGAATGAAATACTCTACTATTATTCAATTCAATGTTTATTGGCGTTCTTGGTGTTCCACCTGTAGCCAAAACAATATTTTTAGTAATATAGCTCTCTAATTGATTAGTCTTTGTATTTTGCACAATAACTTCTAATAATTCGACAGAATCTTCAGATATAATAGGGTCTACTGAAATTACTGTTCGACTATAATAAACGTGTTCTTCTAATTGAGATGCAACCCAAGACATATAATCATTGTATTCAAGTCGTGACGGATAAAACTCTGAGAGATTAATAAAATCGCTTAGTCTTTCATTTTCATGTAGATAATTTAAAAAGGAGAATTTACTTTTAGGATTTTTTAGAGTTACAAGGTCTTTCAAAAATGAAATTTGAATATTTGTATTATCTAAAAGCATCCCTGGATGCCATTGATAGTGCGTTTTTTCTTCTAGAAAAATTCTTTCCATTGAATTATTTTCTTCTTCAATAGCAGTTGCTAAAGCCAGGTTCGCTGGCCCAAATCCAATTCCAATAACATCATATATTTTATTATTCATTTGACTCGTCCTTTTCGTTTTTTTAAATTCTCGTATATAATTTTATTTTTTATAGTTTTTTTATAGTTTTAAAAATAATTTCAGAAAAAAATTATTTAGACATAGTAACTTTCTTACTTAAAAGTTCAGTGATAAGTCCAATTGTTGTGTTGACAGTAATATTATCCTTGTCTAATATAGGGTTTATTTCCGTGAACTCTGCAGCTACTAGGTTTGTATTATTTCTTAGCATATCAATTGCCTCTTTTGTATCATCTAAACTTAAACCATGTGGAACTGCTAATCCTCCTCCAGGAGCAAATTCAGGATCTAAAGCATCTAAATCAAATGTTAGATGAACTGCATCTGTATTATTATTGAGAATCTTAATTGCCTTTTCCATAATACTTTTTATTCCTTGTTTTCTCACATCTTCTGCTGTAAAAATTGTTACTCCTAAATTTTTGAGAAACTCTTCTTCCCCTGGGTCTAAATCACGAATTCCTATTTGTACGATATTCTTTGGATCAATTTTAGTTTCTTTCTCTAGAAAATCTTTAAATTTTTCGTTACCGTATCCTAAGAGAATTGCTAAAGACATCCCATGAATATTACCAGAAATCGATGTTTCAAATGTATTTGCATCCCCATGAGCATCAAACCAGATTACTCCCAATCGTGGTATTTTTCTAAGAATTCCAGTTACAGTCCCAATTGCAATACTATGATCTCCACCTAAAACTAATGGGAAATGCCCTTTTTCCAATTCGTTCTCAACTGTCGAAGCAATATTTTTACATATATCAATTACTTCATTTGAAAACTCTTGTTTGACAATTCCATAATTTTTATTATTGGTTGAAGGAAGAGAAATGTCTCCTAGATCAACAAAATCAATTCCGATTTCAGTTAATTGCTTCGACATACCGCCATATCTTATAACATATGGTCCAAGGTCAACCCCTCCTATACTAGCTCCGAAGTAAGTAGGTGCTCCCAAAATAGATACTTTTTTATTCATAATATTTTCCACTCCATTTCAATAAGAATATATATAGGATTACTTGGTTTTAAATTGATACTATTAAATAATTTATCGATAAATCTAGCGGTTATATTCCTCATTTAAAACAAGGAATATAACAACCAGATTTACTTAAGTTTTTATGCATGAACCGGAATTTCTAATTCTATATCTAATTGATTATCTAATACTCTAGCTCTTTGGCGCAATTTTTCTACATCAGATTTATCATTATATGGTGCTCTTAATGAAAGTAAGCCCGTTATATCAAATCCTTTTGGAGCATGATATACTTCAGCTCCCACTTTTGCTACAGGATAGTAAGCCTTATACTCTGGCTGTTCAGCAACAATTCCCAATTCATTTTTCTTTATAATTCCAGATCTATATACAAATTTAATACAAGTACAAGATTTTGGTGTTGTAGATCTAGTTAAGAAGAATTCCATAATATCCCCTTTACAATCTAATAAACCAAGAATATTAACGGCTACTAAATCAATTCCATGCACATCACGTATATTACGATAAACATGCCCGCCACTGATTCTAGTACTAAATTCTACAACTTTAAAATTCCCTTGCGTATCTCGGCGTAGTTCTACATTAAATAAACTGTTTTCAATAGCTAATTTTCCACATATTTCTTTAGCAATATTAACAACTATGTCTTCATCTACACCAACATACGGTAAAGTGTATTCATCTTCCTCGAAATATGGACCCATCATTTTATTTTTATTGTGAATTCCACCAAGGTAAAATTCTCCATTTAAAACGACTCCATCAACTGTAATTTCTTCTCCAGTCAGAAATTCTTCTACTAATGCCACACATTGTTGTGTTTGATTAAAATAGAATCCTTTATTTGTTTTAGAAAGATTAATAATTTTTTCTAATGAATTATTCAATTCTTCTAAGTTGTTAACTAAATATACAGATTCACTGCTAGCAGCCATAGTAGGCTTAATGATTACAGGGAAAGGAATATTTTCTATTTCTTTCTCTGCATCCTCTATAGAATTAACTTTTGCAAATTTAGGACTAGCAATAGAATTCTTTAACATAAATTCTCTCTGCTTTGATTTATCTCGAGATATCGTAGCAGCTTCAACAGATAACGCTTTATTACCAAAGCGTTCATTAATTTTAGCAGTTAATACAATATCAGTTTCTTGCCAAGTTACAAAAAAGTTAATTCCTATATCTTTTCCTTTTGTAAAAATATAATTTTCAGCATCTATTTCAGAAGCCTCTTCAAGTACAATTACTTCTTTAAAGCGCGCATCCATTGTTTTACTTGGTACACTCGTAAACAAGTAAAGTTCATCAGATATTCTTCCTGCAGTTTCAATATGATCACCATGAATGCTATAACCTTTTCTCATGATGATTCCAATTTTTTTATTTTTCATATGTAATCTCCTTTTCTTCTCTGTATATCTTGATAACACGTTGTAATCGTATACTAAAACTTTTGATTGTTCAATAGATTAGAAATATTTAGAAATATTTTTCCGTAAATATATTTTTATGTAAAAAAAACCCAAAAAACCTCAAATTGAAAGACATGCAACTAGATATTTTTACTTGAAAAAACTAACAAGAATTCATTAAAAACGCCGTAAAGTTTACCTTTTTTAAACATAAATTACCTTATTTTAACATTTTTGTTTTTTTCTATTGATTCTTATTTATTGAAAAAGTTTATTTTTCTTTAATGGCATAACATACCTGCCTATAATTAGTTGTTGTCTAATTTAAACAAACTTGATAAAAAGACTTTTATTTTCACCTTTCCTATTATGCAATTATCGTTGTAATTTAAAATCTTTTTCGCAAGAGTATTCAGCAGGTGCAAAGAAAACAAGTACCGTGAGATCTTCTTCAATAGTATGAAATCTATGTTCCATGTTAGCCTTTACATAAATAATAGAACCAGATTCAACAAAAATATTTTCACTCTCTACTTCAAGTTGTGCTCTGCCATTGATAATATAATATACTTCATCTTCTGTATGTGGTTGTTGGATATCTAAAGATCCTGCTTTCAATTCATAAATTCCCATACTTAGATCCGTTTCATGCAAAAATTCATAATAATTTTTGTCTATATTTCTTTTTTCTCTTAAAATCTGTGTAAGTTGATAATTTTTCATTTGTTATCCTCCTAATGTTATAAAATTCTTGAATCAATTAACTTAGTTAACTTAATAAAAGGAATATATCAGGTATAAACTAAACTCCTTTACATGTGTCTAAAGAATTAATTAAAGATATATAAACTGCCAGCATAACAAAAAGAGATAGAAATAGTCCTATCTCTTTTCTACATAAGGGCCATGCTTACAGATTATCCTTTCATTTCAAATTTAATTTTAATAGGAGAAATCTTAATATTCAATCTCTAAAATATTTTCTCAATATGTATAATTTAATCTTTAATTTATACTATAGTTAACTCTATTTTTAACACATTAGCCAAATATATAGTGTTTTTTCACTCTTATGAAGGATATTAATTCAAGGATCATACCGAGATGAATTCATTACCAGTATTATCAATAAGTTCTTGAATGAACTATCTATTTTTCCTTATATAAAATACTTCTTATCAGATATCGCGCTTTGTATAACAAAGTACTAGATAATATCTTCTTGTTTTACTTTACCTTTCACCTTTTATTATGATCCGTAAAATAAAGAAGCTATGTATGTAATAATGACATACCTAACAATCTTAATTATAAGCAGTCTTGTGAACTATAAACATCAAAGAGGAAGCTATATGCATAGTAGTATTATTATAAATACCCTGGAACAAGGGGATTCATTCGGTTTTGTTAAGATTAATTCGATGGCTATTAAAAATAAAAATTAACCAAAGTAAATACTACCGATTGTTGGGTAGTTCATATAACCATTCCGTAAAATCTATAAAAAATGAAAGGAGATAAATACATATGAAAAAAATGAATTTCATTAGATCACTTATACTTATAATCACAGTTATAGCTCTAGGAGCATGCAAAGATGCAAAACTCAACAATTCACTAGATTGGGATGTACAGAAGTTCTCATTTACAGATCAAAATGGGAAGCAATTTGGATCAGCTGAGTTACAAGATAAAATTTGGGTAGCTGATTTCTTCTTTACAAGTTGCCAAACAGTTTGTCCACCTATGACAGCCAATATGGCAAAAATCCAGAGAATGTTGAATACGGACGGGATTAAAGATGTAGAATTTGTATCATTTAGTGTTGATCCTGAAGTAGACACACCAGAAAAAATAACAGAATTTATGAAGACCTATGCAATGGATGGAAGTAGGACTCATTTCCTCACGGGATATAAAAGAGCAGATATTGAAAAGTTTGCTAAAGAAAACTTCCAATCACTTGTAACTAAGCCAGAAAATGATACACAAGTTATACATGGCACAAGTTTTTATCTGATTAACAAAAATGGAAAAGTTCTAAAAAAATATTCAGGCGTCGAAAATACTCCTTATGACGAAATTATTCAAGACATTAAAAAAATTAGATAATAAAATTCTATTAAGTCAATAGTTTGAGGAAAGTGAAAGTTTACTTTCATTTTTTAAAAATAATTACAACAAAATTTGTAATTACTTTCTCAATATATATACTATTGTTAATTATGGTTTTAATATTAAGAATCAGCAAAAATCTAAGCAAAATAAAAATATAATGGTTATCCTTTTTGTTTACTCCTTGTGCTAAAGATAAGATCGTATTCGCCGATCTTATTTTTTTACTTTGTATGCTTTTGATACAAAAATGAATCCTTATATAATAAGAATTCTGTAACTGGAACTAAAAATTTTTAATAATTTAGGAGATCATTTGTTTGTAGACCACTTGCTTCCTACTATGAACCATCGACAGTAAATTTATCTGTTGAAACAATCTGCCCACGTTAGGGAACCCTACTTTTTAAAAATATAGTAGAAAAGATGGATATGATGATTAGTCTAGTTACTACGTACATGAGGATTGAATCTGGATCTACGGAAGAATTAAAAGAACTTCAGAAAGAAATTATCCATGCTCAAGCATATATCCAAAAACGAAAATTTGAAGAAACACAGAGATAAAATCCTGTGTTTTTATTTGGACGTCTATGAAACCAATTTGTTATAAATCAAATTAGATGTAATTTAGTCATTGTTTTGGCATAATCCATACAATTTGTTGAATTCGTACAATATATGGTACCGTATCTTCAATGAGCAAATGATCTGGTTTAACATCTTTTAACTTTCCTCTTACATTATCTCTTACAGTTTCAATAACCACATATTTACCAATTACTGTTTGTAATGTCTGATATACGTAGGGATTAGGTGTACTTACCATATGTTGTTCACTCAAGTCATTTCCTTCCAAATAACTCATTCTATACGACTCCTTTCTAATTTGCATTCTTTCTCCTAATATATGATATAAATCTTATAAATATGCTAGAAGGATAATTCATTATAGGAACGGAAATAACATTTTAATAAGATACGGTTTCTATTTCAAAATTGCTAAAAATTATTTATATAAAGTTACTTTTACTAGTTAATAGGTGATGATAAAGGGATATTTTGAATGTACATCTAGGTTGTTCCTTTCTGGATATGTATGATTTTAAATACGGCCTTTATTAGAATAGTGCTCATACTTTTTTTGAGATTCTTTCGTAATACGTGCATTAAGTAAAATTGCTAATAATAAAAACACTCCATATTTTCCTCCTGTAGCTCCTATGATAATCACACTACTACAAACAATTATAATTAATAGGATAAACGAAACCGAATAAATACGTTCATAATTCTTTGATATCTTTTCGTATTTTATGCGTTCTTTCCTTGCATCCATCTAAATTCCTCCTTTACATTATCCATTTCACTCTCAAATAAATCTCGCCCTTAAAAAGGAAACAATCTATCGTTTTAAATAATTAGTTTGTTTTTTATCAACTAATTTATATAACGTAAAAAGAAATCCTACCAATATTAAGCTTTCCACCATGATAATCCCGACCCTCTCCTTCCTTTTAACCCCAACACATCAGATAAAACTTATGTATATCCCATATTAGCTGTAGCAAACAAAAAGAATCTTCCCTTCTCGTAAAGGCTGATCCTTTTCTTCTTGCATACAACTATTTTTAGCTATTCTTGATTAATTAGAATAACAGCTGGTCCATCTACACGAATTCCACCAACTTCGATTTTTTCATAAGGTTCAACTGTAATAGAGATAATCCCTTCTCGCTTCTTTAATGCATTACTTAATTCTTTTGTTAACATTTTTTTCATGTGTGCACTCCTTCTTACTGCTTAATTTACTATATGTATGTAAATAAAATTTAAAATGGTTTCCTTGTCTGGAAACCATTTTTTTGTAGTTGACCATATGGTGTTACCAGTCCGTTTATCAATTTTACGTAAAGAAGATAAACAATTACTATTCACTGTCTCAGTAGATGTAAGCAACTCTTAAAGATAGCGGTGAGATTGATTGTTTTTTCTTCTAGAAATAATGACTTAGATAGTATATTACCTAAAACAATGAAAGCCCTACCTCTCTTTCATCCTTACGGCTCCTTGTCCGTGCCAGTGTGAATCAGGATTGCAAAAATCAAGTGACTATTTAATCGAGTTATTTGATGAAACTTGGAACGTTCGTAAAAGAAATTTAAAAATAAAAATGGATTAGATTGAAGTGATAACAAAAGAGGTATCTACTCTAAAAGTGAGTTGAAGAAGTTGAATGTCTTTGAAATAATTTACTTTTAATAACCATCATATACCCAGAAAATTCAGGATATTTCTGGGGGATGTCATACATTATTTATAATAAATCTTAACAGAAACTTTTTATTTGTTTTTCAGTGATTCCTTTAATTAATTCTAGCTCACTGACCAAAAATTTATATGCATCATCCAACAATTTTTTTTCGCTTGTATTCAGTGCTTTTTCCTTCTTCATACGGATTAAATCACGTATAACTTCAGCACCTTCTTGTATTTCACCCGTTTTTATTTTATCTGTGTTTACTTTATGCCTTTGTTTCCACGGCAGTAATTCATCTGATTCTCCATGCTGAAAAATTTGTATAATGTGCGTTAATGCAAGTATATCAATAACTGGGCGTATATTCGAACTCAATATTTTACCCGTAGGAATCATGACTTGCATATTACTGATTGACATTTTTATGACATAATACTGTTGTTTTTTCCCTGAGAATTCTTTTTCTTCTATGGCTTCAATTATACCTGCTCCGTGCATTGGATAAACAATGTTATCGCCAATTTGAAACATATAATCCACCTCCATATGTGGTAACCTTCTCAAGTTTAACACATATGTTATTTTTTATCGAATATTTAATAATATCATAAGTTTGCTTTTGGTGTCAATTACTTTTTCTTCGGAAGTTAAATCAAATAAACCAGCCGTAAAATAATAGAGAGCGTTCCAGATTTCAAATAAAAGAAAAGGGAATTCCCATGCGTATATCCTGAAATCTCTACCCATTAACGTAGATCAGTTTTCCCTTGAAACCGGCCAAATCAATCCCGTATTTTTTTCAATCTTATATGATACTCCAAAATCTCAATTCTTGCTTTTTCTACTAGAGGGGCAATTGGTCGTAAGTCTTTTAATCCCCAATACTCAACCACTACATCAAGTACTTGATGTAGTGGTCCATAGTTTACTTCTTTTGCAATCACGGCCATTCTATTTTCAAAATCAGGCATGACGGCACCTGGCATTTTAAAATTCTTAATCACATTTCCATTTGTTGCATCAATAAAATAATGCCAGTAGCCTGGTGCCGGTTTTGAAACAGATGCTTTTACAAGATAGGAAAGATAATATTGTCCATCTTTTTCATAAACGTATAAATCTTTCTTCATACCATCATAGTTATCTACTTTTCCAATCTCTTTCTCAATACCAGCTTTCCCAATATTTACAGCCTCATCTTCTGAAATGCTTGCAGTTGATGGGATATTTTTATTTTCTAAATTCGGGATAACTTGTCCAAAACATGCTTTCACATTATTATTTTGATCAAGTGCTACTGTTTGATCAGAGCCATATACAGGAATACCATTATATTTTTCAATAAGCTTCACATGCGTTGTTTCTGCTTCTGCTCCTGTTTCTTTTTCTTCTTTAACGATTTCAAAATGTTTCTCCATATTTCCTGCTAATTTAAACATGTCTTTCTTACTCTTTAAATACTCGAACACAGTCTCTTTTTTATCTAGTCCTTCTGGCGCTTTCTACTCCTCCCCAATATAAGATAGTGTTTGAAATTCTTGGTTGTATTGAATCTTTTGCTCTGCTGCATATGTACGTGACGTTCCAAATGTCGCAAATGCTCCTAAAGCCATAACTACTTAAAGCGTGTCCAAAATGCATAAGGGTATAAAAAATGTATAAAACTGAAATGATAGTAAGCATTCTAATTATAAAGGAGTGTTCATTATGATAACTAACGAGTTAAACTGGCAGAAAACATTAGAAATAGGAGCTAGTTCTTTGGGTTCTTCAATAGGTACAGCAATAATAAGCGAAATCTTTCCATCAGAAGATAGTGCTCAAGAAGCGGTGAAACAAGCAGTAGAAGAAATTTGTGATAGGGTTAAAAAAATAGTTGACCAAGCCTTTTTAGATCACTATGTAGCTAATTGTGACAGTATTGCGAGACGTCTTCAGGGCTATCCAGAGAGCAGTGATGTAAATATTTTACACGGCATATATGACGATGGTTCAGATTTAGTATCAGATTTAGTACGTTTTGAAACGTTTGAAGGTATAACAGCCCTTGTTTACATTTGTACTTTGCATCTAACTGACATAAAAGCTCTTAGTGAAATTGACTCTGGGTATAAAGCTACTTTAAGTCGTCGTGGGGATGAGTATGCTGCTTTATGTGAACCACGTGGTGACAAATTAGTTCACTTTACAAATGTAAGTGTAGGCGATGCAATGTATGCTAATAGTGGTCTCTACGATATGATTACAGCTCCTACTACTTCTAATTCTTATCCTACACTCAAATACAGGTTTAATTTTGTAGATGAATGGGATGAGAATTTAGACACAAAGGTTCATATATATGATTCTGATGCTATATCACTAACAGATCCACTATGGTACACAGAATCTCCAGGCATCCCACGTTATAGATTAACGGAAGCTGGTAGAAATGCTTCATCTATTCAAAGGGTCTATTTGGGTGCTAAAGATGAGATAATCTCACAGAGAGATACTTTCTTAAATGACAGGTTAGAAATTACAAATAATATGCGTGAAAATATTCGCAAGGCATGTGATGAGTGGCGAAATCTTTAAATTCATAAGTGAAACGAGAAGTGAATTCCAACGTTTCTATGCCCCTTAACACACATTTAGGCATCTCTTGAAATGAATCCCTAAATGTGTGTATCATTTTCCTTTCATCGTTTAAATTGGAGGGATTTTTAGTTATGGTGGGTTATTCTTTGAATCGTTTCCGTACATCATCAATACTTCTTGTTCTTCTGGTGTTAAATCTTCTAATTTCTTAGCAACTCCAATTATTTAAAAATAAAAGTCAGGCTATGACCTGTTTTTACACATATCTCGGCTGTATCCCTATAGTAGTATGTTAGCCTTTATTTGTTAATTTCTCCTCGACGACTTATCGATAATATCATCAAAAACTTCCGTGCATCTTATAATAAAATCAGCATCCTCACGAGTAGTATCACTATTGCAAATACGTTCAATCACTTCTATTCCATATTCTCTATCTTCATCTGTTTTTGCTAAATATCTTTTATAAGCCCTTACAACTAGTATTGCTTCTTTTTGATCCATATCAATTTGACGTAGCTCATCATCAAAATCTTCCAATGAAATCCCTCCTATTTGTAAATAATGAAGTTATTTAATTGTATTATAATATAGAAATTTATTGTTATATAATTTTTTGTGAACTTGTGTAAAAGTGTAAATGTCCACGTTTACACTTTTACACATTAAGGAAGAAATAACGTGGAAGAATATGAAATTGGGTACTGACGAGAAACCAAATCCAAAGATACTAGTACAAGGGAATTTAGGACAATTAAACTATGCAGAGACGGAAAATATTGATTCTCACCAAACAATTAATCAAGGGGAAAATAATGATATTCAAAAAGTAGCTCAAGAATTAATACAATTGCTAGAAGAAACATCTATAGAGAACCCAGATGTTAAAGAGGATGCTTTAGATTTTGTTGAAGAAATAGCACAAAATGTAGTTCATTCTTTTGTGTCATGTCCATTCGAGTCGCCCCATATGCCTGATCACTTCGTTTTCCTGGTTCAATTTTCACATCAGAAAACTCTCCACTCAACAAGTCATACTCTAATTGAATTTTTACACCAGCTGTATGACTACAGCCTCCGGCACCAGGATAAGTGGCTGCGAATCAATCTGGAACTTGAAAGGTTGTAGAATCAAGGATGCGAATTCGCTCAAAGTAAGCAGAGAGAGAATGAGAAATTGTATATTCTATTCATTGCTAATTTACATAACGTCTCATTATCGGTAGCAAGAAAAAAGGAAAATCCTGCTCTCACAAGGAAACTTTCTTTTTTAGTTCTATGAATCTATACATTTTTTTACATTCCTATCCTGACGCGTTTTTAGTGTTCTTGTTTCTTACTGAATCAGTCAAATAACTGTTTAAAATCTTGCATAATATTAACGTGGAGGTTTTTCAAAATACTGGCGATATCCTTTTTATCATAAAACAAAAAGGATTATCCGAAATATATTTATATATTCAGAAATTAGTACATTTAAAATAAAATTAATGTTATACTTAGTTTAACCAAGAAGCATCCAAGATTCTTTGATTAATCACTACATTTATTTAGAAATACATCCATATATAAAAAAGACACCATAGGGTGTCTTTTTTATATACTTTGTTCCTTTAATCAATAGTAGTTCCCTAAGGTAGATAGGCTGCCTATCTACCTAAAAAGAAAACTTTACTTCCAAATAGTATCTGATGCTTTAAAAGAAAACTTCACTTTAGCTGGTTTTGCTACAACCAGGGTAAATGTACCGATCGTAACAGCAAAAAACAATGATGGTAGTCTTCAAATATACCGTTTACCATTAGAACTGGAATATTGGGTGATTTCTTGTATGCATGCTGCTTCAGAAGGAAAAACCCCCTTCCCCTGTAAAGTCGCTTTTGGAATTATAGACACAAATTTTTTTGCGGAATTCAAATGAAAAGGTCTGCTTATTCAGCAGGTCCCGCATCAAAAAGGACATATTTCAATATAATGAAAGCACCCTACTAAATTTGCAGGGTACCTATTCAATTAACAGGTGCTATAGTGTAACAAGGATTTCAAGAATTTCAAAAATGATTAAACTTCATTTCAAATCTATAATTGGAAATATAAGTAATTCCATGACCTGTTTTTACACGTAACTCGGCTGTACTCCTTTTTGTTTGTTTTGTGATTTGAATCATAAGTCCGCCACAATTTGAAGCATAACATTGCCATAAATCTTTTTTTAACTCATAAACTTGCCTCAAAAGTATAGGTTTTTCGTAAAAAAAGAACAAGCAGCCACAATGAATTGGCTGCTTGTTTTCTTGATAAAAATTTGATTGAACTTACTATTTACTAAAATGTTGAATACCGTGTAATAACACTTCAAGTCCCCAATGAAAACGTTCCATTGACTCCATGTCTCCGGAGAACATCTCCTCTCTTAGGCTGAAAAGAACTGGAAATAGAACTGGGTCAACATTTTGGAAAGTTTCTTTTATATCAGATATTTGCATATTCCCATGCTTTTTCCTAGAAGTATGTTCATATGCTACTGAAGAAACGTATAGTAATAAAAGGTCTACTCCCCATGCTGCGGATCTAGAATTAATTCCACCATCCTGCAATGTAACAAGAATGTATTCTGTCAATTTAAGAAAGTTTGTCCCCTTTGGAATAGATGAGAAAGTAAGTTCAGCGATACCAGGTTCTTCGTATAGTAATAAGAAATATGCACTTAGTGCTCCAATTAAATTTTCCTTCCATGAGTCTTGCTTTGGTTCAGGTAATACCAATTGACCAAGGCCATGATCCAATACAAATGAACTTAATTCTTGAAAATTTTTAACATAAACATACAATGAAGATGGACCAGTATCCAATGCTTTTGCAACCTTACGCATGCTCATACCTGCAATACCCTGCTCTTTAAGAAGTTCATAAGCAGTTTTTACGATGAGTTCATGGCTTAAGGGCTCTTTGGCTGGTCGATCCCTACGACTAATTATTTTTCGATTCGAGTTTTCCATAATTACTTTATATCATGGACAAATATATTAGTAAATATATTATCAATTTTCAAGATCAGTATTGCTCATGGAATGAATTCATTAATTCTGAAAGTTTAACAGCTGCATCATCAGAGAAACTTAACTCTAAATTATCATGTGATTCTTGCGCGTTTTCAGATGAATATGCATACATTTTTTCTTCGTATTCTTCAATTGCACTAGCAAAATAGTTATTTCGGATGATTGCAAGAGCCAGATTCAATGCATCAAACATCGCCAAGTTAACCCCCTCACCTGCAAATGGCGACATTACATGAGCTGCATCTCCAATCAAAGTAACACCAAGATTACGTTTCCACTTAAAATTAATTGGTAGCATATAAATTCGTCTTTGTATGATTGAAT
This sequence comes from Bacillus pretiosus, assembly GCF_051294775.1. Classification (NCBI taxonomy): domain Bacteria; kingdom Bacillati; phylum Bacillota; class Bacilli; order Caryophanales; family Bacillaceae; genus Bacillus; species Bacillus pretiosus. The sequence goes on from NZ_JBPPHF010000010.1 coordinate 23,104, forward strand.
CTTCCGCATAATGAATGTATTTCTTTAGGTCTTCATCCCAGTCATTAAATAACTCTAATAATTTAGCTTTCGCTTCTAAAGGCTTATCTGTAGAAATACCATTTTTTTCTGGCCAGTCTTTTTCAACTTTTAAACTAGCGTATACTTTAATTCGTCCATCCCCATTTAGTTGCGCAAGAATTCCCTTATTATCACCTAAAGCGAACACTTTACCACGTCTGTTGAATTCGAATAAATCCGGATGATTCTCAGCTACATTTAGTATATTAAGTTCAAAGAAAGTTATGCCTGTATACTCAATATCGGTATTTGTTAGCAAAGGACGGACACGTGAAAATGCCCCATCTGCTCCAACAAGACCATGAACTGTATCCACAAATCCATTTTCAAAGTGAAGTTGTGTCATGCCGTTCTCAAGTGAAATGGCTTTTTCTAACTTATACCCATATTTAATGCAGCTTGTATCAAGAGCGTTTAAAAGAAGATCACAAAGCACACCGCGATCAATCTCAGGTCGATTCCCTTTTTCATCAGGCGCAGTTATTTCGTCAATAAAACTCTTTCCATCTTTATCTAGAAGACGGAAATCTTCACCTTCATAACGAGCTATTTCCTGGAACTTCTCGTAAAGGCCAGCTTCTTTAAGTGCCATTTGTCCCGATTCTGCATGAATATCCAGAGATCCACCTCTTTGATTGTTCATATCAAGTAGTTCTCGTTCATAGATAACAGGTTCCATACCATTTTGTTGTAAAAGTAGAGCAAGTGTTAACCCTCCTGGGCCTCCACCAATAATTGCGATACGTTTTTGTTCTTTAGATAAAGTTGACATGATAAACACTCCTTGAATTTATAATCTATTTTCAGCTTGTAGTTTTTTAAACCCATTGCTATTCCTATTGGAGCTACCATACCTCCGCCTAGGCCTTGGATAATACGAAGAATAATTAACTGTTCTGCAGTTTGGGCAAGTGCACAAAGCATAGATGCTACCACAAAGAGAACAATACTAACGATAAACATTTTCTTTGCTGTAAATCAATCAGAAAACCATCCAGCCAACGGAATGACGGCTGAAAGAGCCAAAGTATAGGCAGTAATTACCCATTGAATTTCACTGAGACTGACATTAAATACACTCATTAATTTTGGAACAGCGACATTCATTATCGTACTATCCAAAATGACTAAGAACATACCAAGTGCAACGGATAGTAATACTGGAAGGATTTTTTTAAATGAAAATTCAGTTTGTTGAAGTTTTTGCTGGGCTGTCAAACCTCAAACCTCCTTGTTAATTTTATTTTTTAATGTTTGTTCTCTCTCGCACATTAACTTTAACATAACGAACACTGTTCGTAAAGTACAGTGTTCGTTAAAATGAAAATTAAATAAATCTAACCGTTTCTAGAGGAAACGGTTAGATTGACGAGCGAAAGTTTATTCACTCGTATCTCTTTAAAACAATAGCTGCATTATGACCTCCGAAACCAAATGAGTTAGATAGACCTATATTTACATACAAAAACGCCATCCTTTCCTATGATTCTACGAAAAGAATAGCGTATTTGTTAAGTGACTATAAAGTTGTTTAATTCTTATTGGACTAACGCGCAGTTTAGTGCAAAAATCAAAGGTAAGGGAGGATTTCCACCTTTACCTTATTTTAACTTTAGCTCTAGTATAGGGTATGGACGTCCAGAAGAATCTGTTTCCGTTTCACTTACTATAAAAAAGCCATTATTAATATAGAATTTAGTTGCACTCTTATTGTCTTTATTTACATCAACTGTTGTAATATCAAATTCTTTAATTAAAGAATTAATAATAGCTTTACCGTATCCTTTACCTATTTTATTAGGTTTTAAGAATAACATTTCTAGGTGTTGTTTATTTATAGCAGAAAAGCCAATTAAATCCTCTTTCTCATACCATAACTGGACATTAAGATGTGGGAAATATGAGGGTATTTCTTTTTTAAACTCTTCTCTATCGGTATCTCTTAAAAAATGATGAGTAGCTAAAACCGACTCTTCCCATATATTCAAAATTGTATCATAATCTTTCTGATTTGCTTTTCTATATATCATTAATATCTCTCCTTTAGTTTTAAATTATCAACTCCTTCCCAATAAGTATTTTATGATTTTCATGTTATATAACCACGAACTTAAAATGTTCATTAATAAAACCTCCAAATAAACATTTAGATAATTTGATTATAATATCAAATCTTTATTATTACTTTACAGTATTTTTTCATTTTAGGGGGTATTTTGTTTTTTTAACTTGATAGCGATATGGTAGCACCAACAAAACGCGAATTTTGTACGCTAAGGATTATCAGTTTATTGACAGAAAAATGGATAAATTATATAATAATCTTAATATTACGTTTTTAAATTTGCGAGGTGCTATATGCTTAAAGATAAAAAAATGATTCGATTTGGTTTATGGTTATTTGTCTTTTTATCTGTAATTCAGTTTACCATTGGTTATATAAAAGGATATTATAGATCTTTTACAGGTAACGAATTATTAATTTCAGAAACTTGGAAAACATTATTATTAGATGTTCCTGAAGGAATACTTGTTATTCTAGGAGCAATTGCTTTATATCAATTTACAAAAAAAGAACCAAAAAAAACGGCATCTATATAGATGTCGTTTTTTTGATAGATTTTAAATATAGAAATTATCTAGTATATTGTCTTTCTCTTCTTTATTAATCCCAATATATTTAAGTGTAATTTGTGGTGTACTATGATTGAGTATTTCTTGTAAAATAGCGACATCTTTTGTTTGCTTATAGGACTCACCATACATGCCCATCAACTTAAGAATGGAAACAAAATGATCTTGAATCATTCCAATTGCTTTATATTCGCTTAATTTCTTTTCTTTCTTTTGTAAAATAAATTGTCGCATCTTAAACATAGTAGAAGAACATAGAAAAATGGCAATGAGTTTGCCATAAACATGACTTTCTAATCTCTCTTGTTTTATATTTTGCCAATGATGAATTTGAAATAGAGATTTCCAAGTTTTAAATATGATATCCATTTGCCAGCGGAGGGAGTAAAAATCATGTATCTGTTCCATTGGAACAATCCCCCAAGGTGTATTGGTAACATATATGTTAATGCCAGCTAATCGTTTGCTTTTCTCTGAATACGTAATACCCTTTTTACTTTCCGTATACACTTGTTTTTTCCTACATTCACAAAGTTGTTGTTCTGTTAATCGATACATAATCACCCGAGTGAATAGTTTTGTATTTTTCCAATATAAGCATCTTTTATTACATAGACCTGCCCGGATTTTAAGGTATTCATAATTTGTTCTAAATCAACTTTGATGTACTGAGACTGTTTTTTTATTGCCCCATTTCGAAAGTATTTAGGAAATTGATTTTTGATATACACCATATTTTTTAATTTGAGTCGTGATATATAATACACACCACGTTGATCCATTTGATCTAAATCATCCAGTGAATAATAGCCTAAATTCCGAATACAGAGGTCTCAGGGACATAATGTCGCTAAACACTCTGTTCCAAAGGTTTTATCATTATTTTTCCCTGGTTCAACTTGAAAATTTTAAAATTGTCCACTATGTAAATCATATTCTAACTGAATTTTTATACCCGCTGTTTGAGCACAACCACCTGATTCAGGATATACACTAGCTAAATGCTTTGGCACTTGAAAAATTGTTGCATCTAAAATACGAATTCGTTGAAAATAAGCAATTGAAGAACTAGGAATTACTGATGTTTCACAAATTTTATTTTTTAATAACGAAGAGAAAATATGTTTTAAAAAGCAAACAGCTTTTTTATTGAAACGCTTATTGAGTCCTTCTGGACTCATAGTGGTTCCTGTAACAGCATGAAGTTGACTACACAGTCTCACTAAAGAATCACTCGCTACTCGTTGGCTAATCCAGACGCATATAGTAGCTAAATCATGCCCTGAAAATTTACGTTTTCGCTGTACAAAACCTAGTTCTCTAGCGAGATTTTCCAAGAACGAAGGGGTAAGATATTCATATAATTCTTCAACAAATAATTGTAGTTCACTTTGAATCGAAAGGTTCATAAAAAACGTCATCCTTTCTGTATATTTTTACAAAAAGAATAACGTTTTTTACATTTGAGGATAGTCATATTTCTTAAGTTGATGGGTGTGGGGTCACCATATCAAAAAAAATTGTATGTTTAGACATATTTCAGATATAAAATAACCGATTCCTAATACGTTAAGGAACCGGTTATTTATTTCCCTACTTTTTTAGGGATTTTTTTCTTGTAATGATCTTAAATGATTGATTTAAAGTTATAAACTTAATTCATAAATAAAAGATAGAGTAAAAACTATATAAAAAATAAATGTAACGAAAACAAGAAAACATATAAACTGAGCATTAGATACATATTGTTCTATTCTTTTTTCATTTTAATTAGTTTTATTTATCAAATGTGAAGTATCAATTTGAAATTGACCTTTCCAAGATCCAATTACTTTTCCAATTCTATTTATATTTACATCTAAAGTAAGGGGCTGTTTAAACTCGTCTCTTCCTTCATTAACAATAACAAATGTAGAAACACCTTCGGGTCTATCATTATCACGAATACCTATATCATTTAATTTTTTACCTGCTGCTATAAGTTCAAAAGGAAGATAATCATCTGAATCATCGATAAATGATAGTCTCCCGTAATTTATAACCTCAGGGTTTTCCTCTTGTTGCCCATTAATTTTACCATCACTTGCGAGCTCTAATCCTGATGTATCAAATTCAAAGGGTACTAAACTTCCGTCAGCTTTTTCCATTCTATAATGAACTGATATACGTAAATCTGAGATATATAATTCTTTGAGATGTACAGTAATACCTTGATCTGTAATTTTTTCATCAATAGGAATATATTTACCATTCTTCATCATATCTTGTGTGACACCATTTTCATCTTGTATTCCTTCATTTACAACTTTATCATTTGTAATTGCATCAGAAAAATATGAGGCAACATTTGTAGCCGCCACTTGTACTTGTGGAATCAATACTGTTGTGAAAAGTGCTCCTGCAGCTACTGCTGTATAAATGAAACGTTTTGATTTTTTACTCATGTTTGTAAATAGTCCCTTCTTCTGTTGTTTTTTATGATTTGTATTAGAAACATTGTCTAGCTTGGAACGACTTTCAAATGTTTTCCATGCTTGTTCTACATCAATTTTGATTTCTTGTGGTGAATTTGCAGATTCTTCATCTAGCATTATGTTTTCCCAGTTGTTTAATTTACTGATTTCTACTAATAAATCTTGGCATGCTTCACATGTATCTAGGTGCTTTGTGAATTCCTTTCTTGTATCATGAGAAAGTTCTCCATCAATATATGTTTGAATAAATCCGATATCATAACATTTCATTCGTTATGCCTCCTCTATTTGTTTATAAATCTTGCGGAATTTCATTTTGGCTCGGACTAATAATGTTCCAATAGAAGATATTTCAGTTTGAAGTATTTCTGCAATTTCTTTATATTGAAAACCAGAGAATTTCATTAGTAAAAGGGTTCGTTCTCGATCATTCATTTTATTTAGTATTGTTTGGACCTTTGTAATTTCTTCTTTTCTTATCCAATCATCGTCTAATGATGAAACATTTTGTGCTTCATGGTATTGTATTTCTTTATCAATCTTCGCTTGCTGCCTTTTTTCAGATCGCAAATGGTTATAAGCTACATAAGTAGAAGATTTAATCAACCATCCAGGTACGTTTTCAATTACTTTCCAATCGCTACGATATAATTGTAAAAATACTTCTTGTGCTAACTCTTCAGCGATAGATTGATTTTTAACAATCCATATGATCTGTTTTAAAGCGTAAGCATAGTACTGCTTAAATAAATCTTCAAAATTCATATCAGAAGCAGGACTTTCTTCATTTTCTATTGTTAACATGTTAGTTTAAACCTCACTTTCAATTTGATGCCTATATTATAGAGAAACCAGAAAAACGGATTTTGTGACAGTTTTTCTGATTATTTTTTTATTATGTACTAAAAAAGCATTCATCTTATTAAAAGATAAATGCCAAAAGGGATATGAAAACATAAAACTATAATTATAACTTTTGCAATAGTTTTCTATTAATGTAAAAGGGGTACGGAAACGATTCTGGGTATGAGGGGTCATTCTGGAAAAAAATTCAATAATAAAAGTCGTAGGAACTATTACCTACGACTATTTAAAATTTCATTAATCTGGACAAATATCTAAAACATCATGAAAAAGAGCATATTCTACAGTCACCTGAGGGCCAAAGAAAGTTACACCCTCTGGGAATTTGAGATCCATAACAACCTCATTTACTTCTGCATAGGATAGTTCTGTATAATTTTTCAATGTTAAAGATTGAATGACTTGTTGTTCGAATTCCAATTGTTGAATCGTATAGGCCTGTGTGTTATCTCCATCTAAAGTGGACAGGAGTGACGTATCATCAGGACAGTCAACTGAAAATTCATGTTGAAAGTAAAACACGGGCGCCAACTTTGAAATTAATAAAGTACTGCTGTAGTCAACTTTTAAATTATCTTTTTTATATGGTTTAAAATCAAATATATATTTTTCTGCTGGCCAAATCACATTATTTTTAACAGATGTAGTAAGAATATTACTGTTGTTTGTGAATGATTGTAATTCTATTGGTAATTCAATTTTGCTTTCACATTTTAACAAATATGCATCTTTATCTTCATTTACATAAAATTGTTGTATTGCTCTTTTTACTAATTCATTCATGACTAAATCCCTTCTTTTAACTCATTATTAAATCATGCCCTTCAGATTTATCTGCAGGTTTCGTTTGATTCAAATTGAAATCTACCTCTCCTTGGTGTTTCCCTTTACTATTAACTACTTCAAATCTTCCGTGTTGTGTATCTATAGCGTAATAAGTATCTGTTTTTTTATCATAATATACTTCTCTCTTGTTCATTTTAGTTCGTTTATTATCTTTTTTCCAACCTTTTTGATTTGCAACCTCCCGAGAAACTGTTTTTATTTCAGCAACTCTTTCGTTTACATTCATTTTTGCGATTTTTTTATCAAAGGCTGCTACATCAAAGGAGCCTTTTGGTACATTTTTCGTTACATTACCGAGATTCTTAGCCTTTTTCTCAAGATCACCAATCTTTCCAAAAACTTTACCAACAACTCGTGTTGTACCACCAGATACGACAGCCAGTGTTCCCCATGCATAATCTTCTGGACCATATTTTTGACCTGTTACTAAGTCTTCCCCTTTTATGAGTTGTCCAATTTCTTTTCCTGTACCAATTATAGGCGTAATACCCAATATGAAAGATAAATCTCCATCATTCTTACGATCATATACTCTAGATGGATCAGCACCTAAATCACGTAGTGCATTACTCAAGTCAATATTTCCAATGTTTTTGGATGCTGCAGGTACATCAATTTTATAACTCGCAATTTTATTAGCAGAGTCCATAATGTTATTGGCAGCATCTAATCCAAACATAATATCTGTATGTATTGTTGGAAATGCTTGTTGGGCTTCTGCAACATGCGTTGAGACACTATTAATTAGTCCATCAGCCATTACTGCTTGTTTATGAAGTGATGCCCCAGTCTTCTGTACAGAATCACCAAATTTAAGGAAACTTTGATTTACAACACGTAAATCAGAAGCCATTTGTTTATATTCAGGTAATCTGCTTTTAAACCCTTCATGCATAGCTGTAACTTTCTGTCCATAGTCGCGAACACCGACTGCAAATTTTTCTATTTCACCTTTTGGTAATGTGCCAACCCATTTTTCCGCTGGTTCGATAAACACCTTATTAATTGAGAGCGAGTAAGCTGTTGTCATATCCACAAACATTATCATGGCATCTGTTCCTGCTTCTGCAGTATCTACAAACCACTCCAACATTTGCTTTTTATAGGCTGTCATACTATTTTTATAATTCGTTAAATCATTCACAACGTTAGCTTTATCCTGCTGTACTAAATATTTACCTTCTTGAATTTGTTGAATAATATTATCTGAACCCTGATTCGCTTTATCGATAATCATAACACTATCTTTTAGTAGCATTAATTTATGGATTTTCCCAAAATCCTCATTCATCATCTCTAAAGTTGCGATAGTAGAATTGTATTTTTCTCTTACAGCTGAATCAGCTTCTTTTTTATTAAAAGTTAAGCAACCAAAATTCCCTTAAAAAAGTTGTATTCGGAATATTGTAACAAAATCAAAAAAAGACCCTACAAGAGGGTCTTTCATCAGCTAATATTAAGCTTTTTGAACATTAGTAGCTTGTAGGCCACGTTGTCCTTGTTCTACTTCAAACGTTACACTTTGTCCTTCGTCTAAAGATTTGTAACCGTCGATTTGGATAGCTGAGAAATGTACGAATACGTCTTCTCCACCTTCACGCTCGATGAATCCAAAACCTTTGTCTGCATTAAACCATTTTACTTTACCTTGTTCCATAATTGTTGCCTCCTAGTGTGGATATCCACACATATTGTTACTACCCTTGCTCAAATACCTTAGACGAAAAACAAAATTTATTCTTAATCTCAAACCGAACAAAAATAGGTCTTTCTTAAATTAACATACTTTCTAAAAAATAGCAAATTTCAAAAATAAATCCTTATAGTAATTAACCACTAATAGTGGTTGCTGGAGAAAAAGTCACTATGATAGTCATCACAGTTTCCTGCATCTCACGAAGTGTTTTCATAAGCGTCTCATCGCGCGCCTCCAATCGTTTTTCCACTTGCTCATTATGCGATTCTACGCTCGCTTTAATTTCCTCGTTACTCTGCTTTGCCTGGTCACTTAATCGTTTCTCCATTGCCAACATACCCTGTTTCATTTCTTGCGCCATAACGCCGTACTGCTGCTGGAGTTGTTCTTGAATATGGAATGGGATTAGGTCTGTTTCCTTTGGCTCTTCTTTAATCAAATCTGGATTAACCTTTTCTATTTGCTGCGCAATCATCTTCGCTGCCTTCTCTAGCGTCATACCGTCATGCTTGCTCAGATCAATTAATTTCTCAATCACCATAATGTCACTGTCTGTGTATTAACGTCTACCACGATTATCCTTCTTTACTGCGAATCCTTCACGTGATAATACTTCCATGTACTTTCTAAGGGTGCTATCGGATATTCCTAGTCGTTTGTATACTTCACTAGCAGAATAAACAATTCGGTCCGTCATAACGTCACAACACCTCCTAGTGACAGTATTCCATGATGTTTTATAAATTCCTGCAAATAAAAAAACCGACTCATAAGAGTCAGTCTTTTAATTATTTTTACTTAGCATTATCTCGTAGATCTTTGATGGACATTGGAATAGTTCTATATAGAAATACTGCTAATTGTTCACGCGTAATTGTACCGTCTGGATTAAAGTTATTATTACCTACACCACCAGTAATACCATTACTATATAAAATTTCTACGGCTTCATTAGCCCAGTGTCCTTGCATATCATTAAATTGATGATCAAACTTCTTGTTTAACCAAAAAGCGTTTACGAAAGTTTGAGCAAGTTCTGCTCGGGTTACGATTCTTTTTGGATTAAAATGATCATTAAATTCGTAAGAGAAAATTCCACTTTTATATCCTGCTGCAATTTCCTTTTTAAACATTGAATCATTTATATCATTGAAAGGAAGCGGCTGTGACATATCATAATCGGGAATTTCCACCGTTCTATATAAGAATGCCGCTAATTCTTCACGCGTTATTTTTTCTACAGATCCAAAATAACCATTGTGGTATCCCAACATTATATTGTGGTCAACCATGTAGTTAATTTCATTATATGCCCAATGCCAATCGGGCACATCTATAAATTTACTAGTTTGAGCGCTCGCTGCTTGTATTCCCTGATTTGTGATAGTACCCGATGTTTCAGCCATAGAGTTATTCGCAAAAAAAGTTGTACCGAATACTGCTGCACATACACCTGAAATTAATAATTTTTTCATTACTATTCTCTCCCCTTTATTTTAAACGTCAATAATACAATTCCAACAATCATTATATAACCATTTTAGGATTAGTAAAATAAGGAATTTTTTTGATTTTTATTCCAATAATAAACCCATTAATAGAATTAAATAGCTTTAGCGATTTCAACAAGCAACCTCATAAATAATGGAATCATTTGGACTACAATATAACCAATCCCCGCACGACTGATTAGCGAGAATTCCCGTTCCTGGCTGCCTACCATAATGAACAAGCCGCATAAAGCTACAACGGATGCATTTTATAATAATATGACGTTGAAATTTATCGATATTATTGGTGTAAAACAAAAAAATCATCTAATAGGGCGGATTCTCTTTATTTCGCATAATTATTATTATACTAATCTAAAGTTTTTATATTTACATTTTTTTCCTTTTATATCATAATTTTAATTGGGGAAAGGGAGGGGAAAAATGGTTTAAATCAAAGTAACACCTGAAGTACTAGAAGACGTCGCTAATCGTGCAAATAATACCAGAATCGCATTAGAATCTATACATAATAATCTATGTAATGAAATAGATCGTTTATGTTTTCAATGGATTGGTGCCTCTAATCAACAATTCGTTCAAATTTTCAACGATGCGAGACCAAAAGCTTTTACATCTATCAATTCGATTATAAAAGTGGAAGAGGATTTGAAACGAATTGCCGAAAAATTCCGTACCGCAGATGCTTCATATGACGAAAATCTTGAAGAAGGAGCAATGTGTGGTCCGTTAAATAGTGAGAAAAATGATGGATCTTTACGTGATAAAGTTTGGCATGGCCTCAAAGAAACTTATGAGGATTTTAGTAAAGTAAAAAATTCCGATGAGTCTTTATATGATAAATTTAAACATGGTATCGATACAGCTTATAAAGATGTGAATAAAATAAAAGACACTATAGATGATGAAATCGAATCTGCTTTTGAAAAAGCTGGATTAGGTGTCCCCTATCACTTAAAAAAGGGAATGGGCGACGCTATAGTTGATGAATTATTAGGACTTGCAGATGCAGTTATCCATCCAATTGACACATTTAATAACAAGATTGAAGCCGTTTCTCACCCAGTCGAGACGTTCAATGCGATAAAACAAACAATTTCTGATTCTTGGAATCGTGATGTTACTAACGGTGACTCGTATAGTGGTGCAGAATGGTATGGAAGCGCGGCTGGTCATACTATATTGGCTGTTGGACAACTATTCGTAGGAACAAAAGGCGTGGATAAAATTGCAATGTTGAACCCTGGCACAAAATTAGCTGAGATTTCACGAACTGCTAATCAAAGCTTGCAAGACGCTGCATCCTTATTCAATCGTAACCACAATGAGTTTGCTTTAGCTGGTGGAAATAATATACGCTCTGTATTTGATACACCTGATTTTAGACAAGCTGAAGAAAAGCTATCGACCCATCAGTTTGCTAAAGGAGAAAATACCACTACTGTGAAACCCGGTGATAGCAGTTCACTTACTCCAGGAGGCGGACTAGCTGCACATGAAGCTAGAGGTGGGCATTTACTTGAACGACATGTAGGAAAAACGGATGAAGAACTATTACAAAGAATACAAAGTGATCCTAGAATAGCAGGTGCATCTACTTTTACTGATAGGGCATCAGCTGAAAAAATAGCGGCTACCGTCTTGAATAACCCTCGTAATCAAGCACGCATTCAAAGTTGGTTAAATAGTCCAAGGGACAATAATTTAATTTTACGTTATCATGGTACTGAAATAATTGGACGAGGTGTAATAAGAGGTTCTATAACAGTTGAAGATATGTCAAATGCAAAAATTGTACTTAAGAAGGATAGAAATGGAAGTTTTATTTTAACTGGATATCCATCTTGATAATAGGAGGAAGATTATGTTATTAGAAGACAATTTCGATAATCTCGAAGATGATGAGGTATTTCAATTTCTAGCAGGTACTTTTCACCAAGATACTTTCTATGAAGAAGCGCTCCAAGAATTACTAGAAGAGGTATCAAAAGAGTATTTGCAAGATGCTGTTATTTTTCTAACTGAATTTATTCAAAGCGATTATAGTAATACAGAAAAAAATGAATACATACGGTATTCTGCAGATGGAATATATTTTGATGGGTTAGAAGTAACACCATTAGAATGGCTGGAACAAACAGTTAAAACGATAAAACAAGCATTAAAAAATAATTAGTAAAAATTGACCGCCCGTAATAGGCGGTCTTTTGTTCATATTACTTCACATACACATAGGCTTCATTTGCTGTTACATAGTATGTTTTCCCTTTGTTATTGTGTACTTTAAATTGTAGGGATCCATTGACGTTTATTTTTGTATCAATTGTGAAACCTAATCCTGCATCTACAGAACCCGCAACATCTTTATCCTGCCAAGATGGAACATCGTAGAATCGTAGATTGTTAACCTTTGAAACAACACGCTTCCCTACAATAGAAGAATCCACTGTGCTTTTCTTACTAAACTTCACATAAGATGGATCATTTTTAATCCATTGCTCACCGCCAAAATTTAACCAACCATCCTTTTCAGCCCATACAACATAAGCTTCTGGTTTGTTTAACTGACGAACCTTAGAATAGCTTGTACCAGGTCCTTTACGTAAGTTAACATTATAACCTTCAATATACGCGATTCCGTCTGTTACAACTGTTGGAACTTCTGCTGGTTTAGATGGCTTTTCAGGTACAGAAATATCCACATTAGAATTATTGTATGCTCGTTGTACGTCTGCTCTAAATTGAGCTTCTGAAACGCCATGAGACTTTAAGTAATTAAGTGGATCTTCATGACCTGTACCACCCAGATATTTCGTCACATCGTAGTGAGTCCATAATCCTTTTTCTACTGACAATCCACGATCACGAAGGATTTTAGCCAATAACTTAACATATTTATCATAGCTGCGTTTAAATTTCTCATAATCGCTTGTTTCGCATAATTCTACATGAACAAATCGTTTATTAGCAGCAGGGCCACCGCCGTAAGCAATATACTTTGTATCCGCAATCTGATAGGAAGAAACTTGTTTAACTCCCCCTCATGGTAATCCCAAATTTAGTCTTGAAATTCTCTAAAACTCATTGTATTATATTTTTGTATTTTCTCAGTTCCCAAGCCGAGGAAACATCATCACTTCTGAAAAGAACCCGAACTCTATCGGGTTCTTTTTGTAAAATTAAAACCATCCATTGTTTTGTTTAAATAGGTTAATCTATCAATTATATTAAATCAATTAATCAGACTATTACATATTAACGTTTAATACGTATACTATAGTAGATTGCTAGAAAGGAGGCGTAACCATGGATAGTTGCGTTGTGTTTGTAAATGGACAACCTTTTTTAGTTCTCTCAGTAGCTGGTATTGAAATTGCTAGATTGGAGATTTCTCTTCAAGTAGCATTAGCTCTTAGAGTACTTGGAATACCAATCTGCGATTAATTACCAAATCTAAAAAAGAGGGCATTAGCTCTCTTTTTTATTTCTCCTTTATCTTTCCTTAACAACAAACAAGACGCCACCCAGATTGCGGTAGCGCTTACGATAATTCCTATCCACTTAATCAAAATCATATTTCCTCACATTATTTATTTCTTTGCTTCCATACCCCATTCTCTTTACGATAAGTATTCTTGCCATTCATGAAGTCAGCTGTATTACCAGGAATGCTATATTTCTTATTCTTTTTCTTAGCCTTCTTCTTCAGCCTTTTCTCTTCTTGAATAGCTTGCAGATCCGCCTTCCATTGTTTCAACAAATCCTTTTCACGCCGCATCGAATTAGTACCCCTTGGATTAAAATGTGAACCAACTAATTAGATTCTACCTATTTATATAGATATCCTTTAACCCAAATGTCCATTTTGTTCAATAAAAAAAGAACACTATAAAGTGCCCTAAGCTTCTGAGTATTAAATATATGACAATGCCCAGCCCGTTCTAATGGCGCAACATAAAAGAGCTTTATAGCGGAATATATATAGCTCTCGGAAAAGGAATAAGTTGGTTGGCATTGACTCGATATTGTATGTTTGGGAATTCCTTATGTGCAATAAAAAAAAGATCCCTAAAAGGTGCTCGTCCGATACGATTATAAAGAATGAATACGTCGTGTTCAGTTATTAGTATATGCTTGTCTCATTCAAAGTTTTACTGGTTTAATGTGTAATTTCTATCTAACAAAGAAAAAAGCACCCGTTATGGATGCTTTTTTTGTATTTAATCCTTCTTCTCCTTTACCACCAAAGAGAATACATTGTCCAAATTAACCATACGATCTCCAAATCTGAAGAATCTAGCTTCTCTTGCTTGTATAGAATTTTCTATAGCAGCAACTGTTACTGTCTTTTTATGCTCAATTTCAAATTCGTGTTGTTTACCATCGACTGCTTCTATACTTATTATAAATTTTTTCATTTACTTATCCCCCGCCTCTCCCAATTTATCTATTCGACAGAAAAGAAGAATATCCTACAAAACAAAAAGCCATCACCGAAAGGTGACAGCTCCTAAAGGGGAAGAGAGAAAACAAATGGCAAAGTTTCTCTTAGATCAAGGCTGAGTACTCGCAACCTTCTCCAAGCCACCGCATCATGTAATTTTTTAGCTCTTATTAGCTACGCACTTTACGTTCGGTGACTGGGAGAAGACTAAGAATAGTCCTCCCTATGAGAATTTGTCGTCCTGGTCAATACATCGTTTGTCGCTGACCTTAGCTGACCGTTGCCAAATTATAAAGGATTTATATCAAGACGTATGTGTTTCTTCCGACGCCTTGTTTGAACCAATACACTAAGGGGACGGAAGGGGAATATTTCCGCTGTATTGGCTCAAACAAAGAGTGGAACTCTTTGCCCTCGTTTTGGTCATTAATAAGAGTCGTGAATAATTACTAATGCACGAGATCACGTATACTGTTTTAGACTTTTAGAATGCAAGTGTCACTCAATCATGAGCAACCACCCCCATTCCATTTTCAAGACCGACATACTAGAGAGTAATAGACTTATATTTATTATCAACCCAGGGGACGCGTTCCGAGCTGATTGATAAATACAAATTAGAAACAGCATGACGAATGCGAGTTATCTCACACCCGCCACACTGGAATATGTCATTATTAATCATTTAAGGGAATCTTACCACCCTTATAGCGAGATTCTTACCGCCCATGCCCGCCCTGCCGCGGTATACGTTAAGGTGTACTAATCCTCTTCGATATGCGGTTGTCAAAGGGCTTGTACATATAATTTACCGTTATTTTCATTTGCAAAAACTCCCCAAAAAATATGCTATTTCTCTGCTTTTTCTCTGCCATTTTCAAATGATTCCTAATGTAGTAGCGATCAGTTTAATTGCACTCTTCTTCTCATAAAAGTATGAATTTTCATCATCAATTCGTTTTGTACGAATGAATCTTTAACTGGTTTGTTGTCTAAGAACTTCATAGTGATGATGTTTCTTTCATCCGCATCTAAGATATGTTCTAAAGTCTTCTCTATTTGTTTCACCTTTAATTCGCTTACTCTTCTTGAATTTCGTATCTCTGTAAACAGACTGATCCCTTCTTGTTCCACTTCATTATTGAATCGCATCTTTAATGCACGGTATTCCTTTAAGATGCTGACTACTTCCTTTTGCACTTTCTTGTCATCGATTGCTGGTAATAAAGTTAATTGTTCCATGAAGGAATCCCCCTATTTCGAATTTTGGTTTTTACATTCACATCAGGTACGTGAAATTTTACTATCTCTTTGTTGAATAAGAGAAACATGCATAGCGAGTATCCCCACCATCCCCCCTGCATAGTTCCGTTATCCATTAAGCATTTAATAATTTACGTTTCTTCTTTGCCATCTTCTCTTTTGCTACTTCAATGTTATTTGCTACCTTCTTATGGTCCTGATCAAATTGAATCATGCCGTCAAACATAACTGGAGTTACCGCTTCGTCTACATATTGTAAGTAATCCACTGGCGCCCGTTCCGTCTGTTCTACTAAGTACCTATAAATATCAAAGTCCACCCTCGATATAGACTTCTTACCTTTTGGTTGATGCGACATCCTTACGTAAGATTGAATGACTGATAGTGGTACTGCGAATACTGACTTGTCCTTGCTAAATTCAATAAGGAAGAAGCAAATTGCTCCCATCTTCTTTGCTTTCTCCAGTAATCTAATTGATGCTGTGCAATGTTCTTTAAATCAAATCGTGTAGGATTCTCTGTGGACTTCGCTTCAAATGCTATAGCTCGCCCTTTATACACACCATCATAATCTACTGTACTTTTAGCTTCATAGTAACCACTTAGTACACGACCACCTTTACTTTTTAACACCTTCACAGGAGTCGGGCGCTTGTTTATAAGTGCCACTCCCCCTCTTTGATACATTTCATTCGCTAGATTGATAAGCTTTTCAAAAGCCATACCACGGTTTCCTTGTCCCATTGTTATTCCTCGCTTTCTACTTTAATTGAATATGCAATATTTCATATTTTCTTATTATAATATTCCTTTATTAATCATTATTTTCTATCACACCATTGATATTCATTGATAAATCAATATTTGTAATTTAATTCCTGATGTTTAATCTCGCTAAAATACATTGAATTTATATATCAAAATAATTGTATTGGAATTTCTTGTTCTACACATCTATACGTATTTTATGTATTATATAGCAGAAGAGTAAGGTAAGAGTTACTCTTTGCCATTTTAGGAAAGGTCCTGTTGGAGACAACAGGTCCTTTTTACATATAGAGATAGTTTTGTTTAATTTTTCACCATTAACCGTAAAAATATCTTATAATCGTTATATACTAAATTAATTAATGGATTAGGAGTAGATTAAATGCCAGTTACACTAGAACTTATTCTTTTCATTCTTCTAGCAATTTGTGCTGTTGGCTATTTAGTAAAAGAATTTCAAAAAACTAGAAAAAGAACACTTGGAATTTCCCTAGAATTCTTGGTTCTTTTCTGGTCAATATGGAGAATATCGACTATCATAATCTGATTTATAAAACATGAAATCCTTCGAATAAAAATCAATATTATGTCCATAATGTTGATAGGCTGTATGCCAAAATCCATTTAGTTTTCTCTGTATCTCCTTGTATTGAGCAGTTAGCTTTTGCTAGCTGCTCTTTGTTTGTAAAAAAGCACTCAATTGACAAGAAACACATATAATATTCTGTGTTCCTTTTTATATGAAATAAGTTAGTCTTTACAAACGGATGATCTCGTCACGAGAGCACTTTATTAAGTGCTCTTTTCGTATTTCAAATACATACAAAATGAAATTTTTACCATAAAGATAATTATTAAATATTTTACGCTCATACATTATAATGGAATAGTTATTGTATATTGGCAGTAAGAGGAGCGACCTGATTAAGGGCTTCTCTTTTTTTATAAAATAGGATTATTGCAATCTCCCTCTGTATCTCTTCTTGATCTGCGTTTCAGTGAATCCCTTGTACACAGCGAACACTTCAGGGAACTGGCTTAAACACATGTCAATAATTGTGTCATCTGTAGTTCTAATAAAGAAGTACTTAACTTCACCCATGTAATCGTTGTGTAGGTAATAACTCCTAATCTCGTAATGGCAGCCATTAGCTTCCAAGACTCCATACAGCTTGATCTTTGTTTCATCTATATCAAATATTGATAACTGCCCTTCGTTTTCTATTACATTCTGAAACTGTAATTTTTGTTCTTCATCTAATTCAAATTTCACTTTTGCTTCTACAACCATCATTCATCCCCCTCAGCTATGAAAATAGCGTTTTTGTTTAAGATAATAGCTCTAGATTAATTGGACATATTTACCGATTTATTCACCACTAAATCCATGTTAAAATCTCTTGTGAGTACGACATAGCTCAATTTTATGAAGCCCAGTAACATTTTCTGCGGGGCTTCTTTTTTTCAACAAGCCCTTAGTTAACTGTGCTGACTACCTTGATTTACAAAATCACTTTTTTAATACATTTATGAAACATTCACGTGCTATCTTCATTACGCTCTTAATATTATATATACTTAATATACGAATATATGTTATAATTCCTTTGTGAAACATCATGTGTTTCAAATACAACATTTTCTTGATGACCTCTTATCTTTCCGTAAGAGGTCTTTTTTTCAAATAACTATTTTGTTTAAATTTACCTTAATTCACATTAAGTTTTCTTAACATTCGAATTAGTGACTGTATAATATAATTAAACTATTTGTATGAGAGGTGATTATTATGAACTGGAAACAAAAATACAATCCAAAGTATCTCTTTTACCACATGTATAGCTATATTTATAAAGCCCTTGATGATATATCATGGTCCTTAAAATAATTGAGATTGTTATGAGTACACATTTGCTGTGTGCTCTTTCCACAGTTCCAAAAACGATCCTTAACTTTGTTTTACATGTCATAGCGCTATGCCTCCTAATCCAAATTCATGATTTCCTCTAAAGTTCTATCCGAAATATAAGTATTAATGATTTGTATCCTTTCGTATTTCTTTTTAGCCATTTCTATAGCCTCGCTCTCGGACTTCGCCTCAAACCAACGAAGCTTCCACTTTTCGTCTTTGTCGTAAAACTCTACTGAGTACGTCATAACGCTATTACGCTTCAAAAATTTGTCCACGGTACTTGTTGCTGTGTAATTGAAACTTCTCACAACATCCTCTAGTGTTAGTTGTTTCATGCCCCCAGCCCCATCGGACGCGATTTAATGATATTTTTATCTGCCTGATCCATAATCAAAGCGGCAATTTCTAATTGATGTCTTCCCAATTCTTTTGCAATTTCAAGGATTCCTTTGCCTTCCTTCCACATTTCTTGCAATCGAATCACTTCGATCTCATCAAATACCAGGTTCCACTCTTCTAAAGCGATATACAAATACAAGTTACGACGCGATTTCTTCATGTACTTCCTCTGCTGCAACGCCATCATATAATTTTCCTTTTCCAAATCCGTTCCAAGTCTTGGCATCCCAATTCCCCTCCAGTTGCAATTGATGAATCTCTCTTAACTCCGCCATAACAGCATGACGCTTTCTATCCACTTCTTCAGGACTGCGATTCCCCGCTTCGCAAATACATGGTCCAAACTGATACATACCCATTCCAATGCTGTTATGAATTACTCCCGTTCCGTTACACGCACACATCTCAAATCCCCCTTTTAAAATGGCAATGCTTTTCTTCTGTAATTCTTTGTATCTTTGAAAACTAGCGCCCTGAATTTATTGAAGATACGTGATACAATCCGTTCATCGTATGCGCCCTCTAAACCCTCTCCTGTAAGGTTTGTCGTAAAGATAGTGGATTTACCTTGCCTTCCATCGAAAACATCGAATAATACCCTGTTAATGAAGTTTGTTGCTTTTGTATTGGCATCTAATGCGCCTAATTCTGCTCCCAAATCATCGACTATCAATACTTCTGCTCTTACTAAACTTCGTATAATTGCATCCTCAGTTAATGTAGAATCTTTATTGAATGTACTTTTAATCTTCCGTAGCAATTCACCAACTGTGACGAAGACAAATGACTTACCTGCTCCAGCAAGCTGATCCGCTATAGCGTAAGCAAGATGTGTTTTCCCCGCTCCGCAATTCCCGGCCATAATCGTGTTAAACACTTTCCCGTTGAGATAATCAGTTGCGATTACCTTTGAGAGTTCAAAGTTCTTTGCTCCTTCATCGCTAGTAGGTTGGTAATTATCAAAATTAGCTTTCTTGATGTTGCTATCAGCGATCATACTTTGTTGGTGGAACATGAATTTCTTCTCATTCGCCTTATCTGCATCGTATTTCGCTTGTTCCTGTTGCTGAAGCTCCCTACTATCGTTTTCAAGGAAACAGCGAGGGCAAACAACTTGTCCACCGAACTTCATCTTATTCATGCCATGCGTATCACACACATCAGAATCCATAGTCATATTCACCTTTTTGGCTATATCGGTTGGTATTGCTGCCGCTGCTCTCTGCATTGTTTTTCGCTCCTTTTTTAGAATTCATTTGGATTGTTAACTGGTCGAACTTTTCACGTAGCTTTTTAGGAGATAAAATGTTTCCTTGCCAGAATGGATCAGCTTGGCACCAATCAATAACATCCTTAATCTCTTGTAATTCACGGTTATCCTTTTCGCGCATTAATCTAAAGTCGTTAGCCCAAGAATCGAAGTTAGGTTCTTTTTGTTTAGGGTTATTACCCTTAATTTTTTCAAATAGATAATTAACCCCGTGGGTGTCGCAGGTTTCAAACTTGTGACGGGAATGCTTTTCTTTCTTCTTTTTATCTTTTTCTTTATCTATATCTAATTCCTTATCTTCTTCTATATCTGTTGCGTCACTTTCTTCACCCTTATCTTCCAGTGCTAATTGCTGTTGTTTCTTGCGTTCGCGGTACTTTTTGTTTCGTTCTGCATTCAATTGTTTTACGCGTTCTAATCCATCAATGTTCTGATGCTTCTCCCAGTTCGAGATGCATATGTACTGATCATCTGTTACATCAATCATTCCAAACTGTTTAAATGTTTGTAGTGCCAGTCTTACAGTTGCTATCGGTCTATTAAAAAGTGTAGAAAGCATTTCTTCTGTAAAAGGAATGTTTTCACTCAAGAAAATGTAACCATTGGCATTCTTTCTACCTGCTTGAGACAACAATTTAATCCAAATAATTAGTAGTGTGTCTGCCTCTGGTAAGCTTTCAATCAACCGAATCTTTTCATCTTCAAACATACTAGATGAAGTAAAAGCGTACGAAGAAAGTTTAAAAAATAACATTTGAACAAGTTTTCAATACGGATAGCATTAAAATTAAGATGATTTTAGTTGGAGGGAAGCACTCAAAAGAGTGCTTTTAGTTTGTTCTCAGACATAAATAAAATTAGGGGTGATGTGTGTGAAGAAGAGATTTATGGGGATATTATTGGCTGCTATATGTCTTATATTCACAGGTTGTTCAGCGAATATGAAATATGTAGAACATGAAACTAAGGAAAAATTAGAAGATAGTCCGTTAGGCCCATATATTGAAAAAGTCGATTATAAAGCTGATAAAAAGGAAGACGATACCACGCCAGTAAACATCCAAATACATGTAGATGAAAGATTCTCCGACTTATCAACTATGGAAAAATATGAAGTTTTGAACAATACATTTGAAAAGATAATGGGGTCTTTTAATTCTGTTTCTTGCGGTGAAAATAATTCATGCCGTTACCAGAAACTCAAAGTATTCTATGACGACGATATATATGTTATGGACATTTTTGACGACATACTTATTATTAATGATTTTGAAAAGTATACAAAAAGCGATTATAAGTCAGATATGAATACAGAAAGAGAAAAGAAAGAAAGAGAGTACGCTAATAAGGATAATACGCTTAATTCAAATAATACATCGCAAAATAACGGACAATATGCAAGTAACGGAATAAGCTATACGGTCATATTCGACTTTATGAACCAACAATATAACATCCTAACAAATAACGATGAAAACTACATACCTGAAGTCCATGATCCTCAGGTTGCTGAAATAGCTGCTAAACGTTTCGGAATTACAGCTAAAGAAGCTGGATACATTTACGAGAAAGTACAGATGGATACTTTTAATTAAAATATAGATTTTGTTCACTTTTACGATACATTTATGAAACATTCGTATGTTACGTTATACAAGTCCTTTTTTTGAATCATTTTCATTCTGTCAAAAAGCCCTAGTCCCCTCTAGGGCTTTTTACGTTTAAATAAAGAAATGTACCGTATTTCTCAATGCACAACATTACTTAACATGGTAAAATAATATTTGGATGGGAGTCCAATACATATTATTAAAATTAAAGTGGTTCAAGTCGGAGAAAGGCACCTTAGGGTGTCTTTTCTTTATGGAAAAGTCCCTACACAAAGTGCAGGGATTTTCATGCTACGAATATATAAAACTGATTATTTAATATATAACGAAGTGCGCCACGTATCTCTTGGATAATTTATTGAAGTCTTTTGATATTCAAAAGTCCCTTCTTGATGATTTGATGCGTCCCATTTATATTCCCAACCTACAATAGGATTACCACCAATTATTTGTGAACCAATACTTTTCACATCAAATCCATTCATTTTGGCAAAAGGAAACTGGCCATATCCTATTTCTTTTGTGTAAACATATAAGTAACTTCCCCCATGATCTTTAGTTGTACTAAAACTATTAGGAGTAATGTATTCAACTCCACCCAATTGTGATTCCACTTTTACTACACTTAAAGAAGTTAGAGGTGCTGCTGGTCCTGCTGATGCCTCCGATGCCATTCCTAACCCAACTACCGCTGCCACCGCTAATGATGATATCCCTAATGTAACTTTTTTAAACATATAAACATCCCCTTGTTTTTTAATAAGTACAAGTTTGATATTAGCAGGATTTTATAAGAATATTCTTCATTTTGGAAACGTTAACAAATTCTACTTTTTTCAATATGCAATTTAGCATATTGATTGACATACAAAATAATCCATCCACTACTTTCAATATAAAAACTATTTTCAAATTTAATACTATTAACTCACTAAATTCTCATTAAAAGACTGGTCGTCTATACAATAGTTTAGTAAAATATAGGTATCTTTTAAGAAGGAGAAGCTAATATAGATCGACTAAATAATGTAAAGAAAATGTTTTATTGTATAAAAAAAGCTCCATTTCTGGAGCGCTCAAAAAATAATATAAGTAAATGAATTAAAACAAATAACAGACAATTAAACTATATAGATAAAACATAAATAAATCTATATATATACAATATTACATATAAAACCCTATTTATTGAAGCTATAATAATCTTACTCGATGATTGTTATATTTTGTTATGGTTTTTAAGTAATAAAATACCTTCTTAACACCCATTGTACAAGGAAAAGAAGACATCTTAATCGATGTCTTCTTTTCTTATATGATAACAACACAATAAAATTAAGATGGTTCAAGTCGCAGGAAGGCACTTTGGGGTGTCTTTTCTTTATGGAAAAGGCCCACCTATTTCCCTAGGTGTGATAAATGGTAACCCTTATTACCATTTATTTAAATATCTCTAAGTTAATATTATACAATTTCAATATATTCAAATTGTATTTTAATTATATAAGTAGTGCAAAAGAAGTTAGGCTTTGTTATCATGTTCTACGAATTAAAATTATTTAAAGGAGGTTTTTTTGTGTTTGGTATATTAAAAAAACAATGTCGATTCAATAAAATGTCGGCAATATCGTTAGGGATTTTTGTGTTTTATATGATTTTAAAGCAACTTATCGCACTAGTTTATTTCATTAGTGATGAAGAGTTCGGTGGGATTAGCTTTTCGTTTGATGCAATTGATTTGTTAATTGTTCTAATAATTTATTTTTATTATCGTAGATCTAAAGAGCCCTTTACAAATCAAAATAATTTTACGATGAGTTTGCAAAAGAGCTTACTTTTAGGTCTAGTACTAACTGTAGTATGTAAATTTCTACCGCTGTTACTAGCAGACGTTATAAGTTTTCAATCATCTAATCAAGTTGAAGTAGAAAGCCAAGTAACATTACCCATTTTAGTTTTCGCATTTTCTATTGCTCTGGTAGCGCCCATTGGAGAAGAAATTGTCTATCGTGGTGTTATACAGCATGGAATTTTTAAAAATTCCTGGTTAGGTGTACTTGTTTCTTCAGCTATTTTTGCGGGTTTGCATGTTAGCCTTCTTTCTTTGGAAACAATTCCATATTTCCTTCTGGGAATTGGTTTAGGTTGTACTTATAAGTTAACCGGTCGTTTATATGTGGGAATTATAATGCACATGATTAGTAATTCGCTAGCAGTGATTGCTATTTACTATTTTTAATTAAAAGAATCTTATAGTATGATTCTTTTAATCCAGAGAATAAGAAGGAATATGTTAAATTCTCAAGTGAATATTAAGAAAATTAATTTGTTAATATCTTAAACCCAAAACAAACCGGACGGTCCGGTTTGTTTTGGGTTTATTATTTTCACTATTAATTCTACATAAAAAGGCTTGTAGCTTAAGTTGGAGAAAGGTACCTTTTTGTGTCTTTTCTTTATTTTCAAAAGGACCTGCTCAATTCATTCTTCAAAACATAAGGTAAAGTGAACCCATTAAACGTATGGAATGAACCCTAGTTTTACCCTCTGATCTAAAGGAGGCACTATTATTATGGGATATGGTGGTAGTTGCGGCGAAGGCTGCGGTTTCGCTGGAGGATTTGCTTTATTAGTTGTATTATTTATTTTATTAATTATAGTTGGAGCTAGCTGCTTCTGCTAAACAAACTATCGGAAAAGACACTCTTATATGGGTGTCTTTTCCTTATGCGTTAAAAAGCCCACCTATTTCCGCAGGTGGGCTTTATCTTTATTACACAATACCAAAGTATACTCTCTTTTTCTCGTAAACTTAATGCAATTATACATATTCAATAAAATTACACCAAATAAATATTACACGTAGTAAAATATAACTTGTGAACACATTCTATAAAGCAGATTTTCCGATTAGAAGGCGTAACACATCTCAACCATATAGATGTGGCGTTGCTTTAATCTAGCCAAACAAACGATCTCGATTCTCTTGTATTTGCACACTAACAATCTGGTGAAAATAAATGATCTGTTTTATAGGACGTGTTTACTTAATGTCCAATACATATTATTAAAATTAAAGTGGTTCAAGTCAGAGAAAGGCACCTTTGGGTGTCTTTTTTATGCATAAAAAGCCTCATCTTCCTATAGAAAGGATAAGGCCTTTACAACAAATAATAATTGCAACTAAATTAATTTTACATTACATTAAGATTAGAGAATACTATACTAATAAAGCGCTAAATAGTAGGTGGAGAAAATGGAATTTAACGATTTGGGTATTACCATTAAAGAACTTCGAATTAAAAAAAATATATCTCAATCCGAATTATGTCATGGAATATGTTCACAAAGCCAAATTAGCAAAATCGAAAAAGGTGTGATTTATCCATCTAGCATATTGTTATATCAATTATCTGAAAGACTTGGTGTTGATCCAAATAATATATTTGCACTAACTCAAAATAAAAAATTAAAATATATAGAAAATGTAAAATATGTAATAAAGGATTGCATAAGACAACATCAGTATACAGAGCTTTATGAAATAGTAACAAAAGAAAAAAACTTAAATAATTTTCAAACAAAAGAAGATAAACAATTTCTACTATGGCATGAAGCAATTGCTATATATCTTGTGAATAACTCAATAAAATCGGCTTTAACTCTTTTAAATAATGCATTAAAACTAACTTTAACAAATATTGATTTTTTATCTGAGAGAGAAATAGATATTATGCAAACAATGGCTATATTTCATGCAGAAAATAAAGAATACAAAAAAAGTATTAATATATTAAGAAGATGTTTAACTAATTTTAACAAGTTAGATTTTCCTAGAGATAAAGAAATTAAATTAAAAATCATTTATAATTTATCAAAATGTTTAAGTTATACATGTCAATACGAAGAGGCACTAAAATACATTGATAAGGGCATCCAATTAGCTATTAATCTAAATACTTTATACTTATTGGGTGAACTATACTATGGAAAAGGTTCAAACTTATTAAAGCTTAAACAATCTAATGACGAAAATGTTGCTAATAACATGAAAACAGCGTTATTTATATTTGAATTAACAAAAAACGAAAATAAATTAAAAATAATTCAAAAAGAATATTTCGAAAACAAAAATAACCACTCATAATTTCGTAAAAACTACTTACAAAGCCCACAGGAAAAATCCCTATAGTTTTTTAAATTAGAACTATATTATTAAAATTAAAGTGGTTCAAGTCGGAGGAAAGCACCTTAGGGTGTCTTTTCTTTATTAAAAAAATACCCACACAATATGCAGGTATTCTCACTAAAATCTTTAATTTTCGCTTCATTCAAATAAGACTACAATAAAGCCCCATTATTCCTTAAATTCCTCATAATTTCCGGATTGTCATTTTCTACACTATAAAAATATACTTCATCCATGTAATTTTCAATATCCCATTCTTTTATACTCCATTCATTCGTTGTAATAAGTATAACTTTTTTCGAATTTGTACTCTTCAGTTCATCAAGAAATTTTTTATATCTTTTTTCATTATCTAAAACTGTTTGAACAGGATAAAACAAAGTGAATGTATTTCCATTGCCTCTAGGATTAGACTTTGTATGAGTTACATAACTGTTTATATTAACAAGCATTCTACCTATTTCATAATTTGTTGTTGATTTAACTGTATAAGGCAAAAGATCCTTCTTAAAAGAACTATTAATCTGAAATGATATATCAGACATAGAACTCGTTCTTATAATCCCTTTATCAAATTCACGATTCAAACACCCAAAAATAACCTTTAATTTAGCATTACAATCATAACCTCTTACTAATAAGGGGTACGGAAACGATTCTGGGTATGAGGGACCACTATGAAATAAAATCTAATTGATACAATAAAAACCGTAGAAATTAAATATTTTCACGGTTTTTATGTTTACCTAAGGCTCTTTAAATTATTTTACAACAATTATGCCCTGGTTTTTAATTAAGAAACTATAATATAAACTTCTTCCAAAATTATAAAAAAAAATTCCAGTTCTATAAAAATAAAAAACGAACATTTAGAGAATGCTTAAAAAGTTAAACTTGATGACCATGTAGTGATTACATATATAAGGTTTTTCCTAAAATAGGTCGCCAGTCATTACACTCATAAACTCTTTAAAAAACTGTTCATAATTCATTTGCATTGCAATCCTATGTTTTGGACGATTACCAAATGTTTCTGGTTCAAAGGTAGACCTGAAATCTCCTATACTTTGTCCTCGTACAGTATCAAGTACATTAACCGTAACTGCTGATTGATGGTACGTAAAAATATCATCACGATTAATCGCAATCAAAGTGAGTGCATCGTGAACCGGGCTACCCTGTATTCCAGGAACTTTTTTTTTATAAAATTGATAATAGTAATAGTCTAAAAGAGGCTTTAAAAACTTAGTTTTTCCTTTAGAGTGAATATAATTGACCATTTCTGGTGTTACAATAGCGGATTGTGTAACATTCAAAGGATAAATTGATAGATTTTTTGCGTATCTCATTACAATGTTGACAGCTCCAGGATCGCCATAAAAGTTAGCTTCAGCAATAGGAGTAACATTTCCTGGATATAGAAAAGATCCGCCCATAATATAATAAGAATGTACATATTCCATCATATCTCCATAAAGGAGAAATAAAATTGCAAGTGAAGTTAGCCTGCCGGTATTCACGATAATAAGTTCATTTTTATACTGTTTTATAAGTGTAAGAACTTCAAAAAAGTTCTCAAATGTTTGAAGCTCTAGTCCTGTTTGGATGGGCCCCATCCCAAATTTACCGTGAACTTCCGGATAAAAAGTTTCAGTTTCTGAAGACATAGAATGCTCCGCCCCACCAAAAACTTTTATATATTCTTTTCCTACACTTTTAAGTAAAAAACGAACATTTCTAACAACTTCAGCTTGAGGTACGTTTCCATAGTCTGCAACAATTCCTATAACGTCAATTTTATCTGTTAAGTGCGCATATATGATAGCTATTGTATCGTCAATTCCAAAATCTCCAAAAAACAATACTTTTTTTCCCATACAATGTGACTCCTTATTTTTAATGGTTTTTTCAACAGATTATAATTATGGGATCGTAGTCGTAGTATAAGGTTATTCCCAAGTCATTTTGTAGTATTGTTTATGCGATAATTTATCTATTTAACATATAATTTCGTTAATAATGAATACATTCCTTTTCTATAAAATGAAATAGTTTATAGTTACTAATCTTAACGTATTTTTTCTGATATCCCATGCTCATTAAGTGGCCCCTAAAAAATATAATTGTATATTCCGAACTAAAAAAGCAAACGCTTCATTTAGAAACATTTTCCTTTAATGGTTTGACTGTGATGCCGTGATAACCTATTAATAAAAATAGATTCCAACAGAAGTTTATATTACTCCTTCAAATAAATATAATCCTTGCAGCAAAACCATATATACTATATACACGTATACATTAAACATACTTTAAGGAGAACAGAACATGATAAAACATATACTCAGTTTCATACTCGGAACATTTGTTATGTTAATTGGTTTCTTATGGGTTATTCCCTACACCCTAGAAACCATTGACAGTAATGTAAGCTATATTACTCATGACAAAAAGTATATTAGTAAGCTATACGACTATGACATTAACCTTTGGATGATTGCAATATTTATATTTTCCATTTTTTCTGCAATTTCTGTTTTTATATTAAAGTTACCTAATTATAATAGGAGCAAAAGCACTCCTATAAAAAAATATAGTCAAACAAATCAGCGAAAAAAAGCAAAGAGAAGGCGTCGTAAATAATTGTTTTCTTATATAAAGAGATAATAAAGTTATTGTTTAATTCTTTTTGAACTAACTGTGCAAGATAGTTTAATAGGGATGATGATATAATTAAGGGCAGTTTACTTTATATTATAATTTATGAGGTGGAAAATGGACTCTTTAGAATTAAACAAATCTAAATATATTGTCTCTAATATCAAAGATATTTTGCATAAAAAGCTTATTCTTGATAAACCGCTAACTAAAGATGAGATAAAAAAATTAAACTTAGTTAATCCTACTGTATACGAAAATGAGAAGTATCTCATTCAAGAACGGTGGTTTTATAGTATTAATATCGGAGAATGGGAAGATGTAGATATTATTATTGAAGGAAATAATGAAAAGCCAAATGTTCAGATTATCGAAATGGCAGAAAAAATATTCGATGAACTCCATCTACATATAAGTTGTGCACTAAAATATTTACAAAAATTCTTCCCTAATCAAGAAATGAAGAACTACTATCTATCCACTATATATTTTGGAAAGATGGTTAATTTTGACGATTATATATTTCCTGGTTTTAGTTTAGCATTTATTTATGAAGGTATCTTTGAGTTTCAGTATAAAGTAAAATTTAAAGACAATGGATGGCCTATTGGTTTTGAAGGTGGGCCACTTTAATAATCATAGATACCTTTTTCTTATTGTGTGGATTTAAAATAAAGATTAACTGTTTATAAAAAAGATGCAACGCTTTAGCCAATTGTAAGGACCACTTTTCCTCTGCCGTGACCACTTTCGATCTCTCGATGTGCGTCTGCGGCTTGGTGTAGCGGAAATGACTTCCTAATGTGGATGTGCAATTTCCCTTTGGAGTAAAGCTCTACCAGCTGGGCAAGCCGATCCACGGACCTTTGACTGCGTATAGGGCGAACACCAAGCTCCTCTACAAGGTCGAAAGCAACAATTGTGCCGATTCGTTCTTTGTTTTCGACAAGCCCCAACGATGCGCGCAGAGCATCGTCCCCAGCGGCATCAAGGGCTACGTCCACGCCATCCGGTGCTAGAGCACGAACTCTATCAACAAGACCGTCTCCATAAGTGACAGGGATTGCACCCAGCGATCGAAGGTAATCATGGTTTCGTTCACTGGCCGTACCGATGACAGTTGCTCCCCATGCCTGGGCCAGTTGTACAGCGAATGTACCAACTCCACCAGCTGCAGCGTGAATCAATATGGTGTCTCCCTTGTCAACACGAAGTTCCTGTAATGCGGTGTGAGCCGTTTGACCAGAAGCTGTTATTGCACCAGCCTCCTCCCAAGGCATACTCTGTGGCTTATGCACAATCTGGTCAACGCTAACCACCACATATTCTGCATAGCAGGCCAGTAATGCCCATCCAAGTACTTCATTGCCGATAGAGAAGTCTGTAACTTTATCCCCGACTTGATCAATAATTCCTGCGAATTCGTTACCGAGAATCTGTGGATACTGCACCGAAAAACCGGGTGGTGCCCAGCCACTACGCACCGACAAATCGAATGGCTGGATTCCAGCAGCCTTAACCCGGATCCGAACTTGCCCTACACCAGCATGAGGGGTATCAAATTCCATCACTTTCAAAACATTTGGAGCACCAGAAGTAGAAATTGCAGCAGCTTTCATGCTATATCCCTCCTTAAAGGGTAGGCGTTCCAGCTTATAGTGGAGTGGAATTGAGCATGAATTAGGTAATTATATTTATTAACACCCAGACAGGCGAAATTTAAAATCTCTTTTTCTTGTTTGAAAAGATTAATTGATCGAATCGTTTGATCGTTATTCATAGGTAATCAGCCCTTTACATTATTTTAAAATGTAATCTCAGGATTACGAATTGACATGTTCTGCTATTGAACGATCATTGAATGTCTTTATTCAACTAAGCACCTCGATGGTAAATCCACCCGGGGCCTTAACATAGAATGTCCAGCGATGGGCCCTTTTGGGTGGTTTTACATCAAATCCATCATTCTTCAAGTGTTGATAGATCTCGTTCACCCGTTCTTCGCTCTCCTGTGAAAAACCAATATGAAAGGACTTCGGATAACTGACCTGAGTACCTTTCATCAAAGCGAGCAATAATCCATCTTCGTCTAATAGTACAGCGAACGAATCGCCATGCGTGCTCTTAGTTTGTAGGCTGAAGTATTTCTCCAAGAACTTTCGAGCAGCGTTAACGTCAGTGACCGTTAGGTTGATATGGTTTAGTTTCAAAGGTTCCACTTCCTCACTTTAGGTATAATACCTTCATCTCCATATTCACTGTTTAAGAATGCCTTCCCAAAATGGGAAGTAGTTAAGAAAAAATACTCATAATTAAAACAGTAAGAATCCTTTAAAATCTTTGAAAGTTTTTATTGCTTACATGTTTTATTCTATAATTGATTATTAATAAATAAAAAGACATTTTAATATATCTCTTTATATACTCGAGTATATGAATAAAGGAGTGATGAATGTGGAACTACTGCAACTGCATTATTTTCTAAAAGTCGCTAAGTTGGAGCATATGACGCAGGCTGCGCAAGAGCTTCACATCGCGCAGCCTGCTCTCAGCAAAACCATCGCTAGGTTGGAAGAGGATTTAGGTGTACCATTATTTGATCGCCAAGGAAGGAAGATTCGACTCAACTCATTTGGAAAAGCGTATCTAAAGAAAGTAGAAAAGGCACTCATGTTACTTGAAGAGGGCAGAAGAGAAGTTGAAGATCTTGCGGCAATGGAAAGAGGGCGTGTTTCTTTAGCAACAACAACTCATAAATGCTTTTCTGATGTAATAGGTTCTTTTATATCCTTGCACCCTGATATCAAACTTCAAATCACTCAAGCTTCAGAGAGGGAAAAGGTGCAACAGCTCCGAAGTGGAGATATCGATTTTTGTATCACTTTCCCTCCTATTGAGCAGACGGGGATAGAGGGATTGTCTTTTCTCACTGAAAAAATCTTACTAGCTGTTCCTCATACACATCGATTTGTTAATCGGAGCAACATAGACTTGAGAGAAGTGGCTAATGATCCTTTTATTTGTATAAAGCAAGGGAATCCATTCCGAGAAATGACGGATGAATTTTGTCAAAAAGCAGGATTTACTCCGAATATTATATGTGAAGTTGACGAACATTCTGCAGTAAGTTATTTCATCCGTATGGGAATTGGTATTGCTTTTATGCCAGAAACCTTAATAAAAAAAATAGAGACGTCATTTCATTTAGTGCATATTGATAATCCTATTTGTCAGCGTACCTATCAAATCGCATGGCTTGAAGGCCGTTATATGTCCGTGGCGGAACGTAAATTTCAGGAGTTTTTTGTCCAGAACTTTACTGATTTAAGGAAGTAATAAACCCTTAGTTTAGATTCGAACTTTATCAGCCTATAGCTCTAAATATTAGGACCCGAAGGTAAAAGGTTGAACATGACTGTCTCCTTTCTTAACTTTCAGGCCAATGATGGATTCATACATGATCACACCTCTTCTTACATAAATTAACTAGTAGTCTCTATTTAGTAGTTGATAAATTTAAAGATTATTAATATGAAGTAAAATAATACTTTTAACATACTGGAGCTTTTTTCCCATAACATAAGTAGACATATATCTCAGAAACTTATTGAACGATCTTCCATTAAAGGGCGTGATTGTGGAGTAACACAGGCAGAAAATGTTCAAATTTTTTTATGAAATAATGGACTAAATGAAAATATTAAGTACGTGTTTTGATCAATCTTTTTCAAAACACGCCCTTTTCTATGATCGTTTATCAAGATTATTAGTATCAAATTGATTAAACTTTATTTTAAATCTACAATATAATTCTGTATCAAAACGGTTCGTAGTAAGCTGTACTCCAGTCTTTGTATTATCCTTATCTTATACACTTCAACTTGCAACATGTTTGCAGTACCCTTGCTTAAATCATAATAAACGTAATATATCCACTATCAAGATAGTATACACTTTCCTTGCACATACTTTCTTCCTACTTATATACTTACCTTCGCTTCTCCAATATCCTGTTTTTTAATTAAATCTAAGTAAAAATGTGAGACAGTTGTATTGTAATAAGGAGAAATGAAAATAAATGATAGATTAAACGTAAACATTCCTATAAATGCAGCTAATAAAAACCAACCAATAAATGATAGCGAAAGAACAAATAACTTTAACTTTTGTCCTTTCATTATTCTTTTACTTTCTCTCAACGCTTCACTTGCTGTATAATCAGGATTCTCTACTAATATGTAATACGACATGGAATAAGAAAAATATTTAATAATACCTGGAACAATTAATAAGAGACTCCATAAAAAAAGAAAAATAGCTTGCAACAGGCCCAATTTTACTGATCTAAACAAATTGCTTTTTTTAAATCCTAGAAATACATCGTCCACTTTAGCATCTTCATTTTCACCTAAATGTAAGGTAAAAGCAGAATATCCATAATTAAAGATGCCTTGTATAGAACTGTAAATTAAGAAACAAATAAGTCCTAAAAAAATATAACTTAGAATAAGTAAAACTAGTGCAGTAGGGTCTACTTGGGGTTGCCCACTAATTGAATAAACAAAGATTACATCCAAACCAATTACCCCAATAAACAGGCCAACTATTAAATACATGAATGTCGCGATTGCTGATGCACTAAAAGTAGGTACAAAATAGTTTAACGCTGATACTCCTATACCTACCCCCCATTTACCATCTAACGAATTCAGTGCTGCTTTCTTTAAATTTCTTGTCATACTTGTATTCCCTCCTTTTTTCTTATTTTCCTATACTGAAAAAACAAAAGAACTTGTAGCAGGCCCCGCTACAAGTTCTTTTAGCCAAATACTTTAGCTCATCAAAAAAATATTTATTCTGCACAATCGGGGGTAATGCCTAAAATATGGTTTGTTAACATCATTATATAACATAATTATGAATTTTGTTAAAAATTCTATATATTCAGATAAATAACTCTCCACTTTTTTACTTATTTTCATGTAGTTTTATCTATTGAAAATAAGTAAAAAACCTCTGCACTATTTCAATCAAAAGATTATTTAATAAACATTTAAAGACCACCTATAAAATTTAAAAGGTGATCTTTTTTGTGATTTTGCACTTGTGCACTACTTTAGAAATATATCATAAATTCATCTTTTTTGTTAAAGATTTAATTCTACAACACAATTCTGGGAGCTTAAAGTAATACTTTAAGCATATAAACACTTCGATTATTATATCATCCCTTATTCTTAAATAAAGGTGCTATTTTATCAATCCGATTTGTCCAAATTCCACCTGTATAATCTTCAGGAAGACGTTTTATATCTTCGGATGAGTCAAATCCACTTGAAAATCCAAATCCATTTCCACCTACAATGATAACTCGAGTATCTGCTTTATCCATTCTATTAAGAAAACGATTCGGCCATCCCCAAAGCCAAGGAGCTACTTTGTCTGGTATATGCAACTCTCCATGCTTCAGGCTTGAAGGCATGTAACCAGTCCATCCTAACGCAATATAAGTAAGAAGATCCTTTTTCATAGTTGCTTTTGACATTGTTCTTAAACTAGGGATACGCTTTTCAATCGCAGCTATTGGTTTATCACCACCATATACAGTTAGTTGCTCAAGGCGTTTTGCTGGTAGTTTCTTGAGATAATCAGCCAATTGGATTCCTTCATTTTCATCATCACTTTTGATATGAATAAGAAAAGAACGATCTGGAAAATGGTTAAGTACTTCATCGAGTGTTGGCATAAGATTAATCCCTTTACCACGGAACGGGAATGTTTTCCCCCCATCAGCTGTATAACCGTATCCAATATCAAGTGCTTGTAATTCTTTTGTTGTAAAATCTCTTGTAACGCCTTTACCATTAGTACGGCAATCAAGCGTCCAGTCATGAAAAATAACAAAATTATTATCTTTAGTTGGTTGAACATCAAACTCTACTAGATCAGCTCCAGCTTTAAATGCAGCTTCCATAGATGGAATTGTATTTTCTAAATAAGAGTGTTCAGGTTTATTTATACGTTCTGCTGTACATGTATCACCCTCAATCCCATCCATGCTGAATGTTTGTGAAAGTCCTCGGTGAGCAAGAAGAATAGGAGCCCCCTCGTCCCTTTTAGCAAAAAAAGAACTGTTATTTACATAAACAAATACAAATAGGATAAGAATTATCCAAGTCGTTTTACGTTTCAGTAACCTTTTTATTTTAATCATTGTATTCTCCTCTTAACTATTTGTTGAAATGATTTAAACAACGTTTGTCATTTAAATACCGGTAAATGTTACAACCTATCTTATTACAATGCAATGGATATCATTGGCAATTAAAGATTCGTACTTTGATATAAAGCGGGAGAAATTGAAAATTAATATAAATATGTTGCTACGCTTTTTCTATTAGGTAATTCTATGTCTTATGCATTGATTTGAAAAAAATCGTAGTGTTTTCTTCTCTTTCGATTAATGAAATTCAATTGATTTTTAATAAAACTATTTAAATTACGTTTTTTTATTTGCTCTAACAGGGGTCTCGCCACATACCCATCAAGCTAAGAAAAATAAATACCCCAAAATGATAATTTTAAAGACTTATTTGCGGAATACAGCTCGGATTTTCATTTTTGGGAGTATAGGTGTTTGGAATATGGCAGGATCCAATGACAATAAAGTTAATCAAATATCCCTATTTCAATCAACCAGCAGGTTGGTTGAAATAATAGTACGAGAAAAAGTGCTAAAGCGAGTGCGATTAGTTTTTTCATTTTCATTGCGGTAGTCATTCTATGTATGGCGTAAAATAGACATTTACGTTTGTCATGCTCCTATTATGGCAAAGCAATTTGTATTTCCCCTGTAGTCAACCTGTAGTTTGTCTGTAGCGGAGAAAATCAAAAAAGACCGGCAGGAATAACCCTGTCGATCAAAGTGATAAAGCTTGGTTGCTAACATCAGGGGTGCAGACGCCTCATAACAAAATGGCTGAGATAAAACAGATAGGCGAAATATAATACTACGAATACAGTTACTACCAAGGCAAGTATATTTACAACCTTAACAGTCCTATTTTTGAAAATCTTGAACAATAAAGCATAAATACCAATGCCAATTACCCCTCCAAGCGTATTGTCAAGTACATCAGTAATATCGCTTCTTCCTATTGCGAAAATGAATTGTATAGCTTCAAACGCCAATGTCAAAGCAACAATTGGAAGAACTTTCTTCATAAAAGGCCATTTGCTTTTTAGCATACAAATATATATACCTAAAGGGATAAAAATAAGTATATTATCTCTTATTTCTCTAAAATCAATAGTTCCGCTGTCATCGAAAGATCCCTGAAATGGAATCAGATTGATTACTCGTATCCCGTCTGATATTTCAGAAGAAAAAAACGGTAATTTGAAGAGAATGACGCCTGTCAACAGCAGCATATATATTACAAACAATGCAATTGTAAGTTTATTTCGGTTTTCTGATTTCATTATTTTCTCCTTGTGTTATTTATGCCTTTGGCAAATCCATCCAAAACAGAACGCCATCCGGAACGTTTTCCAAAGCATATTCAATGTTCATTACTTCCAACGTTTTCCGCACGATGGTCAAGCCTAAACCGTTGCGCCCACTTTTCCGCCCCCGCACTTTATCCATACGGTAGAATGGGTCAAATAACTTAGGCAGAACTGTAGCGTCTATCCTTGCATCTGTGTTTAGTATACAAAGGCGATATTGTTTAGCCGCAGGCTCGCTCCATATCCTAATTTCACCGCCTATAGGCGTATTCTGTACTGCGTTCAAAATGATATTGGAAAGTGCTTTTTGAAGCATTTTAGAATCGACAAGGCAGTTTTGTCCGTCAGGAATGTCCATAACAATGCACTGACCGTTTGCTTCAGCTAATATCTGAAAGTCAGGCAGTATGTCAGCCACTAATTGCCTAACTTTCAGTTTTTCAGGATCTTGAGAGATTTCCCCATCGCTCAGGTTGACAATCTCCAGTATCTCGGAAATCACATCGTCCTGCGCCTCCATCATCTTCACGCATTCGCGCAGGTATTTGGGATGATCTTTGTAATCACCTACATTTTCGAGCATACCCTCCAGCAAGATACTTGTTGCCGCGATAGGCGTTTTTAGCTCATGTGAAGCCGCCGAAAAGAAATATCGCTGTGCTTCCTCCATTTCCCTTACCCGCAGGATTTCATTTTCTAACCGGGAAATGGTATCTTTCAACTTATCGTACATAGAGTGAATGTCACGCGACAAGTCGCCTAATTCATCCCGGCGTATAGGCAGGCTTTGCGGTACATCTTCAAGCCTTGTCATTTTCCCGGCGTCATCCGCCAGTCGCTTGATTGGGTTGGTTATCTGCCGTGCAAAAACATACGCGCACACAAGGCAGAGGGCGAGTATAATGGCAAACGCGACCATTGCCTGCACAATTATTTCATTGTAAAAGGCAGTTAATCCCGGTCTGGTCTGGGCGACGACAGAATAACCGAGGGCTTTATCATTATGCACCACATAGTAAAAGTCACCATTGAAATTATCCGTGGTATCAGCACCCGGCGTAGCGTAAATCACGCCGCGATTATCATCTATAATGCAAAACTCAAATGATTGGTTGTTGTCACGAAACCTTTGCGCTGCTGCGGGAATATCGTTATAATCACTATTTTTTACTCTATTGACCAAAGGCTGATAGGACACTACTATTTGTTCCCTTTCAACTGCTCTGTACAGTGTTAAGAATTGACTTGAAAACAATGCGGCAGTTACGAAAACAATCAACAGCATAGCAACTATCGTATAGGCAAAAGTCTTAACAAATATCCCATTCTTTTTCATGAAGTTTCCTCCAATCGGTAGCCCACTCCGCGTACTGTTTTGATGATATTATCCGGTAGCTTCGCCCGTAGGTTTTTAATGTGAGTATGCACGGTGCTGCCATCACCGTCAAAATCGTAGCCCCACACGCGGGACAAAATAACTTCATGAGATAGTGTTTTTCCGTTTTTTTGCACCAGTAGCATTAAGATTTCAAACTCTTTAAGGGTCAAAAGTAATTCCTCGTCGTCATAAAAAACCTTGAAATCTTCCGGCAAAAGAGTCAGCTTGCCATAGTGAAGTTCCTTTGCCACCGCACCGCTGCGACGGAGCAGCGCCTCCACACGTTTCAGCAATAGCTGAATCTTGAACGGCTTAGTCACATAATCGTCCGCTTCCGCATCAAACGCTCTGATTTGATTCTCATCATCGGAAAGAGCAGTCATCATCAGAACCGGCGTATTATTCAGCTTACGGAACTCCCTTAAAAGCTCATGACCGTTCATTCCCGGCAGCAAGATGTCAAGAATGACAAGCTGATAGGTGTTATCATAAAACTTGGTATGCGCTTCATCCCCGTTAAAACAGGCATCCACCTTATATCCCGCTCCAGATAAAAAGACTTTTACTGCATTGCAAATATGCTCATCGTCCTCGACAAGCAGTATTCGTATATCCATAAATGTATACCTCCGAAAAAAGGATAACACAGCAATCTGTATTTTCCCTGTAGTTTTAAGATTTATTTCATTCGTCCATCAACAAGTTTTACGGTATTCTCTGGAATAGCCCATGTCCAGCCGAGCGATATTCACCTATAATCCTGCCTACTTACATAAAAGCTGTATCCGACGATCTGAAATGCCCCATTTCTCACTGGCTTCTTTCGCTGTCACCAAAACTCATTACCAAAAACAAAGTGCCGAAATGTTGGGGTTACGCCTTCAAATAATTCTTCAATTTCTTTTTCGTTTATTAGAACTTCCCTCCTATTTATTCAAATCTAAGAATTCATTTTACATCACTTTTAACTTTATTTTTTCGCATGGTAAAAATTAACAAAATAAAAATAAGAGATTTACTTTTGTTTTTAAATGACTTTATTATCAATATACAACACCCACCATTAAAATAAGGGTCAAAACCTTTGCCTATAAGGGGTACTGCCACATGCCTATCAACTTAAGAAAAGTCAACACCTCAAAAATAAAAAAAGAACTAATTCCCTAAAATTAACACCTATAGAGAAATTAATTTTTCGTTTAGAGGGTAATTAAAAACCTTAGCTTGATCGCGCGAGACCCCTATTAGCTGAATAGCAATGTGGAGTTACCCCTAACATATGGATAGAAGTGTTTTCAAACAACATTATTTTAAAGCATTCATTTATTTGCAACAAAACAAAATATTTTATGTATTATGTGAAGAACAATAAATTTCAATTAAAAATAGGGAGGAATAAGAATGAAAAAATTAAAAATGAGTATGATGGCATTCGTAACGACGTTGTTAGTAATGTTGGTCCCTTCTTCTACATTTGCAAACACAATAGAGCCTTTTAGTTCTGGATGGGATTACTTAGGAGAAGAAACGCTATATTCAAATGGTGCTGAAAGTTATGTATATGCCTCGACTGGTGGAGATTACAAGATTTGCCGAGCTGCTGAAGTAGGTTCAACTAGTAAGTTAAAAGTTGAATTATGGGAGTACGATCCTGATAGCTATAATGATTATGTAGGCGTACGATATTTAGGACCTGGTGAATGTGGGGTTTTCAGAAATATTGGTGGTTTTGTGGATGGAGGAAATGAAGCGGAATTTTTTGCGAAATCAAGATCTAGCAGTAAGATGCATTTAATCTTTTTTGATTAATTCATTAACAAAATGTTCCGCTCTTTGTTTACTAACTATATTGTCTTCTGTTAACTTAATTCGTTAAACAGCTCTCTCTATTAAATTTATTCTTAATTTTAAAATAGTAATCACATCACTTTTCAAACGAAAATAATTAATTAAGGTTTTACACTTTCTCAATATTACGGTATCAATTTTCTTATATAATTAAATTATTCTTTATTTATTTTATGTATCTGTTCCCTTTGAACCCTACTATTATAGGGTTCCTTTTTTTATAATCATATATTTATTAATTAATTTATCAATTTCCTGACTTAAATGGAGGACTTTCATATGACTAAAGCCATGTTTATTTACCAGTTCTACTAATTCTAATTTTTTATTTTCTATTAGATCATTTAACTTCGCCACTAACATAAACTTTTTTCTTTCACACTCCCCCTGAACAAAATAAAAAGAGCTGCTCCCAGCTCTTGTATAATAAAATCTTTATTATTGCAGTGTAAATTTTTCCATATTCTATTATAAATGAATATACATAAAGCCAACAACAATAATTTTAGTGTATTTAGAAATAAAAAAGCAGCAATAATTCATTACTGCTACAACTTCTTTATAAATTCGTTATTAATAAAAACATATTCTTCTGGTTCATCAGCTTCACCATACCAAGCTTCCAGCTTTATAATATGTTCTGCTACTTCTTTTAATATCAAATTCATAAATAATGAAATAGGTGTCACATTATATTCTTTATCTCTGTAATTCTTTAAATTGGCTATAAATGACCATTCATTACCTTTTAAATTTGTATAATAGTCATTCTCTTCTTCCCAGTTTCCTACGTGCCACCTCATATATAGAAAATCATCTTCTGCTAATGCTTCATTTATCTGTTCCTTTGTAAATGGAATGTCTGTACTACGATTAACTTTTATATATTCTTTAACAAATGGAAACTTTAACGCTGCTTCTTCCCAGCTTCCTGTATTTATTAATTCCACCAATTCTTTATATTCATCCTTTATAATTACTTTACCTCGAAAGGCTGTATACATTTCAAAAGACAAATTTATCACCTTCTTAAATTCATTATGAATTTAATTAACATATATACTTAACTACACAATAGATGGTTTTAGAAATCGAACTACGTTTCCTTTTTCACTAAATTCACTCTCATTGTTACAATTTTTCGAGGAGAGATCCACTATATAACTCTCTGAAATTTTAAAAGTTCTTTCCTCATTAAACATTGTCAAAGGAACTGATACTCCAACATTATTATCTAAATGACTTAATACCATTACAGGTATAGTTTCTCCTTTTAATAAATCAACATATGAGGTCTTAACTTTATAATAATGTCCTTCTAAAAAGTGCATTTTTCCGTTTATTAAATCCACTGCAACTCCATTATTACAGTACGCTAAGCTTTGATTTGAAAAATGGATGTCATCCGATACTTTAATAAATTTCATCGTTTTATTATCAAATATATAGTAACCCTCTCTTACTACAAAGAGATTATGCGGATTGATAAACTCTAGCAAATAATGCGTAATTTCAAAGCTAGTATCCCCCTCAATCATTTCTCTGTATTCTACATAAAGTTTCTCTAATTTTTTAAATGTACTTAGTTTGATCCCCTGATTTGGTCTTGATGCAAGTGTTAAGTCATCTAATACCCATTTAGCCACGTATGTTGACGTTGGAATCATTTACAATATACCCCCTTCAAAATTCTATATATGAACATATAAACTATTTAAATTTAATAAATTGGACTCTACTTAAAGTATAGGCAGAATCTATTTAATAACTAAGCTAATTCTCTAACTTTTTCATAATAAAATGTTTAAAAATAATAATGAGTTATTCAGTTTTTCAATTTGTATTTAAATGGTGGGTTTCAAGGATATGTGACCGATTCGGGGTATGGGGGCCATCCTCATGTATAAGGGTTACAACGCTAATGTTCACTATAAAACCCGACATAAGATCGATTATGTTGGGTTTTATATGATTGTCTTTATTAAAAATTAAACATTATTTATATTTTGTATTCTTCTATACAAAACATCCGTTTAGAAAGAGTAAAAAATAAATTTACCTATAAAAAACAATCATTCTAGTTATGGTGTAAAAAAGTAATTAATCATTTCTATTGCTTATTAATATGTTTTTTAACATATTATAATTTAAATAGCGTTTATCTCACTTTCTCTATTGCTGGAATATAATCGTTTAACAATAAATCATCTAGCCCCTTTCCAAGATTAATATCCCAACTTGCATAATTAATACTTATCCCTTCTTGATAAAGCGCTTGCGCACATTCTAATAACGACCGCTGAACATCTGAATTTGTAATCATATCCATATCTAAAGCGAACGTCGCCTGTTTAACTCCCATTTTTTTTAATGGTTCAATTAATTTTCTCCATACTTTAACCCCAGGTATTGATACAACTGTGGTACCATACATTACTTTTTCCTCATTTGTTAGAAGCTCGTCTAAGTTTTCTGCAGCAATATCAGACTTTAGACTACCTTCTG
The DNA here is from genome assembly GCF_051294775.1 of Bacillus pretiosus. Taxonomy (NCBI): domain Bacteria; kingdom Bacillati; phylum Bacillota; class Bacilli; order Caryophanales; family Bacillaceae; genus Bacillus; species Bacillus pretiosus. The sequence goes on from NZ_JBPPHF010000010.1 coordinate 64,942, forward strand.
AAATCCATACATTATCCTTTTTTATTAATTCTCCACGTTCCAAACTTTTCAACTCTCGACTAGGTACTGCTACATGTATTGGCAATGGTTTCCCAGCTCCTGTTCCATGGAATTTTCCACCTGAGCTGATCCAAATATATTTACTTTCTAACTTTAATTGTACTTCACCTAATTTTTCACCCTCATAATTAATTTCATACCATTCTTTAACATCGATTTTACCTTTAAATATAGACTCTATCTTCCCATTGATTTTATAGGTCACCTCTATGGTATTGGGTCGCTCAATAACTTCTGCCTTAAAGCTTGGATTATGATTTTTTACAACTGTCATATATTCAGGATTATCAATTCTACATTGAAAACCGCATATCTGATTATATATATTTCTCTGCGGTATTAATAAAGAATCTCTCCTTCCTGCAAACGTGAAATATCTTCCATCCTTTGTTTCATTTGCATAAAATCCTGGAATTCCAACAATATAGCTTGTTTTCCCCCCTACTTTTTTTATTAGCTCTTTCGTAGTATCCCAAGGTTTAAGAGGAAAACTTTTGTAATTTCTAACATTTATAACTTCTCTTGTAATCCTGCGTTTTGATCCCCTTAACATTTTAATATGTTCATCTCGCACGTCTAGAAATTCTAGGAATAAAGTGTAAATAATATCAAGGGTGTAATCATTTTTCTTCCTATGTTCCTTAATCATCTGATCTTGAGAAAAGTCATATCCCCTTTTTTGATCTTCAGCTACTATATGTAAATAGCCTGCTTCCCCGAATTTTGTTTCTGATGAAATTCGTCCGCATATTATTTTGGTTTCAGAATCATTAACCATGCACCATCCTTGCTTACCACATATAGGGCATGTTGTTCTATAATATTCAAACCATCTCTCATTACGCCCCTTATTCATGCTTCTCACTGGTCTTAATACTCTACTTGCTGCTAACCTTTCAATTGACATCACATATCTCCTTTTTCCTTAATCAAATAAAAAGGCCCTTTGGGATACGGAGGTTAAATACCACACAAACGTGTAATTTAATCCGTAACCCGAAGGGCTTTATGTAATCACTAGAAAATAAAAAAATTTACAAGCTACAATAAGAATATACTAAAAATTCTCAATTTAATCAAATAATCTCCAGATTTTATTAAACTCCACACCATAATTATACATGAGCATCTCACTCCTTAACCCCTTTTGGGCTCTTTGAAGCGAGAACTTCTTTAGAATCAGATGCTATTTTAGCAATCTATATTTACCAAGCTATAAGGATCCCCGTTATTAACGGTTCATTAATGTTTCTCTGCTGAATTTTTTTGATACAGTATATTCCCTACTAACCAATTAATTGCGCTATTAAACGCATTACTGTTTACCATAATTTATTTTTTGTAAACAATCATATAATTATCAATCTCATGTCAATATCCACAGAAAATCAATACATCTTCTCCACATTTGACATTGACATATCAAGTGAGATTAACATGTTAAATGAAGCGTGCCAACTTTATCACTAGTATTCACCGATTAACATTAACAAGCGGATACTTATCAAAAATGTTTATACCTATCTAAACTTCAAGATCTATATTAGTTGAACATTAGTCCATTGAAACAGATTTTACGGAAGTATGTTAATTAATAAACTAACATTGAAAATATTTCAATGTTAGTAAGATATAAAAAGAAACAACATAAAACTATCAATCTCATGTTGATACCACTGAAAAGATAACTGATTTTTTATCCCATGTTTGTTATTAACATGTTAACTAAGATTAACATGTTAAGTGATTATTTTCTTTTGTTATCAACATCATTCTAATTAAGGTTGACATGACATTAACAATATGGCGTTGAAAAGAAGAAATGTTTATTTATTTCAAGATTTCAAAGTCTATATTGGTGAAAATTTTCTTCTGTGGTGGTTTGCTCGAAGTGAATCTAGTGATGATCTATCCTAGAAAATGTTTTCACACTATCAAAAAACAGTTAAAATCTAATCGTAATAATAAATGACGACAGCAATTCAATGTTTTTCATCCTTTGTTTATCATTGACATATAGTCTATAAAGTTAAGCGTAGAGAGAAATGCTATCTAAATTGTTAATGTTATATCAACAATTTTCGTTTAACATTAATATGACATTAACAATTAAAAAGTTGAAGCGCGCATAGAAGCAGCTCTGAGGATTTCAAAATCTGCATTAGTTAAAAATTTATCTGCCACAACAGAGTTCTATCGAAATATCAAAAAACACTCTAAAAGTACTATAGTTATAGCAAGAACTTCATACAATCAATAGTTTCTTATTAGCGTCAAAAAAATAACAGTTTTCTCTTTATTTATCATTGATATATAACCTGAGATTGACATGTTAATAGAGTTTGTTGTCCGTTAATACTAGTGTCATATCAATTTATCATTAACGCGTATTGACATAACATTAACAATTGTTGATTCTAACGTTGAGAATATACATACAAATAGAGTTTTAGATTCTATATCTATTAAGAGACCTTTTTTATAGCAAAATCCCCTAGATAAGTCGGGAGGATATCATTCTTGAAGGCATTTTGATAGTAGCCAAAAATAATAAATCGCTTTTTATTACTTCCGATCTAAAAGTAGCAATTGTATGAATCAATTTTGATTATATAGAGATCCCTTGTAAAGGGCGGTGCCTCCTATAAAAAATGAGTTTATATTAAAGTAATTCAATAACCTTCATGTGCATTCTAAAGACCTACTGAAGCCAATAAACTATACATTTCTTAGCTTTCTACTACCGATTATCATAAATTATAATAAATATAGCCCTTTTTTATTATTAGTATGGGCTTTTTGTTCTACATTTATACATACTTTTTAGCTTTTAAGTCTTTAAGTTTAATGCTATATCCTTATAATTTATTTACAAATCACTAATATTTTCTTATCATTAATATATTGTAGACTAATTTGTTAATTTCATAGCAACAATAATCATTAATAACTAACGGATTATCAACAGGACATTAACAATAGTTAATTCAAAAGCCGATTTATCAACTTCATGTTAACAAGTGATACTTTATATATCGATGACACATTTCATGTGAATGTCAATCAAAAAAGGTATTGAGGTTTATATCGCCGAAAGATACTTAACATGTTAATCTCATTTTATATGTTAATTACATTTTGCTATGGCCATTATATTTCAAGGAGGTATAACGATGATTGAACAAGATAACAAAAATACAACTGAACATATGGAGTCCAATAATACAAACTCTAGTCATGAAGATACTTTTGAAAAAGCTTGGCGAATAACAGAGTTTTCTAAATTAGTAGGTCGACATCATAACACTGTATACAATTGGTTCAATATCCTAGAAGAAAAGGGGTTACACGGAACATTAAGAACCAATAATACAAACGAAAAGTTATATAACACACTGGATTTAGACATAGCTTTATTTATCAAACTAAAAAGGGATGAAAAGTGGTCGCTAGATGCAATTATTGAGCTTTTACCACATCAATTTGAACTAAGACCTGTTTCTCCAGAAAATCAAACCAGTGAAGTCTCATCCCAATTAAACATGCAGGAAGCTGCAGCGACTATTGAAAAAATAGTAGAACAAAAAATTCAAATACATTTACAAAACATTGAATTAGAGTATCAAGGAAAGTTCGAAGATGCTATACGTGCGGTGCTACCTGAACCAGAAGACCCTGAGAGGTTAAAAGAGCGCCAAAGACAAGAAAGACTAGATAATATAATTATTCAACATAGAGCGCGTACAGAGTTAAGAAAACAAGCTGAAAAAGAATGGAATACACAGCCAGAAGAAACTCGTATTAAAAAAGTGGGTTGGTTTAAAAAAGAGGAAGATCTTGCGAGAAAACAACTTTTCATAGAAAGCTATATTGATGAGAACATGATTGAATACATGCAAAATGTAATGAAAACAGAAAAATAAGCCTGGAAAATTCCAGGCTTATTTTTTATTTTGTTCCGAACATCTTATCAGGATCCATAAATGCCGCTAATTCTTCATCATTTAGCTTTTGCGGTTCTTCATCTTTCTCTGGTTCTAATTCAAAGTAATCACCAAAGTTAATATTGAAATCATCGTCCGAGTCTTGCGCTTCAATAGTAGTAATTTGAGACTTTGTATATTGAATTTGACTTTGTTTTTCCTTAAATTCATTATATTCTTCTACTAATCCTTTAGATAATCGAGATGGTAGTGCATCTGTCTTATAGAAAGTATACACGCTACCCATAAAGTCATTTTTACTAACTAAATAACCATTAAAAACAGTTCCATTGATTGGTAGTTTATTTGTTACTTCTACTTTTGCATCATCCATAAATGAATCATCAAGGTTCTTCTGTTCATCTAAAATTGCTAACATCCCAAAATGATGTACCTTTGATGCCTCTAAATCTCCATTTTCATTTGTCTTCATCAGGTCAATAGGGTGATGGAATGAGCTTCCTTTCAATGATTCTGAGAACATATCTACAATTTCTTTACTGTTTTCAATTTGATTCATATTACGTGAAACCTTATTAATTACTAAACAGCCTGTTCTTTCTAGTAAAATTCGTTTAAAGTCCTGAGAATCTAGAATTACTGATGTTCCTGAACCGTTTGCAGCTGTATTTAACTCATGAATAATATCTCCAATACGCTGATTTGCATAGTCTCGTGAGTTTCCGATGCCTTTTTTCTCATTCTCGTTTAATCCCTTAAACTCATCATAGAAATGTTGGTTATCTGCAAATACAACAAATGCAACGCCTTTCGCTGGATCATTAGCTAACTTCCAAATTTCTTGTGAAAATTTATTCACCTGTCTTAGTACATCCGGCCCATCTGCTCTAACTGGAAGTGTAACCACAATACCCATTTTAATAAAATCTTTACGTTCAATTGCATTATTGAAAGCAATTCTTGCATACTTTTGTTGATTTTTGATTAATTCTTCTCTAGGAATTTTCATTGCCATACTTTTCAGTTCTTCAGCAATTACAGGTTTATTATGAAAAGCAGTGAATTCTTCAATTGCTTGAATAATTGTAGATGTACCTGTACCACCACCTAAACCTGCAAAAAATAGCACTAACTCATCAGTTGGTCTAACACGTTCCGTTATAAATTCTTTTAGTTTATCCTTAGCTTCTTCATTAGATTCTAACACCTTTACAGCACGCTCAGGATTCTTACCCAAACCACCTAATTTTAGTGAAACTTGGTTGCTTTTTGGCACGTTTTTCAGTTCTGCTAAATCCCCATCATTACTATTCAATGCTAGGCAATTATAAACTGCTGTACCGTCTGTATGCTTATACTCAGCAAACTTATCTACCATTCTAGTTCCAGCTTGACCAAAACCAACCATAGTCATTTTCACTGCTACTTCGTTTTTCAGAAAGTTTTTTGCCATTATTTTATCTCTCCCTTATTCTCATTACTTTTTTTACGTTTGCTTAATTCAACTAATACTTGCTGCCCCCTAATAGTTGAAATTAAAAACTTATACGGATGCATAATTTTTTCTGTTATTAATGACATTGAAGCTAAAGTAGCAACACTACCTTCCGCTGATCTTCTTGAAATGTTAGTTCTTTCAAGTTCTAATGAATAGGATTTACCCTTAGGTTTCTTTACTCTCCTATCAATAACAACACTTTCTACTATCTCATTTATTGAAATACCTCTCATATATTTTGTTTCTTGGTATTGTTTGTTTACTTGAGATCCTATGTAATGAAATACATTGTAGAGTATTTCGTCTTCTTCAATAATGTCTGCAAACATTTCCACAACTTCTTCAGTAAATTTGTTTTGTTTATATTTTTCACTTAATACCTCGTTCAAGTTGTTCCCCCCTTAAAACGTTGGTTAATTATTCCTAAAAATATATTACATCATTGCAAGACGTATATCAAGTCATTATATATAAGACTTATATTGAGTTGTTATATATAAGGCTTATATAAGATTCACAACATGTAAAATTGAACTAATGTCTTATATACCAACAACAATTATATAAGGCGTACATGAAAGTCGTTTATATAAGCAGTGAACAAAACATGTTAATATCAGGTTTCATATAACTAACAATAACTATTAAATTATAAATATGGGTGCAGTATTTATGTATATTTTTATCTAGAGTTATAATTCCGATATATAATACTTCTAAAATAACATTCTATATCATGGCCATTAGATTTATACATCTTATATATACGAACTACATATAAGATGTGTATAAAAACACTTATCATTAAAGGCTTTATATACTTTCATATTAATTTCATGTCAATAAAATATTACCAAGAAATTTCATACATCCTATTTGAAAGACTTATATAAAAGACTTATAAATAAAACGTGTATATAACCCTAAAAAAAGAGTAATACTTCTTTAGTATTACTCTTTTAACTATATAGTTTTATATAAAACCCTTAGTTTATTAAACAGATCTTTATGATCCCGCTTCTTTTTTAATAACTCATTTTTCTGTTGGTTGTCTACAGAAAGGAAAGGGGATGTCAATGTCATGTTATATGTAGTTATTTCTTTTATTAATTCGGAAGTTATTTCTGAGATTTGTAGGAATAGCACATAAAATTGTGATTCATTTTCATTCATTTGATTCTCTTTGAAATTAAGTTCTACAAACTTGTCAGTATAACTTGTCAATTTCATATCAATATAGTCACTATAACTAACATGTAAGGTCATGAAGCGATTAAACTCAGATGAACTAATTAATTTCTTTGTTAAGCATAGATGCACTAAATATATCCTATATACAGCTTTAAATGAAATAATATATTTAGTTCTTTTTTTCTTAATTGGATGTATTCACCGTATCTGTTAATTAAATATCTTAATTTGTTAGATTTTATCCTTAATATTCTACTAACTTGTGAAGTATTGTAAATTTTATAAGGATCTAGAGCTGCAAACCGTAATGGAATTATCTCATATTCATTATTTAATGTGTTGGTTACCTTGTTATAAAGAAAGTCTGCTTCAAATTCACTTTGTATTATCTTTGTTATTAACCCATATTCTGTGTTCCAATTCCGCATTTTTTCACCCCTTAAATCAGATTGTAACATGCAAAATATGAAATATACACAATTTTCATTTACTTTATTATGTTTATTTACTTATTTCTTTTATGATGTAATTTTTCCTTCTGATAAATAAATACCTCTACAGAATTAAATGCAATTCCGTTTAATATTTAATTTCATCTATACAAAAGTATATTCACTGTACATTTTATCTATTTTTGATACTCTACACATATATGACGGAATACATATGTCGAACCCTTTTTTTATCATTAGAGTTCGTCATATGTCCTCTTATCACTGTCGAAATACATATGACGAACTCTGATAGCAAATTTTCACTTGATAACATTGTATTTTATTACTCACACCTGACGAAATAATATGTATCTCTAAACCAAGAGTCCATAAGGGATAATGGGTTGTTTTTTTGCAATCTTCAGCTAAAATATACACTAATCACTTTTATGTACTAAACTGCTTAATTTATCCAACATTAATTACTTTCATTACATGACAATTGCACTCGATTTTATGCAAGTTTCCGTATATTATTTCCATATCAAGGGAGTGTTTAAAATTGAAAAAATCATTTGATCATGCCGTTAAATATATCGTCGGAGAAAATGATCGTGGAGTTTATTTTAATCGTTCTGATATTTTTACAGTTTTATTTTTATATGAACAACGAACAGTATCTCAAATTCAATTACGAAAATTTTATGAATTGATACGTGGGGAGCCTATAAGTCGAACTACATTTTCATCCAAATTAACTAAGTGGGCTAAAATGAAAGTAATAAAAAAAGAAAATATAAGTGTGAGAAAAAAGCGTGGCTTCACACTGGATTTCGTTTCTATCGCTTCAAAGGGAGCAGAAATATTATATCGTTTAAAATTAATTACTGATCGCAATACCTCGTTTGTTACCAAAAGGCAATATGAACACAATATAGCAATTACACAATTTGTGCTAAATCTACTTGAAGCAGAATCCCAAAATGAACATACCGGTGCAATTGTAGGTGGTAACGGCGATTATCTTTTTCCACTAAGCTCAATTGTGAAGCAAAACTTACATTTACCCAACCTAATGTATTCTGATTCAAATGATGTTTACTTCTTATACGAAGATGAAGAGTATCGCGAAATGTTTCAGCCAGAACTTCAACCAGTTTCCTTCCAACAAGATTTACCTCAACTCGTTTATTCATTTCGTCCATCTAAAGAGTTTTATCCAGACTCAAAGGGAAACCCATTAATCATTCCTGATTGGGTTCTTACATGTAACGATTCTATTATCAATATTGAAGTTGATACAGGAACAGAAAACATTCCATTTCTAGAAAACAAACTGAAAAAATATCTTGATATCGATGATTCCTATCACACAATTTCTACCTACAAAAAGAGGACTACACGTGTAACAAATTTAAAAAAAGCTTTCAGCAATATACCACGTTTAAGTGTAGTGAATAACCTAGATGTTTACGTATGCAACATGGGTGGATCGGAACTTGTAATAAACAATATTCTTCAAGAAATTCGCGAAATTAATAGTTTAAGCAAAAGTCATCTGCTCAAAAAAATCACAGAACGTTTGAACATAAATTCTTCTTTCCCTTATTCGGTAGAGTGGATATCTAATAAAAACGAAATGCAAGCGAAAGGGATTCAGCATTCTAAACTACTTGAGCTAACAGAAGACATTTTGGTATTACGAAAAAAAGCACCTGATGAAGAAAAAAAATCTTTAGATTACTTAGAAATATTGTATATATTAACAATACTTAAGGTAGGGGAGGTTAACACACACTTAAAATTACAACAATTATCAGGATTGTTGGCCATGCAAAATCAACACCGAACACTAAACCCAATTAAAATTTTGGGGATATATGAAGCGGATGAATTAGAGCATGGGCAGCAAGCCATTTTTACTGATCTGTATCACAATTCCATAGCACCAGAGAATATATTATTGGCTACTTCTGCTGAATTGCTTAATTTCACCGCTGCTTTTTATTCGTTAAAAGAGAGGGTGAAACAAGAATTTGGAGAATGCAGTTCAAAAGAATGCTGAACTCAATAATGCACCAGGTAATGGGGAGGATCCAAAAGCCGGAAAGAACAAAAAAAATTCCTATACAGTTACAATCGATCTTACAAAAAGCTGGAAATATCGTTTAGCAGCCCGCTCATCTTACTATGTTGTGACATTACTACTTCTGCTAGCTTGGTATTTTGCGTTTAGAGGAATTTATAAATATGCTTCTTTCTGGTCAATACAAATGGGGGCTCCATTACCTACTTTAAGTATCTTCGGTAATCCGTTTGAAACTAATTATTACATTGAAACCTTTTTTAGCTTTTGGATTTTAATTTATACTTGGCAACTATCAACCAAAGTTAAGAGCTATCAGGAGATAAAGCGTAGATGGTTTATTTTTTCGATGATGTTAATTGGTATAGTTGCCCAGTACTTATGGGCGTTTAGTGTTCCATTAGCTAAGATATTTATTCCATTCTTACATTCGAAAGCTGGAGAAGTTTCACTAAATGACAAAGGATTAGAGGATACTATACTTTCAAATTTTAGTAATATCATGCACCTTGTATTTGCTATACCTGTAATTATTATTATTCTCGTACTCTTATGGCTCTTTAAGATTTTTTATGAACATAAAAAAGAGCTTTTAGATGAATTCGGAAAATGGGAATACGTATTTAAAATACCTGGTTGGATGCTTTCCTTTTTGAATGATGATCGTCAACGAAAACTTGCTACTTCATTACACAAGTTTTTCACTGAAAAAAACCCATCAAAATTGCCAGACCCTGATATCTTTCTTGGTCCTAATAGTGCAACACGGGAAATGGCAGTTATACAGGGTAAGTCTCTAACGCTTAATATAATGATCATCGGTAACATTGGTACAGGTAAATCAGCTGCACTTGGTTTACCAATTGCTAATCAAATTCTTGACTATATGGCTTCAATGATTAATAACTTTAAAACCTTATATGCAAGAAAAGATTATCATTCAGAGGATGTAAAAGGAACGCAGGTAAATGGTCTTACAGTTATCGAGCCATCTAATGACTTCTGTGAAAAGGTATATAACTTGGTATTGGCACACAAGATTCCCGAAAGTGTTATTTTCTATTTAGACCCAACAAATCCTGATACCCCTTCAATAAATTTCGTTCGTGGTCCAGTTGATAAAGTCGCTGAGATGTTATGTTCAGTATTAACAGGGCTCTCTGATAATGGAGCAGGAAATCCTTTCTTCGTTCAATCTGAGCGTTCCCATCTTAAACAACATATTTACTTGTTAAAACTCCATGATTCAAAATTTGAAGCTAGATTTGAACATTTAATTGATATGTATAATAATGCTAATCTCGTTTTTGAGATGCATCTCAAATTAAAAGAACGACTTCCAAATGATATTGAATCTATTCCAGATAGAGATGAACGAAACCATTGGCGCATAATGAAACAAGTAGATGAATGGTTTGATTTAAATTATGTTCCCGAAATTTCTGGTGGCCGTGGGGGAGGGGAAGTTGTTTATCATACTGAAGGGAAATACTATGGGCAACCTAAGATTATTGATAAACAAGAAACCTTCGTTCGTGGTTTACGAAACACATTAAATGATATTTCTGCTCAACCTCTGCTCCGTCGTGTTTTATGTGGTCCATCGAATTTTGATTTTGAGAAGCATGTGGAATTTGGAGGTATTCTGTTAGTCAATACAGCGAAAGGGGAACTTTCTGATCTATCTGATGTATTCGGTAAATTGTGTTTATATGCCGTACAAAATGCTGTTTTCCGTCGTAAGCCTAACATATCTCCTTACCATCCTGTTTTAGTCGATGAGTTTGCGGATTACATTTATAAAGCATTTAAAAGTTTTCCTGCTCAATCACGGAAATATAAAGCACCTTTAATTGTTATTGCACAAACAATTAGTCAATTGGCAATTGAACATGGCCCAAGATTCATGGATATCCTGTTAGGAACATTTCGTAACAAACTTGTTTATGGTGATGTTACTAATGAAGACGCTAAATTGTTTAGTAAGCTAATGGGGACGAAAACAATTTATGAGGCACGTGAAGGTGATCAAGAAATTGATATGGTAACAGCAGAAACGAAAACACAAAGTACACGTAGAACATCCTACTCTTATTCGAAAACAGAAGTACCCATTCTTTCTGAAAATGATATCTTAATTCAAAAAGCATTCCAGTGTGCTGCTAAAATTGTAAAAGATAATGCTCCTCAAGGAGGAATACAAGTAAATGCAAACTTTGTTCCTGCCACTGAGTTTAAAACAGCGCCTACTGCAATAGAAGGTTGGTTACAAACGTTAAATCCTGATACTTGCGATTTTTATAATAATGAAGATGTTACTGACAATGAAGATGAGCTAACAAATAATCAGTCTGTTCAAGATTACTCAAGAAATTCTGCTCCTAATCTAGAAAAGGAGGACACTACAGCATCAATTGCTACTTCTAATAAAACAGAACCCGCAAAAATTACTGAAGTAATCGATGTTCAAAAAGAAAAGGTACCAGATACAAGTAAACATAGAGAACCTATTGAACTTAACAACAAAGCATCAGTTATTACTGAAACTCCAAGAGAAGTGCCAAGGGCGAAGCATACACCACAATATAGAGAACCTGCTTACACATCAACTGTTAACCATAATCAGCAGGAACAGGAAATTCAACGAACTGCAGAAATCAATGGTAAAAATACAACATCTAACTTAACAATGCAATGGTTACAACAAATGGCTGCCACTGTTCCTCAAGAAGAAGAAAATACATTACCTTTAGATGAAATGGAAGGTGGCTCTCGTCTTCACAATCGTAAAGTAGCAGAAGTAACTCCAGAAAGTGCGGCAATTAAGGATAAACTCAGTCAATATATAGAAGGTGACATTGATCATGATTGATGCATTAAGCATATAACGAATATTTATAATGGTAAAAAGGTGTGGGTTGTAAACTCATACCTTTTTATTATTTCATATGTAATTTCCCCCAAGGAGACCATTTCTTTATGCTAAAATTTAATTGAGTTTGTGTAGAAGCAGAAAATGGATTAAATATTAAGGGTTGGAGGAATGACATTGGAAATAGCTAATTTAAATTTGCCCATTGATAGTATGCACTTTTTACTTAAGCATCAAATTAAAGGAAATGAATTCGAATGTCTCAATGTAGAATTTTACACCTATTCAAATGGTTTTCTTTTAGATGTAGTGGAATGGACAAAACAAAATGATTTTTCTTTATCGATATTGGATAAAGAATATACAGAAGCGTTTTTAGCGAGTTTAGAGAAGTTTAAACCATACCTTGTTATTGGGAGTAATATGGATTCAGGTAATCTAATTACTATCTACCAGCCCACAGGCGAGATATATGAGCTAGAGCATGAAATTACAGAAAGAGTAGAAAGATATTTTGTTAATTCTTCTATAGAGAAAATGCATTCCTGCTTCAATTGCTTTAAAAAGTATTGGGTTCAGCTAATAGGGCAGGGGCACTACAAAGATTGTGATCTAATAAAGACTTTTCATGATTTGAAGAACAAATTAGTCGAGCTTGATAATAACATATTAATTAATGATGATAACTACAATAGACACTTTTGGAATTGTTTATATCATGGCAATTTAAACTTTCTTTTTGAAAAAGTCAAACAAAATATAGATTATTTCTAATGGGGATACTTCGTGAAATAAACTTTATATGAAATTAAAAACGATTTCTTAAGAAACAAAAGCCGTTAATGGGTTATCTCCTTATTGTTTAAAACATTCACTAAATAAAAAACAGTAAGGAGTGGTTTCTTAATCCCGCATTGCACCTGCTTCTCGGGAAGTCATTGCGCCTTGTCCTTCTCTTACATCATTTTGAATTTCTTGTTTCACTTTTTGTGCATCAGTTTCTGCAAAATTTGGTTTCATAATAGAACCAGACGTTTCTATATCTTTTTTATCCTGTTGCATACAAACCCTCCTGACTTTAACATTTGCCAACCTTATTATGTACAAAAGTACACATGATATCCACCGAGTAATCGAGTGCGTTTATGGATTAATACGGACAGATATGAAGTTGGCAGAAAGGGGCTATTTAAAAACAACGGCTATTTTACCTAAAAAGCTGATATTAGAAATTCAAAAGTATGTTCCAGGAGAAACAATATATATTCCTAAACCTAAAACCTCTCATCAGAGACGGGGTATACGTTCTGGGACAAGAAAGCTGATCGATGACAGAAATGCTTCTATTAAACGGTAGAACGATTAATCAAATAGCTGATGAATATCACCTCTCCATTGAAACAATCAAAAAATTGTCTACTCTAAATAAATAAAAAGGATACACTTATGAAATGATGCTCATTGTTTTTTCTTATGGCGAATTTGTTTCTTAGTCATTTCCTGCATTTTATATCATTCGCCAATTGTGTAATGTTAAGGGAAATGACAGAAGAAAGGAAGGATGTACAAATGAGGATAGTAAAAAACGGAACATTGCAAGTACTTGGAGCAAGCATCTACTATGAGGTGCGTGGCTCAGGTCCAATTCTTCTTTTGATCCATGGTGGGGGTGGTGATGCCGACAAGTTCCATAATATCGCCGACCATCTTGCTAAATGGTATACCGTTGTTACTTACGATCGTCGTGGTCATTCCCGTAGCAACCTCGTCAATAAAACTGAGGATTATCATGTGCACACACATAGCGAAGACGCTCACCTGCTGCTAGCTAATCTGACCAATGAACCGGCTTATGTATTCGGAAGTAGTTCTGGTGCTGTCATCGGACTTGATCTGTGCATACGCCATCCTGAGCAGGTACAGTTACTAATCCCACACGAGCCGGTTTTATTACAACTTTTACCTGAAAATGAGTTGAAGCAGGCTATAAATTTCATGGAAGACCTTAAGACAAATCATCAAAGTGAGGTCATAAAGTTATTGTCAAATATTGATGATAGCAATTTCGGACTATCGAAGGATATGCTAACAGAGCGACTACTCGGTAATTCGACTTATTTCACTGAGTATGAAATCCCGGGAATTCTCAGCTATACTTTAAATATCAATGCATTAAAGACCCCATTAAAACCTACATCGATACAGGTACGTCCAGCCGGCGGAAGTACTTCACGAGAATTTTTTCCTTACCATTGCGCAGTCAACTTAGCAGAACACCTCGGAACAGAATTCGTAGAGTTTCCCGGACACCATGTGGGCTATAACACAGTGCATCATAAAGAGTTTGCTGAGAGGTTACACGACGTTCTTGAGAATTAATCAGGAAACGTATCAATGGGTAAGGTATGAGCACAATGGCGCGTATAGATATCAACAGCAGAATATGAACAAACTAAAAAGAAGCAGTTACCTCTCCATTTAAAGGTATCTGCTTCTCTTTACATAGACTCTATAATCATTTGTCTTTCATACCACTTGTTTAGCTTTTCATTAACACTTTTTGAAATACGCTTCATTTTGTTATTACAGAATCTTGAAAGCGTAGCAGGGGATAAACCTATTTCATCTGCTATCTCACGCATTGTTTTATTTTGATGCATATGCTGATACATAATTTTTTCTCGTATCACATCTTCTGATCCTTGAGGAGTTTGTTTTACTGTCTCTGCAATATAATGGTCCTCCTGCTTCTCTTGCATACCTATTACTTTTTTCTTTACCATACTATCTATATTATCCATCAATTCTTTTGGTGGTAAGATAATGATTCCTAATTTGGAGTAGTAATTCTTAAACCAATTACGTTCTCCTATCCTTGTTTCATCCAATTCCTCTGCATACGCCCAATGTGAAATGACACATTCTTTTTCTAAATCAATTAAAACACTTTCTAGTTGTTCACGAATTCGAGTTGGGCGACCCTTTGTAGTTGTAATACCCATTACAGATAGTAGACCTTTTTCCCCACCAATGGAGTATGGTCTTTTTAAAGTACTGTATTGTTGACGGATTCGCCACTGCCAGGATAAATAACGTATTAAACGTTTATGAAACTTGTGTCTATAGCTATTATACTCTAATGCTTTTTTCGATAATAAAGCAGTTGTGCTATTAGACCCATACAAATAGCCCGATAAGAAACTACCTGGTTTAATCTTACAGGATTCTATCCCCATATATTCATTAGTATTCTTATCTCTCCATAACACTACAGAGTCCAGTACGAATAGTCTCTTGATTACTTCACGTTTTACTTCAAATTTTTCCCCAGTTTCAGCTTGATCGTTCAATACTACAACTTCATTATCATCATTCAAATAAATAAAGATGCTTGCTAACGCTGCAATACGTTGTGCTACCTTTATCTTATCTTCTGCACGATAATACTCTACACCGTTTGCTGATGCTTTTGGCATATTACATAATTCCAATACATTCTCATAACTAAAATCTATGAATTCATCTGGAGATTTAGCTTGATTTAACCATTGTATTGTAATGGTATCCAAACAATCTGCTGTAAGATCATCCATATTACTAATTACTCCATCAACCAATATAGACCATCTTTCTGCTTCATTTGTATTCACTAATCTCAAATCCTCATCTTTATGTGAAGATAGTTGTGCAACTCCGCTTGAATTTTTTGTTTCTAATGGCAGTACCGTTTTTGCTGCTGCTTCATCTTCTTCAAACTGATTTTTTGCTATTCCATCACGTAATTGATAGTACATTGCGTCATTTGATACAGGATAATATTCGTCAGGTATATCTGCTATATACTCTTTTATATGACCATGTTCAGGATTTAAAATTTGAGTTGGTTCAACTGCTTCAAACTTTTCTCCAAACTCTTGTTCAATGATTTTATCTAATACATTTTGAATCTCAATTTTATATTTATCTAGATTCGCATAAATGTTCAACAACGATATTCCTTGTTCTTGTTTCTGCCCCAGCCAAGAAACAAGTGTTGAGAATGAAGGGGATATATTAGCTGATGTTACTAATTTATCGTGATTCTCTTGTACTTCGTTATAATATTTTTGCCATTTGGCCCATAACTGCTTATTTTCTTCATAGATTGGAGCAGCAAGTAGGAGGGCATCACTGAACAATACTAATACTTTCTCCATATTTAAGTACCTCCTAACAATGTTAATAACCAATATAATATAAATCCTAACACTATGAAACCTCATAGCTATATGATGGCTACATAACCTTTAAGTTGAAATGTTATCTGAATAATCCGCACAATTGTTGATTTTTACTCTTTTTATTGTGGATCATTTAAATTCTCTTTACTTGTCTTTAATTATATAAAACTGCTTCTATTTGTAAAATCACTACTTTACAATACAATTTCAATTTTTAAAAGTAAATTAGTTAAATACACTGATTTTTTGCTTAACGACTAGAAACTTGTTACTTTAGGTCACAATTTAAATACGCCAGCTGCTTCTTACTTGAAACTTCATAGCTTTATCATGGCTATTAACTCTTATTTGAAACTATATAGCTTTATCGTGGCTATTAACTCTTATTTGAAACTATATAGCTTTATCGTGGCTATTATTTCTTACTTGAAACTATGTAGCCTTATCATGGCTATAAGCCCTTATTTGAAATTGTATAGCTTTATCGTGGCATTAACTCTTATTTGAAACTATATAGCTTTATCGTGGCTATAAGCCCTTATTTGAAATTGTATAGCTTTATCATGGCTATTACTTCTTACTTTTAATAATGAATAGCTTTATCATGGCTACAATTTCGTAATTTATGAAACGTTATAGCTATATGATGGCTACAACGTTGAAAAAATGAAACGAGAATATCCTGAAAATCATTTGACTAAAAATTTTTTTATTCTATGTAAATTAGTAATAAACGTTGATATAAAGCCATTTCATAAAATATGAAAGAAAAAACGCTAAAATCATTATAGCTATATGATGGCTACAACTTTCACTTTGAAAATCCAAACAACCTATATGTACCAAGAGTTACAGCAGTTTTTAATAAAATATAACTTGTTTTAAAAACATGAAACGTTATAGCTATATGATGGCAGGAAACATGAAACGAACTGAAACGTTTATAGCTATATGATGGCTACAACTTTCACTTTAAAAACCCAAACAACCTATATGTAACAATGGTTACAGCAGTTTTTAATAAAATATAACTTGTTTTAAAAACATGAAACGTTATAGCTATATGATGGCTACAACGTTCAAACGGAATTGGATGAAAACCCTATAAAATCAATGGTTTCAGAGGATTTCTCCCACTATATACTACGTTTCATATTCAAAAAACTTCATAGCTCTATGGTGGCAACAAACTTTTTTTCATGAAACGTCAAACCCCTTGTCGCACAAGGGATAGAGGCACGTTTCATTTTTTTGTTTTTTCTCTTAAAGGGACAGATTTCACCAGTATTCGATTTGATATAATCAAAAATGATAATTTATATCTAATTGTGGGGAAAACTGCAACTTAATATATAAGGAGGTGAAAAAGATGGCAAAACCTTTCGTTATAAAGAACAAACGTAGTTTGAATGGTGAAACAACAACACCGGTAATTGTAACAATTAAATCATGGCAAAAGTTAGTAGAAGCTTTAGAAGGTAAGTATTACAGTTTTAAAGATACTTATTTAGAAGACATTGTGAAGTCAATGTCCTATGAAGAACGAATTGCAGATGAAGAGGGATTTGTTGCTAAAGCAAAGCCATCTTTTTCACTGAAAATGAAAAAGATTGTAGATAAAGTAAGTGAATTTGATAAAAACGAAGGCAGAAAACATAAGCTATATGGAATTACAAATGCTGATTTAGAAGTATTTCTATTTCTTCATAAAAAATGTAATACATATGGTGAGCTTTCGCATGTATCGATCCACATGCTTTGGGAAGATTATAAAAATTATAAAGAAGCATTTGCACATATTCACCACTCACAATTTTATGTGGCTTTGAAGAAATTAAGCTTCCATAACATCATTACAATCGAAAATGAGTACAGTGGTAAATATAAAATCATCTTAAATGATTTTATGAATAAGGAAACAAATAAAGCAAATGCCTATACATTTATTAGCCCAATAGTATTTACCAAAGAATTCTTTGAGTTATCCATTGCAGCTAAGAAACTATTCATGGATGTAGCAATGCAGCAGAAACGCGAAACTACCCTGAAACGTTCTTTATTCAAAGTTGACGAACAAGGAAACTCAACACACTTTGGTGGTATGTATCGTTACTTACATAAGAAATACCCACATCAGATTCGTGCTGTACTTGAGGAACTAGAAACAAAACTATCTGCTACCGGATCTCCTTTATTTAAAATTTGCAAGTTAGAAAAAGGGAAGAAAAATAAAAAGCAATACACAACATTGCATTTATCTGTACATCCTGATTTCTTATGCGCGAAAGAAGAAGGAGCAGAATACCGTGATCCATTTACACCACGAGATACATATAAGCGTAAAGTTAAATTTATAGAAAACTTGTTAGTTGAAATGAATATTGCTGAATTTGCCAAGGATATGAACCAATTCATTAATGTTTTAAAACACTCTTGTCACCGTCAAATTCGCCAAGTAGTTCGTGGTTTACGAGAAATGATTGATCGACAAGAAGGATATCCTAAAAAGCTTGTTTATACACTAAGTAAATTATTAAAGCAATCTTCTCAATATCGTGTATTAGACACAGCTGCTAAAACTGGAATTTATCCTTTAATTACACACAATGTACCTAAACATGAACAAGAAGAGGCCATTTTTAAATTTGGTACTCATTTTGCTATATACTCTTTACGTAATGTTCAAAAGCTATTCCGTAAAGCGCATGACCTGCTTCATGCGAAATATGCTGTACCTGTAACTATAGATACTTACCATCGTAATTACCTGCAGTATCAAGAGGAATCACTATTTAGAAAGTATGCTTATGAGCAAGGCGTAAACATTAACGCATATACAGCATTAGAAATTGAAATACGCGAACTCTTAAAGTCTAGTGGGCATAAGGGAAATCAAATCCCTAGTGAAATTCGTGAACTGTTCATTGAAAAAATTGATAAATTGCCGAAGGAAAAGATTCGTGTAATTGAGGTCTCTGAAGACTTTAATTTAATTCAGTTTCTACAGTCCTTAGAAGCATATTACCGTTCAACAAGTGAAGTACCACATACGGTTGATCAGCTGCTTCCAGCAATGTAATGATACAGCTCTCTACTTTTGAAAAAAACAAAAGTGGAGGGCTATTCGTGTTGGAGATAACTTGTGGAGTGTATTACTTCAAGCAAAGTAGAGAGTCAGTTTTCAAATTTAATGATCACAACTCTCTATTTTTTATGCAATTACATACAGTGCATGTGAAACAAAATGAGATATTCACAATTTTTAAGTTATTAAATCTGAATTTTCAATCTTTTTCTATCATTTCACCTACAAAAAAGCAGAAATATTTATTATTATTCTGTTGATATCTTAATAAATTTGATCTGATGTGTATAAGATATAGCCATAAGTACTGTTCTTATCATGTTCCATCTCTTAATCTACTTAAAATCAGAAAAACATCTGTTAATTCTGTTTAAAAAGTGGATACTGTTCCTAACTTTGACCAATTTGTTAATAAATTGTGTGTAGTTTTTTTATAAATGTGGAAAGTTTGTTCGTAAGTCATCAGAATTTACATTTATTATTTATTCTGTTACTTGCATCAAATTAACGATGATTATATGTAGTTTTTATATACCTACTTTACGATATTATGTAGTTTTTAATCATCATCCAGCTCATTAAGTACATTCCCAGTATTTACTTTTTATGATTTTTTACGGCTAGAGTAATGATGAACCCTTAGCATAGCAATGTTTTAAGACGATTTTTTCTCTGTATAAAAGTTTTATCTTTTTTCTTTATATATATTAAAGATATATATTATATTAGGTTTTTATATTGTGTAATACTTACTATAAAGAATAGATCCTGTGTAAAACCAATTTCATTTCTTAATGAAATTGGTTTTTTTATGTACTTTAATAAACATTATATTTAGTTTTAATCATTCTAAAAAAATTTTGATATAAAACATAATTTTTTTTATTTCTCTTAGATTTCCGAAAAAAGTAAATCATACTTAAAGTAGATAGTTGATTAGTGGAAATTACAATGAACTTTGTAATCTCCTAACCATTTAAAAAGAGAGGTGAAGACATGGTAAAAAAGAAATCCCAGGAAAACGCCGAAAAAAAGAAATTTACATTCTTTAAAAAAGCAAAGAATAAAACAACTGAAATATTAGATATGCAACAAGAAAATTCAGAAGCACTTAAAGAAAAGAAGAAACGTAAAACAAGGGAGAAAGTTCCAGCAATAACAGGAAGGAAAGTAGGTAAGGTTACATTTTAGTGTGTGATGGGATTCATGATTGCAGGACGCTCCCTTTCATTTATCCAACTTGCCGGTCCTCCTAGAGCAGTAGCTGTTCAGGAAAAGAAAGAGGAGCCCGTAAAAATTAAAATGTCAGAAGCAGAATTAATTGCATATGCGAATAATTTTGCCGCTAATTATTTTAATTGGAAAGTTGATATGAATGTAGCTGAAGAACGAAGAAAACGATTAGAGAAATTTCTAGTTGAAGGATCTGATGAGCAAGGTGGATTAAATAGAGATACTTTAAAAAACGCTTCTAGTACTTTAGTTAAATCGGAAGCAGTAGAGGTCCGACAAAAAGGAAATGAAGCAGAAGTTACATTGAAAATCATTCAGAAACTAGAACCTGTAAATAATCCTGCTCCTGAAACGACACAAGCTCCAGACACACCAAAAGAACCAAAAGAAGTTATAAGGTACTTCTCTATACCAATTTTAATGGAGAAAGGGAAGATGGTAGTCCCTAACAATCCTACAATCGTTCATGGAGAGAGAGAAAAGGCATCTTATAAAGTAGCCACTTTCAAATCAGAAGGACGAGAAATTAATACAGATGCAGAAATAAAAAAAGTAGAACAATTTTTACAATCTGTATTTAAAGTGTATACAGAAGGAACACCAGAAGAAATTGCTTACTACTTTGAAAAAAGTAATATAACAAATGGACTAAAAGGTATTATGACATTTAGCAAATTAGAAAACCTACGAATTTATGAAGATAAGGATAAAGGATACAGAGTCTTAGTTGATGCTAAGTTAAAAGACAATGATAGCAGCTTAGAGTACACATACACATATGATTTAAATCTTGTAAATAAAGATAACAAGTTTTCAATTAGCTCTATGAAGAAATTTGAAAACACATTAGAGAAAGTGGAGGGTAAATAATTATGGAGCTTTTGGGATTAGATATGGTTGCTCAGCAATTACCTGCTATTACGGATGCAGCGGTCTTAGGCAACATTAATTTTGGAGTGAATGCAAAAAACTGGTTAGTAGCTCAGTTAGGTCCCATTTTTTTAGTTGTAGCAATCATCGGTGTAATAGTTTTACTTGTAAAAAGACAAATGGCTGGTCTAATTGGTTGGTTAGTACTTTGTGCGATTGTATCTGTGTTTGTATTCACTCCAGATGTATTCAAAGATCTTGGAACAAAATTATATAATTTATTATTTAAATAATTATTAGTAAAAAATAGAAATTTTAAGGAGTTGGTATAAGTGACTCAGAAACCGACTCGCAAGGAAGTAAGGACTTACAACTCTATATGGGATATTCCTAAGAGTTTATATGGGATAAGGGATATAACACTCCCTTTCCCTGTACCTTACAGGCAGCTGGGGATTTTTGTTGGAACACTATTAATAATAATATTCTTACAACAGATTTTACCATTAGGAGACAACGTCTTTTTTAAATATCTAATATTACCTGGTGGTGTAGCGTACTTCTTTGGAAATGTAGAATTGGATGGAAAAAGCCCACACAAATTTATGTATCGATTCTTTGTATTTACATTTGAAAAAAAGAAGTTGAGTCGTTATAAAGATGCAACTGGAAATATTGGAAGCTATCAATATAAGACAGTAGTTCGATTTAAGGATGATTCAATTAAGAAAAAGTAATTAATTAATCTATACGGAAGAATTAGTTTAGTCTCATATTCTTCTCTAAGGAGGCACAAATGAATCAGGTTGAATTTCCAGTCAAATATTTTCATGATAATTTGATTTTTAACCAAGATGGTTCTTGCTGGGCGTATTATGAGGCATACGGGATTCCTTATGAATTTAAAGGAGACGATGATAAAAATACGTTGTTTATGCGACAACTCGGCTTATTTTGGAATTATGAAGAAGAAAAACATCTATTGATGATACCTGTTTATCAGAATTTCAAAGAAAAAGCCGATGAGTTTAAAGAAACAGTAAGCGGTGAACTAAAAGAGCTGGCAATCGATCATACTGATGACGTTGTCCATGAGTTAGAAAGAAAAATTGGTAAAAACGCTGTAGAATATCGTTATTTTATAGGTGTGAAATTAAAAGTAAGACACATACAAGAAGGACTTAAGGAAATGCTTTACACTGCATTTCATACCTTTAAAAACACTGCAGAACAGTTTGGATTACTTGGTGATACCAAAATACTAAAAACTGATTTGGAGATGTATAAACGGGAAGCTAGCGCCTTTAGAAATAAAATAAGAAAACATTTAGCAGTAAGAAGTTTAGAAACCAATGAAACACAATGGATTGTATTACGCAACTTCTATCGTACATTGGAAGCACCTGTTACAGCAGGATGGACGCCACCGGTAGTTGATGACGATTCTGCTATCTTTCCGAATCAAGAGAGCTTGTTACGCCTAACAGAATCGGAGATAGACGTTAAAGGAAGACATATAGAAATGTCCCAAATCGGTTCTGATGGATTAGAGTATCCAGCGTATATGAGTTTCTTATCGGCATCGAAGATTCCATACACAATGGAATTTCCAGACCAAGAGTGGATGTATATGATCCAAAATATAGATTTCCCAATCGAACTAAGTATACGCACAGAAAATATTAACCACCGTAAAGCTCTATCTAAACTAAATAAAAAGAAAAAAGATTTAGAAGATCAAGAAACACATGCAAGGGAAAATTCACAAACTGTGGGACTAAACGTGTATGAGGGTGTTCAAGAAGCTTTAAAAAATGTAAAAGCAAAAGAAACCATAAAACCAAAATAATTCAGCACACGAGGGAGGGTTTATACATTGAGTGCGGAACCAAATCGCGACCATGAAAATGAACATCATCCTGAAGCTGAACTAGGGAATGCTAAGCCTGCCTTGAAAAAGGCAGGCCATTCTTTAGGGAAGGCGGCTGGTAAAGGATCAAAATTAGCGGGTAAAGCAGTTGCACAAGTAGGTAAGAAAGTAGCAGTTAAAGTAGCACAGAAGGCAGCTACAGTTGCTGTTGCAAAGCCATTATTAATAGTAGCCGGTATTATTTTGGCTGTTGTTGCAGGTTTAGGTATAGTGATATTTTTATTAACCGCCACAATGAGTGAAGATGAAGTCAGTCCTGGAGGAATTGGTGGTCCTTTTGCACCAGATACTGCAAGTGTTAGTCCTGAAGTAATGAGATGGGAGCCGTTGGTACGGAAATATGCAGCCCAACACGGCATAGAGGCAATGACTTCACTAATACTAGCTCTTATCCAACAAGAAAGTTCTGGAACCCAGTTGGACGTTATGCAAAGTTCCGAATCACAAAATCATCCTCCTGGTTATTTTACAGATCCAGAAGAAAGTATTAAATATGGTTTAATGCATTTTGCAGATTGTCATAAAAAATCCAACGGCGATCAAAATATTACATTACAGTGTTATAACTGTGCGACACGTTCTTAACTGAAAAGGTTAAGCACTGATACAAAATCAGGAGAACTACTATTTCGAGAAGTCAAATGAAAGGGTAACGCCTGGAAGGGCTTCCTCTGATACTCCGACATGCATGATGCAGTGGATAAGAACTGTAAGTGTATGAAGCTCGGTAAAGTCGGCTGAGAGCTATCGTAAAGTACGTAAGTACTACGAAAGTTGTCCAGAGGTGGATGATGTAGCCTATAGGTCGGGAGTCTATAAAACACTCATGGGTAGAATGGATTCATAAAAACTATCGGTAGGCAGAATTTGACGAATCTCCGAATGTACGGGTCTAGAACGCATAACACATAGAAATGTGTGTGCCACGGTCGTGGCGTTGATGTGGGTAAGTAAGAATAGTTGTTATGAAAACCCATATGTCGTTATAGGCGACATCGAGTCAACAGGCTTAAAGGAGAGCCCTAAAAGTGTCATGAACAGATAGAAGTAGTGGAACGTGGAAAGCCACCAACATGGAGAACTTATCTTTGGTGAAATGTTTAAGGGGAAAATGTTCGTGAGATTAGCGTACATATAACCTTTATTTATGGTGGTAAGAGTGATGGCACAGTACCTATGAAATGATGGAAACATCATGGAGGGATAGCCATTAGTCTGATAGAAGATTGACCAACCATTTTATAAAGTGAATCAGTCGAATTATAAGGTTCTTGTGAGACTAAAAAAGGTTAACTCTGAAAGGAGCACCGACTTATAAAGAAAACTGCGAAGCTTAGACACGCTGAATACTATGATATGCAGTCCATTCTGGACGGCCTATATCAGCAAGGTCGAAATGGAGACAACTTTTATAAGCTAATAGAGCTTATGACGATGGATGAAAACATCAAATTGGCATATCGAAACATTAAAAGAAATATGGGGAGTGTAACAGCTGGAGTCGATGGAATGACCATCAACGACATAAAATTGCTTTTAACAGATGAAGTGATAGAACAGGTTAAATCAATGTTCTCTTGGTACAAACCACAAGCGGTTAGGCGAGTTTTTATACCGAAACCTAATGGTAAAAAGAGACCTCTTGGAATACCAACAATATGGGATAGACTTTTTCAACAGTGCATCTTACAAATCCTTGAACCTATATGTGAAGCAAAGTTTCATGCTCATAGTTATGGATTCCGTCCAAACCGAAGTACACATCATGCATTAGCAAGAATGAAATCTTTGGTGAACAGTCAAGGAAGAGGTTTTCACTACTGTGTGGACATAGATATCAAAGGATTCTTTGACAATGTAAATCACGGAAAGCTCATGAAACAGCTATGGAACATGGGGATAAGGGATAAAAGACTACTTTCTATCATTTCAAGTTTGTTAAAAGCAGAGATCATTAATGAAGGTTTCCCGAATAAGGGGACTCCGCAAGGAGGCATTTTAAGTCCTCTTCTTTCTAACGTGGTTTTAAACGAGTTAGATTGGTGGGTTAGTGACCAATGGGAGACCATAGAGACTAAACATCCATATGTGGCGAGACAAGATAAGTATAGAGCATTAAAGAAAAGTAATTTGAAGGAATGCTTTCTCATTAGATATGCAGATGATTTCAAAATATTATGTCGTAACTACTCAACGGCTCTTAAGATGTTTGAAGCGACAAAAGATTTTCTCAAAACGCGGCTACAGCTTGAAATTAGCACTGAGAAATCCCAAATTGTTAACTTGCAGAAGAAGTCTAGTGACTTCTTGGGATTCACTATTAAGGCACGTAAAAAGAGAAATCGGCATGTTGCTCATAGTAGGATGTGTCAAAAAGCCAGAGGAAATGCCTACGGAAAATTGAAGGAAGCCATCAAGAAAATAAGTAAGAAGCAGACGCCAGAGGCAGTATGGCATTACAACACAGTTGTGATGGGCATACAAAATTATTATGCGGCTGCAACCCATATTAATAAAGATTTAGACCAAATGAGTTGCCATCTCATAAGAACACTCT
>NZ_JBPPHF010000106.1:0-320 GCF_051294775.1 Bacillus pretiosus
AACAAATTATCCGCGAAGCGAGATTCATGAGCGTGTAGTGGGCTCGGAGATTTGTATAAGAGAAATGGTGTATTTTGATTTGAGATTTGTTTTATATAATTTTTAATGATTTTAATTAAAGGTTTTTATAATATTAATTATTCGTGTTTTGTGGAATTTGTTTATTATTTTCTTTAATATATTTTTTTCTTTTTATATTTGATCTTTATTATACATTGGGTTGTTTGAGTGTTCAATTATTTCGGGGTATGATTAAAGTGTAATGTAAGGTTCGTGTGCATGTTCGTTAGTAGGGAATATTTAGTCAGTCTCGGATATCT
>NZ_JBPPHF010000107.1:0-319 GCF_051294775.1 Bacillus pretiosus
ATCAGATAAAATCGAGCGGTTTGTGGACATATCCACACAACTACCAAGAGAAAAAGGGGCGAAAGACTAGATGTCAAAAATCATCGCGATAAACGCAGGAAGCTCTTCCTTAAAATTCCAATTATTTGAAATGCCAAGTGAAACAGTATTAACAAAAGGTTTAGTAGAACGTATCGGTTTAGAAGATAGTATCTTCACTATTACTGTAGATGGCGAAAAACAAAAAGAAATTACATATATTCCAGATCATGCAGTAGCAGTAAATATGCTTCTTAAAAAATTAACTGAAAACGGAATCGTTAAGTCTCTTGATGAGATT
>NZ_JBPPHF010000108.1:0-319 GCF_051294775.1 Bacillus pretiosus
AATGAATAAAGACTTCTAATTTTCGTGCACTTTGATTATGTAGAAATAGGGGGGATGACATGAAAGACAATACGCCTAAGAAAATTTTATTTATTCAATCAGGAATTCCTTTTAATTACCCAATGATCGAAGCAGCAATTTTGAATAGTTTACAAAAGGTAAACAGTAATACAATTATGGTGAACCCAGAACGAGCGATAGAAACCGCATTAAAAATGAAACCGGATTTTATTTTGGTTCTCGGTGGTTTAAACGAGGGTATTATTAGTGTCATGCCAGTAATAAAGAGTGCAGGTTTTACTACTGGACTTTGTCATCT
>NZ_JBPPHF010000109.1:0-318 GCF_051294775.1 Bacillus pretiosus
GTACATTTGTTACTATTTAAGCAAATTGAATGACATGCTATTACCAGCTTTATCTGGTGCATTAATTGCGACAGTTGGTACGGTTCAATAGTTACGAAGCGAAATTATTGATACGAAACATAAAGATTTTGTGCGTACAGTAAGAGCAAAGGGTGTTCCAGAATCAAAAATCTATACTAGACATATTTTACGAAATTCATTCTTACCAATTGCAGCCTTCTTAGGCTATGAAATTACAGGATTAGTTGGGGGTGCCATCTTTTTAGTAAGTATTTTTAGCTATCCAGGAATTGGACAACTATTTTTCCAATCTATCTC
>NZ_JBPPHF010000110.1:0-319 GCF_051294775.1 Bacillus pretiosus
GTTTAGGGGTTTAAATAAACTCATGTATATATCGATATTAACAGTAATGTCAAAATTATTTACGTTTGTATTGATGTTGTTATTAATTAAAAGTGAGAGTGATTATTACTTACTAGGGATTGTATATGCTGTGCCAACCATAATTATATGTGTAATTGCTCAAATAGTGGTGATTAAATTAGGGGTTAAAATTCAGAGGGTTAGTATTAGGAGAATACTTTCAGAAATTGAAGAGGGGAAAGATATATTTCTTTCTAATATCATTGGGGTATTATATACGACCTTGAATACGATAGTGGTGGCATTCTTTGGCGGTAGT
>NZ_JBPPHF010000111.1:0-319 GCF_051294775.1 Bacillus pretiosus
CTGTTACGATATACACTTCATAATCATCTGATAGCATCTCCATTAATGTTAATTTCACATCAGATGCAACGAATGCGTCATTTACTTGGCAAAAGATTAAATGTTGACGTAATTCTAATTGTCCTCTTTCAAATGATGTGGCGTCAATTAATTGGAATCCTTCACTCGGATCAATCTTTAGACTCGCAAACATAGGATCAAGGAAACTTTGTCCACCTTCAATGCGCACTTCAACATTCGCTACTTCACCTTTATCCAACAGTAGCTGAACCGTACTTTCCGCTACAAGCGGATGCCCTGGCACGGCATAGATGATTTC
>NZ_JBPPHF010000112.1:0-319 GCF_051294775.1 Bacillus pretiosus
GCTCATTACGTCACCTATAACAGGCCGGTGGGTCGATCTTTACGGTAGGAAGAAAATGTTCATCATTGGATATTTTATTTTTGTTGTTACAGAAGTTCTTTTTGGATTAGGAAAAGATGTGTGGATGCTTTATGCAGCACGGGTGTTAGGCGGAATTAGTGCGGCGTTTATTTTGGCTGGTGTTACGGCATATGTTGCGGATATTACATCTATGCAGGAACGTCCAAAAGCGATGGGGTATTTATCAGCAGCGATTAGTACTGGTGTTATTATAGGACCTGGAATTGGCGGATTTATTGCAGAGTATGGTATACGCTGT
>NZ_JBPPHF010000113.1:0-318 GCF_051294775.1 Bacillus pretiosus
AGGGAATACGATGTAGTCAACGCTCGGCTGATTTTTTGAAACGTAGCTATTTAGCAAAGTAGGATTAAAAGTAGCTTTAGAGGTAGGGGAGTTATCAACTATTTCTACAGCTACGTTTGACACATCATTGCCGATGTTTTTTACGAGTAAGCGATATGTATCGTATACACCTTGTTTTGGCTGCACTGCTTGCTTGGTTGCGTTATGGGATTTATCAATTTCGATATACCACTGTTTTGACTTTGATGCAATTGGTAGTGATTGAAATGTGTATGCACTAGCTTGTATTGGTAGTGTTAAACAGATTAGTGCGAAGAG
>NZ_JBPPHF010000114.1:0-318 GCF_051294775.1 Bacillus pretiosus
TACCTATTATTATGTTTTGATGGTTAGGAGCTGCTTAATTAGATGTGTATGGAGCAGCCTATGCTTCTGTTATTTCTACAGTTATTACGTTTATTGTCATGTTGGTGTATTTAAAGAAGAAAAAACACCCACTACAATTAGATAGTACGGTAAGGAAATATCTTCGCATGGATAGGGAGTTATTGAAGCTATTGTTACGACTCGGAATTCCAGCGAGTATTAATATGATTTTAGTTTCATTATCTGAAATTGCGGTAATCGCGTTTGTGAATCGTTATGGTTCCTGTCACATATACACATCTGACGCTGCCGACGAAT
>NZ_JBPPHF010000115.1:0-318 GCF_051294775.1 Bacillus pretiosus
ATTCCTTTTTACTTGCTACGCTTAACGAAATAACAGGAAAGGCATTGAAGTTTACACGTGAAACTTTCGGGTCTTTTACTCCTTCTGGGAGTTTCACATTTGTGAGAGCTTCTTTAATATCTGTTTCAGCCTTTTCCATATTTTTATCAAAATCATATTCTATCTGAATAGAAGATGCGTTTTGATAAGATGATGAACTAACAACGTTTACACCACTTAAATGTTGTAGTTGCTCTTCCATCGGTTTTGAAACTTTGTCAGCTACTTCTTCTGGTGTAGCACCAGGATAAACCGTAGTTACTGTTACAACAGGTGTTG
>NZ_JBPPHF010000011.1:0-58449 GCF_051294775.1 Bacillus pretiosus
CCTTCATAGTTTGGTGATGATGGCAGAGAGGTCACACCCGTTCCCATACCGAACACGGAAGTTAAGCTCTCTAGCGCCGATGGTAGTTGGGACCTTGTCCCTGTGAGAGTAGGACGTCGCCAAGCAACTAAACACGAGTCAAATGACTCGTGTTTTTTCGTGTTTTCTTTTATAATCCATAGTAATTAAAAAATGTGTTCAAATAATTATTATTTTGATTAAATACAGGGGAATGTGGCTAGGATAGTGAATAAGCAAAAGAGTTGCAAATTTTATTAATACGTATATAATTAAAGTCAAAGATAGTCAAAGTCAATAAAGGTGGCGGATAAATGAGAAATATATCTGATATCATTGAGCAATATCTAAAGCAAGTTATTGACTTAAGTAATAATAATGTGATTGAAATCAAAAGAAATGAGATTGCGGATCGATTCGAGTGCGTACCATCTCAAATCAATTATGTAATCAATACCCGTTTTACGATAGAAAGAGGATTTGTAGTAGAAAGTAAACGTGGTGGAGGAGGTTACATTCGCATTATAAAAGTCAAACTGCATGACGATATAGACATGATTGATCAAATGCTTCATATGATTGATCATAGCGTTGCGCAAGGGAATGCAGAGAGTATGATTATACGTTTAATAGAAGAGGGAATCATAACAAATCGTGAAGCTAAACTTATGTTAAGTGTACTAGATCGTTCTGTATTATCAATGGATGTTCCTTCTCGAGATGAACTTAGGGCTCGAATATTATGCGCAATGTTAAGAACACTGAAATATAAATAAATATAGCTTTTGTAAAAGAATAATAACTAAGAGATAAGGCAGTTAAATATTGTAGAGGTTTTGAAAAAAGAACACGCACTTTTATTTAAACAAGTAAAGGAAAGTGAACAATCTAGTAATGTATGAAAAGTACTATCAGATAGATCGTTCCTATTGTAAAGGTGGGGATAGTGATGACTTGTCAAAACTGTAATATAAGACCAGCAACTTTACATTATACAAAAGTAATCAACGAAAAGAAGACGGAAGTTCATCTTTGTGAGCAATGTGCAGAACAAAGTGGCTATACGTCTTTCTTTCAATCACCGCAGTCTAACTTTTCATTCCATGATTTATTTGCTGGGTTATTACACGGTGAATCAACAATGTTTGAAGAAGGACAAAACGGGCTTTCGAATACAAGTATATTAAGGTGTCCAGATTGTAAGATGACATATGAGCAATTTACAAAGGTGGGACGGTTTGGATGTGCTTCTTGTTACGATACATTTAAGGAACATTTAAAGCCATTATTAAAACGTCTGCACGGCGGACATACAGATCATTGTGGGAAAATTCCGGAACGTATAGAAGGAAATCTTCACTTAAAGAAAGAATTAGATGAACTAAAACTCATTCTGAAACAATACGTACAGAAAGAGGAGTTTGAGAAAGCTGCTGAAGTAAGGGATGATATTCGAGGTCTTGAAAATCAGCTTAGTGAGCATAGAGAGGGGGAATAGTTCTATGTCACTGGACAAAATTATGAATGAAGCGATTAGTCCATGGATGAAGGGGGATGGCCCTGATTCTGATATTGTTTTAAGTAGTCGAATTCGTTTGGCTCGTAATTTTAAAAAATATCAATTCTCTACTATGCAAAACGAAGAAGAAGCTAGACAGATTCATGAATTATTTAAAAAGGAATTTATAAATAAAACGGTAGAACCTTTTGGAGAGTTTGAACTATTAAAAATGAATGAATTAACGCCTCTTCAAAGGAGAGTATTAGTTGAAAAGCATTTAATTAGTCCTAACCTTGCAGGAACAGAATATGGAGCATGTCTATTATCAGAAAGCGAACATATTAGTGTTATGCTTAATGAAGAAGACCACATTAGGATACAGTGCTTATTTTCAGGGTTACAGTTATCAGAGGCTATTCAAAGTGCCAATCAAATAGATAATTGGATAGAGGAAGAGGTTGAATATGCTTTTGATGAATCACTTGGATATATAACGAGCTGCCCTACTAACGTTGGTACAGGATTGAGGGCTTCCGTAATGATTCACTTACCGGGACTCGTTTTAACGAAAAGAATTAGCCGCATTATACAAGTAATTCAAAAATTAGGGTTAGTTGTAAGAGGAATATACGGTGAAGGTAGCGAAGCGTTAGGTAATATATTTCAAGTGTCAAATCAAATGACGCTAGGAAAATCTGAAGAAGATATTATTGCAGATCTAAAAAGTGTCATTCAACAAATCATACAGCAAGAAAAAATGGCTAGAGAATTAATTGTACAAAATTCAAGTATTGAGCTTGAAGATAAGGTTTATCGCTCTTATGGCATACTAGCAAACAGTCGGTTAATTCAATCTGCAGAAGCGGCCACTTGCTTATCAGATGTACGACTTGGTATTGATTTAGGATATATAAAAGGTGTATCGAGAAATATTTTGACTGAGCTAATGGTTCTTACACAACCAGGCATTTTACAACAATATGCAGGCGGACCTTTAGGACCAGAAGAAAGAGATTATCGAAGAGCAACCTTAATCCGTGAGCGATTACGTATTGAAAAAAACTAAGCGCAAGTAGGAGGCGATTTCTATGATGTTTGGAAGATTTACAGAAAGAGCACAGAAAGTATTAGCTTTATCTCAAGAGGAAGCAATTCGTATTGGGCATAATAATATTGGAACAGAACACATTTTACTTGGGCTTGTACGCGAAGGGGAAGGAATTGCAGCAAAAGCGTTAATTGCTCTTGGATTAAGTCCAGAGAAGGTTCAAAAAGAGGTAGAAGCGTTAATTGGACGCGGAACAGAAGCTTCTCAAACTGTACATTATACACCGCGTGCTAAAAAGGTTATTGAGTTGTCTATGGATGAAGCTCGTAAATTAGGTCATTCTTACGTTGGAACAGAACATATCTTACTTGGTTTAATCCGTGAAGGTGAAGGTGTAGCAGCACGTGTTTTAAATAACTTAGGTGTTAGCTTAAATAAGGCAAGACAACAAGTATTGCAACTCCTTGGAAGTAATGAAGCAAGTTCAGGTCACCAAGGTGGTTCTTCAACGAATGCAAATACACCGACACTGGATAGCTTAGCACGTGATTTAACAGTTGTTGCACGTGAAAATCGTCTAGATCCTGTTATCGGTCGTGGTAAAGAAATTCAACGTGTAATTGAAGTTTTAAGCCGTAGAACAAAAAATAATCCTGTATTAATTGGAGAACCTGGTGTAGGTAAAACGGCAATTGCAGAAGGATTAGCACAACAAATTGTAAATAATGAAGTTCCTGAAACATTAAGAGATAAGCGTGTTATGACACTAGATATGGGTACAGTTGTAGCTGGAACGAAATATCGTGGTGAATTTGAAGATCGTTTAAAGAAAGTTATGGATGAAATCCGTCAAGCTGGAAACATTATTCTATTTATTGATGAACTTCATACATTAATTGGTGCAGGTGGAGCAGAAGGTGCAATTGATGCATCTAACATTTTAAAACCATCTTTAGCACGCGGAGAGTTACAATGTATTGGGGCGACAACCTTAGATGAATATCGTAAATATATTGAAAAAGACGCGGCTTTAGAAAGACGTTTCCAACCAATTCACGTTGATGAGCCAAGTTTAGACGAATCAACTCAAATATTGAAAGGTTTACGTGATCGTTACGAAGCGCATCACCGTGTATCTATTACAGATGATGCAATTGATGCAGCTGTAAAGCTTTCAGACCGCTATATTACAGATCGTTTCTTACCAGATAAAGCAATTGATTTAATTGATGAAGCTGCTTCAAAGGTTCGCTTACGCTCTTATACAACACCACCAAATCTAAAAGAGCTTGAAGTAAAACTTGAGGAAATTAGAAAAGAAAAAGATGCAGCTGTGCAAAGTCAAGAATTTGAAAAAGCTGCTTCCTTACGTGATATGGAACAACGCTTACGTGAAAAGTTAGAAGATACGAAGCGTCAATGGAAAGAGCAACAAGGAAAAGAAAACTCAGAAGTGACAGTAGAAGATATTGCAAATGTCGTTTCTACGTGGACTCGTATACCGGTTTCTAAACTTGCACAAACAGAGACTGATAAATTATTGAACTTAGAATCCATTCTTCACAACCGTGTTATTGGTCAAGATGAAGCGGTAGTAGCTGTAGCGAAAGCTGTTCGTCGTGCTAGAGCAGGATTGAAAGATCCGAAACGTCCGATTGGTTCATTTATTTTCTTAGGACCAACAGGTGTAGGTAAAACAGAACTAGCAAGAGCATTAGCAGAATCTATGTTCGGTGATGAGGATGCAATGATTCGCATCGATATGTCTGAGTACATGGAGAAGCATTCGACTTCTCGTTTAGTTGGATCTCCTCCAGGATATGTTGGATATGAAGAAGGTGGACAATTAACAGAAAAGGTTCGCCGTAAGCCATATTCAGTTGTCCTATTAGATGAAGTAGAGAAAGCTCATCCTGATGTGTTTAACATTTTACTACAAGTATTAGAAGATGGTCGCTTAACGGATTCTAAAGGGCGTACAGTTGATTTCCGTAATACAATTGTTATTATGACATCTAACGTTGGTGCAGATGCGTTAAAACGTAATAAACATCTTGGATTTAACGTACAAGATGAGAGCCGCGATTATTCAGATATGAAAGGTAAAGTAATGGATGAACTGAAAAAGGCATTTCGTCCAGAATTCTTAAACCGTATTGATGAAATTATCGTGTTCCATATGCTTGAGAAAAAACATATTCAAGAGATTGTAACACTTATGGTGAATCAGTTAGTGAAGCGCTTAAAAGAGCAAGAGATTGAATTGCATTTAACAGAAGGAGCGATTTCAGCCATTGCTGATAAAGGATTTGACCGAGAATACGGTGCTCGTCCGCTTCGTAGAGCAATTCAGAAACATGTAGAAGATAGACTATCGGAAGAACTTTTAAAAGGTGCTATTGAGAAAGGACAAAAAGTTATCTTTGATGTTGAAGGGGAATCATTTGTCATTCATAGTGCTGAAAAGGTAAAATAAGTATAGACAAACTAAGAGGGCTACGAGATAGCCCTCTTTCTTGTACGAGAAGGATAAACTGTTTATAGATGAAAGTGAAGTGAAATATAAAACGATATGGCTAAAAAGAAAACAAAATTCACATGTCAAGAGTGTGGTTATCAGTCACCAAAATATATGGGGAAATGCCCTGGTTGTG
Organism: Bacillus pretiosus; assembly: GCF_051294775.1. Lineage (NCBI taxonomy): Bacteria > Bacillati > Bacillota > Bacilli > Caryophanales > Bacillaceae > Bacillus > Bacillus pretiosus. The sequence continues at coordinate 5,222 of NZ_JBPPHF010000011.1, forward strand.
GTCAATGGAATACGCTTGTTGAAGAGATGGAACCGGTTGTATCATCAAGACGCCTTAATTATGCCAATGCAATTCAATCGGAAGTAACAAAACCAAGACGCCTAACAGAAGTAGAAACAAAATCTGAGGCACGTATTGAAACGAAATTCCAAGAGTTTAACCGTGTACTTGGTGGTGGGATTGTAGATGGATCCTTAGTACTTATTGGTGGAGACCCTGGGATTGGGAAATCAACATTGTTATTACAAATTTCATCGCAATTAGCAGATTCTTCATATGATGTACTATACATATCAGGTGAGGAGTCAGCAAAGCAGATTAAACTTCGTGCAGATCGTTTGCATGTAAAGGGTAGTAATCTATTTGTTGTAGCAGAAACTGATCTACAGCGAATTGCAGCGCACATTGAAGAAATGAATCCAGCTTTTGTTGTTATTGACTCTATTCAAACGATACATTTACCTGAAGTGACGTCAGCCCCAGGAAGTGTAGCGCAAGTACGTGAATGTACAGCGGAATTAATGAAACTTGCAAAAACGAAAGGAATTCCTATTTTTATCGTCGGACATGTAACAAAAGAGGGGGCAATTGCAGGACCTCGTATGTTAGAACATATGGTCGATGCAGTTCTTTACTTTGAAGGAGATCGTCATCATACATATCGTATTTTGCGAGCTGTGAAGAATCGTTTTGGCTCCACGAATGAAATGGGTATTTTTGAAATGAAAGAGCTCGGTCTTGCGGAAGTCTTAAACCCTTCTGAAATTTTTCTTGAGGAAAGACCCGTTGGAGTCGCGGGATCAACAGTAGTTGCCTCAATGGAAGGAACAAGACCGGTTTTAGTAGAAATACAAGCATTAATCTCCCCTACTAGTTTTGGAAACCCTCGAAGAATGGCGACGGGAATTGATCATAACCGTGTATCGCTTATTATGGCAGTGCTAGAAAAAAGAACAGGTTTATTATTGCAGAACCAAGACGCATATTTAAAAGTAGCAGGTGGTTTGAAATTAGATGAACCAGCAATTGATTTAGCTGTGGCTTTAAGTATTGCTTCAAGTTTTAGAGATAAATCTACGACACCAACTGATGCAGTAATAGGAGAAGTAGGATTAACTGGAGAAATAAGAAGAGTATCAAGAATTGAACAACGTGTACAAGAAGCAGCTAAATTAGGATTTCAACGTGCTATTATTCCTAGAAAAAATTTGGGAGGATGGACAATTCCGGATGGGATTGAGGTAGTAGGTGTATCTAATTTAGGGGAAGCGCTTCGTTTGACATTAGGAGGCTAGGCTATGGAAGAAAACAAGCAACGTGTCAAAAGTATGATTAATATTTTACAGCTCGTGGCCCCAGGAACACCACTGCGCGAAGGGATAGATAATGTGCTTCGCGCACAAACAGGGGGACTAATTGTTCTTGGATATAATGAACAAATTAAAAGTATTGTTGATGGGGGATTTCACATTAATTGTGCATTCTCTCCTGCTAGTTTATACGAATTAGCAAAAATGGATGGGGCACTTATTTTAAATGAAACTGGAAGTAAAATTTTAATTGCAAATGCACAGTTAGTTCCAGAGGCATCTATTGATTCTATTGAAACAGGTATGCGCCACCGGACGGCAGAGCGTGTAGCAAAGCAGACAGGTAGTCTCGTTGTGGCTATTTCACAAAGACGTAACGTAATTACACTATATCAAGGGAATTTACGTTATACACTAAAGGATATAGGTGTTATTTTAACAAAGGCAAACCAAGCTATTCAAACGTTAGAAAAATATAAGGCTGTATGGAATGATGGTATTACGAATTTGGGCATTCTAGAATTTGAAGAAGTCGTTACAATGTCCGAGGTGGTTCATGTGTTACATAGTGTTGAAATGGTACTGCGGATTAAAAATGAAATATTGAGCTATATTCATGAGTTAGGAACGGAAGGTAGGTTAATTCGTTTACAACTTACAGAACTACTAGCTGATTTAGAGGCAGAGGCAGCGTTATTAATTAAAGATTATTATCAAGAAAAAACACAAGACCATCATCAAATTTTGAAAAAGTTACAAGATCTTGCGAATACACAACTTCTAGAGGATAGCGATTTAGTTAAATTGCTTGGCTATCCAGGACAAATGAGTTTAGAAGAAAGTGTGACGCCGAGAGGATACCGAATCACAAGCAAAATTTCGCGCGTTCCGCCACTTATCATTGAAAATTTAATTAATCGATTTAAGACTTTACAAGGTGTTTGTCGAGCAACTATTAATGAATTGGATGATGTGGAAGGAATTGGAGAAGTAAGGGCGAAGAAAATACGAGAAGGCTTAAAAAGAATCCAAGAGCATCTCTATATGAGTAGACACAATTAAGAATATTACATTGATTCCATAATATAACGACACTAGAACATTTTTGGTATAAGATATGGTATATTGGTAAATAAAACTATTTATAAAAAAACACGTCCGCTTTTGCATTCGGCGTTTTGATTAGCGAAACAATGGTTAATAATGAGTAGGAGGTGGTTGGATGTTAAAACGGATTGTACAGCTCTTCTTTCTAGTAATTGGCGGAGCGTTAGGGATTTACTTAATCCCAAAAGTTATTAATGTATTAGACATCGGTGCCGTTCCTTTATTGGAAGGATCGTATGTTCGTGCAATTATTGGTGCAATTATTTTATTTTTAACAACATTTTGGCTTGTAGATTATATTGTTCAACTTATTAAGCATATTGAAGAGGCTCTTGTAAAGGCGCCTGTAGCGGATGTTTTATTTGGTACATTAGGGTTAATCTCTGGTCTTATTGTTGCATATTTAATTTTAATACCAATTCGTGAATTTACAATTCCAGTTATTAGCACAGTGTTGCAAGTGTTCTTTACTCTTTTACTTGGATATTTAGGATTCCAAGTAGGGTTTAAAAAGAGGAATGAATTGCTAGGATTATTTACATTACCACAACGTGGGAAGAAGAAAAATAATAATAGTGAGAATGAAGAAACTGAGGTAGAAGAATCTACAACTCATTGGAAAATTCTCGATACGAGTGTAATTATCGATGGGCGTATTGCTGATATTTGCCAAACAAAGTTTTTAGAAGGAACAATTGTGATTCCACAATTCGTGTTAGAAGAACTTCAGCACATTGCCGATTCTTCTGATGCTTTAAAGCGTAATCGTGGTCGCAGAGGATTAGATATTTTAAATCGTATTCAAAAAGAGATGCCGATTCCGGTAGAAATTTATGAAGGCGATTTCGATGATATTCAAGAAGTGGATAGCAAACTTGTAAAGTTGGCGAAAATCACTGGTGGAACGGTAGTAACGAATGATTTCAATTTAAACAAAGTTTCTGAATTACAAGGGGTAACGGTGTTAAATATTAACGATTTAGCTAATGCAATTAAACCTGTTGTACTCCCAGGTGAAGAACTGAGTGTTTATGTTGTCAAAGATGGAAAAGAACAAAATCAAGGTGTTGCATATTTAGATGATGGCACGATGATTGTAGTAGAAGATGGTCGAGAATATGTAGGTTCACAACTCAATGTGCTTGTTACTAGTGTGTTACAAACATCGGCTGGGCGTATGATTTTCGCCAAACGTAAATTATTAGAAAAAGCATTATAAGTAGAGGATTATTAATATGTATACATTAATTATTCCAGCAGCTGGTCAAGGTAAGCGGATGGGTGCTGGTAAAAATAAGTTGTTCTTACTTATTAATGGAGTACCGATTATTGTGCATACGTTACGTGCTTTTGAAAAAGATAAAGCGTGCAAAAGTATTATTATGGCAATTAACAAAGAAGAACGTCCGTATTTTGAAGAATTAATGCAGAAGTATCCAATTGAAAAGCCAGTACAATTTATTCAGGGCGGAGCCGAAAGACAAGATAGTGTATATAACGCCATTCAGCATACTAGTGATGTTGAGTATGTTCTTGTACATGATGGCGCGCGTCCATTTGTAACGAACAAAGTGATTCAAGATGTATTAACTGCAGCGGAAAAATATGGAGCGTCCATTTGTGCGGTACCAGTGAAAGATACAGTTAAGAAAGTAGAGCAGGGTATCGTTGTCGAAACGGTAGAAAGATCTCAGCTTAAAGCTGTACAAACACCACAAGGGTTCGCTGTTTCTCTTTTGTTAGAAGCTCATAGAAGTGCAAAACAGGGTTGTTTCCTTGGTACAGATGATGCAAGCCTCGTAGAACGTATCGGGAAGCAAGTAGGTGTAGTAGAGGGGAGTTACTATAATATTAAAGTGACGACTCCAGAGGATTTATTAATTGCTGAAAGTTTCCTTCATGTTCAAAAGAAATGAAAGTGATGATTATAGCGAAAAAAAGCTCGGCAACAGCCGGGCTTTTCTTTATAAGGATAGCGATATAATATAGAATCATAAAGCTCTGTAGTTTAGCTTGAGGAGGATGTAAAAAATGTTTCGAATTGGACAAGGTTTTGATGTGCATGAGTTTGCGGAAGGTAGACCGTTAATTATTGGTGGAATTACAATTCCTCATGAGAAAGGATTAATTGGTCATTCAGATGCAGACGTATTGTTACATACGATTGCAGATGCATGTTTAGGTGCAATTGCAGCTGGGGATATTGGAAAGCATTTCCCTGATACAGATCCTGCTTTTAAAGATGCTGATTCAGCTGTATTGCTGCAAAAGGTTTGGGAATTTGTACGTGAACAAGGTTACGAGTTAGGGAATCTAGATTGTACAATTATTGCTCAAAAGCCAAAGATGGCACCACATATTGAAAGTATGCGTAAACGTATTAGTGAACTGTTAGAAACGTCTATTGACAATATCAATGTAAAAGCAACAACAACAGAAAAATTAGGATTTACAGGTAGAGAAGAAGGAATTGCTTCTCAAGCAGTTGTTTTATTACAGAAAAAATAATGGTTTTTAATTCGTAAGATGGATAATCACATTTTTTTGGTGTACAATTATAGAATGTGTTGACATTAAGAATGGAAGGTGTACCAATTATGGAAAAGCAAGTGAGAGTGCGCTATGCGCCAAGTCCAACAGGACACTTACATATCGGAAATGCGCGTACGGCATTATTTAATTATTTATTTGCTCGTCATCAAGATGGTAAGTTTATTATTCGTATTGAAGATACTGATGTGAAACGTAATGTTGCTGGTGGAGAAGAAAGCCAATTAAAATACTTGAAATGGCTCGGTATGGACTGGGATGAAGGTGTTGATGTTGGTGGTGAATTTGGACCATATCGTCAAACAGAGCGTTTAGATATTTATAAAAAATTATATGAAGATTTATTAGAACGCGGTTTAGCTTACAAATGTTATATGACAGAAGAAGAGCTAGAAGCAGAGCGTGAAGGACAAATCTCTCGTGGTGAAACACCGCGTTATGCTGGAAACCACCGTGATTTAACTGAGGAGCAAATGAAGGGATTTGAGGCTGAAGGCCGCATTCCGAGTATTCGTTTCCGTGTACCGGTTGATCGCGACTACACGTTTAAAGATATCGTAAAAGATGAAGTTGCATTCCATTCAAATGATTTCGGTGATTTCGTTATCGTGAAAAAAGATGGAATTCCAACTTATAACTTTGCGGTAGCAGTAGATGATCACTTAATGGAGATTACACATGTACTTCGTGGTGATGATCATATTTCAAATACGCCAAAACAAATGATGATTTACGAAGCTTTCGGTTGGGATATTCCGCAATTTGGTCATATGACTTTAATTGTAAACGAAAGCCGTAAAAAGTTAAGTAAGCGTGATGAATCTATTATTCAATTTATTGAGCAATATAAAGAGCTTGGATATCTTCCAGAAGCGATCTTTAACTTTATTGCACTACTAGGTTGGTCGCCAGTAGGAGAAGAAGAAATCTTCTCTCAAGAAGAATTTATCAAAATGTTCGATGCAGCTCGTTTATCAAAATCACCTGCATTATTTGATTCTCAAAAACTAAAATGGATGAACAACCAATATATGAAAAAGCAAGATTTAGATACGGTGGTAGAATTAAGCTTACCGCATCTAGTGAAAGCTGGACGTATAGGTGAAACTTTAAGCGAACAAGAACAAGCTTGGATTCGTGATGTAATTGCGTTATATCATGAACAAATGAGTTTTGGAGCTGAAATTGTAGAGCTTTCTGAAATGTTCTTCAAAGATCATGTTGATTATGAAGAAGAAGGACAAGAAGTATTAAAAGGTGAACAAGTACCAGAAGTACTTCGTGCATTTGCGAGTCAAGTAGAAGCACTAGAAGCGATGGAACCAGCAGCGATTAAGGCGGCTATTAAAGCAGTGCAAAAGGAAACAGGTCATAAAGGTAAAAACTTATTTATGCCAATCCGTGTTGCAACTACTGGTCAAACACATGGCCCAGAGCTTCCTAATGCTATTGCACTTCTTGGAAAAGAAAAAGTTTTAAATCGTCTTCAAAAAGTAATTGGTTAACATTTTCTAGATTTAGAAATATAATAAGTATACTTAAAACCTAATAAGGAAAAGCGACGAGAAGGAGAAGTAGAAAATCAGGCTTTTTACAGAGAGAACCACCTTTAGGCTGGAAGTGGTTTATAAGCGGATTTTTGAAATGCCCCTTCGAGTCTTCTGCTGAACAGCGAATTGTTTTGTGAAACGTCTTAGGGCGTAAAGTAAGCAGAAGCGGTGTACACCGTTATCATAGATGAGTTTGAGGCTTTCTTTAGCCTAAACAGAGTGGAACCGCGCTTATAAGGCGTCTCTGTCAATATGACAGAGGCGTCTTTTTTATACCGTAAAAATGGGTATGAGTATAAGTTTTATCCCCGTGTATAAAGATTTAGGGGGATAAGTAGGGAGTTAAGGGAGTTAGTTCACTCGAAAAAGCAGCCCATAAAGGGGAGGGAGCGTCGATGTTTAAGAGGCTTCGGGAAGATATTGAAGTCGTTTTTGAACAGGATCCAGCGGCAAGAAGTTATTTCGAAGTCATTTTGACTTACTCTGGATTACATGCAGTTTGGGCCCATCGAATTGCACATGCTTTTTATAAAAAGAATTTCTTCTTTATTGCACGTTGGATCTCACAAGTTAGTCGTTTTTTTACCGGTATTGAGATTCATCCAGGAGCAACAATTGGTCGTCGTTTTTTCATAGACCATGGAATGGGGGTTGTAATTGGAGAAACGTGCGAGATTGGTGATAATGTAACGATCTATCAAGGTGTTACATTAGGTGGTACGGGTAAAGAAAAGGGGAAGAGGCACCCTACAATTCAGGATAATGTATTAATTGCAACAGGTGCTAAAGTGCTAGGTTCTATTACAGTTGGAGAGAATTCTAAAATTGGAGCAGGGTCTGTCGTATTAAAAGAAGTGCCTGCACATTCTACAGTTGTAGGTATACCTGGCCGAGTCGTTATTCAAAATGGAGTAAAGATCGGTCAAGAATTAAATCATTCTGACCTTCCAGACCCAATTTTTGATAAGTTAAAGGTCATGGAAGTAGAACTTGATAAATTGAAAAAACAACTTGAAGTAAAGGTAGAAAGGAAGGATAAAAATGACTATTCACATTTATAATACGTTAACGCGTCAAAAGGAAGAGTTTACTCCATTAGAAGAAAATAAGGTAAAGATGTATGTGTGTGGACCTACAGTTTATAACTATATTCACATTGGGAATGCAAGACCACCTATGGTATTTGATACGGTACGCCGTTATTTAGAATATAAAGGGTATGATGTGCAGTATGTATCTAACTTTACTGACGTAGATGATAAATTAATTAAAGCAGCAAATGAATTAGGTGAAGATGTGCCGACAATTGCTGACCGTTTCGTTGAAGCGTATTTTGAAGATGTAACGGCACTAGGTTGCAAACATGCAACAGTTCATCCGCGTGTAACGGAAAATATGGATATCATTATTGAATTTATTCAAGAACTTGTGAATAAAGGATATGCATATGAATCAGAAGGTGATGTGTACTTTAGAACGAAGGAATTTGAAGGATACGGTAAATTATCGCATCAACCAATCGCCGACTTACGTCACGGTGCACGCATTGAAGTAGGAGAAAAGAAACAAGATCCTCTTGATTTTGCTCTATGGAAAGCTGCGAAAGAAGGAGAAATCTTCTGGGAAAGCCCTTGGGGGAAAGGTCGTCCAGGCTGGCATATTGAATGCTCAGCAATGGCGCGTAAATACTTAGGAGATACAATCGATATTCATGCTGGTGGTCAAGACTTGGCATTTCCTCATCATGAGAATGAAATTGCGCAGTCTGAGGCATTAACAGGAAAAACATTTGCACGTTATTGGATGCACAATGGATATATTAATATTAATAATGAGAAGATGTCTAAGTCACTGGGGAACTTCATTTTAGTTCACGATATCATTAAGCAATATGATCCACAGCTAATTAGATTCTTTATGCTATCGGTACATTACCGTCACCCAATTAATTTCAGTGAAGATTTACTACAAAGTACAAATAACGGACTGGAAAGAATTAAAACGGCCTACGGTAATTTAAAACACCGTATGGAAAGTAGTACTGATTTAACAGATCATAATGAGAAATGGTTAGCGGAACTGGAAAAATTCCAGACTGCATTTGAAGAAGCAATGAATGATGACTTCAACACTGCTAATGCAATCACTGAGTTATATAATGTAGCAAATCATGCAAATCAATATTTACTGGAAGAACATACGTCTACAGTTGTAATTGAAGCATACGTAAAACAACTTGAAACATTATTTGATATTTTAGGGTTAGAATTAGCGCAAGAAGAGTTGCTTGATGAAGAAATTGAGGTACTTATTCAAAAGCGCATTGAAGCTCGTAAAAATCGTGATTTTGCGTTATCGGATCAAATTCGCGATGATTTAAAAAACCGTAATATTATTTTAGAAGATACCGCTCAAGGTACAAGATGGAAAAGAGGATAAGAATGATTGATGCAAAGCAATTAAACAGCTTAGCGTTAGCATATATGGGTGATGCGGTATATGAACAATATATCCGCTATCACCTACTTCAAAAAGGGAAAGTTCGTCCTAATCAATTGCATCGATTAGGGACAAGCTTTGTTTCGGCAAAAGCACAGGCGAAAGTTGTTTATCATTTATTAGAGACAGCATTTTTAACAGAGGAAGAAGAGGCGGTACTAAGAAGAGGGCGTAATGCAAATTCAGGTACTGTCCCGAAAAATACTGATGTACAAACATATCGATATAGTACAGCCTTTGAAGCGCTAATTGGCTATCATCACTTATTAAATAATCGTGAAAGATTAGACGAAATTGTATATAAGGCAATTGCTGTTTTAGAAGAAAAGGAAGGGGGCACATCATCATGAGTAGTGAATATATTATCGGACGTAACCCTGTAATTGAAGCGTTACGCTCAGGAAGAGATATTAATAAAATTTGGATCGCGGAAGGTGCTGCCAAAGGACAAATACAAATTGTACTAGCACTAGCGAAAGAAAATAAGATTATTTTACAACATGCACCAAAGAAGAAGTTAGATCAATTAGTTGAGGGGAACCATCAAGGTGTAATTGCTCAAGTGGCTGCATATCAATATGCTGAGCTAGAAGATCTATTTAAAGTGGCAGAGAAGCGTAACGAAGATCCGTTCTTCTTAATTTTAGATGAAATCGAAGACCCGCATAACCTAGGTTCTATTATGCGTACTGCGGATGCAACAGGAGCTCATGGAATTATTATTCCGAAAAGAAGAGCTGTGGGACTTACTGCATCAGTTGCGAAAGCATCGACTGGAGCAATTGAATATATTCCTGTTGCACGTGTAACGAATTTATCTCGTACAATCGATGAATTAAAAGAACGTGGACTTTGGATTGCTGGTACAGATGCAAAAGGGAAAACGGATTACCGTAATTTAGATGGTAAAATGCCAATTGGATTAGTAATTGGAAGTGAAGGAAAAGGTATGAGTCGTATTATTGGTGAAAAATGTGATTTCTTAATTACTTTACCGATGGTCGGTAAAGTTACATCCTTAAATGCTTCAGTAGCCGCAAGTTTGTTAATGTATGAGGTATATCGTAAGCGTCACGAAATTGGTAAATAAAAAATGAACGATATTTTAATCGTTGACGGTTACAACATTATCGGAGCTTGGGGAGACTTGAAGAAACTACGGGATGTAGATTTGCAATCATCAAGAGATGCACTGATTGATAAGATGGCGGATTACCAAGGATACACAGGTACAAAGGTAATGATAGTTTTTGATGCTTATACAGTCCAAGGTATTGAAAAAAAGATGAAACAATCGCGTGTGGAAGTCATATTCACGAGGAAGAATCAAACTGCAGATGAAAAGATAGAGCAGCTTGCGATTGAGCTTAGAAATATAAATACGCAAATATATGTTGCGACTTCTGATTATACGGAACAATGGGTTATATTTGCGCAAGGTGCTCTTCGGAAATCTGCACGTGAATTGGAGTTGGAAGTACAAGCGATGGAGCAACAAGTAAGAAGGCGTACACAAGACACAAAAGAAAAGCAACCCGCCATGCGAAAGATATTTAGTAAAGATATTACAGAAAAATTAGAAAAATTAAGAAGAGGAGAGCGTTGAAGCATTGACGCTCTTTATCTTTTTACTGTATAATATTGCTAAATAAATAGCGGTCGGAGGGATCAAGGTGGAAGCAGGCTTCGTAAGTGTAGGCGACGTTACATTTCGTGATTTAGAGGATGAGGCAATCGTTGAGTTAGTTCGAAAAGGTAATACTGACGCTCTAGAATATTTGATTCACAAATATAAGAACTTTGTTCGCGCGAAATCGAGATCTTATTTCTTAGTGGGTGCCGATCGAGAAGATATTGTTCAAGAAGGTATGATTGGATTGTTTAAAGCGATTCGTGATTATAAAGAGGACAAGCTGTCTTCATTCAAAGCATTTGCTGAACTGTGTATCACTCGGCAAATTATTACCGCTATTAAAACAGCAACAAGGCAAAAACATATTCCGTTAAATTCATACGTGTCTTTAGATAAGCCGATTTATGATGAGGAATCTGATCGAACATTATTAGATGTTATTTCGGAAGCGAAGGTAACGGATCCTGAAGAAATGATTATAAGTCAGGAAGAATATACAGACATAGAATCTAAAATATCTGAATTATTAAGCGATTTAGAAAGAAAAGTGCTTTCTTTATATCTAGATGGTCGTTCTTATCAAGAGATTTCGGAACAGTTAAATAGACATGTGAAATCTATTGATAACGCTTTACAGAGGGTGAAGCGGAAATTGGAACGATATATGGAAATGAGAGAGAGTACCACTTTAAATTCATAACAAATGCTACAGGTGTAAAAAATCACCTGTTTTCTTTTTGTAGAGAGTGCAAAAGGCATGTCATTGACATTGTCTTTTGTTGTATGATACATTTTTAGGGACATAATGTTACAAGGTTGGTGTAACTAATGAGGAAAAAAGTTGTACTCTCATGTGAAGAGTGTAAAAATCGAAACTACTCTACGATGAAAGATACGAGCTCAGTAGAGCGACTTGAAATAAAGAAGTTTTGTAAAACATGCAATCAGCATACAGTTCACAAGGAAACAAAATAAATAATTGAAATAATACACTGGAGGTCCCGTAGATGCGTTTAACGAACTTTTTCGGCGATGTAGGTCGCGAAATGAAAAAAGTAAGTTGGCCTAAAAAAGATGAATTACTCCGTTCAACAGCGACTGTTATCGCTACAGTTGTCTTCTTTGCGATTTTCTTCGCAGTGGTTGATATGGGCATTTCTTCTTTAATTCGGTTAATTCTTGGTTAATTCTTGAATAAGAAGCACTTATCCATGATATAATGTTATTTATAAGAACTGTGTAAAGGCCCGGTGAACGGGTTTTTTCATTTGCGCAAAAAAATGTACGTCAGGGAGGGAAGGACGCTCGTCCTAAATGAATGGAAAAAAGTTGGTATGTTGTCCATACTTATTCTGGATATGAAAATAAAGTAAAAGCAAACCTAGAGAAACGTGTAGAATCAATGGGTATGCAAGATAAAATTTTCCGTGTTGTTGTCCCGGAAGAAGTAGAAGTAGAAATGAAAAACGGTAAAGAAAAATTAATGAAAAGAAAAGTGTTCCCAGGTTATGTATTAGTAGAATTAATCATGACTGATGACTCTTGGTATGTTGTACGTAACACGCCAGGTGTAACTGGGTTCGTTGGTTCTTCTGGTTCTGGATCTAAACCATCACCTCTATTAGAAGAGGAAGTGGTTACCATTATGAAGCATATGGGAATGGACAACGAAGTGGTTGATTTCGACTTTGAACTTCATGAGACAGTGCGTGTAAATGAGGGGCCATTCGCAGATTATACAGGTGCTATTGAAGAAATTGATGTGGAGAAGAAAAAGGTTAGCGTGCTTGTGGATATGTTTGGTCGCGAGACTCCAGTTGAGCTTGACTTCCATCAAATTGAAAAATTATAAAATGAAACTTGAAATGAATTGTAAAAAGTGATAATATCTTTTAAGTCAGTACGTCTTCGTTATCGGAGACGTTTTTTGAAAGATTTTATCCTTACAGATAAAATATGACGTGGGAGGGCAAATCACTGTCCAATTGACCACATCACGGACTTAAGGAGGTGTGTCTCGTGGCTAAAAAGGTAATTAAAATGGTAAAGCTTCAAATTCCTGCAGGTAAAGCTAACCCAGCTCCACCAGTTGGTCCAGCATTAGGACAAGCAGGTGTTAACATCATGGGCTTCTGTAAAGAGTTTAACGCTCGTACAGCTGATCAAGCTGGTCTTATCATCCCTGTTGAAATTACGGTATTTGAGGACCGTTCATTCACTTTCATTACTAAAACTCCTCCTGCTGCTGTTCTTCTTAAGAAAGTAGCTGGTATTGAGTCTGGTTCTGGTGAACCAAACCGTAATAAAGTGGCAACTGTTAAGCGTGATAAAGTACGCGAAATCGCTGAAACTAAAATGCCTGACCTAAACGCTGCTAGTGTAGAAGCTGCAATGCGTATGGTTGAAGGTACTGCACGCAGTATGGGCATCGTTATCGAAGACTAATTCGATTTGTTTTTTTAAAAAGGTTGCGGGTCTGGAATTCCAATTCGCAACCTTTATTATCGTAAATGATTATCGTTTTTAAATAAATGGATGGCGCGCATCCTCAGGTTATACCTGAAAATAAGCGTAAACGTGGGAGGTTATTCCGCTAAAACCACATTCGAGGAGGAAATAAAAATGGCTAAAAGAGGTAAAAAGTACGTAGAAGCTGCAAAGCTTGTTGATCGTGCAACTGCTTACTCTGCAACAGAAGCAGTAGAATTAGTAAAGAAAACAAACACAGCTAAATTTGATGCGACTGTAGAAGTTGCATTCCGTTTAGGTGTTGACCCTAAGAAAGCTGACCAACAAATCCGTGGTGCAGTTGTTCTTCCACACGGTACTGGTAAAGTACAACGTGTATTAGTATTCGCTAAAGGTGAAAAGGCTAAAGAAGCTGAAGCTGCTGGAGCTGACTTCGTAGGCGATGCTGATTACATCGGTAAAATCCAACAAGGTTGGTTCGATTTCGATGTAGTAGTAGCAACTCCTGACATGATGGGGGAAGTTGGTAAACTTGGTCGCGTATTAGGACCTAAAGGTTTAATGCCAAACCCTAAAACTGGAACAGTTACTTTCGATGTAACTAAAGCTGTTAACGAAATCAAAGCTGGTAAAGTTGAATACCGCGTTGATAAAGCTGGTAACATCCACGTTCCAATCGGTAAAGTATCTTTCGAAGATGCTAAATTAGTAGAAAACTTCGGAACAATTGCTGACACTTTACAAAAAGTTAAGCCAGCTGCTGCAAAAGGTACTTACATGAAGAACGTAACAGTTGCTTCTACAATGGGACCTGGCGTACGTGTAGACGTTTCTACATTAGCGTAAAATTTGGAAGTTGACTTCATAAAGAAGTTTTTATATAATCATTTATGTTGTGAATTTAATTAGTGTACCGTAGACAGTAGGTGTCAATAGACTTAATTTCCTACCTAGGTGTTAATATACGAAACGGAATTTTTTTCTGTGACTATATGCCTCCATGTCTACAAGTTGGGCATGGAGGTTTTTAGTGCACTTTCGGTACATCTTCTATATAATCTACAGGAGGTGTAATAACATGAGCAAAGTAATCGAAACTAAACAACAAGTTGTAACTGAAATCGCGGACAAACTTCGCGAAAGTAAATCTACAATCGTTGTTGACTACCGTGGTTTAACAGTTTCTGAAGTAACAGAATTACGTAAAAACTTACGTGAAGCTGGCGTTGAGTTCAAAGTTTACAAAAACTCTTTAACTCGTCGTGCTGCAGAGTCTGCTGAAATGGCTGAGTTAAACGAATTCTTAACAGGACCAAACGCAATCGCGTTCAGTAACGAGGATGTAGTTGCTCCTGCGAAAGTATTAAACGACTTCGCTACAAAACATGAAGCTTTAGAAATTAAAGCTGGTGTAATCGAAGGTAAACTTGTAACACTTGATGAGGTTAAAGCTATCGCTACTCTTCCATCACGTGAAGGCTTACTTTCTATGCTTCTTAGCGTTCTTCAAGCTCCAATCCGTAACCTTGCACTTGCTACTAAAGCAGTTGCAGAACAAAAGGAAGAGCAAGGCGCTTAATTTTTTAAAAGATAATTACTTGTTATCTATAAAACAATACAAACCTATTTAAGGGAGGATATTTACAATGACTAAAGAACAAATCATTGAAGCAGTTAAATCTATGACTGTATTAGAACTTAACGACTTAGTAAAAGCTATCGAGGAAGAATTCGGCGTAACTGCTGCTGCTCCTGTAGCTGTAGCTGGTGGCGCTGGTGAAGCTGCTGCTGAGAAAACTGAATTTGACGTAGTACTTGCAAGTGCTGGCGCTCAAAAAATCAAAGTTATCAAAGCTGTACGTGAAATCACTGGTCTTGGCTTAAAAGAAGCTAAAGAATTAGTTGACAACACTCCAAAAGCAATCAAAGAAGGCGTTTCTAAAGAGGAAGCTGAAGAAATGAAAGCTAAACTTGAAGAAGTTGGCGCTGCTGTAGAAGTTAAGTAATTAACTTTTGATGCTTTAAAAAAAGCTCGCTCTCATGCGAGCTTTTTTTTTAACTGTAAAGAAAAGAGGTGGCCATATGGCAGACCATTATTTTTCTAACGACCCTTCTAGTAAAAGTGATCGTAAACGATGGGAATTTACACTTCGTGGATCTCAATTTACTTTCTTATCTGACCGTGGGGTGTTCTCGAAAAACGAAGTGGACTTTGGTTCTCGTCTTTTAATTGAAGCGTTTCAAGTGCCAGATATTAAAGGTGATATATTAGACGTAGGTTGTGGATATGGACCAATTGGTTTATCGTTGGCGAAAGAGTTTCAAGACCGTAAAGTTCACATGGTGGATGTGAATGAAAGGGCGCTTGAGCTTGCGAAAGAAAATGCCGCTAACAATAGAATTGGAAATGTACGCATTTTTCAAAGTAGCGTCTATGAAAATGTAGATGGTATGTATGCTGCTATTCTATCTAATCCTCCAATTCGTGCAGGTAAAGATATCGTGCATGAGATTTTAGAAAAGGCTGTAGAGTATTTAGTTCCAGGTGGAGAGTTATGGATTGTTATTCAAAAGAAGCAAGGTGCACCATCTGCACTGAAGAAACTAGAGGAAGTATTTTCTGAAGTCGAAGTTGTAGAAAAGAAAAAAGGATATTATATCATAAAATCAAAAAAACGTTGACGGTTATTTTTGGCTATGTTAACATTATACAATGCCAATATATGATTTTCTGCGTTGAGAAAGATGTATATTTTTGTTTCTCTTGGAAAAGATAGTAAAATCAGCAGATTATGAAACAGAATGATGGTTTTCTTATAGAAGCCATTTTTCTTTTTTGAGCAGGTAGAAAGACTCAACGTATTTATCTTTAAGAGAAAAAACTACGCTAATAGCAGTAGTTGTATTTATTTGTGATTTTGCACAAATTTTTTTGTGCATTTATAATACTCATGATTTGAGGGGTGAAGCAGTTGACAGGTCAACTAGTTCAATACGGACGCCACCGCCAACGAAGAAGTTATGCCCGTATTAGTGAAGTATTAGAGTTACCAAATCTTATCGAAATTCAAACCTCTTCTTATCAGTGGTTTCTTGATGAGGGTTTGCGAGAAATGTTCCAGGACATTTCTCCGATCGAAGACTTTACGGGAAATCTATCGCTTGAATTTATCGACTACAGCTTAGGTGAACCTAAATACTCTGTAGACGAATGCAAAGAGCGTGATGTGACGTATGCAGCACCACTTCGTGTAAAAGTGCGTCTAATCAACAAGGAAACTGGTGAAGTAAAAGAACAAGATGTGTTCATGGGAGATTTCCCACTCATGACAGAGACTGGAACATTCGTAATTAACGGTGCAGAACGTGTTATCGTTTCCCAGTTAGTTCGCTCTCCAAGCGTATACTATAGTGGCAAAGTGGATAAAAACGGAAAACGTGGTTTTACTGCTACTGTAATTCCAAACCGCGGAGCTTGGTTAGAGTATGAGACAGATGCTAAGGATGTTGTATATGTGCGTATTGACCGTACGCGTAAACTTCCTGTAACTGTTTTGTTACGCGCATTAGGGTTTGGCTCTGATCAAGAAATCACCGAGCTTTTAGGTGATAACGAATACTTAAGCAACACATTAGAAAAAGACAACACAGATAGCACAGAAAAAGCATTGCTTGAAATTTATGAGCGTCTACGTCCTGGTGAACCACCAACAGTAGAAAATGCTAAGAGCTTACTTGTGTCTCGTTTCTTCGATCCAAAGCGCTACGATTTAGCAAATGTAGGTCGCTATAAGATCAACAAGAAGTTACACATTAAAAACAGATTGTTTAATCAACGTTTAGCTGAAACATTAGTGGATCCAGAAACTGGTGAAATTTTAGCGGCGGAAGGAACAATCTTAGATCGTCGTACACTTGATCGCATTTTACCTTACTTAGAGAAAAACATTGGATTCAAAACAGCGAAACCAATGGGTGGAGTGGTAGAAGGCGATGTTGAGCTGCAATCTATTAAGATTTATGCTCCTGAGTCAGAAGGCGAACGCGTAATTAATGTAATTGGTAATGCAAATATTACTCGTGATGTAAAACACATCACACCAGGTGATATCCTTGCTTCTATCAGTTACTTCTTCAACCTACTATACAAAGTGGGTGATACAGATGATATCGACCATTTAGGAAACCGTCGTCTGCGTTCTGTTGGAGAACTATTACAAAATCAATTCCGTATCGGTCTTTCTCGTATGGAACGTGTTGTTCGTGAGAGAATGTCGATTCAAGATACAAATGCAATTACACCACAAGCGTTAATTAACATTCGCCCGGTTATTGCATCTATTAAAGAGTTCTTCGGAAGTTCTCAGTTATCTCAGTTCATGGATCAAACAAACCCATTAGCAGAGTTAACTCACAAACGAAGACTATCTGCATTAGGACCCGGTGGTTTAACGCGTGAGCGCGCAGGCTTTGAAGTACGTGACGTTCACTACTCTCACTATGGTCGTATGTGTCCGATTGAAACACCAGAGGGACCAAACATCGGTTTGATTAACTCATTATCATCGTTCGCGAAAGTAAATGAGTTTGGTTTCATTGAAACACCATACCGTCGTGTTGATCCAGAATCTGGTCTTGTAACAGGGCAGGTTGATTACTTAACAGCAGATGAAGAAGATAATTATGTTGTAGCCCAAGCGAATATGAAATTATCTGAAGAAGGAGAATTCCTTAGCGAAGATATCGTAGCTCGTTTCCGTGGTGAAAACATTGTCACAAATAAAGAACGCATCGACTACATGGATGTATCTCCAAAACAAGTAGTGTCGGCAGCGACAGCTTGTATTCCGTTCTTAGAAAACGATGACTCTAACCGCGCACTTATGGGAGCGAACATGCAACGTCAGGCGGTTCCGTTAATGAATCCGGAATCTCCGATTGTAGGTACAGGTATGGAGTACGTATCAGCAAAAGACTCAGGTGCTGCAGTAATCTGTAAACATCCTGGTGTTGTTGAACGCGTAGAAGCACGTGAAGTTTGGGTACGTCGCTATGTAGAAGTTGACGGTCAAACAGTAAAAGGCGACTTAGATCGTTACAAAATGCAAAAATTCATTCGTTCTAACCAAGGAACTTGCTACAACCAACGTCCAATCGTAAGTGTTGGAAATGAAGTTGTAAAAGGTGAGATTCTTGCGGATGGTCCTTCTATGGAATTAGGTGAACTAGCACTTGGACGTAACGTGCTTGTTGGCTTCATGACTTGGGACGGTTATAACTACGAGGATGCGATCATTATGAGTGAGCGCCTTGTAAAAGATGATGTGTACACTTCTATTCATATTGAAGAATATGAGTCAGAAGCTCGTGATACGAAGCTTGGACCAGAAGAAATTACACGTGACATTCCAAACGTTGGGGAAGATGCATTACGCAACCTTGACGAGCGCGGTATCATTCGCGTTGGTGCGGAAGTAAAAGATGGAGATTTACTTGTTGGTAAAGTAACACCTAAAGGTGTAACAGAATTAACAGCTGAAGAACGTCTATTACATGCTATCTTTGGAGAAAAAGCACGTGAAGTACGTGATACATCACTACGTGTACCACACGGTGGTGGCGGTATTATCTTAGACGTAAAAGTATTCAACCGTGAAGATGGCGATGAATTGCCACCAGGCGTGAATCAACTTGTACGTGCATATATCGTTCAAAAACGTAAAATCTCTGAAGGTGACAAGATGGCCGGACGTCACGGTAACAAAGGTGTTATCTCTCGTATTTTACCAGAAGAAGATATGCCTTACTTACCAGACGGTACGCCAATCGATATCATGTTAAACCCATTAGGGGTACCATCTCGTATGAATATCGGTCAGGTATTAGAGCTTCATCTTGGTATGGCAGCAAGATACCTTGGTATTCACATTGCAACACCAGTATTCGATGGTGCTCGTGAGGAAGATGTTTGGGGCACGATTGAAGAAGCTGGTATGGCAAATGACGCGAAAACAATCCTGTATGACGGACGTACTGGTGAACCATTCGATAACCGCGTATCTGTTGGTGTCATGTATATGATCAAACTTGCGCACATGGTTGACGATAAACTTCATGCTCGTTCTACTGGACCATACTCACTTGTAACGCAGCAGCCTCTTGGAGGTAAAGCTCAGTTCGGTGGACAGCGTTTCGGTGAGATGGAGGTTTGGGCACTTGAAGCTTACGGTGCTGCTTATACTCTTCAAGAAATCTTAACAGTGAAGTCTGATGATGTTGTTGGACGTGTTAAGACGTATGAAGCAATTGTTAAAGGCGAAAATGTTCCAGAACCAGGCGTTCCTGAATCATTCAAAGTATTGATTAAAGAGCTGCAAAGTTTAGGTATGGACGTTAAAATGATGTCTAGCGACGATAAAGAAATTGAAATGCGTGATACAGAAGATGACGATGATCATCAATCAGCAGATAAATTGAATGTCGAAGTGGAGACAACTAAAGAATAATTGGGATAACCTGTAGACTAAAAGGGAGGTAGGCCCCTTGATAGATGTAAATAACTTTGAATATATGAAGATTGGACTTGCTTCACCTGACAAGATTCGTTCTTGGTCATACGGTGAAGTTAAGAAACCAGAAACAATTAACTATCGTACGTTAAAGCCTGAAAAAGATGGCTTGTTCTGTGAGCGTATTTTCGGACCACAAAAGGACTGGGAATGTCATTGCGGAAAATACAAACGTGTACGTTATAAAGGTGTAGTTTGTGATCGATGTGGCGTTGAAGTAACGCGTGCAAAAGTTCGTCGTGAACGTATGGGTCATATCGAATTAGCTGCTCCTGTATCTCATATTTGGTATTTCAAAGGTATCCCGAGCCGCATGGGACTTGTCTTAGACATGTCCCCTCGCGCGCTTGAAGAAGTAATTTATTTCGCTTCTTATGTTGTAACAGAAAGTGGAGATACACCACTTGATAAGAAGCAATTACTTTCTGAAAAAGAATACCGTGCATATCGTGATCGATATGGTAGCACATTCCAAGCTGCTATGGGTGCGGAAGCGATTAAAAAGCTACTACAAGACATCGATTTAGATAAAGAAGTAGACTTCTTAAAAGAAGAATTAAAAACAGCGCAAGGACAACGCCGTACTCGTGCTATTAAACGTCTAGAAGTATTAGAAGCATTCCGTAACTCTGGAAATCACCCATCTTGGATGATCCTAGATGTTCTTCCAGTTATCCCGCCAGAACTACGCCCAATGGTACAGTTGGATGGTGGACGTTTTGCTACTTCTGACTTAAACGACTTATACCGTCGTGTAATTAACCGTAATAATCGTTTAAAACGTCTATTGGACTTAGGTGCACCAAGCATCATCGTTCAAAACGAAAAACGTATGTTACAAGAAGCTGTAGACGCATTAATCGATAATGGTCGCCGCGGCCGTCCAGTTACTGGACCAGGTAACCGTCCATTAAAATCGCTATCTCACATGCTTAAAGGTAAACAAGGACGTTTCCGTCAAAACTTATTAGGTAAACGTGTTGACTACTCTGGCCGTTCTGTAATCGTTGTAGGACCGAACTTAAAGATGTACCAATGTGGATTACCGAAAGAAATGGCGCTTGAATTGTTTAAGCCTTTCGTTATGAAAGAGTTAGTTGGAAAAGGTTTAGCACACAACATTAAGAGTGCTAAACGTAAAATTGAGCGTGTACAACCTGAAGTTTGGGACGTTTTAGAATCTGTGATCAAAGAGCATCCAGTACTTCTAAACCGCGCACCAACACTTCACCGTCTTGGTATCCAGGCGTTTGAACCTACATTAGTAGAAGGTCGCGCAATTCGTCTTCACCCACTTGTATGTACTGCATACAACGCGGACTTTGACGGTGACCAAATGGCAGTTCACGTACCGTTATCATCAGAGGCACAAGCAGAAGCTCGTATTCTTATGTTAGCGGCACAAAACATCTTGAATCCAAAAGACGGAAAACCAGTTGTTACTCCATCTCAGGATATGGTATTAGGTAACTACTACTTAACACTTGAGCGTGAAGGCGCAATCGGTGAAGGTATGGTCTTCAAAGATGCAAACGAAGCAATACTTGCATACCAAAATGGATATGTACATCTGCACACACGTGTTGCAGTTGCTGCAAGTTCGGTAAATAATGTAACGTTTACTGAAGAGCAAAAGAGTAAGCTTCTATTAACAACAGTTGGTAAATTAATATTTAACGAAATCTTACCAGAGTCGTTCCCTTATATTAATGAACCAACAAACTCAAACCTTGAAAAAGAAACACCAGCGGAATATTTCGTTGAAAAAGGTGCGAACATTAAAGAAATTATTGCTAGTCGCGAAGAAGTGGCGCCATTTAGCAAGAAGATCCTTGGTAACATCATTGCGGAAGTATTCAAACGTTTCCAAATTACGGAAACATCTCGCATGCTTGACCGCATGAAAAACTTAGGATTTAAGTACTCTACAAAAGCTGGTATTACAGTTGGGGTATCTGACATTCTTGTATTAGGCGAAAAAGATGAAATTCTCCATGAAGCACAAGCAAAAGTAGATAATGTAATTAAACAATTCCGTCGCGGTTTAATCACGGAAGAAGAACGTTACGATCGCGTTATCTCTATTTGGAGTAATGCAAAAGATGTTATCCAAGGAAAACTGATGAAATCCTTGAATAAACGCAACCCAATCTTCATGATGAGTGATTCAGGTGCCCGTGGTAACGCATCGAACTTTACTCAGCTTGCTGGTATGCGTGGTCTGATGGCCAATCCATCTGGTCGTATTATCGAACTTCCAATTAAATCAAGTTTCCGTGAAGGTTTAACAGTACTTGAGTACTTCATCTCTACGCATGGTGCGCGTAAAGGTCTTGCCGATACAGCACTTAAAACTGCCGATTCTGGTTACTTAACACGTCGTCTTGTAGACGTTGCACAAGATGTAATTGTCCGTGAAGATGATTGTGGAACAGATCGTGGTCTATTAATTGGTGCGATTAAAGAGGGTAATGAAGTAATTGAGTCATTATATGATCGTCTTGTTGGACGTTTTGCAAGAAAAACTGTAAAACATCCTGAAACAGGTGAAGTATTAGTTAGTGAAAACCAACTAATTACTGAAGATATCGCGCATATCGTTGAAAATTCGGGTGTTGAAACTGTAAACATTCGTTCAGCGTTCACGTGTAACACTCGCCACGGTGTATGTAAGAAGTGTTACGGTCGAAACTTAGCAACTGGTACAGACGTAGAAGTAGGAGAAGCGGTAGGTATTATCGCAGCTCAATCTATCGGTGAGCCAGGTACACAGTTAACGATGCGTACGTTCCATACAGGTGGGGTTGCCGGAGATGATATCACTCAAGGTTTACCTCGTATCCAAGAGATCTTCGAAGCTCGTAACCCGAAAGGTCAGGCAGTTATCAGTGAAATCGATGGTGTTATCGCAGCGATTAACGATGTTAAAGATCGCCAAGAAGTAGTTGTACAGGGTGAAGTTGAAGCTCGTACGTATGCTATTCCTTACGGTGCACGTCTGAAAGTAACTCTAGGACAGCCAATTAGCCACGGTAAAGAGTTAACAGAAGGTTCTATTGATCCGAAAGAATTACTAAAAGTAACGGACATTACGGCGGTTCAAGAATACTTACTACGTGAAGTTCAAAAAGTATACCGTATGCAAGGGGTAGAAATTGGTGACAAACACGTAGAAGTAATGGTACGTCAAATGTTACGTAAAGTTCGTGTAAGTGATGCGGGTGAAACAGATGTATTACCAGGAACACTACTAGATATCCATCAGTTTACTGATGCGAATGCGAAGGTGTTACTGAAAGGTAAACAACCAGCAACGGCTAGACCTGTTCTACTTGGTATTACAAAAGCTTCACTTGAAACTGATTCATTCTTATCTGCAGCATCGTTCCAAGAAACGACACGTGTCTTAACTGATGCAGCGATTAAGGGTAAACGCGATGAGCTTCTAGGATTGAAAGAAAATGTTATTATCGGTAAACTTGTTCCTGCTGGAACAGGTATGAATCGTTATCGCAAAGTGGATCTTGTAAAAACAACACAAGGTGACATGAATGTAGAAAACGATGAAGTTTATGTGGAACAGTAAAATTTTCCGTCGTAAATTTTGTATAAAAACAGTTAATCCTAGTTGACATTGTATGAGTCAAAATGTTACTATAATCAAGGTTGCTCCTGAACGATGCTTTGGAGGATATTTATATGTCTTATCAAAAAGTGTCAAATGCTGAAAATGTAGTCGTTGGTCATAAACGCACATTGGAGGCAATCAAAAATGGTATAGTTAAAGAAGTTGTTATTGCGGAAGATGCTGATATGCGGTTAACCCATATGATCATTCGTACCGCCTTGCAACATAACATACCCATAACCAAAGTTGAATCAGTTCGTAAGCTTGGAAAAGTTTCGGGGATTCAAGTGGGAGCTTCAGCAATAGGAATAATAAGTTAAAACTGTTTTTGTGAGGAGAGAGCATTTGCTCTTCCTTGCAAAAACTTTGTTTTCAACTAATAATGAACCACCTGGATATGTGGTCATACAAACATGCGAAGGGAGGATAATCAAATGCCTACTATTAACCAATTAGTGAGAAATGGTCGTACTGATAAAGTATGGAAATCTAAATCACCTGCGTTAAACAAAGGGTTCAACTCTTTAAAGAAAAAATCAACTGATATCTCTGCACCTCAAAAACGTGGTGTATGTACTCGTGTTGGTACAATGACTCCAAAGAAACCTAACTCAGCGTTACGTAAATACGCTCGTGTACGTTTAACAAACGGTATCGAGGTTACAGCTTACATCCCAGGTATCGGTCATAACCTACAAGAGCATAGCGTAGTATTAATTCGCGGTGGTCGAGTAAAGGATTTACCAGGGGTACGTTACCACATCGTTCGTGGTGCGCTTGATACAGCTGGTGTTGACAAACGTATGCAAGGACGTTCTAAATATGGTACTAAGCGACCAAAACCTGCTAAAAAATAATAAACTTATAATGAA
The DNA here is from genome assembly GCF_051294775.1 of Bacillus pretiosus. NCBI lineage: Bacteria > Bacillati > Bacillota > Bacilli > Caryophanales > Bacillaceae > Bacillus > Bacillus pretiosus. The sequence goes on from NZ_JBPPHF010000011.1 coordinate 29,409, forward strand.
AGGAGGAACTCAATATGCCTCGTAAAGGACCTGTTGCGAAACGTGACGTGTTACCAGATCCAATGTACAAGTCTAAGCTAGTAACACGCCTTATCAACAAAATGATGGTTGACGGTAAAAAAGGTAAATCTCAAACAATTCTTTATAACGCTTTCGATATCGTTCGTGAACGTTCAGATAAAGACCCTATGGAAGTATTCGAGCAAGCTCTTAAGAACATCATGCCTGTTCTTGAAGTACGTGCTCGTCGTGTTGGTGGTGCTAACTACCAAGTTCCAGTTGAGGTTCGTCCAGAACGCCGTACAACTTTAGGTCTTCGCTGGTTAGTAAACTATGCTCGTCTTCGTGGTGAAAAAACTATGGAAGAGCGTCTAGCTTACGAAATCTTAGATGCAGCTAACAATGCTGGTGCATCTGTTAAGAAACGTGAAGACACTCATAAAATGGCAGAAGCTAACAAAGCATTTGCTCATTACCGTTGGTAGGATTCAACGTAAAATAAATGTAAGCATAAACCGCTTTATTTGTCGCTTATGGAAGTGTGGAGAGGGAGAATGCCTCTCCCTTTCGTTGGGCGCTCGTTTTACATAATGAGGGTACTGGACATACTGACATGTGTAACAATATAAAGTGGCTTTTTTGCTACTTAAAATAAAAAAATCCAATCCATATATGGAAGGAGCAAGACACCAAATGACAAGAGAGTTCTCTTTAGAAAACACTCGTAATATTGGTATCATGGCTCACATCGATGCTGGTAAAACAACAGCAACTGAGCGTATTCTGTATTATACAGGACGTATTCATAAAATCGGTGAAACTCATGAAGGTGCATCTCAGATGGACTGGATGGAGCAAGAGCAAGAGCGTGGTATCACAATTACTTCTGCTGCAACTACAGCTCAATGGAAAGGTCACCGTGTAAACATCATTGACACTCCAGGACACGTAGACTTCACAGTAGAAGTAGAACGTTCTTTACGCGTACTTGATGGTGCGGTAGCAGTACTTGATGCACAATCTGGTGTAGAACCACAAACAGAAACTGTTTGGCGTCAGGCTACTACTTACGGTGTACCTCGTATCGTATTCGTTAACAAAATGGATAAGATTGGTGCGGATTTCTTATACTCTGTAGGAACAATCCACGATCGTTTACAAGCAAACGCACACCCAATTCAGTTACCAATCGGTGCTGAAGATGAGTTCAATGGTATCATTGACCTTGTTGAGGAATGTGCTTACATGTACGGTAACGATTTAGGAACAGACATCGAGCGTGTTGAAATTCCTGAAGAGCATAAAGAATTAGCTGCAGAATACCGTGGAAAACTTATTGAAGCGGTAGCTGAGCTTGATGAAGAAATGATGATGAAGTACCTAGAAGGTGAAGAAATCACTGTAGAAGAGCTTAAAGCTGGTATCCGTAAGGCTACAACTTCTGTAGAATTCTTCCCAGTAATCTGTGGTTCTGCATTCAAAAATAAAGGTGTTCAAATTCTGTTAGACGCAGTTATCGACTACCTACCATCTCCATTAGACGTACCAGCTATTAAAGGTACTCTTCCGGATACAGATGAAGAAATCGAACGTAAGTCTAGCGATGAAGAACCATTCGCAGCTTTAGCATTCAAAATCATGACTGACCCTTATGTTGGTAAGTTAACGTTCTTCCGTGTGTATTCTGGTGTGTTAAACTCTGGATCATACGTGAAAAACTCAACTAAAGGTAAGCGTGAGCGTGTAGGTCGTATCCTACAAATGCACGCTAACAGCCGTGAAGAGATTTCAACAGTTTATGCTGGTGATATCGCTGCTGCTGTAGGTTTAAAAGATACTACTACTGGTGATACTCTTTGTGATGAGAAGAGTCTTGTTATCCTTGAGTCTATGGAATTCCCAGAGCCAGTTATTTCTGTAGCTATCGAACCAAAATCTAAAGCTGACCAAGATAAAATGGGTACAGCATTATCTAAGCTTTCTGAAGAAGATCCAACATTCCGTGCTCACACTGACCAAGAAACTGGCCAAACAATCATCGCTGGTATGGGTGAACTTCACCTTGATATCATCGTTGACCGTATGCGCCGTGAATTCAAAGTGGAAGCAAACGTTGGTGCTCCTCAGGTAGCATACCGTGAGACTTTCCGCGCTGCTGCGAAAGTTGAAGGTAAGTTCGCTCGTCAATCTGGTGGTCGTGGACAATTCGGTCACGTTTGGATTGAGTTTGAACCTAATGAAGAAGGTAAAGGTTTTGAATTCCAAAACAAAATCGTCGGCGGTGTAGTTCCACGTGAATACATCCCAGCTGTTGGAGCGGGTCTTGAAGACTCACTTAAAAATGGTGTACTAGCTGGTTATCCACTAGTTGACATCAAAGCTGCGTTAGTTGACGGATCTTACCATGATGTCGATTCATCTGAGATGGCGTTCAAAATCGCTGCATCTATGGCACTTAAAGCTGCGGTTTCTAAATGTAGCCCAGTAATTCTTGAGCCAATGATGAAAGTTGAAGTTGTAATTCCTGAAGAGTACATGGGTGACATTATGGGCGACGTAACATCTCGTCGTGGACGTGTAGAAGGTATGGAAGCTCGCGGTAACGCACAAGTTGTTCGCGCTATGGTTCCACTTTCTGAAATGTTCGGTTATGCAACGGCATTACGTTCTAACACTCAAGGACGCGGAACATTCTCAATGACATTTGATCATTATGAAGAAGTACCGAAGTCTGTTTCTGAAGAAATTATTAAAAAAAATAAAGGTGAATAATTGATTTTTATCGATTGTTCAAGTATAACTACTTATGTAAGCTTAGAAAGTGGGACGTAAGTTTCACTTTCTAGTCTAAATATAAAATAACCTATATAAACTAAGGAGGAATTTAGAATGGCTAAAGCTAAATTCGAACGTTCTAAACCCCATGTTAACATCGGTACAATCGGCCACGTTGACCATGGTAAAACTACATTAACTGCTGCGATCACTACAGTTCTTGCAAAAGCTGGTGGTGCTGAAGCACGCGGATACGATCAAATCGACGCTGCTCCAGAAGAAAGAGAGCGCGGAATCACAATCTCAACTGCTCACGTTGAGTACGAAACTGAAACTCGTCACTATGCACACGTTGACTGCCCAGGTCACGCTGACTATGTTAAAAACATGATCACTGGTGCTGCTCAAATGGACGGCGGTATCTTAGTAGTATCTGCTGCTGATGGCCCAATGCCTCAAACACGTGAGCACATCCTTCTTTCTCGTCAAGTAGGTGTTCCTTACATCGTTGTATTCTTAAACAAATGCGACATGGTAGACGACGAAGAATTATTAGAATTAGTAGAAATGGAAGTTCGCGACCTATTATCTGAATACGGATTCCCAGGCGACGATATTCCTGTAATCAAAGGTTCTGCTCTTAAAGCTCTTCAAGGAGAAGCTGATTGGGAAGCAAAAATCATTGAATTAATGACTGAAGTTGATGCTTACATCCCAACTCCAGAACGTGAAACTGACAAACCATTCTTAATGCCTATCGAGGATGTATTCTCTATCACAGGTCGTGGTACAGTTGCAACTGGTCGTGTAGAGCGCGGAATCGTTAAAGTTGGTGACGTAGTAGAAATCATCGGTCTTGCTGAAGAAAATGCTTCTACAACTGTAACTGGTGTAGAGATGTTCCGTAAACTTCTTGACCAAGCTCAAGCTGGAGACAACATCGGTGCTTTACTTCGTGGGGTTGCTCGTGAAGACATCCAACGTGGACAAGTTCTTGCTAAAACTGGCTCTGTAAAAGCTCACGCTAAATTCAAAGCTGAAGTTTTCGTATTATCTAAAGAAGAAGGTGGACGTCACACTCCATTCTTCGCTAACTACCGTCCTCAGTTCTACTTCCGTACAACTGACGTAACTGGTATCATCCAATTACCAGAAGGTACTGAAATGGTAATGCCTGGTGACAACATCGAAATGACTATCGAACTTATCGCTCCAATCGCTATCGAAGAGGGAACTAAATTCTCTATTCGTGAAGGTGGACGTACAGTAGGTTACGGTGTAGTTGCTACTATCGTTGAGTAATCTTAACTGATATAAAAAAACCAAGGGATTTTCCCTTGGTTTTTTTGTTTGTATTTATATAAGGAATGAAATGATTTTTTTATGTTTTGACGAGTTTCTTCTATAGTAATACAAAATCAATAAACTAAAATCCAGAAACTGTAAAACGGATTCTGTGAGATGAAAACTTGAAATTCTTTAAAGTGCCATGTATAATAGCAAAAGTAGAGAAAAGCATATGCAAACAAAAAGATGCTTGCATCTAGACGAATAACATTGTATAATAGACAATGTTGGTCTTTGACTGCGATGAAGTGGAAGGTTGCTGACACACCCGGCCGCTTTGCCATGGCATGGTGTGGGGAAATTTCCATGGAGAAGGTCTATTTTAGAAATAGGCGAACGAAGGAGGGAAAATAATGGCAAAAGAAAAAATTCGTATCCGTTTAAAAGCTTATGATCACCGTATTCTTGATCAATCAGCTGAGAAAATTGTAGAAACAGCTAAGCGTTCTGGGGCAACAGTTTCTGGTCCGATCCCATTACCAACTGAGAAGACTATTTACACAATTCTTCGTGCTGTTCATAAGTACAAAGATTCTCGTGAGCAATTCGAAATGCGCACACACAAACGTTTAATCGATATCGTGAGTCCTACTCCACAAACAGTAGATTCATTAATGCGTTTAGACTTACCGTCTGGTGTAGATATCGAAATCAAACTATAATTCATATAACTTAAAAATGTAGGAGGTGTAACTCATGACCAAAGGAATCTTAGGAAGAAAGATCGGTATGACTCAAGTATTTGCTGAGAACGGTGAGTTAATCCCAGTAACAGTTATCGCTGCTAATCCAAACGTTGTTCTTCAAAAGAAAACAACTGAAACTGATGGCTACAATGCAATCCAGTTAGGATTTGAAGATAAACGTGAAAAGTTAACTAACAAACCTGAACAAGGCCACACTGCTAAAGCATCTACAACTCCTAAGCGCTTCATTCGCGAAATCCGCGATGCAGACGTGGACGGATTAGAGGTTGGTCAAGAGGTAAAAGTTGAAGTTTTCGCTGCAGGTGAAATCGTTGACGTAACAGGAATTTCTAAAGGTAAAGGTTTCCAAGGTGTTATCAAACGCCACGGACAATCTCGCGGACCTATGTCTCATGGTTCTCGCTATCACCGTCGTCCAGGTTCAATGGGCCCAGTTGCTCCGAACCGTGTATTCAAAGGCAAAAAACTTGCTGGACGTATGGGTGGAGACCAAGTTACTATCCAAAACTTAGAAATCGTTCAAGTTGACACTGAGCGCAACTTATTACTAGTAAAAGGTAACGTTCCAGGTGCTAAGAAATCTCTTGTAGTTGTTCAAGGCGCTGTGAAGGTTAGCAAATAATTCACAATAGGAAGGAGGAATTCCAATGCCAAAAGTTACTGTATATAACCAAACTGGTTCACAGGTTGGTGAAATCGAATTAGCTGAAGCTATTTTCGGTATCGAACCAAATGAAGCTGTACTTTTCGAAGCTGTAATGATGCAACGTGCATCTTTACGTCAAGGTACACACAAAGTAAAAACTCGTTCTGAAGTTCGTGGTGGTGGTCGTAAACCATGGCGTCAAAAAGGAACTGGACGTGCTCGTCAAGGGTCTATCCGCTCTCCTCAATGGCGTGGTGGTGGTACGGTATTCGGACCTACACCAAGAAGCTATGCGTACAAACTTCCTAAGAAGGTTCGTCGTTTAGCAATCAAATCTGCATTAGCTACTAAAGTAGTTGAGAACAACATTGTAGTTCTTGAAGACCTAGTGTTAAATGCACCAAAAACAAAAGACATGCTAGCAGTACTTAAAGGATTAACTGTTGAGAAGAAAGCTCTTATCGTAACTGCTGATGCAAACGAATCTGTAGAGTTATCTGCTCGCAATATCCCTGGAGTAACAGTAATCACTGCTGATGGCGTAAACGTTTTAGACGTGCTTCATCATGATAAGCTAATCATGACAAAAGCGGCAGTGGAAAAAGTAGAGGAGGTGCTTGCATAATGAGAGATCCTCGTGATATCATTAAGCGCCCAGTTATCACTGAACGTTCTATGGAAATGATGGCTGAAAAAAAATACACGTTCGATGTGGACGTTAAATCTAATAAAACAGAAGTTAAAGATGCTCTTGAAGCGATCTTTGGTGTTAAAGTAGAAAAAGTGAACATCATGAACTACAAGCCGAAAGCAAAACGCGTTGGTCGTCACGCTGGTTTTACTAGCCGTCGTCGTAAAGCAATCGTTAAGCTAACTGCTGACAGCAAAGAAATCGAAATCTTCCAAGGTGTTTAATTCTTACTAAAGAAGGAGGGAAATTGAGATGGGAATTAAAAAGTATAATCCAACTACTAACGGTCGTCGTAATATGACTACGAATGATTTCGCTGAAATCACGACTGACAGACCAGAAAAGTCATTACTTGCTCCTTTAAGCAAGAAGGCTGGTCGTAATAACCAAGGTAAAATTACTGTACGTCATCAAGGTGGCGGACATAAGCGTCAATACCGTATCATCGACTTTAAGCGTAACAAAGATGGAATTCCAGGACGCGTTGCTACGATCGAATACGATCCAAACCGCTCTGCGAATATCGCATTAATTAACTACGTTGACGGTGAAAAACGTTACATTCTTGCTCCTAAATCTTTAGAAGTAGGTATGGAAGTTATGTCTGGCCCAGAAGCTGACATCAAAATCGGTAACGCATTACCATTAATCAACATTCCAGTAGGTACTGTTGTTCATAATATCGAGCTTAAGCCTGGTCGTGGCGGACAATTAGTTCGTTCTGCTGGTACTTCTGCTCAAGTACTTGGTAAAGAAGGTAAATACGTACTTGTACGTTTAACTTCTGGTGAAGTACGTCTTGTATTATCTGCTTGTCGCGCTTCAATCGGTCAAGTAGGTAACGAACAGCATGAACTTATCAAAATCGGTAAAGCAGGTCGCTCTCGCTGGTTAGGTAAACGCCCAACAGTTCGTGGTTCTGTAATGAACCCGGTTGATCACCCACACGGTGGTGGTGAAGGACGTTCTCCAATCGGACGTAAGTCTCCAATGTCTCCATGGGGTAAACCAACTCTTGGATTCAAGACTCGTAAGAAAAACAAAGCGTCTGACAAATTCATCGTTCGTCGTCGTAAAAAATAATGGGATTGTAGTACGGTTCATTTCTAGAACCGTACGCCAATCACGAAGGGAGGCACCAAAATGGCTCGTAGCTTAAAAAAAGGACCATTTGTCGATGATCACTTAATGAGCAAAATGGAAAAATTAGTTGCATCTGAGCAAAAACAAGTTGTTAAAACTTGGTCTCGCCGTTCAACAATCTTCCCTCAGTTCATCGGACACACAATCGCTGTATATGATGGTCGTAAACACGTACCTGTGTACATCACTGAGGATATGGTTGGCCATAAGTTAGGTGAATTCGCACCAACTCGTACGTATAAAGGTCACCTTGCTGACGATAAGAAAACTAGAAGATAATGAGAGGAGGCACTTCAATGCAAGCTAAAGCAGTAGCGAGAACAGTTCGTATTGCTCCTCGTAAAGTTCGTTTAGTAGTAGACTTAATCCGAGGTAAGCAAGTGGGTGAAGCGATTGCTATCCTTAACCACACACCAAAAACTGCTTCTCCAGTTGTAGAGAAAGTTTTAAAATCTGCAATCGCAAATGCAGAGCACAATTATGAGATGGATATTAACAACCTAGTTGTTGAAAAAGTTTTCGTTGACGAAGGTCCAACGTTAAAACGTTTCCGTCCACGTGCAATGGGTCGTGCAAGCCAAATTAACAAACGCACAAGCCACATTACAGTTGTGGTATCAGAAAAGAAGGAGGGATAATCGATGGGTCAAAAGGTTAATCCAATTGGTCTTCGTGTCGGCGTTATCCGTGACTGGGAATCTCGTTGGTTCGCAGAGAAAGATTATGCTACATTACTACATGAAGACATCAAAATCCGTGAGTACATTACTGTACGCTTAAAAGATTCTGCTGTTGCTAAAGTAGAAATCGAACGTGCAGCAAATCGTGTAAATGTTACAATTCACACTGCAAAACCTGGTATGGTAATTGGTAAAGGTGGTACTGAAGTTGAAGCACTTCGTAAAGCTCTTAACCAATTAACAGGCAAGCGTGTACACATCAACATTTTAGAAGTTAAGAGAGCTGATCTTAACGCTAAATTAGTAGGCGAAAACATCGCTCGTCAATTAGAAAACCGTGTATCATTCCGTCGTGCACAAAAGCAAGTTATTCAACGTGCTATGCGTGCAGGTGCTAAAGGTATTAAAACACAGGTTTCTGGTCGTCTTGGCGGAGCTGATATCGCTCGTGCAGAATCTTACAGTGAAGGAACTGTTCCACTTCATACACTTCGCGCTGATATTGACTATGCAGCAGTTGAAGCTGATACAACATACGGTAAATTAGGCGTAAAAGTATGGATCTACCGTGGAGAAGTCCTTCCTACAAAAAAGAAAGCTTCTGAGGAAGGAGGAAAATAATATGTTAATGCCAAAACGCGTAAAATATCGTAGAGAGCATCGTGGTAAAATGCGTGGTCGTGCAAAAGGTGGAACTGAAATTGCTTTCGGTGAATTCGGTTTACAAGCACAAGCTGCTTCATGGATTACAAACCGTCAAATCGAAGCTGCTCGTCGTGCAATGACTCGTTACATGAAACGTGGCGGTAAAGTATGGATTAAAATTTTCCCTTCTAAACCTTACACTGCAAAACCTCTAGAAGTACGTATGGGTTCCGGTAAAGGGGCACCAGAAGGCTGGGTAGCAGTAGTAAAACCTGGGAAAATTATGTTCGAAATCGCGGGTGTATCTGAAGAGGTAGCACGCGAAGCATTACGTCTTGCAGCTCACAAGTTACCTGTGAAATGTAAATTCGTAAAACGTGAAGAAAATGGTGGTGAATCTAATGAAAACTAATGATATTCGTGAATTAACCACTGCCGAAATCGAAACAAAAGTTAAAGCTTTAAAGGAAGAATTGTTCAATCTTCGCTTCCAACTTGCTACAGGACAATTAGAGAATCCAACTCGCATTCGTGAAGTGCGTAAAGCAATTGCTCGTATGAAAACTGTAGTTCGTGAAAGAGAGATCGGAATTAATCGATAAATTGAGGGGAGGTTTGCATAGTGAGCGAACGTAACCAACGCAAAGTTTATACTGGTCGTGTTGTGTCTGATAAAATGGACAAAACGATTACAGTTTTAGTTGAAACTTACAAAACTCATTCCTTGTACGGAAAACGTGTTAAGTATTCTAAGAAGTACAAAGCCCATGATGAGCAAAACCAAGCGAAACTTGGCGATATCGTTAAAATCATGGAAACTCGCCCGCTTTCTGCTACTAAGCGTTTCCGTTTAGTTGAAATCGTTGAAGAAGCGGTTATTATCTAAATAGACGAATCGGAATTTTTAGTCCGAAGGGAGGTTTCATAACATGATCCAACAAGAATCTCGTTTGAAAGTTGCTGACAACTCTGGTGCACGTGAACTTTTAACAATTAAAGTATTAGGCGGCTCTGGTCGTAAATATGCTAACATTGGTGACATTATCGTTGCTACGGTAAAACAAGCAACACCAGGTGGCGTTGTTAAAAAAGGTGACGTTGTTAAAGCAGTAGTGGTACGTACGAAGAGCGGAGCTCGTCGTCCGGACGGTTCTTATATCAAATTTGATGAAAACGCAGCGGTTATCATCAAAGACGATAAGAGCCCACGTGGTACTCGTATCTTCGGACCAGTAGCTCGTGAATTACGTGATAGCAACTTCATGAAGATCGTTTCTTTAGCTCCAGAAGTTCTATAATTTAAGGTATTGCCTTGCTAAGGAGGTGCAGAATTAAGATGCATGTAAAAAAAGGTGATAAAGTACAGGTAATCACTGGAAAAGACAAAGGAAAACAAGGCGTTATCCTTGTGGCTTTCCCAAAGCAAAACCGTGTTATCGTTGAGGGTGTTAACATCGTTAAAAAACACTCTAAGCCATCTCAATTAAATCCACAAGGTGGAATTATTACTAAAGAAGCACCTATTCACGTTTCTAACGTTATGGTTTTAGATCCGAAAACAGGTGAACCTACTCGCGTAGGCTTCAAAGTAGAAGATGGTAAAAAAGTTCGTATTGCAAAAAAATCTGGTGAATTATTAGATAAATAATTTTCTTAAGAAAGGAGGTCACTTCATTGAATCGCCTTAAAGAGAAGTTCCAAAAGGAAATTACTCCTGCTCTAGTGAGCAAGTTTAACTATAAATCTGTGATGGAAGTACCGAAAATCGAAAAGATCGTAATCAACACTGGTGTTGGTGACGCGGTATCTAACTCAAAAGCTTTAGACAATGCAGTAGAAGAATTAACACAAATCGCAGGTCAAAAACCTGTTGTAACTCGTGCTAAAAAATCAATCGCTGGTTTCCGTCTTCGTGAAGGTATGCCAATCGGTGCGAAAGTAACTTTACGCGGCGAGCAAATGTATGAGTTCTTCGACAAATTAGTATCAGTTTCTTTACCACGTGTACGTGATTTCCGTGGTGTTTCTAAGAAATCATTCGATGGTCGTGGGAACTACACATTAGGTGTTAAAGAGCAACTTATCTTCCCTGAGATCGATTATGATAAAGTAAGCAAAGTCCGCGGTATGGACATCGTAATCGTTACTACAGCGAAAACTGATGAAGAAGCTCGTGAACTTTTAACACAATTCGGTATGCCATTCCAAAAATAATGGAAACCAACGCTAAGTAGAGGAGGCGAAAACGTGGCTAAAAAATCTATGATAGCGAAACAAAAGCGTACTCCTAAGTTTAAAGTACAAGAGTATACACGTTGCGAACGCTGCGGTCGTCCGCATTCTGTATACCGCAAATTTAAGCTTTGCCGTATTTGTTTCCGTGAACTTGCATATAAAGGTCAAATTCCTGGTGTTAAAAAAGCTAGTTGGTAAAACCCACAAATGGGAAGGAGGTAAAACACATGGTGATGACAGATCCAATTGCAGACATGCTTACTCGCATCCGTAATGCGAACATGGTACGTCATGAGAAATTAGAGGTTCCTGCTTCTAAAATCAAAAAAGAGATCGCTGAACTTTTAAAACGTGAAGGTTTCATTCGTGATGTAGAATACATCGAGGATAACAAACAAGGTATCCTTCGTATTTTCCTGAAATATGGTGCAAACAATGAACGTGTAATCACTGGATTAAAACGTATCAGTAAACCTGGCTTACGCGTTTACGCTAAAGCTGATGAAGTACCACGTGTACTTAACGGATTAGGTATCGCTCTTGTTTCTACATCTAAGGGAGTAATGACAGACAAAGACGCTCGTCAATTACAAACTGGTGGAGAAGTAGTAGCATACGTTTGGTAATATATATTTAAAACGAACGGAGGTGTGACCACATGTCTCGTATTGGTAAAAAGATTCTTGAAATCCCTGCAGGTGTTACTATTACAATTGCAGAAGACAATACTGTAGCAGTAAAAGGCCCTAAAGGTGAATTAACTCGTAAATTCAATGCTGATATGTCTATCAAAATTGAAGAAAATACACTAACAGTTGAGCGTCCATCTGAACAGAAGGAACACCGTGCATTACACGGTACAACTCGTGCTTTAATCGGAAACATGGTTGAAGGTGTAACTACAGGTTTCGCACGCGGACTTGAATTAGTCGGTGTTGGTTACCGTGCTCAAAAACAAGGAGATAAACTTGTATTAAGCGTAGGTTATTCTCATCCAGTAGAAATGACTCCGGAAGCAGGTCTTGAAGTTGAAGTACCTGTACCAACTAAAATCGTAATCAAAGGTATCGACAAGCAACGTGTTGGCGAATTTGCTGCTAACATCCGTGCTGTACGTGCTCCTGAGCCTTATAAAGGTAAAGGTATTCGTTACGAAGGCGAAGTTGTTCGTCGTAAAGAAGGTAAAACTGCTAAGTAAACCCGTTAGGTGAGAGAAAGGAGTGACAAGAATGATCACTAAAGCTGATAAAAATGCGACTCGTAAGAAAAGACATGCACGTGTACGTGCTAAACTTACTGGTACTGCAGAACGTCCACGTTTAAACGTGTTCCGTTCTAACCAACATATTTACGCTCAAGTTATTGATGATGTAAATGGTGTAACGTTAGTAAGTGCATCTACTCTTGATAAAGACCTTGCTCTTAACGGTACTAGCAATACTGAAGCTGCTACGAAAGTAGGAGAATCAGTTGCTAAGCGTGCTGTAGAGAAAGGCGTTAAAGAAGTAGTATTCGATCGCGGTGGTTACTTATACCATGGCCGTGTTAAAGCTCTAGCTGAGGCTGCTCGTGAGGCTGGATTACAATTTTAATGGTCAAAGGAGGGAAAATTGATGCATCGCATTGACCCAAGTAAATTAGAACTTGAAGAACGTGTAGTTACGATAAATCGTGTCGCGAAAGTTGTTAAGGGTGGTCGTCGTTTCCGCTTTGCTGCACTAGTTGTAGTTGGCGATAAAAACGGTCATGTTGGATTCGGTACTGGTAAAGCACAAGAGGTACCAGACGCAATCCGCAAAGCTATCGAAGACGCTAAGAAAAACTTAATCGCTGTACCATTAGTTGGTACAACAATTCCACACACAATCAACGGTCATTTTGGAGCTGGTGAAGTATTCTTAAAACCTGCTGCTGAAGGTACTGGTGTTATTGCTGGTGGACCTGTTCGTGCGGTACTTGAATTAGCTGGTGTACAAGATATTCTTTCGAAATCTCTTGGTTCTAACACACCAATCAACATGATTCGCGCTACTGTGAACGGATTAAGCGAACTTAAGCGCGCTGAAGATGTTGCAAAATTACGCGGTAAATCTGTAGAAGAGCTACTAGGTTAAGGAGGGAAAACAAATGGCGAAAAAGTTAGAAATTACCCTCACTCGTAGTGTAATTGGTCGTCCACAAGATCAACGTGCGACGGTAGAAGCTTTAGGTCTTAAAAAGTTGAATTCAACTGTAGTTAAGGAAGAAACTCCTGCTATTCTTGGTATGATCAACAAAGTTTCTCACCTTATAACTGTAACAGAAGCTTAAGGATAACTCATTAATATAAGGAGGTGCCTGGGAATGAAACTTCATGAATTAAAACCTGCAGAAGGTTCTCGTAAAGTACGTAACCGTGTCGGTCGTGGTATCGGTTCTGGTAACGGTAAAACTGCTGGTAAAGGTCATAAAGGACAAAACGCACGTTCTGGTGGCGGTGTTCGTCTTGGCTTCGAAGGTGGTCAAACTCCATTATTCCGTCGTTTACCAAAACGCGGCTTCACAAACATTAACCGTAAAGAGTTTACTATTGTAAACTTATCAACGTTAAATCGTTTTGAAGATGGTACAGAAGTAACACCTGAATTATTGCTGGAAACTGGCGTTATCAGCAAGTTAAACGACGGTGTTAAAATTCTTGCAAGCGGCGCAGTAGAGAAAAAATTAACTGTTAAAGCGCACAAGTTCTCTTCAAGTGCTAAAGAAGCAATTGAAGCAGCTGGCGGATCAGTTGAGGTGATCTAATGTTTCGTACAATCTCCAACTTTATGCGCGTTGCTGAGATAAGACGTAAAATATTATTCACTTTAGCGATGTTAATCGTATTCAGAATTGGCACGTTTATCCCAGTGCCATTTACAAATGGAGACGTACTGAAAGCACAAGATCAATTAAATGCCTTAGGTATCCTAAATACATTTGGCGGTGGCGCCTTGAAAAACTTCTCCATCTTCGCGATGGGAATCATGCCGTATATTACAGCATCCATCATCGTGCAATTATTGCAGATGGATGTTGTTCCTAAATTTTCGGAATGGTCGAAGCAAGGTGAAATGGGCCGTCGTAAACTAACGCAATTCACGCGTTACTTTACAATTGTTCTTGCGTTTATTCAGGGGTTTGGTATGTCAATTGGTTTTAACGGTATGGTAGGTGGGCAATTAATTTTGAATCCTGGTTGGAGCACTTATTTATACATTGCTACGGTACTGACTGCTGGTACTGCATTTTTAATGTGGTTAGGTGAACAGATTACAGCTAAAGGTGTAGGTAATGGTATTTCCATCCTTATCTTTGGCGGTATTGCCGCAGCGATCCCAAGTGTTATATCTCAAGTGTATCAACAACAGTTTCAAAATATCGGAGATCAATTGTTCATGAGTATCGTTAAAGTTGCATTGATCTTACTAGCTGTGCTAGCGGTTATTGTTGGTGTTATTTTCATTCAACAGGCTGTTAGAAAGATCCCAATTCAATATGCGAAGCGTGTAACAGGAGGGAATGGGAATCATGCTGGAGCACAAAACACACATTTACCCCTTAAGGTAAATAGTGCGGGTGTTATTCCAGTCATTTTTGCTGTTTCATTCTTAATTACGCCTCCAACTATTGCACAGTTCTTCCCGAATCATGATGTATCGCAGTGGATCATTGCAAACTTTAACTATTCTCACCCAGTGGGAATGATCATATATGTTGCGCTCATTGTAGCCTTCACATATTTCTATGCGTTTGTTCAGGTTAATCCAGAGCAAATGTCAGAGAATCTAAACAAACAAGGTGGATATGTTCCAGGTATTCGTCCGGGTAAGAATACGGAACAATATCTAACAAAAATCTTGTATCGTTTGACCTTTGTAGGATCAATTTTCCTAGCAGCGATTGCAATCTTACCAGTTATCTTTACGAAATTGGGAAATCTTCCTCCATCTGCACAGATTGGTGGAACGAGTATGTTAATCGTTGTCGGCGTTGCTTTAGAAACAATGAAGCAGCTAGAAAGTCAACTGGTAAAACGCCATTACAAAGGGTTTATCAAGCAATGAGTAAGTGGGAAGAATTGTCTTCCCTACATGCTCATGTACTCTGAGGGGGAACAAGGATGAACTTAATTTTAATGGGGCTTCCTGGTGCTGGTAAAGGTACACAAGCCGAACAGATTGTTGCCAAGTATAACATCCCTCACATTTCAACAGGAGATATGTTTCGTGCAGCTATGAAGGCTGAAACTGAAATGGGTCTACAAGCAAAATCTTTTATTGATAAAGGTGCACTTGTTCCAGATGAAGTTACAATCGGAATCGTTCGTGAACGTTTAAGTCAAGAAGACTGCGTAAGAGGTTTCTTACTAGACGGTTTCCCACGAACTGTTGCACAAGCATCAGCTCTTGAAGAGATTATGAAAGATCTTGGTAAAAAAATCGACTATGTTTTAAACATTAATGTGGATTCAGGGTTGTTATTAACACGCCTTACAGGCCGTCGCATTTGTAAAGAGTGCGGTGCGACTTACCACTTAGAATTCAATCCACCAGCAAAAGCTGATGTGTGCGATAAATGTGGTGGCGAATTATATCAACGCTCTGATGACAATGAAGAAACTGTGGCAAATCGTTTAGATGTAAATATTAAGCAAACAAAACCTTTGCTTGATTTCTACGAGGAGCTTGGTTACTTACAAAGCATTAATGGTGAGCAAGATATCAATAAAGTATTTGCTGATATCGATGTTCTCATCGGAGGCTTAGCGTAATGATCATCTGCAAAACTCCTCGCGAGATAGAAATCATGCGAGAAGCTGGCAGGATCGTTGCTTTAACTCATCAAGAGTTGAAACAGCATATTACTCCAGGAATTACAACGAAAGAGCTCGATCAAATAGCGGAAAAGACGATTCAAAAATATGGTGCTACGCCATCTTTTAAAGGATACAACGGATTTCCGGGGAGCATATGTGCTTCTGTAAATGAAGAGCTTGTACACGGAATTCCAGGGAAGCGCAAGCTCGAAGAGGGCGATATCATCAGTATCGATATTGGTGCGAAATACAATGGGTACCATGGAGATTCTGCATGGACGTATCCAGTTGGAAACATTTCTGAATCTGTTCAAAAGCTACTTGATGTCACAGAAAAATCGTTGTATCTTGGTCTAGAACAAGTAAAACCAGGCGAAAGATTATCAAATATCTCACATGCGGTTCAAACCCATGCTGAAGAGAATGGGTTCTCGATCGTTAGGGAGTATGTTGGTCACGGAATCGGGCAAGACTTACATGAGGACCCTCAAATCCCGCACTATGGTCCACCAAATAGAGGCCCTAGATTAAAGCCGGGAATGGTCATCTGTGTTGAGCCGATGGTGAATCAAGGAAGACGATATGTAAAAACACTATCTGATGACTGGACAGTGGTAACGGTAGATGGTAAATGGTGTGCACACTTTGAGCACACGATTGCTCTTACAGAAGCAGGATACGAAATCCTTACCACTTTATAAGTAGCTGGCTCTCCGGGATTTCAGAGCAGTGTAAAATGTTACTGATTTGAAGAAGGGAGAACTATTGAATGGCTAAAGATGATGTAATTGAAGTCGAAGGTACCGTTCTTGAAACGTTGCCAAATGCTATGTTCAAAGTAGAATTAGAGAATGGGCATGTCGTATTGGCTCACGTTTCTGGTAAAATCCGTATGAACTTCATTCGTATTTTACCAGGAGACAAAGTTACGGTAGAATTATCTCCGTACGATTTAAATCGTGGTCGTATTACGTACCGTTTTAAATAATATAGCACTCCGTAATCTTTAAGGAGGTTCGAGACATGAAAGTAAGACCGTCAGTTAAACCAATCTGCGAAAAATGTAAAGTTATTCGTAGACGTGGAAAAGTAATGGTTATTTGTGAAAACCCTAAACATAAACAAAAACAAGGTTAATCAGAAGGAGGTGCATTCAGAATGGCACGTATCGCAGGTGTAGATATTCCTCGAGACAAACGCGTTGTTATTTCTTTAACTTACGTATTCGGCATTGGTCGCACAACTGCTGAAAAAATTCTAACTGAAGCTGGTATTTCTTCAGAAACACGAGTTCGTGATTTAACGGAAGACGAACTAGGACGTATCCGTGATATCATCGATCGTATTAAAGTTGAGGGAGACCTTCGTCGTGAAGTATCTCTTAACATTAAACGTCTAATGGAGATCGGTTCTTACCGTGGTCTTCGTCACCGTCGTGGTTTACCAGTTCGTGGTCAAAACTCTAAAAACAATGCTCGTACACGTAAAGGTCCACGTCGTACAGTAGCAAATAAAAAGAAATAATAAGTAAAGGAGGTTGAACTAACAATGGCACGTAAAACAAACACTCGTAAAAAACGTGTGAAAAAGAATATTGAAGCTGGTATAGCTCATATTCGTTCTACTTTCAACAACACAATCGTAACACTTACAGATACTCATGGTAACGCACTTTCTTGGTCTAGTGCTGGTGCACTTGGTTTCCGTGGATCTCGTAAGTCTACTCCATTCGCTGCGCAAATGGCTGCTGAAGCTGCTGCTAAAGTTGCAATGGAGCACGGTTTAAAAACTTTAGAGGTTACTGTTAAAGGTCCTGGTGCTGGTCGTGAAGCTGCAATTCGTGCTCTTCAAGCTGCAGGTCTAGAAGTAACAGCAATTAGAGATGTTACTCCAGTTCCTCATAATGGATGTCGTCCACCAAAACGTCGTCGTGTGTAATTTTTCTGTATAGAATTTTCCCTTTTGTCTATAATGGATATGATGCATTATCGAGAAATTTCGTACAGAAACATCGCTTGTTGTGCACAATCGGGAACTGCCTAAGGGGGACTTTCGGTTAGACAGGGGGTATCCCTTTGTTTAACCGGGGTTTCGACGTTTTGAAGGAGGGTTTAGTTAATGATTGAAATCGAAAAGCCGAAAATCGAAACGGTTGAACTTAACGAAGATGCTAAATATGGTAAATTCGTAATTGAACCGCTTGAGCGTGGATATGGTACTACTTTGGGTAACTCCTTACGTCGTATTCTTTTATCCTCACTCCCTGGTGCCGCTGTTACTGCTATCCAAATCGATGGCGTATTACATGAATTTTCAACAGTTGAGGGCGTAGTAGAAGACGTTACGACGATCATCTTAAACTTGAAAAAGTTAGCTCTTAAAATCTACTCTGAAGAAGAGAAGACGTTGGAAATTGATGTGCAGGGCGAAGGTATTGTCACAGCTGCTGATATTACTCATGATAGTGATGTAGAAAT
Source organism: Bacillus pretiosus (assembly GCF_051294775.1). Lineage (NCBI taxonomy): Bacteria > Bacillati > Bacillota > Bacilli > Caryophanales > Bacillaceae > Bacillus > Bacillus pretiosus. The sequence goes on from NZ_JBPPHF010000011.1 coordinate 47,592, forward strand.
CTTAAATCCAGATTTACACATTGCAACGTTAGCAAAAAATGCGCATTTCCGCATGCGTTTAACTGCAAAGCGTGGCCGTGGGTATACGCCAGCTGATGCAAATAAAAGCGAAGATCAACCAATAGGAGTAATTCCTATTGATTCTATTTATACTCCAGTATCACGTGTGACTTACCAAGTGGAAAAGACACGTGTCGGACAAGTGGCTAATTATGATAAGCTTACGCTTGATGTATGGACGGATGGAAGCATCGGGCCAAAAGAAGCTATCTCTTTAGGTGCCAAAATCTTAACTGAGCATTTAAATATCTTTGTTGGTTTAACTGATGAAGCACAAAATGCTGAGATTATGGTCGAGAAGGAAGAAGATCAAAAAGAGAAAGTTCTTGAGATGACTATCGAAGAACTAGATCTTTCTGTTCGTTCTTATAATTGCCTAAAACGTGCAGGAATTAATACTGTACAAGAGCTTGCGAACAAAACAGAAGAAGATATGATGAAAGTTCGTAACTTAGGACGTAAATCCTTAGAAGAAGTTAAACATAAGCTTGAGGAATTAGGTTTAGGTTTACGTAAAGACGACTGAGGATTTAAACCCATCAACAAAGGAGGGAACTACGAATGGCATACAGAAAATTAGGCCGTACAAGTGCGCAACGTAAAGCTATGTTACGTGATTTAGCTACTGATTTAATTATCAACGAGCGCATCCAAACGACAGAAACTCGTGCAAAAGAACTTCGTTCTGTAGTGGAAAAAATGATCACTTTAGGTAAACGCGGAGATCTTCACGCTCGTCGTCAAGCAGCAGCTTTCATTCGCAATGAAGTAGCTAACGCTGAGACTGGTCAAGATGCACTTCAAAAATTATTCGCTGATGTAGCTCCACGCTATGCTGAGCGCCAAGGCGGATACACTCGTATTGCAAAAATTGGTCCACGTCGCGGAGACGCAGCACCAATGGTAATTATCGAGTTAGTATAATGATAATTAAAAGGGCAGGACAGTTCTTTTCAAGAAACTGGTCATGGCCCTTTTTTTTAAATATAAAAATAGGCTAACTTGGCGAAGGAAAGGGTGCCTTGTATTGAAAAAAGAGAAACTTCGGACAGAAAATATATCATTTCAATATCCTGGGGCAGCCACTTATGCATTAAAAGATGTTTCATTTGCCTTGTATGAGGGAGAATGGGTATCTGTTATTGGACAAAACGGTTCAGGGAAGTCTACACTTGCAAAATTATTGAATGGTTTGTTTTTGCCGGAAGCAGGGACTATTACAGTAAATGATACAATGGTTTTATCAGAGGAAACGGTATGGGATGTTCGAAAACAAATTGGGATGGTATTTCAAAATCCAGACAATCAATTTGTTGGAACGACAGTGCAAGACGACGTTGTTTTTGGCTTAGAGAATATCGGAATGCCAAGAGAGCAAATGGTAGAAAGATTAAATCAGGCTCTCAAACTTGTCCGTATGGAAGATTTTCTTAATGATGAACCTCATTCGTTATCTGGTGGGCAAAAGCAGCGAGTGGCAATAGCAGGCGTTTTAGCACTTCAGCCATCTATTTTGATATTAGATGAAGCAACGTCAATGTTAGATCCTCAAGGGAGACGTGAAGTAGTAGAAACGGTTAGACAACTTGTTAATCAAAAAGGTATTACCGTGTTATCAATTACGCACGATTTAGAAGAAGCGGCACAATCAGATCGTGTCATTATTTTAAACAAGGGAGAAATATTAGAGGAAGGGACTCCAAAGCAAATCTTCAAGTCCTCTCATATGCTCCAAGAAATTGGATTAGATGTACCATTTTCAGTGAAAATAGCAGAATTATTAAAAAGAAATGAAATTCTCTTGCAAAATACGCATCTTACAATGGAAAGCTTGGTGAACGAACTTTGGAGATTACATTCCAAAAAGTAGAACATCGTTATCAATATAAAACTCCATTTGAAAGACGCGCACTTTATGATGTAGACGTGTCGTTTCCAAGTGGGGGCTATTATGCCATTATCGGTCATACTGGTTCAGGTAAGTCGACGATGATTCAACATTTAAATGGTTTATTGCAGCCGACGAATGGCACAGTTCAAATTGGTGAACATTTCATTTCGGCAGGAAAGAAAGAAAAAAAGCTAAAGCCACTACGTAAAAAGGTAGGGGTTGTCTTTCAATTCCCAGAACATCAGTTGTTTGAAGAGACTGTGGAGAAGGATATTTGTTTCGGCCCTACTAATTTTGGGGTATCTGTAGAAGAAGCGAAGCAAAAGGCAAGAGAGGCAATTGAACTTGTAGGGTTAGAGCCAGAACTGTTAACACGTTCACCGTTTGAGTTAAGTGGTGGGCAAATGAGGCGTGTTGCGATAGCGGGTGTATTGGCGATGGAACCCGAAGTGCTTGTATTAGATGAACCTACAGCAGGACTAGATCCAAAAGGGCAGAATGAACTTATGGAGATGTTTTATAAGCTGCATAAGGAAAAAGGTCTTACAGTTATCCTAGTAACACATAATATGGAGGATGCTGCTAAGTATGCAGAGCAGATTGTAGTCATGCATAAAGGAACGGTCTTTTTGCAAGGAAGTGCAGAGGAAGTATTTTCACATGCTGATGAACTAGAGAAAATTGGCGTGGATCTTCCTATGTCTTTAAAGTATAAACGTGCAATTGAAGAGAAGTTTGGCATTTCAATCCCAAAGGCTACCTTATCTTTAGAGGATCTTACTCATGAAGTTGTGCAGGTGTTACGAAAAGGTGGTCATGAATCATGCAGCAGTTGATTATTGGAAGATATATTCCAGGGAAGTCTCTTATTCATCAACTTGATCCACGTACGAAGCTGCTGATTGTCTTTTTATATGTATTTGTTGTTTTCTTAGCAAATAATGCGATTTCATATGGATTTTTATTTTTATATGCACTCATTGCTTTATTTTTTGCAAAAGTGCCGATTCGTTATGTACTTTCGGGCTTAAAACCCATTCTATGGATTTTTCTTTTTACATTTTTCCTGCATATTTTTACAAATAAAGAAGGGGAAGTACTATTCCAGCTTGGTTGGTTTTCGATACATGAAAAAGGATTAGAGCAAGGGATATACATTTCTATACGATTCTTCGTTATTATTTTAATGACGACATTATTAACGTTAACGACGACACCTATTGAGATTACAGATGGTTTGGAGACGTTATTAAAGCCGTTGAAACGTATAAAAGTTCCTGTTCATGAAATCGCATTAATGATGTCAATTTCTCTTCGTTTTATTCCGACATTAATGGATGAAACGAGTAAAATAATGAAGGCACAATCTTCACGCGGTATTGATTTCGCAGGAGGACCGATAAAAGATAGGATGAAAGCTATTATCTCACTACTCGTTCCTCTATTTATCAGTGCTTTTAAGCGTGCTGAGGACTTAGCAATTGCTATGGAAGCACGTGGGTATCAAAATGGTGAAGGACGTACTAAATTTAGGCAACTACGCTGGAAAACAAGTGATACAGTAACGATAATAAGCTTACTTTGTTTAGCTTGTATTTTGGCATGGGTGCGATCGTAATGGAGAATAGAGAAATGGATAGAATAAAATGTACGGTTGCATATGATGGCATGCATTTTTGTGGTTATCAAATTCAGCCGCAGCATCGTACTGTTCAACAAGAGATTGAGAAAGCTTTGCAGAAATTGCATAAAGGAGTGCTTGTTCGTGTTCAGGCATCGGGCAGAACGGATTCTACCGTTCACGCTAAAGGACAAGTCATACACTTTGATACACCGTTGTCGCTTGAAGAGTGGCAATGGAGTAATGCATTAAACACAATGTTGCCAGATGATATTGTTATCAGACAGGTAGAGAAAAAAACAGAAGAATTTCATGCGCGTTACGGTGTCGAGAGAAAAGAATATCGTTATCGTGTATTATTATCAAAGACTGCGGATGTATTCCGTAGAAATTACGTATATCAATATCCATATCCGCTCGAAATAAGCTCTATAAGAAAGGCGATTCCATATTTTATTGGAACGCATGATTTCACTTCTTTTTGTTCGGCAAAAACTGACAAAAAAGATAAGGTGCGAACGATTTATGAAATTGAGTTAATTGAGCAAGGCGATGAATTAATTTTTCGTTTTGTAGGTAATGGATTTTTATATAATATGGTCAGAATTATTGTTGGTACGTTACTTAGCGTAGGGCAAGGAAAGCTTGATCCTGATAGCATTCCAGAGATTTTAGCGAAACAAAATCGTCAGTTTGCTGGAAAGATGGCTCCAGGTCATGGACTTTACTTATGGCAGGTAAACTATAACAACTAATCCTGGTGTAACATTTGCTTGACATTAGAAACTCAAAAGTATATCATAACATATGGTATTGTTTCTAAAACCACGATTAGCCCCGGAAGGAAATCGTGTTTAAGATAAACAATAGATTTTTTCTATGGAAAAGATAACGAGGAGGGAAACACATGCGTACGACTTTTATGGCAAAAGCTAACGAAGTTGAGCGTAAATGGTATGTGGTTGATGCTGAAGGTCAAACTTTAGGTCGCCTATCTACTGAAGTAGCATCTATTTTACGCGGTAAAAACAAACCTACATTTACACCACACGTTGACACGGGTGATCATGTAATTATTATTAACGCTGAAAAAATTCATTTAACAGGTAATAAATTAAACGATAAAATTTACTACCGTCACACTAACCACCCAGGTGGACTTAAACAAAGAACAGCTCTAGAAATGCGTACAAACTATCCTGTACAAATGTTAGAGCTTGCAATTAAAGGGATGCTTCCAAAAGGACGTTTAGGACGTCAAGTATCTAAGAAATTAAACGTGTATGCTGGAGCAGAGCATCCACACCAAGCACAAAAACCAGAAGTTTACGAACTTCGCGGATAATCAATTAAAGGAGGGCTTACTTTGGCACAGGTTCAATACTATGGCACTGGACGTCGTAAGAGTTCAGTAGCGCGCGTACGCCTAGTTCCAGGCGAAGGACGCGTTATCATTAACGGTCGTGATTTTGAAAACTATATCCCATTTGCTGCATTACGTGAAGTAGTGAAACAACCTCTAGTTGCAACAGAAACTTTAGGTAACTACGATGTACTTGTAAACGTAAATGGTGGTGGATACACTGGTCAAGCTGGTGCTATTCGTCACGGTATTTCTCGCGCTTTATTAAAAGCTGATCCAGAATACCGTCTAACACTAAAACGTGCAGGTCTATTAACTCGTGACGCACGTATGAAAGAGCGTAAAAAATACGGTCTTAAAGGCGCACGTCGTGCACCTCAGTTCTCAAAACGTTAATTTTTGCGAACTACAAACCCCAACCATTTTGGTTGGGGTTTTTTTATGTTTCATTCCTCTTTTGTAATTTTTGTAGTTTGGAATATTTTAGTGCTATTCTCTCGCGTATGCTTCTTCTTTAGAAGTTTAGACTAATACGTATTAGGGAGGTTTATAAGTACTATGAATGTCATTGTCAGCTTACAAGAAAAACAAAAAGAAAAGCAGTTGAAATATGAACGGAAGATGCTGCGAGAATTATCATTAAAAACATTACGTTCAAATATTAGGGATGCCTTTCAGATGCAGGAACTTCATCGTCAGTATGAAGATTACTGTATTGAATTAGGGATAGAATCGTATTTATTAGGAGCGAGATACAGTAAGTTTGGTTATTATGGTGAATCATTCTTTGATGTGAAATATAGAGCCTTAGAAGAAGAGCAACAATTAACGGAAACACTATTCCAATTTTTAACGAGCATGACTATGCGGGAAATTAAGTTACAAGATGAGGAATTACTTTTTGAATCTTGCCAGCAGTTTATCGGCTTATGGTGGCAGGAAGGATATGAAAAAGGTGAAAGAAGATATCGATTAAAGCTTCATTAAGACAAGCATAAACTTTCCTCTTGTCCCATATAAGTAATTAGAGGGACTAGCTGGAGGAGGAAAGGTATGAAGAGAATTCGAATTATCTCTTTTGCACTCGCTGCGGTTGTTTTGTTTTTTTTAGTCAAACAAGAATTTCAAATTACAAAATCGTGGCGAGCTTGGAATTTACCCTTATCAGGGAAAGTGATTGTATTAGATGCTGGGCATGGTGGGCCAGACGGAGGGGCTGTTGGTGGAAAAGATATTATAGAAAAAGATATTACGCTTGAAATTACAAAGAAGGTACAAGATTATTTACAAGAACAAGGTGCACTAGTTATTTTAACACGTGAGGGAGATTATGATTTAGCTCAGAAAGATACAAAATCATATAGTAGACGTAAAGCAGAGGATTTAAAAAAGCGTGTAGAGATTATTAATAAGCCTGATGTAGACTTTTTTGCGAGTATTCATTTAAATGCTTTAACTAGTAGTGGATCGAAAGGCGCACAAACGTTCTACTATCGTTCTTCGGTTGAAAATGAACGTGCTGCGAAATTTATACAAGCTGAATTGAGAACGAGTTTAGAGAATACGAATCGTTCTGCTAAAACAATTTCTCATGTGTATTTATTGAAGTATGCGAAAACACCAGGTGCTCTAATTGAAGCTGGCTTTTTATCGAATGTAAACGAAAGGTATATGTTAAATTCGGAGAAATATCAGCAAAAGGTAGCGGCTGCAGTATATCGTGGTATATTACGTTATTTCACGGAAAAAGGGAATCCTCCAGAATAAGGAGGATTTTTTGAGTTTCTCCCGTTAACGAAGTTTTCCGAAAATATGTTATACTGGAAATGTAAACGCATTTATTTCAAAAATAAAGAGAGATAAATTTAATTAACATTACGTTATTTTTCATACAGGGGGCTGGGCTAACTATGGTAACGAAAGAGCAAGTAGTGGAAGCGTTAGAAGGGATTGTAGATCCGTTTTTACATAAAACGTTAAAAGAAACAGGTGCAATTAAAGAGGTAACAGTTAAGCCTGAGAAGGAACATGTAAGTGTTAAAATTGCAATTGTAAAAACCGGTACAGCGGAACAAATGCAATTGCAATCTGGAATTGTAAAATTAGTAAAAGAACTAGGAGCAGCAACAGTAGGGCTTCGCTTTGCAGAATTTACAGAAGAGGAATTAGCTCAGTTTGCACCGGAACAGGAAGAAGAGCAAACTGAATCTTTATTGTCACCAAATTCAAAAACAACATTTTTAGCAGTGGCGAGTGGAAAAGGTGGAGTCGGAAAATCAACAGTTTCTGTTAACCTTGCTATTGCTTTAGCTCGTCTAGGTAAAAAGGTTGGTATCATTGATGCTGATATTTATGGTTTTAGCGTACCGGATATGATGGGGATAGAAAAACGTCCTGTTGTAAGAGGAGATAGAATCATTCCAGTGGAGCGTCTAGGTGTAAAGGTAATTTCAATGGGATTCTTTGTAGAAGATAATGCACCGGTTATTTGGAGAGGCCCTATGCTTGGGAAAATGTTAAATCACTTCTTTACAGAAGTAGAGTGGGGCGATTTAGACTATTTAGTTTTAGATTTACCACCGGGTACAGGTGATGTTGCGCTAGACTTACACTCAATGTTGCCAGCTTGTAAAGAGATTATTGTAACAACGCCACATCCAACAGCGGCATTTGTGGCAGCGCGTGCTGGAGCCATGGCTTTACGTACAGAACATAGTATTCTTGGTGTTGTTGAAAATATGGCGTATTTTGAAAGTAAAACAACTGGTGAAAAAGAATATGTGTTTGGAAGAGGTGGAGGAGATAAATTAGCTAAAGAACTTCAAACAGAAGTACTTGGCCGAATCCCGCTTCAACAACCTGATTGGAATAAAGATGACTTTGCGCCTTCGGTATATGAAGATACACATACGACGGGTCTTATTTATCGTACGATAGCTGAGACAGTAATTGATAAAATAGCTGTCGCGCAAAAATAAAATAATAATGAGTGGACGATACATATATTGTCCACTCATTATTATAATTATTATTTTTACTGTTGCTCCTTTTTACCGTCTTGGGAACCACCTTCACCGCCTGCTTCTTTTTTATCAGATCCACTTTTTTCGGCCTTTTGTACACCTTTACTAATAATATCAATCATCTTAGCTTGGAAGAGTGGGCTTTCAGCAGTTTCTGTTAGTACTTGTTGTAAATATTGGCGGTATTCTTTGCTCTTCATTGTTTGTAACATTATTTTTTCTACTTCAGGGTTTTTCATAATTTCTATAACGCCTGCTTGGTATTCAGGGTCTTTTAGTAATGTTTTCATTAAGGTTGTTTGTTCTTTCCCCATACTTTTAGCGAATTTCGATGAGAACTCAGGGTCTTTAAAGAGCTTTTCCCAGAATTGTTGCCCTTTGTCGGATACCATTGCATCTTCAATCGTTTTCTTTACTACTGTTTCATCTAGTATGAGTGCTTGTTTCATTTTTTCATCAGTTAACACATCTTGAATGGCTTTCTTACCTTGATCGGTTTTTAAAATATCAACAATCATTTTCTTCGTTTGATCATAATCAAGTTCGGACTTTGCTTCTTTTCCTTGTGCACATGCTACAAGTACAAGAAATAGAAAAGAAGAAGTCAAAACGAGCAGCATCCGTTTCATAAGTTGGAACTCCTTTCAACACAGTTCTCTCTTTTTAATATAAATATCTTTAAGGAATTTATACATGAACATGGCTAGCTTTTTGAAATTGTCATTGATACAATTTAATTAGAAATATAAGGATAATGGGGGATGTGTTGTGAATAGCCGCAAGTGGGTACGCCTGTTTTTTACGACGTTGTTTCTAGGTGGGATTAGCACGGTCATTATTGGGTTTGTTTTGGAGTGGGACAAGTACGCTAAATTTTTTCAAAATTTCGACGGGAAGGAGATTTTAGCAGTTTCCTTCTGGTTGATGGGTGTAGGATTTATTTTTAGTGTTATAAGTCAAATGGGGTTCTTTGCCTATTTAACAATCCATCGTTTTGGACTGGGGATGTTCAGGTCACCTTCTTTATGGAATGCAGTCCAGCTCTTCTTTATTGCATTCGTTTTATTTGATTTCGTGTATTTAAGATCCATATTGATTGCAAATGGGGAAGTTTCGTTAGGGAATAACATACTTGTTGCAGGTGTATTATTTGTGTTTGGGGCGATTGTTGCTTACATAAAAAGTAAAGAAACGAATAGAAAGGCATTTGTGCCCGCTTTGTTCTTTATGGTTGTTGTAACAATTCTTGAGTGGGTACCAGCGCTTCGTATTAATGACACAGATTGGTTGTATTTAATGGTGATACCACTTTTATTATGTAATGCATATCAGTTACTTATATTACATCGTTTAATTGGAAAGGCGAGTAAGTCGGCTTAAGTAAGAGAGATTTTTGAGTTTTTATGCAGGGTGGTTGTACGAATATAAATATTGGGATGAAAAAAGCTCTACTACCTTAATGATAGGTAGTAGAGCTTTTTATGTGTGAAGGCACGAGGGAAAAGAATTACCTTACATCTTTACTTTTTGTACTTGTGTTAGAAATAAGTTGTGATACCGATATTTGTTCATATCCGTCACTCTTTAATTTTTGTAGAAGCAGTGGTAAAGCTTTATTTGTTTGAAGGGCAGAATCGGATGCATGTAATAAGACGATATCTCCACCTTTTAAATTAGTAGAGACATTGGAAACGATATTGTTTACACCTGGGTTTTTCCAGTCGTTTGAGTTATTACTCCAATGGACGATGGTGTATCCGAGTGATTCTGCTATTTTAAGTGTTGCTTTGTTAAATTCTCCACTAGGTGGACGTAATAGTTTGACTTGTTTCACACCAAGTTTTGTAAAAACATCTTGTGCTCGTAAAAGATCTCTTCGTATTTCATTTGTCTCTAGAGAAGTGTAGGACGTGTAATTATAGCCCATACTACCGATTTCATGTCCATCTTTTATGATGCGTTCAACAACATCAGGGTGCCTTTCTGCCCATGCAGCAGAAACGAAGAAGGTTGCATTCTTAATGTCTCTTTCTTTAAGTGTATCAAGGATTGGAATTGCTTTTTTGTCTCCCCAACTAATATCAAACGTGAATGCAACTTGTTTTTTAGAGGTGTCTCCTTTGTAAATAACTTTAGGTCCTGTCGCAGTTGAAAAAGCAGATTCATGTGAATATGTTTTCAAAAAGAGAAGCCATGCTGTAAATAAGGAAAGTATCACTATTAAGCTAATGTGTTTAAAAGCTCGTTTACTCGTAATAAAAAAGAAAAACATAATATTACGCCCCTTTGTCCAATCCTTTTCAGTTACATATATGCTTTAAATATTAAAAAGAGAACAAAGGATTAATATCGTAAGCAGTGGATATAATGAATGATAGGATTTTGATAAGTGAAAATGAGCGTAACGTTTATTGCTTTGTAAGAAATGATTGAGGTGATGATTTGCTTGGGTTTATGTTAACGAAAGAAGAGAAAAAAGAAATGGAATACATATTGAAGAGAGAGTTAGAAGAACTGCTATTTGATTTTGAAGATGAACGTATTCATGACGTTGTAAAAAAGGCGATGGAAGAAAGATATAAAATCATTTTTTGTTTGTTTCGAAGAGTCGCTAATGCAGAAGAGTGTATGCGTTATGTAAGGAAAAGAATTTTTTATTAAAAAGTGTTGACGTTAATAGTTATTATATGATAAATTAATAACCGTCGCTGATGCGGAAACGCAGAAGACGATAAAAAAAGAAATTTAAAAAACTTAGTTGACATTGAAAAATGAAGATGTTAACATAAGGAAGTCGCAAATGAGCGACCAAGTAGTTCTTTGAAAACTGAACGAAACAAACAACGTGAAACGTCAATTTTTATTTTTAGATGCTAGACAAACTAACTTTATTGGAGAGT
>NZ_JBPPHF010000116.1:0-317 GCF_051294775.1 Bacillus pretiosus
GAATAAATGTCGTTAACGCTGCGATAATCGGTAATATATGATAAGGATCTGCATGTCCTAAGTTCACCCATAAAAATGACGATGTGCGAATCTCTTCTGTTCGGCTAATCGCATAATACAACGCAGAGAAAATCGGCATTTGTATTAATAGTGGCCAGCAACCAGCTAGTGGATTCCAACCGCCTGATTTCATTAGTTCTGACATTTCCTTTAGATACTGCTTTTGTTTTTCAAGATCTTTACCCACATCACCGTATTTTTGTTTCAGCTTCTGCAGTTCAGGTTGCATTTTCTTCATTTTCGCTTGACTACGATAT
>NZ_JBPPHF010000117.1:0-317 GCF_051294775.1 Bacillus pretiosus
GAGTACACCCTAATCATCCATCTATTAGCTACTGAAAACACTTTGTTCCCACTGTATGATTAGGATGTATGATAATAAGTTGAAAAATAACAAGGAAATCCATGATTATAAGTATGGTTGAAAATAAATGTATGACTAATACTCAAAATTACATGTATCTAGGCTGTACCCCTAGATGTCGTTTTTTTGATAGATGTTAAATATGGAAATTATCAAGTATATTGTCTTTTTCTTCTTTATTAATTCCAATGTATTTTAGTGTGATTTGGGGTGTACTATGATTTAGAATTCCTTGCAACATAGCAACATCTTTTGTT
>NZ_JBPPHF010000118.1:0-317 GCF_051294775.1 Bacillus pretiosus
TCACCATATTTGCTGTACGAACGTCATCTAATGCAAGTACGCCTTCCTCATCTAACATATGGATTGAATCTTTCGCCATCTTCACAGCACCTTCAACAAACTCTTTTCTAGCAGCTAATACTGCTTTTGCTTGTTGACGTTGTAGCATTGCATGGGCAATTTCTGTTGCGTAAGCTAAATGTGTTAAACGAGTTTCTAATACTTCTACGCCAGCGATTTCAAGGCGCGCTTCTAACTCACTGTTTAATTCTTCAGAGATTTCGTCAGTATTTCCTCGTAACGTGATGCTAGTTTCATCTTGGAAATTGTCATAAGGA
>NZ_JBPPHF010000119.1:0-317 GCF_051294775.1 Bacillus pretiosus
TCCTATAATAATATGAAGAAACTAAAGAAATTTGATCAAAGAAATCTTGAATTCAAGGAAGTATCACCGAGTGTCCACTTAGAAGATTTATCACCAGCCCCAATTTATAGGGGACATCCACATAAAAAGATGGTGGGATTAACAATAAATGTGGCGTGGGGAAACGAGTATTTGCCTCGTATATTAGAAATATTGAAAAAACATGAAGTGTAAGCGACTTTCTTTTTAGAAGGACGTTTGGTGAAGGAAAATTTGCGATTTGCCAAAATGATTGTTGATGCAAATCAAGAAGTCGGAAATCATTCTTACACACTCCC
>NZ_JBPPHF010000120.1:0-317 GCF_051294775.1 Bacillus pretiosus
TTTATAAGTCTCAGGCTGTAAGTAGGGCGACTTTAAGGGAAGCGCTGCGTATTTTAGAAGAAGAAAATGTTGTCATTCGTAGACATGGTGTAGGAACATTTGTAAATGCAAAGCCGTTTTTTTCTTCTGGGATTGAACAACTTTCTAGTATTACAGATATGATTTCTAGTGTGGGGAAAACACCAGGAACTATCTTTTTATCATCATCTACAACAAGGTTAACAGAAGAGGAAAAAGAGAAGTTTAATAGTGAAGACGGTTTTAATGCGGTAATGATTGAGCGTGTGCGTACAGCAGATGGGGAACCTGTTGTATAT
>NZ_JBPPHF010000121.1:0-316 GCF_051294775.1 Bacillus pretiosus
GCTAGATTCTTTGTTAAATCTACTATTTTTCGATTGTATCTTTCAGAAACGTGGTTACCTGATTCCTCCATTAAATGAAATCGATCTAGGATGGACATGATTGTCGTAATATCTATTAATCTATGACCGATATTAATTACTTTTTCTACGAAGTCAGGGATAATTTCAAGTTCGCCAGGTGTAATTGCAAGCTTGATCAGTTGTATATTCGTTTTTCCAGGATAGTATGGGACATATTCAATGTGGTTCAGCCCCAATTGACGCATCGTTTCAATTGATTCGTATACTGTTTCATGATTATCATTCACATATTGAG
>NZ_JBPPHF010000122.1:0-315 GCF_051294775.1 Bacillus pretiosus
GTCATTATATCCGCGATAATCACCGTATGATGATTTTCGTGAACCGAATATATCGTTTAAAATACTCCCCATAATATATCCCTGCAGGAAGGATGGTTGGTAATTTTGACGGACAAATACTTTATTACTTATTTCAATTAACGTATCAGAAGGTTTCTCTTTATCCTTTTGCAGGTTATAAATCTTATCAGAATAAACGAGGAACATTTGATTTTCGTCTTCTTTAGATGCTTGCTTCGGTTCTCTTTCATTAATGAGTTCCGTTGCGACTTCAGGAACTGACCGATTGGCGGCCCTATACACGTAAGATTCTTG
>NZ_JBPPHF010000123.1:0-315 GCF_051294775.1 Bacillus pretiosus
TGTATTAGAGTCTGGAGAATGTCTCTTCATTTATTACATATCCAATCGGCACTATTGTTTCTTTATACGTGTACTTTCCATATGGTAGTTTGAATTTTGCTATACCTTGCTCATCCGTTTTCCCTTTTACTACTTGTTTCCCTTGTTCGTTGTAGATTGTAAATTCTGCATTTGGTAACTTCGTATTCCCATCCGCTACATCTACTGTCGTTATTTCTAATTCACCTTCTTCTTTCTTATCTTGAACGATATGTTTAATAATTTCTCCATCCTCTTTTATTTCAAATGAGAATGTCTCTTCATTTATTACAGCGC
>NZ_JBPPHF010000124.1:0-315 GCF_051294775.1 Bacillus pretiosus
GTGTTATGTGGAAGTACGAATAAAAAACTCGTAATGAATTTACAAAAGCATAATTTACGAGCGGTAGGTTGTTCAGGATGTGACGGCAATCTACTTCAAGTTCAACCTGTTAGTGAGGAGATAGGATATGTGGGAGAAGTAAGGTATGTCGAAACGGCCTTACTAAAAGGATTAATAAATATGAATTATATTCCTGTTATTGCTCCAGTCGGCATAAATGATAATGAGATTTATAACATAAATGCAGATACCGCCGCAGCTGGAATTGCGGCCGCGTTATCTGCAAAAGAACTCATTTTTATTACAGATGTAGAT
>NZ_JBPPHF010000125.1:0-315 GCF_051294775.1 Bacillus pretiosus
CCCCCCCCCCCCCCCGTTTTTTTTTTTAATGATACGTCGTAGATCTAGATGTAATGTTTAGTAGTCTTCGTCAGATTGTTATTTGTTTAAGTGACTTTGTATTTTTTGTTGAAGTTATGTGTTTTAGGAATCGTCATTTCTTTTTATGAGTCATTGTTTAATTTAATAGGTTTTTTCGTTTTTGGTGAAATTTTTTAGTCTTATTCTTATTCAGTTATTATATTACTCACTCTTTTTCAGTCATCCTAAGTGGGGATCGTGTTCGTTTATTGGCATAGCCAGTGATTCGATTTCTCTTCAGTATTATACTTCGAC
>NZ_JBPPHF010000012.1:0-48521 GCF_051294775.1 Bacillus pretiosus
TATTAGGCACGCCGCCAGCGTTCATCCTGAGCCAGGATCAAACTCTCCAATAAAGTTAGTTTGTCTAGCATCTAAAAATAAAAATTGACGTTTCACGTTGTTTGTTTCGTTCAGTTTTCAAAGAACTCATCTGCCGCTCAGAAGCGACTTTATCAATATAACATTTCGTTATATTTTCGTCAACAACTTTTTTCAATAAGTTGTTTTTCGTTTGTTTTGCTTGTTACCTTTCGTGGCAACGAATATAAATATACCAGTTTGATTATTAAAATGCAATAGTTTTTCTAATAAAATTTTTAACTTAGTAAAAAAGTATAAAAACAGCACATTTCTTCTATATAAATATAATTTCTCGCACCATCAAGAGCTACTATCCCTACGTAGCTCATACTCAAATAAAAAAAGCTTTGGAGAAATCTCCAAAGCTTAGTCTTGTTTATGACGCATAGCAGGGAATAATAATACATCACGAATAGATGGTGCATTCGTTAACAACATAACAAGACGATCAATACCAATTCCTAGCCCACCTGTAGGAGGCATACCGTACTCAAGAGCTTCAATATAATCATCATCCATCATGTGAGCTTCATCATTACCTTGTTCGCGCTCTTTTAATTGCGCTTCAAAGCGTTCTTTTTGATCAATCGGATCATTTAGCTCAGTGAATGCATTTGCATGTTCACGTGCAACGATAAATAATTCGAAACGATCTGTGAATCGTGGATCTTCGTCATTCTTTTTCGCAAGTGGCGAAATTTCTACCGGATGACCGTAAATAAATGTTGGTTGAATTAATTTATCTTCTACTTTTTGTTCGAAGAATTCGTTTATAATATGACCAACTTCCATCGTATCCTTAATACCTACATTATGTTCTTTTGCAAGTTCACGCGCTTCTTCTACACTCATTGGATTCCAGAAATCTGCTCCAGAATGTTCCTTGATTGCATCTACCATATGAAGACGTGTCCATTCTGGTTCTAGATTAATTTCATAATCACCATATTGGATTGTTGTTGTACCTAGTACTTGCTTCGCAATATGCGCAACCATATTTTCTGTTAGTTTCATAATATCTTTATAATCAGCATACGCTTCATATAATTCAATCATTGTAAACTCTGGATTATGACGAGTTGATACACCCTCATTACGGAATACACGACCGATTTCATAAACTTTTTCTAATCCACCCACAATAAGGCGTTTTAAATGAAGTTCAATTGCGATACGCATGTATAATTCCATATCTAACGCATTATGGTGCGTAATGAAAGGACGCGCAGAAGCTCCACCTGCAATTGCATGCATCATAGGCGTTTCCACTTCAAGATAACCATTGTCATCTAAGTATCTTCTCATTTCACGAATGATTTTACTGCGAGTAACGAATGTTTCACGGCTTTCCATACTTGTGATTAAGTCTAAGTAACGTTGACGGTAGCGTTGTTCAACATCTTTTAATCCATGATATTTATCCGGTAATGGACGAAGAGATTTCGTTAATAGTGTAAAGCCCGTTGCCTTCACCGAAAGTTCTCCAACGTTCGTTTTGAACACTTTACCTTCAATACCTACTAAATCACCTAAATCTGCTGTTTTAAATAATTCGTACTCTTCATCTCCAACAGCATCTTTACGAACATAAATTTGAACTTGTCCATGTAAATCTTGAATATGTGCAAATCCAGCTTTTCCTTTACCGCGTTTTGTCATAATACGACCAGCGATAGAAACAGAGATTTCTTTCTCTTCTAATTCTTCTTTAGAGAACTCTCCATATAAGCTTAATAAGTCATTTGTTGCATTTGTACGTTCAAATCGTTTACCAAACGGATCGATTCCTTGCTCACGTAAGTTATGTAACTTTTCACGACGAACAAGCAATTGGTCGTTTAATTCTTCGTGGTTCATGTTATCCATGGTATTGATATCACTCCAGCTCTATTAATTTTTACAATATATACAGTATAGCATTTTCTACTCAACTAGAAAAACTGCCAGCAACTAGCTGGCAGTTCTTCTTTCTTTCACGTAATTATAGGAAGTGTATAGAAGAATGTCAATCTTCCCTATCTATTATTAACCAACGTGAATTGTTTGTTGTTTCGCTTCTACTTCTTCTACAAATGCACCTAATACATTCGCAAGGTCCTCACGCGTATTACAAGCATTGATACCATTACGTACAGTTGCATTACCACGAACACCCTTTAAATACCAGGCTGCATGCTTTCTCATCTCTCTTACAGCGACATTTTCGTTCTTTAAATCGATAAGACGATCTAGATGCAACATACATACGTCAATTTTCTCACGCACTGTCGGTTCCGGCATTAATTCACCTGTTTCCAAATACTTTACCGTACGATAAATCATCCACGGGTCCCCAAGGGCAGCGCGACCAATCATAACACCGTCTACACCAATTTCATCAAGCATACGCTTTGCATCTTGTGGCGTTTCGACATCACCATTTCCGATAACCGGGATATTTACAGCTTGCTTTACTTGTTTAATAATATCCCAATCCGCTTTCCCTTCATACATTTGTACTCGTGTACGTCCATGAACCGCTACTGCTTGTCCGCCAGCACGCTCAACAGCTTTTGCATTCTCAATTGCAAAAATATGATCTGCATCCCAACCAATACGCATCTTAACTGTAACCGGCTTTTCAACAGCATCTACAACTGCCGCTACCATTTCATATATTTTATTTGGGTCTAAAAGCCACTTTGCTCCCGCGTCACACTTAATGATTTTCGGTACTGGGCAACCCATATTAATATCAATAATGTCTGCTGTCGTATATTTATCTACGTATTTCGCAGCATCTACAAGAGTTTCTTTCTCTCCACCAAAAATTTGTAAACTTAATGGCTTTTCTCTTTCATCAATATATAACATATCTAATGTTCTTTTGTTATTAAGTAATATCGCTTTATCACTTACCATTTCAGCACAAACTAAACCTGCACCAAATTCTTTTACTGTTAAACGGAATGCAGAGTTACACACTCCCGCCATCGGTGCTAATACAACCGGGTTTTTCATCTCAATATTTGCAATCTTTAACACTCGACTTACTCCTTCCTTCATAGTCACTTCGGCATTAATTCCTCCACTGAAACCTTTAATGCCTTAGCAACTTCCATTACAAAATCTTGGGAAGGCGATCGATTCCCTCTCTCAACTTCACCTAAAACAGATACAGATACCCCTAACTCTTTCGCAAAACCTTCTTGTGTATAACCTTTTAGCTTTCGAAAAGCACGAATGCGTCTTCCCCATTTTTCTGCTTCCATACCGTTACTCCCTCTCGCCTTTTCATTTCTTCTACTTGTGAACGTGAAATGTTGTGTTTTATATCTTGATTAATCTCTAACAACGGAACGATAACAAAAGCTCTTTCGAACATCCGCGGATGCGGAACAATAAGATTCTCTGCTTCAATATTTTCTTGATTATATAGTAAAATGTCAAGGTCGATGGTCCTCGGACCCCATCTAATTTCCCTTTTTCTTCCTAAATCATTCTCTACTCTTTGTGTAATTTTCAATAATTCTTGCGGTGATAAATTGGTAGAAATTTTTATAACTAAATTTAAAAAGCAACTTTGGTCAGTATAGCCAACTGGCTCTGTTTCATATACAGATGAAATATCGTTAACTTGGATATATGGGTTTTTGTTTAAAAACTGAATCGCTTCAGTTAAATACGTATAACGTTCTCCGATATTTGAACCTAATGCAATGTAAGCTATATTATTCATGGACGTTCTCTCGTAATTTCCACTGCTACAGCACGATAATGCCCAGGTATCGGCGGATCTGGTTTAATTACTTTAATTGTACAACGGAAAATACTCTCATATTGTTTTAATATATCTGCAGCAATATTTTCAGCGATACTCTCTACAAGCTTATACGTTCTATCTTCAACAACTTTTCTACATAACTCGAAAAGCTCTCCATAATTGACAGAATGCTCTAAGTCATCACTTTCTCCTGCCTGTTTCAAATCCAACTCCACCGTTAAGTCCACTTTAAATCTCTGACCCAATTTATTTTCCTCTGGGAATACACCATGATAACCGTAAAACTCCATATCATGAACATAAATTTTATCCAATTACTTTACCCCCTTACCAATCATCGCATCCATCATCTTAGCCATACGTGCCATTTCCTTCACATCATGAACACGAACAAACTCACAACCCTTTTCAATGCCGAGACAAACGGTAGCTCCTGTTCCCTCAAGACGTTCCTCTACCGGTAAATCTAACACATGTCCAATAAAGGACTTTCTTGAAGTACCTAAGAGGACTGGATAACCCAGTACGTTTAACTGTTCTAAATTACGCATCGCTTCTAAATTTTGTTCAGGTGTTTTAGCAAAACCGATGCCTGGGTCTAAAATGATATTCTCATCTCGCACGCCAGCATCTTTAGCAATTTTGATGCTTTCATATAAATCAGCAATCATATCAGCCATTAAATTGCGGTAATTCATGTTATCGCGATTATGCATCAAGATAATAGGTACATCATAATGAGCTGCAACTTCAGCGATTTTTGGTTCCGCCTTCGCTCCCCAAACGTCATTAATAATATGAGCGCCAGCTTCGATTGCTTGTTTTGCAACTTCAGCTTTATACGTGTCGATAGAAATAGGCAATTCCACTTCTTTTGCAACTGCCTGAATCATCGGAACAACTCGCTTTATTTCTTCTTCCACCGATACTTTAGCAAAACCCGGGCGAGTAGATTCACCGCCGATATCAATAATATGAGCACCTTCATCTCGCATTTCTTTCGCATGGCGCACCGCAGCCTCTACCTCGTTGTAACTCCCACCATCAGAAAACGAATCTGGTGTTACATTTAAAATCCCCATAATTAAAGTTTTTTCATTTAAGTTCAATGTATATTCGCCGCAGCGCAAATCATAATCCCACTTCAAACTACACATCTCCTCTTCGCAATTCATTTCTGCTCCACAATTTCTCTCTCTGCATTTCATAAAGACTCATAAATCTTTTTGTGACCATACCTACTTTACCCGGGAAATCTCGTCCCTCTATATGATAAAGCGGGACAATTTCTTGAATCGAGTTTGTTACGAAGACTTCATCAGCTGAAAGTAATTCATCTTTTGTAAAGAAACCTTCCTTTACTTCGATGCCCAGCTCTTCAGCAACCTTTATAATAAACGCACGAGTGATACCATTTAAAATCCCTGTTTTTAGCGAAGGTGTATACAAAATATCACCTTTCACGAAAAAGAGATTCGAAACAATACCCTCTGCAACATAACCTGTTTCAGTAAGGAAAATACCTTCCTTGTTCACAACATTTCCAATTTCACGTTTTCCTAAAATGTTATTTAAATAATGATGAGACTTTAAGCGAGACGCACCCTCTGGTGTATTTCGCACTTGTTTTAAAACAACCCCTTCTTTTTCCACTACATCTTCGGGGGCTGCTAAAGGTTTTATAAAAACAATAACAGACGGCTCTTCATACATTTCCGTTTGCAATCCAATTTCATCTATACCCGCTGATACATTAAAACGTACATATGCATGCTCTAATTCATTCTTAACGAGTAAATTCTTCAAAATAAGCAGTACTTCATCTTTCGTCATTGTCCATTTAATTTGCAATGTATCCAGCGCATCTATTAAACGGTCATAATGATCATCCAATAAGAAAGGATGACCATTATAAATACGAAATGTCTCAAAAACTCCAAGACCATATAAATAACCATGATCATAAGGAGAAATTCTCGCTTCACTTGCTTCTACATACTCACCATTTACGTAAATTAACACGATGTCACACTTGGGCTGTATTTACGAATGAAATTCTGCAACAACTCTTTCCCGTGGGAAGTCATAATTGATTCTGGATGGAACTGTACACCTTCAATCGGTAATGTTGTATGACGGAGCGCCATAATTTCCCCTTCTTCTGTCCAAGATGTTACCTCTAAGCAATCAGGTAACGTCTCTTTCTTAACGATAAGGGAATGATAACGTGTCGCAGTAAACGGATTAGGGATATCCGAAAAAATCGTCTTTCCGTCATGATGCATAAGCGACGTTTTCCCATGCATTAAGCGCTCCGCACGTATAACCTCTCCGCCAAACACTTGTGCAATGGATTGATGTCCAAGACAAACCCCAAAAATCGGAATCTTTCCAGCAAAGTATTGAATAACCTCCATACTAATACCTGCTTCATTAGGACTACACGGACCTGGCGAAATCATTAAAAAGTCTGGTTTCATATTCTCAATATCTGAAATAGTCACTCCATCGTTACGTTTAACAACAAGCTCTTGTCCAAGTTCTCCAAGAAACTGCACTAAATTAAATGTAAAAGAATCATAATTATCAATCATTAATATCATTTCTCTCACCTAACCGTTTCTTCGCTACGTTCTTTTGCACGCCATAAAGCAATCGCCTTTTTTAACGACTCTTTATATTCATTTTCCGGATTCGAATCAATTACAATTCCCGCTCCTGCTTGTACATGCGCTTTTCCATCTTTAGCAAGCAGTGTTCTAATTACAATATTCAATTCTGTATCTCCAGAATAACCGATCCACCCGATTGAACCTGTGTAAATCCCTCGGCGAACAGGTTCTAATTCTTCAATAATTTCCATCGTACGTATTTTCGGGGCACCAGTAATTGTTCCCCCAGGGAATACAGCCTTCACTAAATCAAAAGCATCTTTATCTTCTTCCACCTCACCACGCACATTAGAAACAATATGCATAACATGTGAGTATTTCTCAATTACCATAAATTCATCTACTTCTACAGTGCCATATTTACAAACACGCCCTAAATCATTTCGTTCTAAATCCACAAGCATGACGTGCTCTGCTCTTTCTTTTTCATTCTCAATTAATTCTTTTGCTAATTCTTCATCCTCTTGCTCATTCGCCCCCCTAGATCTCGTTCCAGCAATCGGTCTTGTACTTACTTCGGTTCCCTCTTTCTTAATTAGCAACTCTGGCGATCCACTAACAATTTGAAAATCCCCGAGCTCCAAGTAACCCATATATGGAGATGGATTAATCTCACGAAGACTTGTATAGATTTCTAGTGGGTGTGTTTGTAACGTTCTTTCTTGCCTTGTCGACAAGTTTACTTGGAACACATCACCAGCCCCAATATATTCTTGAATACATTCAACTGCCTTCATAAAACTTTCTTCTGTAAAAGCAACTGTTTCACTTTTCTCTTCAGGGCATGCAAAAGGTATATTCACTTCTGGCGCTTCTGTCGCCCAAAGAATCTTCCATGCATTTAATCGCTCTTTTGCCTCTTCATGCTTATCTACATAATGTGTAATAATCCATAATACTTTTTCTTTTTGATCATAAACAAACACATCATCAAATAATAAAAAGAATATATCAGGTATATTAATGTCATCCTCCGCATGGGAAGGAAGTTTTTCAATATAACGGATGCAATCATAACTAAAGTAACCAATTGCACCACCTTGAAATGGAGGGTATTCCGGATTATAGTCCGTTTTCCATCGCTCCATATATTCCTGCATTAAATCTAATGGGTTTCCTTGTTTTATTGTTTCCTTACCACTTTCGCTTATATGTAACGTTTCACCCTTCCCTCGGATTACCGCTACTGGGTTCAACCCCACAATGTTATAACGACCGCCACGTCCACTCTCTAACAAAATATGTTGCGGTTTATCCTTAGAAAGAAATTTATACTGCTTAAAGAAATCTAACTGATATGGAATAGAAAGCGCTAAAGATTTTCTTCGTTGCATATCAACACCCCGTCTTCTTTTATCCCACCCTCTTAGATTAACCACCTCAAACTACATTCGTTATATATATAAAGTGGTTATACTCGAAGGCTAGTGAAAATAAATTAATTATACTACCTCTTATTTTACATGAAGTTTTCTAGTCATTCACTCTTTTCCTATTTCCAATCCAAAAAGAAAAAGCATCCTTTTCAAGGATGCTTTTTCAATCACATATAATTAAGACTCAAATTGATAAAGCGGTGTACTTAAATAACGTTCACCGTTACTTGGGATAATAACAAGTACCTTTTTCCCTTTACCTAACTTTTTCGCAATTTCTATTGCTGCATAAATAACTGCTCCAGAAGAGATACCCACTAAAATACCTTCCTCTTTAGCCACTCTTCTTGCATATTCAAATGCTTGCTCTGCTTTTACTTGAATAATTTCATCATATACCTCTACATCCAATGTCTCTGGGATGAATCCCGCACCGATTCCTTGGATTTTATGTGGACCCGGTTTCCCACCAGATAGTACTGGTGAATCCGCAGGTTCTACTGCATAAATTTTAATATCTTTATACGCTTCCTTCAGCACTTCACCAGCACCAGTAATCGTTCCACCTGTACCAATACCTGCAATAAACGCATCTAATTGGTCACCCATTTGTTCAACAATTTCTGGCCCTGTTGTTAAACGATGAATTTCTGGATTCGATTGGTTTTTGAACTGTTGTGGTATAAAGTAGCCATGCTCTTTTGCTAATTCAGTCGCTTGACGAATCGCTCCACCCATTCCTTCAGGCCCTGGAGTCAATACTAATTCCGCACCGTAAGCACGTAATAAATTACGACGCTCAATACTCATTGTTTCTGGCATTACTAAAATTGCCTTATATCCTTTAGCAGCCGCTACCATCGCTAAACCAATTCCTGTGTTACCACTTGTTGGCTCAATGATTGTATCGCCTTCTTTTAATAATCCTTTTTTTTCAGCATCTTCAATCATAGCTAATGCAATACGATCTTTAACACTGCTCCCTGGATTCATAAATTCTAATTTTAAGTATATATCTGCGCTGTTTGATTCTACGATGCGGTTCAACTTAACGATCGGCGTTTTCCCGATTAATTCTGAAACTGATTGTGCCACTCGCATTCCTGTCACTCCTAACACCGAGTATTTTTATTGGTTTTATCTATATTTAGATTTTGTCAGAAAATTCCCTGTTTGTCAATCTATTTAGAGGGTGGATTCCCTCACTTCCCTTATTACAAACTCTCAATTAAATTTGTAATATCTTCTTTAGAGAACTTGTATCGCTCATTACAGAAATGACAATGAACTTCTGTCTCTTCTTCTTCTTCGCGAATTTGCTCTAACTCTGTTTTACCTAAACTAATTAACACACTCTCAATACGTTCGCGTGAGCATGTGCAATTAAATTGAACATCCATCGTTTCTAACACTTTCACTTTATCTTCTCCAAGAACTGCATACAGTAACTCTTCTGGAGAAAGCCCTTGTTCAATTAACGTTGATACAGGAGGAATCTTCTGCAAACGATCTTCAATGAATGAAATTGTTTCTTCCTGTGCACCTGGCATAATTTGAAGGATAAATCCACCTGCCGCTAATACGCTGTCATCTCCATTTACAAGAACGCCAACTCCTACAGAAGAAGGTGTTTGCTCAGAAACTGCAAAATAATACGTGAAGTCTTCCCCTAATTCTCCTGAAACAATTGGAGATTGACCAATAAACGGCTCACGCATACCAATATCTTTAATTACTGTTACAAATCCCTCAGTACCTACCGCTTGATATACACGTAATTTCCCTTGTTCCGTTCCTTCAAAATCAACATGTGGATTCGTTACATAACCACGTACATCCCCATTTGCATGAGCATCTACTAAGATAGGACCAATCGGACCATTACCTTCTACCTTAATCGTTAACTTTTGGTCACCTTTTAACATCGCGCCCATCATTGTACCTGCAGTTAAAGAACGACCAAGTGCCGCCGAAGCTGTTCTCCATGTATCATGACGTCTTTGCGCCTCACTTACCGTGTTTGTAGTACGCACACTATATGCACGCACTTCTCCATCAAATGCTAACGCTTTTACTAAATAATCTTTCATACTCATTTATTCACCTTTCTCATGCTGTAAATTTGCATTACGCTCGTATAACATATACAAACCTTTTAATGTTAAAAATGGATCTACAACGTCAATTACATTCGATTCTTCTGAAATTAATTTCGCCAATCCACCTGTTGCAATAACTTTCGGTTCTTGTTTAGCTTCCTCTTTCATACGCTTAACAATACCTTCCACTTGTCCAACATAACCATAAAGAATACCAGATTGCATTGCACTTACCGTATTCTTTCCAACAACACTGCTTGGTTTTGTAATTTCAATACGAGGAAGTTTTGCCGCTCTACTATATAAAGCCTCTGCTGAAATCATAATTCCCGGCGTAATAACTCCACCCATATAATGCTTTTCTTCGTTAATATAACAATATGTAGTAGCCGTACCGAAATCGACAATAATAAGCGGACTTCCATACAAGTGGATTCCTGCTACCGCATTTACAATTCGGTCCGCGCCTACTTCACGTGGATTTTCATATTTAATATTTAGCCCCGTTTTTATTCCAGGACCTACTACAAGCGGTTTAATTTTAAAATACTTTTCACACATGCGCTCTAATGCAAACATAATTGGTGGTACGACTGAAGACACGATAATACCTTTCACATCTTCAAACGAAAGACCTTCATGCTCAAGCAACTGCTTTACAAGCATTCCATATTCATCTTCTGTCTTATGACGATCTGTTTCCATGCGCCAATGTTGACGAAGTTCCCCCTCTTCAAACACGCCTAGCACAGCATTTGTGTTCCCTACATCCAATACAAAAATCATATTCTCACCACTTATCTTATTTAATCTATATTTGTGCAGTATGTATAAAACTTATAAAAACATCATATCACACATACTTATATAATCAGCTTTTCTATCCTCATCATTTTACAAAAAGATTACGCTCTATTTCAATTTTTAATACCAGATTTACTTAAATTTTTTTCTACTTCATTTCGTTCCACAAATAAAAAAAGGAGTGACCATCGTCACTCCTTCATCTCTTACTTATCTTCTGATTCCTCATCGTCCTTCTTCATATTGATGTTTACTTTCACATCATCTGAAGATGTTGGACGCTCTGGCAATCTGCCGTAATCATATAAATGATTGATTTGCTCTGCATCTAACGTTTCTACTTCAAGTAACGTTTTCGCAATAATATCTAGCTTATCACGTTTTTCAGTAAGAATTTGTTTCGCGCGAGCATAACATTCTTTTATAATAGTTTGCATTTCCACATCGATTTCATGTGCAATTGCATCACTGTAGTTTTGTTCTGAATGGAAGTCTCTTCCTAAGAACACTTGACCACCTTGTGAGCTACCGAATTGCATCGGTCCAAGCTTATCACTCATACCGAATTCCGTAACCATACGTCTTGCAATACCAGTCGCACGTTGGAAGTCGTTGTGAGCACCTGTACTTGCTTCACCAAACACAATCTCTTCAGCTACTCGACCACCAAGTAAACCAGTGATTTTATCAAGTAACTCTGGTTTTGTCATGAAGTAACGATCTTCTTTCGGAAGCATTACTGCATATCCACCAGCTTGACCACGAGGGACAATTGTTACTTTATGAACGATATCTGCTTCATCAAGGACAACACCAATTACAGTATGGCCAGCTTCATGGAATGCAACGATATTACGTTCTTTTTCAGAGATGACACGACTTTTCTTAGCTGGACCTGCAATAACACGATCCGTTGCTTCATCAATGTCACTCATATCAATTTTCTTCTTATCTTGACGCGCAGCCACTAAAGCAGCTTCGTTTAATAAGTTTTCAAGATCCGCACCAGAGAACCCTGGTGTACGAGTTGCAATTGCTCTTAAGTTGATATGATCATCAAGCGGTTTATTACGAGCATGTACTTTCAGCACAGCTTCACGGCCATTTACATCTGGACGATCTACTGTAATTTGACGGTCAAAACGACCTGGACGTAATAACGCTGGATCAAGAATATCAGGACGGTTTGTTGCAGCGATGATAATAATACCTTCGTTTGCACCGAATCCATCCATTTCAACAAGTAATTGGTTCAACGTTTGCTCACGCTCATCATGGCCACCACCAAGACCTGCGCCACGTTGACGTCCTACCGCATCAATTTCATCAATGAAAATGATACAAGGAGCATTTTTCTTTGCATTTTCGAATAAATCACGTACACGTGATGCACCGACACCGACGAACATCTCTACGAAATCAGAACCACTGATAGAGAAGAATGGAACGCCTGCCTCACCTGCAACGGCACGTGCTAGTAAAGTTTTACCTGTACCTGGAGGTCCTACTAATAGAACACCCTTCGGAATACGGGCACCAACTTCAGCGAACTTACGAGGATCTTTCAAGAATTCAACTACCTCAACAAGCTCTTGTTTCTCTTCATCCGCTCCAGCAACATCTCGGAAACGAACTTTTTTCTTTTCGTCATTATATAACTTCGCCTTACTTTTCCCGAAGTTCATAACACGGCTACCGCCGCCCTGAGCCTGGTTTAATAAGAAGAAGAATAAAATGAAGATAATGACGAACGGAATGATAGAAGTAAAGAACGTTACCCAAGCACTTGTTTCTTCTGCTGGTTGATACTTAACTTCAGCACCTTGCGCTTTGTCATTAATTTTCTTTTGTAATTCCTCAGTATTTGGTGCATAAGTAACAAATTGTTCTCCTTGGCTAGAGTTGTTAAATTGTCCTTTTACCTCAAATACACCATTTTTCGGTTGAAGTTGCACATTACGCACTTCACCTTTTTCTAGTTTAGTAATGAATTTATCGTAGCTAACTGATGTCGTTTTTTGTGTCGAACCATTAAAATAGCTCACGATTCCAATTACTACTAGGAATATCAGTAAATAAAAGATGGTATTACGGAAGATACGATTCATTCCTAACCTCCTCTCACGGCATAAACACTATAGTAAATCGTAACATAGAAAAACTTTCCTATACAATTGTGACGCCTGCATTTAATTAATTTGAGTAAACACTTGGTTTTAATACTCCTACATAAGGAAGATTACGGTACTGCTCTTTATAATCTAATCCATACCCTACAACAAATTCATGTGGAACAGTAAACCCAACATAATCCGCTTTCAAATCTACCTTACGGCCTGTCGGCTTATCTAATAACGTAACAATTTTTACAGACTTCGCTTTACGATATTTGAATAGGTCTACTAAGTAACTTAGCGTAAGACCGCTATCAATAATATCTTCAACGATTAAAATATCGCGACCCTCTACAGAAGTATCAAGGTCTTTTAAAATTTTCACTTCGCCTGTTGAAACAGTAGAGTGACCGTAACTAGATACAGCCATAAAATCCATTTCAAGATATGTATCTGTTCTCTTTAATAAATCTGCCATGAATGGCATTGCGCCCTTTAATACACCAATCGCAAGAGGTATTGTGTTTTTATAATCCTCTGCAATAACCGCACCTAATTCGCGCACCTTTTCTTGTATTTGTTCTTCAGAAATTAATACTTTTTCGATATCTTGATTCATCATTTCATTATCCTCCCGGAAGACTCCTTGCTTTTGTAGTGAATAATCATATATTTATCCTTCTTTGCCGCCTCTTTCGAGATAGCAAATGCAGATCGCTTCAACAAGGGTACCCAAATAATATTCCCACTTGCATCACAAACGACCGGCCATTCTTCTCTTTTTTCTCTTGGTACTTTTGCTTCGATAAAAATAGTTTTTATCTTTTTTGTGCCATTCATACCTTGTATTGACATGCGATCTCCATTTTCTCTAGAACGAATACGAAGTGGATATGATATATCATTATACTTAGCAACAAATACTGTTTCATTCATGTTACTTGGTATGTCTTCGCTCACCTCTGTTACAAGCTTATCCCCGTTCGATAGCGTAATTGTCCCGGGCACTGATAAATCTTGTAAAAAAGGAGAAACAATTTCTTGTTTAAATCCAAAGCTGCACTCCTCGTATGCGCGAACAATTTTTAAATCACCTGGGAAATCAAGTGAACCCGAAGGTTGTGTCCGCTTAAAAAACTCGATCACTTTGTCAATATGTATAGAGGAAAGAGAAGATGGAATCTTATATTCATAAAGATAGTTTAATATTAGTTGAATCCCTCTTCTTTGTAAAGGCATAGACATGGATTCAAAGGCAGGAATTGATAAGCTAATTTGTTTATCACTTTTTTTTGTAATTACTTTATTCATTTTCTCAAAAGCTAATTCCTGCAAATATGCCTCATCCTCTTGCATCTGCATGCTAAATTTTTGGAATTTCTCATGCACTTGTGAATTTTCTTCTTTCAAATGAGGAAGAACATATTTGCGTAATCGATTCCTTGTATATACTTCCTTTTTATTACTTGGATCTATACGGGGAATTATTTTTAGCTTATTACAGTAATCAACAATCTCTTCCTTCGTTACTCCAAGTAACGGCCTAATTAAATATCCATTATGAAAAGGACGCTTCACTGCAATTCCTGCATATCCTTTCGGAGTACTCCCTCGTACAAGGCGCATTAAAATCGTCTCTACTTGATCATCACCATGATGTCCAAGAGCTACATATCTCGCATCATATTTCTTCATTATTCTTTCCAAAAATGCATATCTGCATTCTCTAGCAGCAACCTGTGCATTCATTCCGTGTTGCTGTTGATATTGCGACACATTAATCCTTATCGTTTCGCAAATAACTCCCAGCCCTTTACAAAGGTCCTGCACAAACTGTAGGTCCTCATGAGATTCATCACCTCTAAACATATGGTCCACATGTGCCACTACAATTTCGAACTGTTTTGCTGCTCTTTTTTCTAACAAATAATATAGAAGAGCCAAAGAGTCAGGACCACCAGAAACCCCTACAACAATTGTTGAACGTTCCTTTAATACATCATGCTGCTTTACAAAGTCATCTACCTTTTCAACAAATGTATCTTTCAACTTCGTAATCACCTTTCATTAAACAAGAACAGCAACGTTAGTTACCTTGTTTATAATGGTACAACTTTTACAAACATTGTGCAAAAAAAAGATATACAAAAATTACATTTTTATCTTACATCATCCGTACATATTCACAAAAGTAATAACATTATCTTTTAAAGTAAAAAAACCTAGGCAT
Source organism: Bacillus pretiosus (assembly GCF_051294775.1). Classification (NCBI taxonomy): domain Bacteria; kingdom Bacillati; phylum Bacillota; class Bacilli; order Caryophanales; family Bacillaceae; genus Bacillus; species Bacillus pretiosus. The sequence goes on from NZ_JBPPHF010000012.1 coordinate 15,119, forward strand.
CCACCTAGGTTTTTAGAAAGAAACAGTGATAAAGAAACATCACACTTAAAATTTATTGTGCCTGCATTCCTACAATTGGAATCGTAGCCCACTTCGGCATATTTTTCTTCACTTTCGCCACAACGATAGTCATATCATCATTTATATAACCATCACAAGAGCGAATCACCTCTTCCATAATGATATCAGCAATTTCTTGCGGATCTTCGGTTTGTAATTCTTTAATTTTTCGTTTCATCCATAGTTCATGATTTTCTACATGTTGCGCTCCCTCGAAAATCCCATCGCTCATCATAATAAGGATATCGCCCGTTTTTAATTGTTCACCTACTACATCAACTTCAACATCCTCAATAATGCCCATCGGCAAATTACTTGCCTCAATTTTCAAAATATTGTTCGCGCGTTTAACAAAACTCGGCGTCGATCCAATCTTTAAAAATTTCGCACTCGCATCCCGTAAATCCACCATAGCTAAATCTAACGTCGTAAACATCTCTTCTGTTGTTCTTAAAGAAAGAATAGAATTGATAGATTTAATCGCTATTTCCTCATCAATGCCTGATTGAAGTATTTTTTGTAATAATTTTACCGTTTCTTTACTCTCCATATGAGCTCTTTGCCCATTTCCCATACCATCACTAATTGCAAGCGCATATTTACCAACACTTAAATCCATCATCGCATAAGAGTCACCAGAAACAAACCCACCGCCTTTTGCAGCTGTGGCCAACCCAGTATCAAGAGAATACGTTTTTGCCGAACCAAATGATATTAAGCTGTGGCCGTTCGGATAAGAAGATTTTTCTTCATGTTTAACAACAATATTTTCCTTTAGAATGTCAGAAAGCATCGGCGCAACTAACTTTTCACATTCTCCATGTTCATTAGATGCAACTGGAATCAACATTTCAATATCAATACTTCCTCTATCTAAACAATATATATCAACATGCTCTACTTCTACGCCAAAATCACGAAACGCTTGCATAATCTGTTCTTCCTGCACTTGATGATTTTCTCGTTCTCTTTGGATCTCCTTAGCAAAATCCTCCATAACTTTTGATACACCTAATAGTTGCTCCGCTACTATTCTACGGTTTTCTTTCATTTGTTTTCGTAATTTTTGTCCTTCATAGAAGTGATCTAATTCACCCGCTACTAAATCCGTCACTTTCTTCCCTCTCACACAATGCTTGTCCCATTCACGAACTAACTTCCGATTATGCTGCAACGTCCCCTCTTCCGTTTCACTCATTATTTGTTTCATATAATCGTACGTTTTGTCGAAATTAACTACCCAGCATTGGTCCTTTTTAAAGCATGTTTGACATGTTTTTGCAGTAATTGTACTTAAGAACAAATCAGCTTCTGTCTCTTTATCTTCCTCCTCCACATATCCATATACAGAAAAGCTATTAGATAAAGCAGCAAATACATTGGCAAATTGATTAATTTTATTCGCTGTAACATCACGCATCCTTCTTAAATACTGTTGTTGATCTTGCGAATGTTCCTGTGTGCCTGGCATGAATTTAGCAATACGATCCATAACAAGTTTCGGTGTTAATAAGAAGAACATAATCGCCACACCAGATTCAATTAAAGTTGTCACAATGTTTGTTTGCTTGTCTACATATAGCGTAATCAAGCTCGTCCCAATTAATAAACCTAAACTAACACCTAAACGCTTCCCTTCTTTTAACAAACCACCAAGCAACCCAGAAAAAGCAAGTAGACTAAGTTGAGACAAACTGGAGACATTGGCTAAACTTAATATTAATCCAGTGACGACCCCCACTGTAGATCCTGTAGCAGCCCCCGCAATAAATGCAAACACGAGCACTAAATACCTAGTAAAAATATGTTGAATAGAAGCGTCATATACAAACCAATCTGTTGTCCCTGTTAAAACAGATGCTAGTAATATAATTAAACAAACAATTTCTTCTGTCTCTAGCGCTTGTTGTTTACCTTTTCGTTCTACTAAAAGCGGAACACTTTGTAAAAATATCATAGTTAATACGAAGCTAAGCCCTGCCTCAATCGTACTAACGAGTAAATCGTACATGGTGACAGTTTGTTGTGCGAAATATACGACAACTAAATGTGCGGTTAATGCGGAGATAAATACTTGGAATGGAACAAGTCCAACAGTTTTACGTGTAAACCGACTAAAGAAGATATTATAAATGAAGAAAGTAAAAATAGATGCAAAGGTAAAGAATAAATTATCTATCGAAACTGAAAGTGCGCCCCCCATAAGAGCCAAGAACGCGAGCGGCATTTTATCCCGCTTCATAACATAAACAGCAGCAAAAAACGGCAGTGCAAACGGTAAAATGTTTGTTAATATATATGCTCGTCCCAAAAGAAAACCAATAACAACAATAATAAATCCCCATCTAAAGAAAACCTGTTCAAACTTCATTCGCAACTTACTCGTCCACTTTACTGCTCCAAGCTGACCCTCATTCATTGCCAATGCACTTGTATTCATAGTATTCCTTCCTGCTTTAGGCATATTTTTAACACCACCTGCATAGTTTAATTACTGTCATTATAAAAGATGATTATTGGGATTTTTGTCAAAACAACAGTTTTCACTTTTATAATCGTTCGACTTTTTATTCGAAATAACTCTACATATATACACGGTATGTAATTTATTCTCACTATTTTAATTGAACATTCAGAAAATATAGGGTGATTTTGTAGAAGTGTTGTATGTCTTAATTTATTTAACAAAAAAAGATCATGCAAATTTGCATGATCTTTTTAGGATGACCCGTACGGGATTCGAACCCGTGTTACCGCCGTGAAAGGGCGGTGTCTTAACCACTTGACCAACGGGCCGTTAAATTAAATATAGCGGCGGAGGGGATCGAACCCCCGACCTCACGGGTATGAACCGTACGCTCTAGCCAGCTGAGCTACACCGCCATGTCGTCTTATTTAACGGACAATTAGTATCTTACCTCAGATATATTTTAAAGTCAACACATCTTGAAAACTTTTTTAAAAATATATTTTCACATATAAAAAAGCACCCCGAGCAATCGCCCTGGGTACCTCTCTATATGCTAAGAATTAAACGTTCTTATTATCCGCGACGTGCGCCACGGCCACCACGTTTAGATTCTGTGTTACGCTTTAAAGAAGTTAAACGATCTTCACTGTCCTTTAAGAAACGTGCCATCTTTTGCTCGAATGTTTCTTTTGGAGCTCGTTCGTTACCGCCGCCACGGTTATCTCTGTTGAAAGAACGATTACGTTGTGGACGTCCAGAACGTTGTTGATCGCCACCGCCACCGCGTTGGTATTCACCACGTGGACGATCTCCTTCTGTTTTTTCACGCTCTTTCGCTTTTTTAATAGATAGACCGATCTTACCATCTTTTTCAACGTTAATAACTTTTACTTCTACTTGGTCGCCCACTTTTAAGTGATCGTTAATATCTTTCACATAATTATCAGCAACTTCACTAATATGAACAAGACCCGTTAAGCCTTCTGGCAGCTCCACAAAAGCCCCAAAATTTGTAATACCTGTTACTTTACCCTGTAACTTGCTGCCTACCTCGATTGACATAAAAAAAATGCTCCTCCTTAGTGGTTAAAAAGTCAAATTTTACTTTATTATATATAATCCTAAAATATAGTGTCAATAAGACATACTCTACTTAGAAACAGGAAAAATTATCTCCCCTTTTCCAGAGAAGAAATAATCCCTTCTAGCAATCTTTAATACGTACTCTTCATCATTCAACTTTTGAACTTCGTCTTTTAGACTCTTTTCTTTATTCGTTAATGAATCCAGTTCTTTTTTCATGTCCTTAACTTTTGCTTCTTTTGCTCTAATGGAACTGTTTTGTTGATAAAACGTTACACTAATACTCGCAATAATTGTAAAAGCAAAGACAAGAAAAACCGCTAAACGGCGATAAAGTCGCTTCCTGTTCTCATCCGTTTGTATTATATGCTCTTTAACAGGATTTGGACTCTGTTTTTCGATTGTTCTTTGTCTCAGTTCCCTCATTTCCGAGGTCCCCCTAACTTCTTTTTTATACGCCCCCATAATTGGAAGATGTGTCCCTTCAATTTTGCTATATATTGCAGGAACCCTACATGTTTCATTATAAAAAGTTTAACACGATTAGGGAGAAGTTTCCATATGAGCGAAGCAATAAATCGAACAGGCCAGAAAAAAACTTTCCATATGAAAAGTAATATCCAAATCACCATTTTCCATAACACATGTCCAATTGAAAGCAGTATACGAAATAAGAATAATATAAATGCAATAAATAGCTGCGCTATAATAATAACAGGTTTTATCATGAGTAGCTTTATAATTTGAACAAAAAAGTGTGTTGTTTGCATAAAAATATAGATGAGAAAATTTAACAGTCTCATGTATATTGCTTTCAATAAGCTTTGATATGCCGCAAAACCACATAATAATGCCAAAAATACATATATACGTAGTTCAGCTTCATTTACAAGAAGCAGTACATAAAAAACGAATAATGCTTGGACAATCCAAAATAGTATATCATGAATAAATACAAGCCAACGTTTACGTTCTTGCCGCTTTAAAAATCGTTGGTATGTATCTAAAGACGCTCCAATCCAAGCACCCATTCCGATCATTGAGAGCATCGTATACAACTGAATTGTTAGGCTCATTTAAACAACTTACTAAAGAATCCTTTAGTTTTCTCCCCTTGATTCTCATCAATATACAGCATCTCATGAACTTTCCCTTTAATCGATACAACACCTTTTTCTACATCTAAATTTTTCATTTGCAAATTTTGACCACGAATTGTTAAAAAACCCATTACGGTCTCAAGTAAAAACTCCTCGCTATCAAAACTCTCTACCTGCTTTACACCGGTAATATCAATTACACGCCTGCCACGCATAATAACATCATGCTCTACCGAAACATTTTGTTGATTAGAAGACATAGGTGAGTAACCATTATCCACGTAAATCCCCCCATAGATTTATACTAGCTAATAGTAATGTATGAAGGGATAATTGATTTTAGAACAAGCCTTCTTCAGCCTTTACTTTTTCTTCGCGAACTAAACTATACATATTTGCTGCATCTTCTTTTTTAGTCGTTTCTTTCAATTCGTTTATTTTTACAGTTACTATTTTTTGACCAAAACGAATTGTTAATTCATCAGCTACTTTTACATCTGAACTCGCTTTTGCCACTTGACCATTAATTGATATTCTTCCTTGATCAGCTACTTCTTTCGCTAATGTTCTTCTTTTAATTAAACGTGATACTTTCAAAAACTTATCTAGACGCATATCAAATCCCCCTATTAACGCTCTGTTTGTTTTGCCTCTTCCCATAAAACGTCTAACTGCTCTAATGATAAATCTTGCATCTCTTTATTCATTTCAGCTACCTTTGCTTCCATGTATAAGAAACGACCGACGAATTTCTCATTCGTTGAACGTAACGCCTCTTCGGGATCTATTTTATAATGACGAGCTATATTCACAAACGCAAATAGTAAATCGCCAAATTCACCTAACATTTTCGCCTCATCCATATTTGTAACTTCTTGTTGGAACTCTTGCCATTCTTCTAAGGCTTTCTCTATCACCGGTTGTACATCAACCCAATCGAAACCAACTTTACCAGCTTTTTTCTGGATTTCATAGGCGCGTAGTAACTGTGGCAAACTTTTTGGAACCCCATTTAAAACAGATTCTTTCACGAATCCTTTTTCTTGTTTTTTAATTTCTTCCCAATTGGTAATTACTTCATCGGCATTATTTACATCCGTATTCCCAAATACATGCGGGTGGCGGCGAACCATTTTCTCAGATAAAGTTCGAATAATATCATCTATAGAGAACCAACCTTCATCCTCCCCGATTTGAGCATGCAACATAACTTGTAATAATATATCACCCAGTTCTTCTACTAAGTGATCATCATCCTCTTCATCAATTGCTTCCAACACTTCATAAGCTTCCTCAATTAAATACTTCTTTAAAGATTGATGTGTTTGCTTTTTATCCCACGGACAACCATTCGGTCCACGAAGGTCTGCAATAATTTCTCTAAGCACATCAAACTGTTGATACAAGGACGCACGTTCTTTAACTGGTGGTACATATACACTCGTTAAATTATTCAACTCTGTTTCATGATCTAACATGTACAACGGCACCTTTTTAACTTGTTCAAATGAAGTCCCTGCAGCTGTTACGATATACACTTCATAATCATCTGATAGCATCTCCATTAATGTTAATTTCACATCAGATGCAACGAATGCGTCATATACTTGGCAAAAGATTAAATGTTGACGTAATTCTAATTGTCCTCTTTCAAATGATGTGGCGTCAATTAATTGGAATCCTTCAATCGGATCAATCTTTAGACTCGCAAACATAGGATCAAGGAAACTTTGTCCACCTTCAATGCGCACTTCAACATTCGCTACTTCACCTTTTTCCAACAGTAGCTGAACCGTTCTTTCCGCTACAAGCGGATGCCCTGGCACGGCATAGATGATTTCTGTGCCTTCAGCTTGTTCTAACAATGTATTGGCGATTGTTTCATATACAATTTCAAATGTATCATGCGCTTCATATACACTGTCAAAGGCTGTATATTGTATACCTTCTTTCTCCAACTCTTCTATAACGGGATGTTCCTTCGTTCTAACAAACATGTGATCTGCTTCTTTTATTTTTCGATATACACCCATCGTTAACTGATCTAACTCACCAGCACCTAATCCTAAAATAGTAATGATTCCACTCACAACCTGCCACCTCTATCCACTCTTCTTCAATGAACCTTCTTTTTTCTCTTTTTTCATAACGGTTCCTATTTCCGCTTTTGTAAATACACGTAATTTTAAAATTAAAAACACATATGTTAATCCACCGATAGCTACACCTAACAATGCCTCAAGTGTTGCAATTCCTCTATGCCTCGTATCAATTACTAATCCAGACATTTGCATCAAACGTATAAATATTATTAATACAAACCCCATACCGATACCACTAATAACTACACCTAACATATTACGCTTATCGATAAGCGATTCGGATACAGCTTGCATAAGTAATGCACTATTTAGCACAGAAATTACAATTAACGCAACTAGTGTTGCAATTGCAGCTCCCTTCACACCAAAATACGGCATTAATGTATAATTTAAAGCTAACTTTAAACAACCCCCAAATATAACGAATATTGCTGGTTTTAATGTTTGTCCTAACCCTTGCAAAATAGAAGCAGTTGTAATCGACAATGAACTAAATAAAATAGATAAAGATAAAATGGATAAAACATCTGACCCATCACTATTTTCAAACAACATAATATTCGTAGGCTGAATAATACAAGTTAATCCAATGGCAGCTGCAAATCCAATAACAAATGTTATTTTCATTGCTAACTTTACCTTTTCTCGAATAAAGGAAAGATCTCCTCTTTCCTTCGCCGCTGTAATAATTGGAATAAGTGACAATGAGAAAGAAGTTGTCACGACAGTACCTAATTGCATAAGCGGGATACTTCTGTCGTAAACACCTTTTAATACCTTTGCACTTTCAGCTTGCTCTCCTGCCCCAATAAGTAAGGAATAGAAGGAAATGGAATCAGCCATTTGTATAAAAATAAGTACTAAGTTACTAACACAAATCGCCAATCCCTGCCAAAACAGAATTTTAATGATCCTCTTTTTTCCCTTAATTCTCTTTACCCTCTTGAAAAATATAGAACGAAAGTCATGACGCATATAAAGTACAAGTACGATAATCCCAATTAGTCCGCCTGCGATTGAACCTAACATAGCACCTGCACCGACTGTATATAAATCAAATCCGCGAGCAATTAGGAATAGAGATAAAAATACAATAATAGAAACACGAATTGTTTGTTCTATCACTTGCGAAACAGCTGTTGGCATCATATTATTGAACCCCTGAAAATATCCTCTTGCTACAGATAAAAACGGCATCAATATGAATGAAAATGAAATAACACGTAATAACTTATCTAAGTGTATATCACCCATGGCTGCTGCAATTGTTTCGGCACCAAAAAACAATGTAAAAAAGCCTACGAAACCAATTCCTAATAAAAACCAAAAAGATACACAGATAATTTCTTCTGCTTCTTGTTGTTTCCCTCGCTCTAATCGTTCCGCAACCATTTTTGAAATTATAATGGGGAACCCATAAGTAGCTAAAATTAAACAAAATCCATAAAACGGATAAATTTGTTGGTAAATATAAAAACCAATATCACCCGCTATATTTTGATATGGAATACGGTAAAAAGCGCTTAATACCTTTGTAACAAAACTTGCGATTGTTAATATAATAGCCCCACGCCAAAAGGCTTGATACTTCTTCGATTCCATACAAGAAAACTCCTTTTTCTATTCTCACCCCTCGTATTATATCATAAAGAAAAGGACAAGCTTCCTTGCCTACACGAGTAATAATACGTTCGTGCAACGCTAGAAATGTTCAACGAAAAAAGGTAGCAAAGCGCTACCTTCATTCAATATACATATATCTCCAAATATTTGATTTCTCAAAAAGAAATATCATAATTAGGAAAGATTGCTACTTCTAAAATTCGATATAGCCTTACTGCTCCATTTGTTTCGCTAAAAAGCTTGCAGCTGTATTTACTGACTTATGCTCTACTTCACTTATAATATCCTCTTTAGAGAAGATAACAACAGCTCCAATTGGATCCCCATTCGCAACAATCGGGCCAATTGTATAGGAACTCACTTTTTCTGTTACTCCATCAATAATTGAAATTTCGCTTTCATCTGTCATAATTACAGACTTACGCTCTTCCATTGTCTTCTCAATTAAATCGCCAACACTTTTATTTAAGTATTCTTTTTTAGATACGCCTGCTACTGCGATAATAGAATCACGATCGCATACAAGCACATTATGTCCTAAACTATCGTATAAAGCTTCCGTATATTCCTTTGCAAAATTACCTAGTTCACTAATTGGAGAATATTTTTTCAAAATCACTTCTCCATCGCGATCAACAAATATTTCTAGTGGGTCTCCTTCTCGAATACGTAAAGTTCTACGAATTTCCTTCGGGATTACTACCCTACCTAAATCATCAATTCGACGTACGATTCCAGTTGCTTTCATTCTAATGCTGCCTCACTTTCTACTGATGATCAAAGTGGTGAATTTACCTGTTCATGTAAAAATCACCAACTGTTAGACATAGTATTTTACACATTAGTTCTTCTATGCACGCCGAATTGTATTTTTTTATCTTATATTAGGCATTTATGACTTCTTTTTTTACATCTGGTAGGCCTTTTAATAAATTTTCAGCAATTGTTAACCACTTCGATGTCTCTAAACCATTTGTTTTCATAACGATTTTCAATTGCGATCCTTCCATTCCTAGACCAATCATACGTCCAAAACTATTTCCAAGCATGAATAATTTTCCGCCATCAATATTTTGACTTGCTTGTTCTGAGAACAGAATTGTCACTTCAAATTTATTTTGCTTAATTAACTCGATTTGTTCTTTCATTGCCAATACTTTAATATTTGCAATTTGCAATAAGTAACCAACCTCTTGCGGGTAATCACCAAATCTATCTATCATCTCTTCCTGCAACTCTTCAATATCCTCAATTGCAGAAACACCTCTAAACTGTTTATACATCATAATCTTTTGTTTACTATCTGAAATATAAGCATCTGGTAAATATGCATCTACTTCTAAATCAATTTCAACATTAACTGTATTTTCAACCCCATCTGTTCCTCTACGCTGTTCAATTGCATCTTTTAACATTTGAGAATATAGATCAAATCCGACAGAATCAATAAATCCATGCTGTTCGGCTCCTAACAAGTTACCTGCACCACGAATGGATAAGTCTCTCATCGCAATTTTGAAACCTGACCCAAGCTCTGTGAACTCTTTAATGGCTTGCAGACGCTTCTCTGCAACTTCTGATAACACTTTATCTCGTTTGTATGCAAAGTATGCATATGCAACACGATTAGAACGTCCAACACGACCACGAAGCTGATACAGCTGCGATAATCCCATACGATCTGCATCAAATACAATTAACGTATTTACATTCGGAATATCTACACCCGTCTCAATAATTGTTGTACTTACAAGAACATCATGCTGCCCTTCTAAAAACGATAGCATAACAGACTCTAATTCACCTTCGTTCATTTTCCCATGTGCATACGTTACACGCGCGTCTGGAACTAACATCGAAATTTCATCTGCTTTTCTTTCGATATCCTCCACACGATTATATAGGAAGTAAATTTGCCCACCTCTTGCAAGCTCTCGTTCTATCGCTTCTCGCATTAACGCTGGATTATACTCTACTACATACGTTTGGACTGGGAAACGATTTTCTGGTGGTGTCTCAATAACAGATAAGTCACGCACACCAAGCATAGACATATGGAGTGTACGCGGAATCGGAGTTGCCGTTAATGTTAACACGTCAACATTTGCTTTTAATTGTTTAATTTTTTCTTTATGCGTTACACCAAACCTTTGTTCTTCATCAATAATAAGAAGACCTAAATCTTTATAAGTAACGTCTTTAGATAAAATACGATGCGTTCCGATTACGATATCTACCGTACCATCTTTTAAGCCTTTAATTGTTTCATTTTGCTGTTTTCTCGTACGGAATCTACTTAATAATCCTATATTGATTGGATAATCTTGAAAACGCTCTCGAATTGTTTCATAGTGTTGTTGTGCAAGGATCGTTGTCGGCACTAAAATTGCAACTTGTTTTTCATCCATAATTGCCTTAAATGCCGCACGGATAGCTACTTCCGTCTTTCCATATCCTACATCACCACAAAGAAGCCTATCCATCGGACGTCCACGTTCCATATCTTTCTTAATCTCGTCAATAGAACGTAATTGATCCTCTGTCTCTTGATATGGGAAAGAAGATTCAAATTCTTGTTGTTCTGCCGTATCTGGTGTATATGCATAACCTTTTGAAGCTTCGCGCTCAGCATATAGTTTAATTAGGTCATCCGCAATGTCTTGTACAGATTTTTCAACTTTCGTTTTGACCTTTTTCCAATCATTTCCGCCCAATTTATAAACTTTAGGATCCTTACCTTCAGATCCTACATATTTCTGCACTTGGTCAATTTGTTCAATTGGAACGTATAACTTATCATTACCTTGATATTTAATATTCAAGTAATCTTTATGAACACCATTAATCTCTAGTGTCTCGATACCTAAGAATTTACCTATACCATGATTTACATGAACTACATAATCTCCAACTTTTAATTCCGAATAACTTTTAATACGTTCAGCATTAGATAACTTCTGCTTACGTTGTGATTTTTTAACTTTTTTATGAAAAAGCTCTTTTTCAGTAATAACAACAAGCTTTTGCATCGGCATTTCAAATCCTGCATGTAAATCACCTACAGCAATTTGCAACCTTCCAGGCAATAATATATCTGTGCCCTCTACGATATCTGCCTCAATATCATAATCACTTAAAATATGTTGTAGTTTTTTTACACGTTCATCATCTGTGCCGAGCACAACAGTCGTAAAATGCCCTTCGTTCCATCTATCAATTTCAGTTTTCAACAACTGCATCTGCCCATGGAAATCTTGCATTGTTTTACATGTCACATTCACAATATTTTGCGGATGTGTATGTGCTATATGACGTAAGAATAACGTTAAATATACAAAACTTCTTTTTTTATGATGAAGAAATTCCTCAAACGAGTGTGAGAAAGATAAATCTTGAATAATTGTTCCCTCACCAAGAAGTGATATATACCATTCCGCCTCTTCCGTTTCAAGATGTGATGCCGTTTCTTGAATACGAGAAATCTCATCCAAAACCACAATACCATCTTCAGGTAAATAATCTATCAGACTAGCAGGTTCTTTATAGAAAATAGATAAATATTTAAACATCTGTTCTATACTTTGCCCGTTTTTTAACATCTCAATTTCATGACTTACCGTTTCAAGCACTGTAGTCTTCAATTTATCATCGGAAAGTTTTTGCATCGTCTTAGTCAAGCCTTCCTCAAGATGCTCAATTCCCGACTTCAATTCTTCCTGTGAAAATAAAAACTCTGTTGCTGGACCAAATCTAACACTTTCTTTTTTATCTTGAGAGCGCTGTTCATCCACATCAAATAATCGAATAGAATCAACTTCTGTATCGAAAAATTCAATACGAAATGGTAACTCTTCAGTTAATGGGTAAATATCTAATATTCCCCCGCGCAAACTGAATTCCCCAGGAGCTTCTACCATCGACTTACGCTCATAACCAATATGATGTAAAGTATGCAAGAATGTATCTAAATCAATCTCTTGCCCTAGATTGATTTCGATTTGCCTTTGCTTCCACAACTCTTTCATTGGTAAAAATCTGCGTAGTCCTGCAACTGGCGCTACAATAATCCCGTTCTCTCCTGCCGCTAAACGATTCAATACTTCAATACGTTGCGCCTTCAATTCTGGGCTTGCAACACCAATTTCTGATGCTATCAATTCATTTACTGGGTATAACCACACATCTTTTTCACCAAGTAACGCCACTAAATCTTCATGCACTTTTTGTGCTTGATATAAATTATGCGTCACAATAAGTTGTGATTTTTTTGTTTTTTTATATAAGGCCGCCATTAATAACGAACGAGAAGAGGTTGCCATACCTGATACAAGTTGTTCTTTTAAACCATCTTCTAGTCCATTAATAACCGATTGGATCTCTTCATTTTTATAAAATTGCTCTAATAAACCTATCATTTTCAAAACCCCTCTCAACATAAAGAGCAAGCCACTATATTTTATGCAAATATTTTGGAAAAAGAAAACAGAAAAATGCTTTGGACATGCCAAAGCGACAACATTTTATTGCAGAAATTTTTCATATTCATAATACTCAGGATAAGATGCGAGCGTTTCTTGACACGATTCACAAATCGTTTTTATATATATATTTCCATTCTCATGAAAATGAATCATCTCTACTACTTCTTGCTCTGTTAGTTGAAATAAAACGTCGCTATACACTTTTTCTGCAGTAACGGAGCCTACATTACTCCCGCAATGTCTGCAATAATAATACCCTTCCATACTAGCCTCCTAAAAATCCAATTACTACTAGTATGGGTAAAAACAAGACAAAATATTCCCAATCATACCCTTAACTATTGAAGGTATTCATGATTTGAAGAAAAGGTTTATTTAACCATTCTTCACATGCATCCGCTGCTTTTTCAATAGAATGACTCACATCAGGAATTTCTTCCGATGTAAAACGTCCTAATACGTAATCTACTACCTTCATGCCATTTTTCGGACGATCAATTCCCATGCGGATACGTTGAAACTCTTGTGTTCCTAAATGTGAAATTGTTGATTTCACACCATTATGTCCACCAGCACTACCTTTCATACGAAGGCGTAATTTACCTACAGGGATGTCTAAATCATCGTACAGAACAACGAAGTCCTCAACATCAATTTTATAGTAATCCATGAGTGGTCGAATACTTTCCCCAGATAAATTCATATATGTAAGTGGCTTTAATAAGATTACTTTTTCTCCATTAACAAATCCTGCACCAAATACTCCTTTAAATTTTTGTTCATTCAAAGAAATATTCCAACGCTTTGCAAGTTCATCAATCGCCATAAATCCAATATTATGCCTTGTTAATTCATATTCTCTACCTGGGTTCCCAAGTCCTACTATCAATTTCATTCTTGTACCACTACTTTCTTTTTTCGATACGAAAAGACGTAACCAATCTTGGTTACGTCTCATTCTATCCAATTAATTGAATAATACACTTACAGATTCTTCTTCGTATACACGAATGATTGCTTCTCCGATTAGTGGAGCAACTGAAAGTTCATGTACTTTGTCGATTTTCTTCTCTTCTGGTAATACGATAGAGTTCGTTACAACTAACTCTTTAATATTTGAGTTTTGGATACGCTCAATTGCTGGACCAGATAATACTGGGTGTGTACAGCAAGCATATACTTCAGAAGCACCGTTCTCAACAAGAGCGTTTGCTGCTAATGTAATTGTACCAGCTGTATCAATGATGTCATCAATTAAAATTGCTGTTTTACCTTCAATATTACCGATAATGTTCATTACCTCTGATACGTTCGGACGAGGACGACGCTTATCAATAATAGCGATTGGTGCTTTTAGGCGATCTGCCATTTTTCTAGCACGAGTTACCCCACCGTGGTCTGGTGACACGATTACGATATCTTTAAGACCTTTTGTTTCAAAGTAATCTGAAAGAATCGGTACACCCATTAAGTGGTCGATTGGGATATCAAAGAACCCTTGAATTTGTGGAGCATGTAAATCTAGAGTGATTACACGAGTTGCACCTGCTGTTTCAAGCAAGTTTGCTACAAGTTTCGATGTAATTGGTTCACGAGAACGCGCTTTACGGTCTTGACGCGCATAACCATAGTAAGGAATAACAATATTAATTGTTTTTGCAGATGCACGTTTTAATGCATCGATCATAATAAGTAATTCCATGATATGTTCGTTTACTGGGAAGCTTGTAGATTGAATAATGAATACATCGCAACCACGGATACTTTCTTCAATGTTAATTTGAACTTCTCCATCACTAAAACGATCAACAGAACATTTTCCTAGTCCTACTCCAATGTGCTTTGCAATTTGCTCAGCAAGTTCCTTATTAGAGTTTAAAGAGAATACTTTCAAATTAGAATTTAGATATTGAGTCGACATCTAGATTAACCCTCCACATTATGATTTTTTCTTATTCAGCAATTGATCAACATAGTCTTCTTTGTTAACTTGACGTGCACGTGCTACAGATAATGCTTTTGATGGAACATTCTCTGTAATTGTAGAGCCTGCTGCCACATAAGCACCATCTTCAACTGTTACAGGAGCGACAAGGTTTGAATTACATCCAATAAATACCCCGTTACCAATCACAGTTTTGAATTTATTCTTACCGTCATAGTTCACCGTAATTGAACCACAACCAAGATTCACGTCTTCTCCAACTTGTGCATCCCCGATATAACTTAAGTGTGAAGCTTTACTTCTATTACCAAAAACAGTTTTTTTGATTTCCACGAAGTTTCCAACGCGTACTTCATCTCCAATAACTGAATCTGGGCGAATATGTGCAAATGGACCAACCGATACTTCTGTACCAAGTTTACTATCATGTACAGTAGATTGTCGAATTGTCGTACGATCTCCAATTTCACTATCGCGAATTACTGTGTGCGGTCCAATTTCACAATCAGAACCAATTACAGTATTCCCCTCAATAATTGTTCCTGGATGAAGAACTGTATCACTACCGATAATTGCATCAGCAGAAATATACGTGTTACTTGGATCAATAATTGTAACACCATTTACCATGTTTTTACGGTTGATACGGTTTTTCATAATAATTTCCGCTTGCGATAGAGCGACTCTGTCGTTAACACCTAACGTTTCATCGAAGTGCTCTGTTTGATAAGCCGATACGATATGACCTTCATTTTTTAAAATCTCAATAACATCTGGCAGGTAATATTCACCTTGTACGTTATCATTTGAAACTTTAGAAAGTGAGGCGAATAAAGCTTTATTATCAAAACAATACGTACCTGTATTGATTTCTTTAATAGCTAATTCTTTCTCATTTGCATCCTTATGCTCAACAATCTTTTCAACATGACCATTCTCATTACGAACGATACGACCATATCCAGCAGGTTCTTCTATGTAAGCTGTTAGCACCGTTGCCATTGCCCCTGCTTCTTTATGTTGCTGAAGCAATGCTTCCATCGTTTCAGCAGTTATTAGCGGCGTATCACCACAAATAACTAAAGTTGTTCCTTCTTCATTTGCAAGTACACTTGCAGCTTGATCTACAGCATGTGCTGTACCAAGTTGTTCTGCTTGTAATGCAAACTCACTTACGTTTCCTAGCTGTTCTTGTACCATTTCAGCACCATGTCCTACGACTGTTACAAGTTTCTGCAATCCTAATTGCGTTACTTGATCGACAACATGTTGTACCATAGGTTTTCCACATACAGGATGAAGCACTTTGTATAGCTTAGACTTCATACGTGTGCCTTTGCCTGCAGCTAGAATCACTGCAAATCTGTTTGACATATAGACCCTCCATCGCAACCTATTTATCCATTAACGATATTATCCTAAATCATCATATATTTCAAGAAACACATTTTAACTATTAAATTTTACCATAATTCTTATACGATGTTTTACTCTTTAGTATCTTTTTTAAGAAATAAGCTATACTATTTAAAATGATTTTGAAAAAATTAGAAGTTTTCCTCTTCACTTTAATAAATTCAGAATTTTCCGTACAAAAATAGATAAAACCACACAAAAAAAACAAACTCCTGTAAATGCTTACAGGAGTTTGTTGCAAAATTATAGGGATTTCTTTAAAAAGCCCTTTTCATTCGAATTTTACGAAGCACCCGCTTCTTCAAACTCAACCTCTTCTAACTCGCCTAAACGATGATACTCTGTTAAAACCGCATCTTGAATTTTAGAGCGTGTATTAGAATTAATTGGATGTGCAATGTCACGGAATTCTCCATCTGGAGTACGTTTACTTGGCATTGCTACAAATAATCCATTATTACCATCAATTACACGAATATCATGAACAACAAATTCATGGTCTAGAGTAATAGAGGCAATTGCTCTCATGCGGCCTTCTGTGTTTACGCGGCGTAATCTTACGTCAGTCACTTCCATCTTGTGTTCACCACCCTTTTCTAAATAAGCGATATATTTGTATAAATTCCACAAAATTTCTATTTTCCCTTTAATTTTTTAAAAATTTTTAAGATAAAAATTTTTAATGTAATTGAATATAGAGATTAGTGGAGGTTATCGCTTACAAAAGATTACTTAACTAGGGCAATTACTTCGATTTCAATTGAAACATCTTTCGGTAATTTTGCTACTTGTACACAAGAACGAGCTGGCTTATGAGTAGAGAAATAAGAGCCGTATACTTCATTAACAGCATTAAAATCATCCATATCTTTTAAGAATACTGTTGTTTTTACTACTGTATCAAATGAAGCACCTGCTTCTTCTAATACCGCTTGTAAATTTTGAAATACTTGCTCTGTTTGTACTGTCACGTCTCCTGCTACAAGCTCTCCACTTGCAGTTAACGGAATTTGTCCTGAACTGTAAAACATATTATTTACAATAATCCCTTGTGAATATGGTCCAATTGCTTGTGGTGCATTGCTTGTTTGAACAACTTTCATATTTTTTCACCCTTTTATTATTTATTTTTACTCTTTAAAAATAGTGCACGAAAAGCAGTTTGTCCATCTATTTTGTAATTTATAAATAGAATAAAAAAAAGATAAAGCGATCTGCTTTACCTTTTTACTCAGCCTCTACAAGCCCTTCATCAAATGGTGCCAGTGAATAATTTCCCTTTTCCACTTGAATCGCTTTTTCTTTCACATCAACTTCTGATAGACGAATTAATGATACAAAATTATTAATTAGTCGTTCTTCAATATCCGTGGATTCTACTAATACACCAATACCAACAACATTAGCCTTAAACTCTTCTAACATACTCATCATACCTTGAATTGTCCCGCCAGCTTTCATGAAGTCATCAATAATTAAAACATTTGATCCCTCTGGAAGGCTACGCTTTGCTAACGTCATTGTTTGAATTCGCTTAGAAGAACCTGATACATAGTTAATACTAACAGTTGGGCCTTCTGTTACCTTATTATCTTTCCTTGCAATTACTACCGGTACATCTAAGTAATTTGCCACCGCATAAGCAAGTGGAATCCCCTTCGTTGCCACCGTCATAACCGCATCAATTGGTTGCCTAGCAAAAACAGAAGCAAACAAACGACCTGCGCCATTAATATGGCGAGGATTACTTAAAAGATCTGTCATATATAAGTAACCACCAGGCAAAATACGATCTGGATTTTCAAATAAGCTACAAAGCTCACCAATAATTAGATCTGCCTCTTCCTCACTTATATATGGTATATATTTCACTCCTCCTGCTGCTCCTGGTACCGTTTGCAATGTGCCGACCCCTTGTTGTTCAAACGTTTGCTTAATAATAACTAAATCTTCACTAATGGAAGACTTAGCTGATTGATACCTTTCAGCAAAAAAAGTGAGAGAAACTAGCTGACGAGGGTTTTGTAACAAGTAATACGTCATATCGACTAATCTTGTACTTCGTCTAATTTTCATACTCTCACCTCAAATCACGAATATTCTAAACAAATCATAACGTATTATACGTCTTTATTCAAGCGTTTCTCGCTCTCCTAATAAACGTACTGCGTATACTTGTTCACAAAATCCTTTTAATCCGTTATATATACGATGCATTCGCGAATCATGGTGCACAAGACCAAATACGGTTGGGCCACTTCCACTCATTAATACGGCATCCGCACCAAATCGCTTCATCTGTGCCTTAATACGTGCAACTTCAGGATGCATCGCAAACGTTACATCTTCTAAAACATTACCAACAGTATCACAAATCCCTTTGTAGTCCCCAGCATTTATGACGTTAACCATTTTATCTACATTTGGATGTGTAACTCGATTTAACTTTAAATTTCCATACACATCAGCAGTAGATACACCAATATGGGGTTTTGCCAAAATAACCCAACAAGAAGGTGGAGTTTTTATGTGCTCAATTTGCTCTCCTCTTCCAGTGGCAATTGCTGTCCCACCATATACACAAAACGATACATCTGATCCGATTTTTGCGCCAAGCTCTGCTAACTGATCAATTGTAAGCCCTAAATTCCATAATTTATTAAGGCCACGTAATGTCGCTGCTGCATCACTACTTCCACCTGCTAATCCAGCTGCTACTGGAATCGTTTTTTCAATAGTAATAGATACGCCTTTTTTCACATTAAACTTCTCTTTTAATAATTTCGCTGCTTGATAAGCTAAGTTTCTTTGGTCGTCTGGGACATACCGATTATGGGATAAAATTTCAATACGGTCTTCTGCTAATTCCATTAGTTCTAAACGATCCGCTAAATCAATTGTTGTCATAATCATTTTCACTTCATGATATCCGTCTTGTCTTTTTCCCAGTACATCTAACGACAGATTAATCTTTGCTGGTGCTTTCACTAGTAGCTTCAATCTATTCACCCACTCTATGTACTCAATCTTTTATCGTTTATTTTACCATAAATTTATAGTAAGACGATGACACTTCCCTAATTATAACGAAAAGCATTCAGAATGAAACTACTTATGTAAAATGATGGCACCTTTTCGAGTACAAAAAGCCGAGGAATCACTCCTCGGCTACCGTAGCATAGAAAGTATCTTACAACTACTGGTTTTGTTTCATTAATTGCTGTTCTGCAATTTCTATAGCACGTTTCACCATGTTACCAGCATCTTTCGCACGAATTCCGCCCCAGCCTTCTTTCTGAACAACATCATAAAAGCCTAGCTCTTTTGCAAGCTCTTCTTTAAATTGATTTGACATGACACCTCTTCGTCTACTCAATGCAGAGTCCCTCCTTATTTTGCTACGGTATAATTAGTATGCAAAATAATATAGCTTTTCATTTGTGGGAATATATGTAACGATACATGAATTATAAAATCACTTCATTATGAGGTTCACCATAAAACGTTAACTCTACTGTCTCTGTTAAAACATCCGCATAGCTATATGATACACGTTGCAACGCATCTTCTTGCTGATCCAATTGTACAACAAAAACAGAACGGTACGTTTCTGCAAGTACACCTGATTGTTCTACTGTTTTTCTTCTCCCACTATTTGCCTTTAACATCAGTCTCTGTCCAAGATGGTGATCTAATTCGCTTTTAATTTCATCTAAACGTTTTGACATATACTTCGTTACACCTCGCTGTAATTTAGATTGAACACTTAAAACACGATATATCTATCCCAATTATTAACCGCAACTCACAGACAATATCATTATAAAAGCATCATGCGTTCAAATAGATAGAAGAAATACTATATTGTAAAAGTATCATTATGTAGTCTGCGCGTTCTTGTCTCTTTTTATCCAAGCTGATTTAAATCCTTCCCATACAAAAAAGCAAGATACATATGTACCTTGCTTATTCTTCATAATGTTGAAAGGGTAATCCAGTTCGTAAAATCCCCCTCGTCTCAATCCCGCCAAGTCCCTTTTCGCCGGTAATCGTATTACGTACAACATCCCATACATTTACTCTTTCCATAAATGACGTAAAACTAATTTTACCAACCACATATACAGGATCTAGTGCGTGAATATTAATTCTAGATGGTGAACTAGCAAAGTTAGCACCCGCTCGAATTAATGCTTCAAAGTGTGATTGGCATGCCCCAGCAAAAATAACGAGTTGATCCAATGATGGATATTTTTTTCTCACTTCTCGAACAGCCTGTACAAAATGCCTTGAATGTCTATATGCTGCTAAATCTCCCTTTACCCCTTTTGATTTTGTATATGCATCGTGCCCCGTAATAACTAAAATGTCTGGACGAAAATGATCTATTAAATCTACTACCTTTTCATGCATCTCTGTTTCTTTACAATGAATACCTTGTACAGGAACACCAATTTTATTATATAAGTCTAAGCACTTGCGCAAATATAACGGGTCCCCATCTATATGCAATACACGTCCTGGCATTTGAAAATAATTCACCTCACTTGTATATCCACCCGTTGAAGTGTGTTCATGCCTTTGTTTCATTAATACATAATCTTGTTGAAACAAACGATACGTACGCTCCATCGTTTCTTTCTCACGCTTCGCTCTTTTTTTATGCTCTCGTTGATCTATACTAATTAAATCTTCAAGTGGCGCATCTGCCACCAGTCTAATTTCCTCTCCAAATAATATAGCTATCTCGCCTTTTATTTCTATAATACGAAAAAGGATATCCCTATTATGAGAATATCGTTCCACTAATTCTCCAACATGTAAAGCCATTCTCCTACCTCCAAACTCGTTAGGCCATCTTACCTGTTTTTAAAGTATGAATGTAGGAGAGGAAAGGTGACAAAAGGGACAGTTCAAGTTGAACTGTCCCTTTTCTATTCTTATGACAATTTATGAAGAACTAATGCATTACTTAATGTTGCAAACTCCTCGATAGATAGCGTTTCGCCTCTTCGTTTTGGATCAATTCCCACTTCTGTTAAAATTCGATCCAACAGCTCTTTATCTTTCGGGAAACCATTTAAATTATTTGATAAATTATTCATTAAAGTTTTACGACGCTGTGCAAAACTTGCTCGTACTACTTCAAAGAAGAATGTCTCATCTGTTACTTCTACAACTGGTTTCGGGCGCTTTAGGAGACGAATAATCGCAGAATCAACATTTGGTTGTGGCACAAACACTGTACGTGGTACAGTCATAACTGTTTCCACCTCTGTATAATACTGAATAGCAATGGATAAAGAACCATACTCTTTCGTTCCAGGTTTAGCAGCTAAACGATCTCCAACTTCTTTTTGCATCATAACAACAAATCCACGAACCGGTAATTTCTCTTCCAACAATTTAAATAAAATTGGCGTTGTAATATAGTACGGTAAGTTCGCTACTACCATTACATCTTGCCCTTCCTCAAATTGCTCACTAAACACCTCATGTACATCTGCCTTTAGTACGTCTTTATTTATAACTGTAACGTTGCTATATGGAGCTAACGTCTCATCTAAAATCGGTAATAACCTCTGATCAATTTCAAAAGCTACTACTTTTTTAGCACGCTTCGCTAATTGTTCTGTTAACGCACCGATACCTGGTCCAATTTCAATTGCACCACTTTCTGAACCAATTTCAGCGTGATCGACAATACGATTTAATACATTCGTATCAATTAAAAAATTTTGTCCTAAACTTTTTTTGAATGAAAATCCATACTTTTCAACAATGTCTTTCGTACGATTTGGCGTTGCGATATCCTTCATTTTCTTTCCTCCTGTATGACTTGCTTATAAGCTTCTGCAAAAGATTCTTTTGAAACTTGAAACATTTGTAAACGTTTATGTAACTGTTTTGCGTTTGTATAACCAATCTTTAATAGCTTACCCATTCTTTCTCTGCGACTCTTTGCCATTTCTCCGCCCACTAAGCCTGCATCGACTAAATCGCTCCAACTAATTTCACTTGTGTAAGCTTCCATTTCTTCATGTATATTCTCTAAAGCACGGCGAATTGATTCATTAGAAGCATGTTCAATCCCGACACCCTTTTTCCTTTTGGCAAGTGCTTCTTCCTTCGGTAAAAAAGCATGTTTACATCCAGGCACCTTATCAGAAATAATTTTTCGAATACGCTCTCCAGGATAATCCGGATCTGTGAAAATAATAACGCCCCGTTTTTGCAGCGCTAATTTAACTTGCTCAATAACATGATCACCGATTGCTGAACCGTTCGTTTCAATTGTATCCGCATCAACAGCACGCTTAATCGCAACTGTATCATCTTTACCTTCTACAACGATAATCTCTTTAATTTTCATGCTTGCCTCCACACTCGTTTCGTCTCTACTTAGTAAAACAAAAAAATGACGACTTTTCCATTATTATTTTCCCCATTCTTACATTTTAAAAAATAGAATGTCCAAAACTTTGTTCTCTCTCCTTATTGTAACACTTCCTCATTCGCCCTTATTTTTTCACAAAAATAAAAAAGAATGGGTTCTCCCACTCCTTTTTATTCAACACCAAATAAAGCTTTTGCATTTTTTGTTGTTATTTCTGCTACTTCCTCATAAGAAATTCCTTTTAAATTCGCAATTTCTTCTGCTACGAGTTTTACATAACTCGGTTCATTTCGTTTTCCTCGAAATGGATGTGGTGTTAAATATGGACAATCTGTCTCTATTAACAATTTCTCTAATGGAATCTCCACAGCAACTTCTTTCGGCTTCTTAGCATTTTTAAATGTAACTGGTCCGCCTAATGAAATTAAAAAGTTCATATCAACACATCGCTCTGCTACTTCTACGCTGCCGCTAAAGCAATGCATAATGCCTCCCACTTCAGCTGCATTCTCCTCTTCTAGAATATCAACAATATCTTGAGTTGCATCGCGGTTATGTATAATAATCGGCAATTTCACTTTTTTGGCTAATGCAATTTGTTTACGGAATACTTCCTTCTGTATTTCTTTTGGAGACTTATCCCAATGATAATCTAATCCCATCTCTCCAAGTGCAACGACTTTAGGATGAGAAGCAAGTTCTTCTAACCAAGCTAGATGTTCTTCTGTCATGTCAATTGCATCAACTGGATGCCATCCAACCGCAGCGTAAATAAAATCATAAGTTTCAGCTAATTCAATCGCCTTTTTTATCGTTACTTCATCAAAACCAACAACAACTGTATAGGTAACTCCCGCTTCTTTCATTCGTGCAATAACCTCTTGCAAATCTTCTTCAAATTGCTCTGCATTCAAATGTGAATGTGTATCAAACAACATAATACATAACTCCTTTTATATTGAAATCAAGTTTATTCTAAAAAATAAGCTCTTTAATAACTTAACGATAACAATACTATAATTTTAATGCAAAAATAGAGAGTGTAAAAAGAAAAAAGACGCTTCACACATGTTACACGTGAAACATCTCTTTTCTTGTCTTAATTACTTGATTTTTGTACCATTTGGTAGATTTTGGTCGATTGATGCTAATGACAATACGCCATTCTCTTCACCCGCTAAAATCATACCTTGTGATAATTCACCGCGCAATTTTACAGGTTTTAAGTTTGTTACACAAATAACCTTTTTACCTTTTAGGTCTTCCGGCGAATAGAATTTTGCAATTCCTGAAACAACTTGACGCTTTTCTGTACCTAAATCCAGCTGAATTTTTAACAACTTATCTGCTTTTTTCACAGGTTCAGCTGATAGTACTTCAGCTACGCGTAATTCTACTTTAAAGAAATCATCAATTGTAATTTCTTCTGCTTTCGGTTCTTCTTCTTTTTTCTCTTCTACTTTAGGAGCAGAGCTTTTCATTTGTTCTTTAATGTACCCTACTTCTACTTCCATTTCTAAACGCGGGAAAATCGGGTTTCCTTTTTCTACTTTTGTTCCAGCTGGAATACAGCCAATTGTAGATAGGCTTTCCCAAGATTTATGTGCCTCTTCAGTAAGTCCAAGCTGAGCAAACATCTTACCTGGTGCTACTGTTAGGAACGGCATAAGCATAATACCTGTTTGACGAAGCACCTCTGCTAAGTGAGCCATTACAGAAGCTAATTTTTCACGATCATTCTCATCTTTCGCTAATACCCACGGTTGTGTTTCATCAATATATTTATTTGCACGGCTAACCAATTGCCAAATTGAGCTTAGCGCTACAGAGAATTCCATATTCTCCATTGCCTCTTCTACTTTTTTCAATGTATCTTTTGCAAACGTTACTAACGTTTCATCGAATTCCGTTACATTTTCTTTAAATGCAGGGATTTCTCCGTTAAAGTACTTATCAATCATAGCTACTGTACGATTTAATAAGTTACCTAAGTCATTTGCTAAATCGAAATTAATGCGCTCCACAAATCCTTCTGGTGTGAATACGCCATCAGATCCGAATGGAACTTCACGAAGTAAGTAATAACGTAATGCATCTAATCCGTAACGATCGATTAAAGTAACTGGATCTACTACGTTTCCTTTTGACTTACTCATCTTTCCATCCTTCATTAAAATCCAACCATGAGCAAAGATTTTTTTCGGAAGAGGTAAATCTAATGCCATTAAAATGATTGGCCAATAAATTGTATGGAAACGAACGATTTCTTTTCCAACTAAATGTACATCAGCTGGCCAGAATTTCTTATACATCTCTTCATTTTCTGTTCCATAACCTAATGCTGTAATGTAGTTAGATAATGCGTCAACCCATACGTAAATAACGTGTTTCGGGTTACCTGGAACACGAACTCCCCAGTCAAATGAAGTACGAGAAACAGCTAAATCTTCTAGGCCTGGTTTAATGAAGTTATTAATCATCTCATTCTTACGAGACTCTGGCTGAATGAAATGTGGATTATCTTCATAGAATTTTAATAGTCTGTCGACATATTTACCCATTCTAAAGAAATACGATTCTTCACGAACAAGTTCTACATCATGACCACTATCTGGGCTTTTTCCTCCAACTACTTTTTCACCTTCCATAATTGGATCTACTAATTGATGCTCTGTATAGAATGTCTCATCTTGTACAGAATACCAACCTTCATATTCATCAAGATAAATATCACCTTGATCTACTAGTTGCTTGAAGATTTTTTCAACAACATCTTTATGACGATCTTCAGTTGTACGAATAAAATCATCATAAGAGATATCCATTTTCTCCCAAAGTTCTTTAATTCCTGCAACAATGTTATCCACATATGCTTGTGGTGTAACATTTAATTCTTCTGCTTTCTTTTGGATCTTCTGTCCATGCTCATCAGTTCCTGTTAAATAATGAACATTGTATCCTTGCATACGCTTATATCGTGCCATCGCATCTCCTGCTACTGTTGTATAAGCATGTCCAATGTGTAATTTTCCACTTGGATAATAAATTGGGGTAGTAATATAAAAGGACTTATTTTCCTCTGTCATTGTTTTGGACCTCCCGGATAACCTCATATGTATTTATAAATAGTATATCAAAAACTTATATATAAAGTGAAACTTTAATCTGTGTGGGGGTGTTCACTCCTGCGGATTATTAGCCCGCACCAATCAGGCTTTTACGAGCAATCCGACTCCAACTTAACTTCTTTGCTCCACCCCAATTTTAAATTTAGAATCTTACTGCTTGGCAAATAGCGGGATAAAAACGAGTTAATACTTAATATCTTTATCATCTATTGCTCATATTTCAAGAAAATATACAGTCCTTACTTACAATCTATAAATTTTTCTGAAAATAAAGTTAAATAATAGTAGAAATTACTCTCATTCTATTATATATAAGAAGTAAGAAATCTATAAATCTTTTTAAAAAATATAGAATTAAAGAATTGACGGAAATGTAAATGATTGGTATCATATGTCCATAGGGTATTTTGTCGAAAAATGACGAATCTAGAAAATAGACTCGAAACTTATAAACTATTTCTTTAGGAGGAAAAGAATTATGAAATCTACTGGTATCGTTCGTAAAGTTGATGAATTAGGTCGTGTGGTAATTCCAATCGAATTACGCCGTACTTTAGGTATTGCAGAAAAGGATGCTCTTGAAATCTACGTTGATGACGAGAAAATCATCTTAAAAAAATATAAGCCAAACATGACTTGCCAAGTAACTGGTGAAGTATCTGATGGTAACCTATCTCTAGCTGAAGGTAAAATCATCTTAAGCAAAGAAGGCGCTGAGCGAATCTTAAACGAACTTCAAGATTATATCGAAACAGCAAAATAAGCTTCTCAATTATGAGAAGCTTATTTTTTATCGACATGATAGATTTGATATACATCGCGTTTCGACAAATCTCGATCTTTAGCGACTGTTTTTATTGCCTCTTTTGAATTCATACCTTTTTCGTTTATATAATGTTCAATATGATCATATACCGAAATAGATTCCCACCATTGTTCTTCTGGGGTAGGTTCTTCCGTTGAACCAGCTACTAAAATACAAAACTCGCCACGAACTTCATTTTGTTTCGTCCACTCAATTGCTTCCTCAACTGTTCCACGAATAAATTCCTCAAATTTTTTCGTTAACTCTCGACATAATACAATTTCTCTATTTCCCAACACTTCTTGCATCGAGATTAAAGTATCATCTAAACGATGGGGCGCTTCATAAAACATCATTGTAGTTTGTACATAACGAAGCTTCTCTAACTCCATTTTTCTTTCTTTTTTATTTCTTTGTAAAAATCCATAGAAATAAAATTGTTTTGTTTCAAGACCTGATGCAATTAATGCTGTAAGGGCTGCATTTGCCCCAGGAAGCGGGATTACATGATACTGTTCTGCTACAGCCTCTACAACAATATCGTAACCTGGATCGGAAATACAAGGCATACCAGCATCACTAACAAGTGCGACAGTCTTTCCTTCGTCTAACTTCCCTAATATTTTCTTACCACTTACTTCCTTATTATGCTCATGGTAACTCATAACGGGGGTTTCAATTTCGAAATAATTACAAAGTTTTTTCGTTTGTCTCGTATCTTCAGCAGCAATTAAATCAGCTTCTTTTAAAATTCGGATTGCACGAAATGTCATATCTTCTAAATTTCCAATAGGAGTTGGTACTAAATATAAAACTCCCTTTTCATTTTGTTGAAAGCTTTTTTGTTGCCACATAGCGTTCTCCTTTTTGCATATATTCTTCTTTTTGTTTTCTATTTAACTGCTTAAAATAATACTCTGCTTGCATAGCTGTACGCTTATCTTCATGAAATTCTATGTATTTTAAAACAACAGGAAGTCTAGCACGCGTATACCTAGCCCCTTTTCCACTATTATGGGTCTGAATCCGCTTCTCTATATGATTTGTATATCCTGCATAATAACTTCCGTCAGAGCACTCTACTACATAAAAACAATGCTTATTCTTCTCCATATAAAATTGAACGAATCTCCTTTGTATATTCATTATTTTCTTCATATACAAAAAGGGGTGGCAATATTTTCAAATCTGCGTTTCCATCCTTAATCCCTTCAATTAA
Source organism: Bacillus pretiosus (assembly GCF_051294775.1). Taxonomy (NCBI): domain Bacteria; kingdom Bacillati; phylum Bacillota; class Bacilli; order Caryophanales; family Bacillaceae; genus Bacillus; species Bacillus pretiosus. The sequence continues at coordinate 42,948 of NZ_JBPPHF010000012.1, forward strand.
CAATGTATTCGCTTCTTTCCCTGCCTTAGGATAAACAAATCGTACACGCTTTGGTTCAATTTTGTATTTACGCATTAATGTAACAATATCTAGCAAACGACCTGGACGATGTACAAATGCTACTTTCCCGCCTTGCTTTACTAATTGACTACTTGCAGATACAACATCCTCTAATGTACACATAATTTCATGACGAGCTATCGCTAAATGTTCATTCATATTTTTCTCAGAAGTTGCAGGTGTTTGAAAATAAGGGGGATTACATGTAACTACATCATATTGATGACGTCCAAGTTTCTCCGGCATATCTTTCAAATCCCCATGTATTAAGTGAATTCTTTCTTCTAACTTATTGTATTGAACGCTTCTGATTCCCATATCATATAAACGTTCTTGAATTTCTACACCTGTAATGTTTCCCTTTGTTCTTGTACTTAATAAAAGGGGGACAACTGCGTTACCTGTACACAGATCAAGTACATTACCTTTTTGAATCGGCACCCAAGCAAAGTCTGCAAGTAAAACAGCATCTAACGAGAAATTGAATACTGATGGGCTTTGTACAATCTTCATATCTTGCGCTAATAAGTAATCTAAACGTTCATCTTCATATAAATTCATATGTTACTCCTTTTCTTACACTTAACCTACCCTATTTCTTCTTCTACTAATAAAAAAACATATTTCATTCTACTCTCATGTATAAAAAATTACCTTTCCAATTATCATTGGAAAGGTAATTTCACTTTTTATTTAAAAATGACAGGCAGAATAAACAATCTCCCTCTTTACGTACACTTCCATAATGCAGATTACAAATATGAAAACCTTCTTGATATAGCCTTGCTAAATTATCGTAGCCTTCGCCAATATCAGTTGTCTTCGGCTTCACTTCTTTACGTTTTTGAGTTTTTTGTTTTTCCTTAATCTGCACTTCTTCAAAGCGGTGTCGCAAATTTTCATTTTCCATTTTTATATGTTGGTTCTCTTCCAACAACTCTGCAAGATGTTGTTTTAATTCTCCCAACTGTTTGTATAAATGTCCAATTTGCTCTTCCATACTAGAAACCGATGCAAAAATATCTTTTTTCTCCACAAGCACCCACCTCATTAATCTGTGGTTTGACTCGAAACGACCCCTTTATTCACTAACTCATCTAACGTATATTCTACTATCCGTTCCTTGTCTACTAGTTCCACTTGAATTAATCTTTCTAAAATATTTAATCCGATAACACGGCCAGTACCATGCGGGGTTTGTATACGTTGATCTAAATCAGGAAGTTGTTCCTTTGCTGCCTCATATTCATCATTCTCATATTTTAAGCAACACATTAAGCGACCACATAAACCAGAGATTTTTGCAGGATTTAATGATAAATTTTGATCCTTTGCCATCTTAATGGATACAGGTTCAAAATCTCCTAAAAAAGTAGAACAACAAAGCATACGACCACACGGACCAATACCACCAAGCATCTTCGCTTCATCACGAACACCAATTTGTCTTAGTTCAATTCTTGTCCTAAAAATTGCCGCTAAGTCCTTCACTAGTTCGCGGAAATCAATCCGACCATCCGCAGTAAAGTAGAAAATAATCTTATTGCGATCGAACGTATACTCTACATCTACAAGTTTCATATCAAGATTATGCTCTACTACCTTTTGCTGACAAACTTGATATGCTTCTTTCGCAGCATGTTTGTTCTCTTCAACAATGGTACGATCATTTTCATTTGCAATACGAATAACCTTTTTTAGCGGTAATACAACGTCGTTTTCATCAACTTGCTTTTTGGTAATAACTACTTTTCCGTACTCAATACCTCTTACTGTTTCTACAATTACAAACTCATTTTCAGAGATATCGAACTGATTCGGATCGAAGTAATACACCTTTCCGGCCTTCTTAAAGCGAACACCTACTACATCATACAAAACGGTCATCCCTCCTGCAACCGCAACACTAACTGTTCGAACACAAGCTGCGCATTTACATTAGCGTTGATTCTATTTTTTGCCTCTAATATATTAAAGAGAGCTGATACAATGCGCTTCTGAGCATAGGAGAAAGATTCAAACATCTCTTTCTGCTCATGAAAAACAAGACGATCTTCTTCTCCAAGTTGAACATATAATAAATCCTTATAAATAAGGAGCAACATATCTAAACCTTGCTGTAATTGTTCTTTCTCTCTAAAGTGTTTCCCCCATTTTTCTTGTACAAAAAAAATAGAGGCTTTATCCTTTTCGAGCGCTTCACATAATTTTATCACTAAAGCTCGTGCTTGTGCAAACCATTCATCACTACATAAAGCTAAAGCTTCATCAAAACTATTCGTGAGTTGCGCAGCAAGTGTCGATAAAGATGCCGTAATACCTTCATCCTGTAATCTTCTAATTAAAGATTCCGTAGGTAACGGTCTAAATGTAACAACTTGACAGCGAGATAAAATCGTATTTAAAATTTGATGACTTTGTTCAGTAAGTAAAATAGCTGTTGTATCACTACTTGGTTCTTCTAAAAATTTTAAAAGTGTATTCGCTGCATTTGCTGTCATACGATCTGCGTGCTCAATAATATATACTTTTTTATTTGCTTCTAATCCTGTTTTTGAAAACTCTTCTTGTAAATCATGAATTTGCTGCTTCTTAATAGATAATCCGTCTGGTTTTACAATATGTAAGTTAGGGTGGTTACCTGAATCAATTCGCTTACAATTTGTACATACGTGACAAGGCTCTACCCCATTCCGCCCAGAACAGAGGAAACTCTTTGCCATTTGAATTGCCGTTGCAAACTTTCCAGTCCCTTTCCCTCCCTCTAACAAGTAAGCGTGGGATATACGCTCTTTTGCAATGCTATTCATCAACATTTTTACACCGATGGGTTGTATAGCAGAAAGCTGCTCCCACGTCTTCGTCATAATGCATACCTCACTTATTTCATTCTTTCCTTCTATTATAACAATTTATCTTCTATAATCTGAACAACTTCTTCTATAAGTTTTTCCATTGGTTGATCAGCATTTACCAATACAATACGATCTGAGAAACGTTCTACAACTTGTAAATATCCTTCACGGACACGTTTATGGAAAGAGATATCTTCCATATCTAATCGATTCACTTCACGTCCTGCATCTTTTTCAATGCGAGCTAAACCAATCTCTGGTTCAATGTCTAGGTAAATCGTTAAACTAGGCATACAGTCCTCTGTTGCGAAACGATTTATTTCAAATACTTTATCCATACCTAATCCTCTTGCATATCCTTGATACGCTAAAGAGCTATCTATAAAACGATCACATAATACAAGGTAGTCCTCGTTAAGTGCCGGCATAACCTTTTCCACCAAATGTTGTCTACGCGCAGCAGCATACAGAAGCGCCTCTGTACGGGCCTCCATCATCGTATATTCTTGTTTATGTAAAATTGTTCTAATATCCTCTGAAATTGCAATGCCACCTGGTTCTCTCGTCGCCATTACCTTTTGTTCTTTTTGTTCAAAGTATGGCAATAAACTTTTAATTAACGTTGTTTTACCCGAACCTTCTGGACCTTCAATTGTTACAAATAATCCCTTCATTCTAAAACCTACTTTCTATATCATACACTTTCATATATTTCGTGTTACCTTGAAAACGAGCGCCTGATTGCTCTAAATACATAATTTGCTCTTTATGTTCTGAAGTAATTCTTTCTCCATACATAATCAATGGAATTCCAGGTGGGTACGGAATTACCATTTCTGCCGCTATCATCCCAACTGCTTCTTCTACAGATACTACTTTTGTTTCATATCCTTCCAGTTGTTTATATGTATACGGTAAAGGAGAAAATTCTCCTTTATAAGTATAACGAATAGATTCCTTCTTGTCTTTCACCTCATAATATTGCAATGCCTCTCGGATCATCTCTATAGCCTTCATATACTCCTTATTTACTTGCAAGGGCAAAATAAATAGGACATTATATGGATCCGCCATTTCTGTATATATACCTACCTTTTCAAATACAGACTGTAATTCGTATCCTGATAACTGACAACGTGTCTGTACAGTAACCTTTAACTCGTCTTGTAATGGATATTGTAAAATAGCTATTTGTGGAATAGAACACAATTCGTCTTTAAATCCCCGTAAAAACTCGACAATTTCATCATGTCCCTTTTCTTTTATACGTGCTATTGTAAAGCGTGCAATATCAAGAGAAGTCATAATTGGATACGATGGACTACTAGATTGTAGCATACTTAAATAGGTAGAAACTTTTTCTTCTTTCACTAAGCGACTATTTATATGTAAATAGGACCCCATTGTCATCGCGGGTAATGTTTTATGTGCAGAATGAACTACAATATCTGCACCATATGCTAATGCTGACTTTGGAAATGCTCCCCCTAAACAAAAATGGGCTCCATGTGCTTCATCTACTAAAACAGGGATTTTATGTGCATGTGCATAAGCGATGCTTGCCTCTAGATCCATCCCCATACCATAATAATTAGGATGCGTTAAAATGAGTGCTTTAGCATTTGGATATTTTTCAATTGCTTCCTTAATAATTTCATCATGAATTCCCACTGGTACATTATAAGCTTCATCAATCCATGGATCTAAAAAAATTGGATTTGCGCCCGCTAATTTTAAACCATTAATAATTGATTTATGACAATTTCTTTGTACAAGAACAATATCATGTTCTCCACAACAAGACAAAATCATTGCTAGGTTCCCTACCGTTGAACCATTAATTAAAAAATAACTTTTGTTCACTCCATATACATCAGCTAATAACTGTTGTGCCTCATCTATACATTCAAACGGACTATGTAAATCATCTAACCCTGACAACTCAGTTACATCGATAGATAGTATATCTTTAAACTCCCCTACAGCTTCCTGAGGGAAGTTTAAACCATTTTTATGACCTGGAACATGAAAGGATAACGGCTCTCTTTCTTTAAACCCTGTTAATGCCTCATATAAAGGTATGCGATTTTGATTCATTTATATCTCTTCCTTATTAGTTCATTCTTCCTCTATTATACAGAACAAAAAAAATAATAGGCATATGCCTATTTAAAAATATGATACTTCTAATTTCCGAAGCTGTTTTAAATAATATATATACTTCGGATCATTTGTCTCCGTATTCACCATATCCTTTTCACATTCATAACATATTAAATTATTATAAACATATATCCCTTCTTTTCTTTCTGTCTCACAAACAATACAAACTTCATTTTGTGCTTTCATAACCTTCCCTCCCTATTTAAATGGACATATTTTATACTTCTATTCCTTAACAATTTACAGAAAAATATACATCCATCTCTTATATAATATGATTAACCCTTGAGCAACGTGTTTGTATTACCATTACTTCTTTTTTCGTACTGTTTGAAAACAGAAAAAAACACAAGTCAAAAGACTTGTGTTTTTAGTTGCTTGGCGACGTCCTACTCTCACAGGGACAAGGTCCCAACTACCATCGGCGCTAGAGAGCTTAACTTCCGTGTTCGGTATGGGAACGGGTGTGACCTCTCTGCCATCATCACCAAACTAT
>NZ_JBPPHF010000126.1:0-315 GCF_051294775.1 Bacillus pretiosus
CCCCCCCCCCCCACAAAGTTTAAAAACAAAAACAAAAAGAAATATTCATGATAGTGTGGTGTGGTGGGATATGTGTTTTTTATAATTTTATTGGGGGTTTTGTGGGCGATTTCTTTTTGGTATTATCTTCTTATTTTCTTATATTATCGTATCAGGCCACTACGAGTTTTTGGTTCTTTAATTTTTTTTCTGATTTTAAGTTTATTTTTGTGATTTATTATTTTTGTGAGTGGGGGTCTTATTTTAGATATTTTTTTAGCTGTTATTAATTTTGTGGATATTTATCATTTGTTTCAGATTATACTATACGTTAAT
>NZ_JBPPHF010000127.1:0-314 GCF_051294775.1 Bacillus pretiosus
ATGCGAACCGTTTAGTAAAAGAAGTTCAATTCCCACTACTATCACTTGTTGTATCTGGTGGACATACGGAGCTTGGTTATATGAAAGAACATGGTTCATTCGAAGTGATTGGTGAAACAAGAGATGATGCAGCTGGAGAGGCATATGATAAAGTAGCTCGAACATTATCCATGCCATATCCAGGTGGTCCTCACATTGATCGCCTTGCACATGAAGGGGAACCGACAATCGATTTGCCTCGTGCATGGCTAGAACCTGAGTCGTATGATTTCAGTTTCAGTGGATTGAAATCAGCAGTTATCAACACTGTGCAT
>NZ_JBPPHF010000128.1:0-314 GCF_051294775.1 Bacillus pretiosus
TTCGTACTGTTCCCTGCGCCATTCGGTCCGACAAATCCCATAATATATCCGCGTGGTAACGTAAAACTTATATTTTTCACTGCAAAATCTTGATAACTTTTACAAACATTTTTTAGCTCTAACTTCTCTTATTCCCCCTCATATAAACACGCAATCATCTGCTGTAAATCTTCAAGTGAAAGCTGCAACGCTTTACTTTCATTTACAATCACTTCCGCTTTACTTTCCAATAGACGAAGCCTTTGTTCTTTTAGTAGTTCATTATTTTTACGTGAAACATAAGTCCCCTTCCCAGCAACAGTTTCTATATATCC
>NZ_JBPPHF010000129.1:0-314 GCF_051294775.1 Bacillus pretiosus
GATATGGATGATTTTAATGCTGTTAATGAAGTATACGGCTCTTATTTCTCTACTCATAAGCCAGCTCGTTCTTGTGTACAAGTAGAAAAATTACCGAAAGATGTTTCAATTGAAATCGAAGTAATTGCCCTAGTTAAGTAATCTTTTGTAAGCGATAACCTCCACTAATCTCTATATTCAATTACATTAAAAATTTTTAACTTAAAAATTTTTAAAAAATTAAAGGGAAAATAGAAATTTTGTGGAATTTATACAAATATATCGCTTATTTAGAAAAGGGTGGTGAACACAAGATGGAAGTGACTTACGTAAGA
>NZ_JBPPHF010000130.1:0-314 GCF_051294775.1 Bacillus pretiosus
CTACTAAACTATGTGATAAAAAATCCGGCGGTGTTATACACGATGCAATGATAATCAATGCTACGTAAGCATACCTTCTTATTTTTATTAGCAATACCGCCGTTAACAGTCCAATACTCGTTAAAAACATGACAACTACAGGTAATTCAACAATTACAGCAAATGGAACTGTTAAATTAAGAACAAAAGCAAAATACTTTTATGTCGTAAACATCTTTTTAATGCTTTCTTTACATATGCTAGTTTAAATATGTATTAAAATCGGCATTTAAACTAAATATACAAAACATAAACCTTCCATAAAAAATATAGAC
>NZ_JBPPHF010000131.1:0-313 GCF_051294775.1 Bacillus pretiosus
CTTTTAAGTAAGCAAGCTGATATCCAATCATACTGTAGGCTACAGCGTGACTTCGGTTAAAACCGTAATTCGCAACTCTTACAATTAAATCGTAAATTTTCTCTGCGGATGTCTCGTCATAACCATTTTGTAAACAGCCTTGTACAAAATGCTTACGCTCCTGATCTAAAATATCACGATTTTTTTTACTCACTGCACGGCGTAATAAATCTGCTTCTCCGAGCGAGAATCCCGCCAACTTCGACGCAAGTTGCATAATTTGTTCTTGGTATACAATTACACCGTATGTTCTTTCTAAAATCGGCTTTAAATC
>NZ_JBPPHF010000132.1:0-313 GCF_051294775.1 Bacillus pretiosus
GCTGTAAAGAAGATAGCGTCAACGCCTTTCATACGAGCTGTGTAAGAACCGATGTATTTGTGGATACGGCTAACGAATACATCAAGTGCTACTTTCGCACGGTGGTCGCCTTCTTCTTCTTTCGCAATGATGTCACGTAGGTCACTAGAGTAACCAGTAAGACCTAACATACCACTCTTCTTGTTTAATACGCTAACTACTTCTTCTACTGTTTGGCCAGTTTTTTCCATGATGTATGGAATTAAAGCAGGGTCAATGTTACCAGAACGTGTACCCATTGTTACACCAGCAAGTGGAGTGAAGCCCATAGAAG
>NZ_JBPPHF010000133.1:0-312 GCF_051294775.1 Bacillus pretiosus
TTTCACCAACAATTGTCGAATTTGGAAACGCTTCAGATGTAGTAAAAGGCTGTGGAGGCTGGGGTTGTGAAGTTTGGTTAAATAATTATTCTTACACAAATGAGACTGGTACTTGCCGAGATAATACCCCAGGCGAATCAGGCGAATGCTAATTAAAATTAATACACTAGATGAATTAATTTTGGATATGTAATATAAATCAAAAAAGAAAAACAGGAGGAATATTTATGAAAAAGTATGTTTCACCAACAATTGTCGAATTTGGAAACGCTTCAGATGTAGTAAAAGGCTGTGGAGGCTGGGGTTGTGAAG
>NZ_JBPPHF010000134.1:0-312 GCF_051294775.1 Bacillus pretiosus
ACGCCTAAACCTGTACTATCCATATACTCTACCTCAGTAAAATCTACTACAATATGAACCTCTTTTTCGCTTGCAATAGGCATCAACTTATTTTTTAAATCTGATGCCGTATATGCATCAATTTCACCATTAAGTTGTACTGTATAACCTACATCATTTTGCAAAATATTTACTGCCAAATTCATCATTTCCGCCCCCTTATCTCAACCTCTTACTATTTAATTACCCATAAAAATTAATTTTAAACATATTTTTTTATTTTCATTATAAATAAATTTTCTACACCTTTCTCGGCTTAACACTTAAATCGTA
>NZ_JBPPHF010000135.1:0-312 GCF_051294775.1 Bacillus pretiosus
CTCCCAGGTGAAGAACTGTGTGTTTATGTTGTCAAAGATTGAAAAGAACAAAATCAAGGTGTTGCATATTTAGATGATGGCACGATGATTGTAGTAGAAGATGGTCGAGAATATGTAGGTTCACAACTCAATGTGCTTGTTACTAGTGTGTTACAAACATCGGCTGGGCGTATGATTTTCGCCAAACGTAACTTATTAGAAAAAGCATTATAAGTAGAGGATTATTAATATGTATACATTAATTATTCCAGCAGCTGGTCAAGGTAAGCGGATGGGTGCTGGTAAAAATAAGTTGTAGTTACTAATAAATGG
>NZ_JBPPHF010000013.1:0-11444 GCF_051294775.1 Bacillus pretiosus
TAAGAAAAGAAGTGGTACTAAAATAACCATTATTAAAGATATTCTTTGATATGGATTCATATAAAGACGCCCCTTTATGGATAAATAGTATTGTATGTATATTTACAATTGAGTAACGTTGAAAGTTAATTATTTATAATGAAAATTTCATTTTATTTTAGTTTATAATCAAAAAAGAGCACTTTATTAAGTGCTCTCGTGACGAGATTCATTTTGTAATGACTATTTCAATTTATAAAGAAAGGAACACAGAATATTATATGTGCGTGCAATCAATTGAGTTCGTTTTTTACAAACAAAGAGCAGCTAGCAAAAACTAACTGCTCAATACAAGGAGATACAGAGAAAACTAAATGGATTTTGGCATACAGCCTATCAACATTATGGACATAACATTGATTTTTATTCGAAGGAATTCATATTTTATAAATTAGATTATGATAGTCGATATTCTCCATATTGACCAGAATAGAACCAAGAATTCTAGTAAAATTCCAAGTGTTCTTTTCCTCGTTTTTTGAAATTCTTTTACTAAATAGCCAACAGCACAAATTGCTAGAAGAATGAAAAGAGAAAGTTCTAGTGTAACTGGCATTTGATCTACTCCTAATACATTGTTTAATTTATTATATAACAATTATAAGATGTTTTGTGGTTAATGGTGAAAAATTAAATAAAACTATCTCTATATGTAAAAAGGCCCGTTGTCTCCAACAGGCCCTTTCCTAAAATGGCAAAGAGTAACTCTTACCTTACTCTTTGTTCATATAACACAAGATTGTTAACGAAAATCCAAGGCCCTTTATATTGAGAAATAAAGAAGAGTCATTATAAAGAGTTTTATCTTTTTTCATAAATAAAAGAGCAGCTAGCAAAAACTAACTGCTCGGCTGGTTCTCCAACAGGGGGAAAGGAGAAAGGTTAGGGACTTCATTAAATGAGTTATGGCCATCGCCTATCTATATTATTGACAAAATATTAAGTTTTATTCCAGCGAACCTAAAAAGAGCAGCTAGCAAATGCTAACCGCTCGGTTCTCCAAGGGGAGCAAGGAGAAAATCTAATGTCATTTACATTATTGACGGAGTATTGAGTTTTATTCAAAGGGGGTACTAATTATGTAGGTTACACGAGAAGTCCTATTAACATCCAGGCTGCCCCGATCAGAATTAAAGTTTCGAATGTAATCCAAAACTTTCTTTTTTCTGGTTTTTGAAATTCTTTAATTACAGAAAATATGGCACTTATTCCTACAAGAGTGAAAAGAGCAATTCGGATTGTTTCAGTCATTTGCATCACCACCTTAGATTTGAATAGTTTAATTATATATTAATAACCATTTTATAGAAACTTAATAACATAATCCTTTTAATAGAAAGCGAGGAATAACAATGGGAATCGGAAACCGCGGAATGGCATTTGAAATGCTTATCAATCTAGTAAATGAAATGTATCAACGAGGCGGAGTGGCGCTAATAAACAAGCATCTGACTCCTGCAAAAGTGTCCGTGTGCTGAGTAGGATTCTATGAAGCTGAAAAGTACAGTAGATTATGGCGGTGTGTATAAGGGATGAGCTATCGCATTTGAAGCAAAATCTACAAAGAATCCTACACGATTTGATTTAAAGAACATTGCACAGCAACAATTAGATTACCTGGAGAAAGCAGAAAAGATGGGAGCGATTTGTTTCTTCCTAATTGAATTTAGTTTAAATCGCCGTATCATTATCTTACAAGCTCATTAGATGGCCGAAGTATTGAGCTAGCTTTACGGAGTATAAACGAGAAGGTTGAGGGTAATCTTGAAATTGAAAGAGGAACTTCTTCCTTTTTTATTTCTCTCTATTAGATAGGTTAACTATGAGGGGTTCTGTAAAACATATTTTTTGAATTAATTAATAGTATAATATATAATTAAATAGATGTTAAAATGTTAACTAGTTGAAAATGGGGAAAGAAAAGTGAAGATTATATTTGATGTGGTTAAAGATGAAAATTTTGATTTTACTTTATTAGAAACAAAATTGCTAAAAACTTTTAAAGAAGTGGATAATATAGCAATAGTTGAAAAGGTTGAAGATAAAATTTTTGAAAAAGGTGATGTACCAACCCATTTGGCGGAGATTACTATTAATGTTACAGGAAAGAATATCGGATATAGATCAGTTTCAGCTAGTATATTTATTGTTCTTGAAAGTCTATCAATAAAACTATTCAATATTAATATTAGTATACATTAAGCATCCAATACGGGTGCTTTTTTCTTTGTTGTATAGAAATTACACATTAAACGTGAATTTGAAAAAAATGGACATTTAGATTAAAGGATATCTATATAAATAGGTAGAATCTAATTATTTGGTTCACATTTTAATCCAAGGGGTACAAATTCGATGCGGCGTGAAAAGGATTTGTTGAAACAATGGAAGGCGGATTTATAAGCTATTCAAGAAGAGAAAAGGCTGAAGAAGAAGGCTAAAAAAAAGAATAAGAAATTTAGCATTCCGGGTAATACAGCTGACTTCATGAACAGCAAGAATACTTATCATAAAGAGAACGGGGTATGGAAGCAAAGAAATAAATAATGTGAGGGTAAATAAGTTTGATTAAGTTTATAGCACTTATTGTAGGTGCTGCCGCGATCTGGGCGGCGTCTTGTTTGTTGTTAAGGAAAGATAAGGGGGAAATAAAAAAGGGAGCTAATGCCCTCTTTTTTGGATGTGGTAATTAATCGCAGATTGGTATTCCAAGCACTCTTAGAGCTAATGCTACTTGAAGAGAAATCTCTAATCTAGCAATTTCAATACCAGCTACTGAGAGAACTAAAAAAGGTTGTCCATTTACAAACACAACGCAACTATCCATGGTTACGCTTCCTTTCTAGCAATCTACTATAGTATATGAATTTAACATTAATATGTAATAGTTAGATTAATTGATTTAATAAAATTGATAGATTAGCCCATTTAAACAAAACAAACGAACACAACGATTGAAAATAGAGAAGTGAGATAGACTTGCAAATTGAAAAATTATTAATCTAAAATACAAAACATAGACTAGCAAACAAACTATTTCTACCTTTTAATCATAGAATATGATGAATTCTATTTTTAGAGGAGGGAATCATATCTATGGGATGGAATAATAATTTTGGACATTCTCGGGATTGTAATAGCTTTTGGGATGATTTAGTATTTTGCGGATGCGGTCGTAGACGTAGAAGAAACGATTTTAACGACTGTCATTGTAGACGCGACTGTGATTGTGATGAGTGTCGTCGTAGACGCAATCATGACCGCGATCGTGAGCATAATCATGATGATCGTCGAGAATGATAAAGCCTTTTGAAAGAGTGCATATCTTAATCGCACTCTTTTTTTATTATGTTTTTATTAGTACTCATTAACCCGAAGGGTACAGTTTCAATTTGATTGAACATCTAACAAAACAAATGAACACAACGAACGAAAAAGAAAAGCAAAATAATTCCTGCTTCATGGAGAGCTCGGATTAAATCAGCGATAGCGAAGATTAATCCAGTGAAGTAGAATTCTCGTTCTGAAACCCTAGTTCCATTTTCTAATTCTATCTTTTTAAATTTCATGTTCAAAACCTCCTTTTATATATAGGGGAAAGGGCTAAAGGTTTTAGGCCTTACAAGTTTATATACAAATTCAAAAGGCGTTCTCCACATAAAAATACAGATAGTTAACAACGTCCTGTTTACGTGTGCGGAAAAAACGACGGTATTATTGGCTTATAGTTAATTTTCGGAAACTTATACGGACGAAGGAGAGATATGAGATGATTCTTGGGTATGCTCACGTATCTACGCAGGAACAAAACTTAGCAAGACAACTCAAACAGTTAAATGATTATGAATGTAATTATATATTTGAGGAGAAAAGTGAAGTTACTGGTGTAAGTCGCACGGTTCTTTATGAAAGAGCGAAAAAAAGGGAGTTATGTAGATTTTAAAGTAGCGAATCCGCTGCTTTTTTATTTTATAAAGAAGCATTTTAAACATTTTTTATAGCGTTGAATACTTATGTAAATATGGAAAACAGATTTGATTCTTGGAATGAGGGGATCGATGTGGATATAACACATACTATAGCGAGAATAGTGGTTAATGGGAAAGATCTTCCGTTTACTTCAGTAAGAACCTCTGCTTGGATTAATGGACCTGCGAATGATTTAATTGTTACGACTAGGCAAAGAGTGAATGAGCTTTATCGATTTATGTGGTCACGGGTGCCAGTTATGCTAACAATGTATTTCCTTCAGGGTGCTGACGTAATGCGATTTGCTAGAGTTGCAGGAGTTGATGAAAGTATAACAGGAGAATATATATATCATTTTATTTGGTGATAAGATGAAATTTAAGTAGCCTATCAGCTGCTTTTTATTAAAAAAAGAACCTGAGGTTTTGCAGGTTCTCTTGATAATGATTTATGAAGTAAGACCCGAAAATATAATACAATGATTCGAAAATGAGTTCAAGAGTGTTTGGTGATTCAAGCCGCCCTATAGTCTTTGTTTTTAAGCTTCTTTCTAATATCCATAAATCCAATAATCATTATCGCCATGCATATTAATTTGAGCCAACGAACTTCCTGGTGGTACATTAGCCCAGAGAAGAATTCATAGGCATATAACAAACCGACAATTGGAAATAGCCAAGTCATAAATTTCAAATCTTTTAGATGAAACTTATAATTATTAATTTTTTTCCACATATGTATCAACTCCTATTGTTATGAGGTTCTGTAGTTTTTCTTTTTGAAATCTCGCATGTTGAGGATAAAGAATAGAAGGAAGATAACAGCTCCGATGCCATTAATCCAGTAGTATGTGCGCCCTGTTGTGAATCCGTTATAGAATTCATAGGCATTCCAAATTACAAGAAGTACGGAGCAGACAGTAGAGATCATTAATGAGCTAAAACTTCTCATGATTTTCACCTCGATTCAAAATATTAGAACTTATTTATAATTTTACATTTAAATAATTAGATTTACAAGAATGGGAATAAAAAAGAACCCGCTGGAGTTCGGGCCCTTTTCAGAAGTGATGATGTTTTCTCGGCTTAGGAACTGAGAAAATACAAAAATATAATACAACGAGATTTTGGGAATTTCAATACTAAATTAAATATTATTGTGAAGGGAATTATATCATTTGATGAAGAAACCAAGGTAGTGATAAAGTATATGAGTTTTTAAAAAATGAGTAGGATATCTTAAGGAAACATAAAATTATTGAAATTTTTGTATGAATTCATTAATATGGAATTATATTTATTGTTTAATTGATTCCGTTTATTCCCACACCTTTTTTTGTGTTGTGGTTGAGTTGTAGAAACAAGTTGCGTCTTGTTTCATTTGTGAAAGGGCTTCTTTGAGCCGATTAGTGTATATATAGCTTTTTTTGCTATGCACATTTTTAATCGACTTGAAGAAGCCCTTTTTGTGTTGTTTTCAAGTCTGTTTGATTGGTAGAACCCATTATTACACTGGGCAAAAATTATTATTTAGGGGGATTTATTTATGATTATCAGTTATGAAGTATCTTTATTTTGTTCTGCGCATCCAGATGAACTTATTCCAAGTTTACGAGCATTACGAATGAGAGTTACAAAAGAAGGAGCATTTTGGGAACGAGATTGTTATCAGTTTTCCATTAAACCATCAAACTTGTCACAGCGAGCAGCAAAACAAGCAGGGGAATTCTATTTGTATCATGTTCATTTTAATGGATGTGTACGGGATTTCCTTTTTTTATTGGAAAGATGTTTTAGAGGGACGAATTTTCGTTTTACTGCTATCCGTGGATTTTTAGATGTAGAAGGGTATTCACTTAAGAAATGGAAGTCAATTCTACGTAACCATCATATAGACTCTGCAGATGTAGATTGTATTTTCAAGAAAGATGATCTTGTAATGATTGTGCATCAGCACGGATGTTTAGAGGTGGTTAAGCGTGCGGAAAAAGGCGAACAATTAAAAAAAGTAAACTTCCTAGAGGTAGATAGCTGGTTACAAGCACTAAATCCGACAAAAGAGGATCTATTCTCTTTAACAGGTGTGAGTGTATCGTAATGAGTGATTTACATAACTATATGGAAGTGTACAAACAGAGGGAATGACAGAAATCCGTAGGGCAAAATGACTATGAATTTCTGTCTTTTATTTTATTCAGGAGGATTTTAGTATGAATTTATTTGAACTTTTTGGTTTAGAGGTAGGAGAAGACATAATGGTACAAGATGTGAGAACAGATAAACAAGTTCGCAATCGATATAGTTATGATGTAGGTGAGAAATTAGTAGGAGCAAAGAAAGAGATACGAGCTTTAAAAGAATCATTTTTAGTATCATTTTCTTTAGAAATTTTAGCTGAAATTGAAAAAGAATCTCTAGTAGAGGCGCTAAATGCATTGGATCGAAACACATTGATTCCATTCTCTTTTGAACATGAAAAAGAAAATGATGTCCCGCCACGTGTTGCAAAGTTAAAGCAACTGCTAGTGGGCAGAATTAATAAGAAACCAATTGTAGATACACCGACTGCAAGGAAACTATATGTTCAAGCATGTAGAAGAATATGGCATGATATACAGTCGGTACATACCTCAGAACAATGGGTAGATCTTGTTGTTTCTTATGGTATGGAAATGAGCAATGGTTGGTCTGCATTTAGAAAAAATAAGAATGTAACATTCACATTCAAAAGAATGGTAGAGGAATATTTTGATGAGTTTGTTGATGCAGATGGTATGGAATTATTAATATTAGGGAAGAAATTCATATCACTTTGTACAAGTTCAAAAAGTATTAATTCTACGTACCTTCGTGTATCACATGAATTAACATGGAATGATTTACTTACGAAAAAGGTTACGACTCGTAAGAAATCCGCAGCCGCTTGGAGTAGGAAACTACCAGATGCTTTGCAAAGAATAGGGCCAGGAGTAAAAATTGCTACCAAACCTGAAGACGTAGTTACTATGTTTGGATTAAAGGGAATGCAATTTGGTCATTATTGCACCGAACAATATGCAAAAGAGCATATTGGGCATGTATCTGAAGCGTTATATGATTTGTCTCGTATATTGGGGATTCCACCTGAGTATATAGGATTAGGAGGACGCTTAGGACTTGCTATTGGCGCGAGAGGAAGCGGCAATGCATTAGCGCATTATGAACCATCTACCAAAGTAATTAATTTAACTCGTGATAATGGAGTTGGTGCATTGTGTCATGAATGGGGACATGCATTGGATCATTTCTTAAATGATTGTAGTCATGATTTTCAAAATGGTAGCATTGCTTTCTTATCAACTGGCAAGAGTATCGGGAATATCTTGCCTGCTATGATCAAGGAAAAGGTGCAAGCTGTGTTAGATGCTTGTAAACAAGGAAAAGTAGCCAGAGTAATCAACGTGGAAAATGCATACAGTCGAAAGTGGTATTTCTATGGTGGTGTTATTGATAGTTATGATGTGTTTAAAGGAAATGTTTCAAATATTTTAGAATCACATCATACTAGTTTGTGTAGGAAGCTTGATACTTTATCAGGAGCAACAAAGACACGTATGGAGCGCAAAATTGAAAAAGAATTTGAGAAAACCGCGCAAATGTTAGCTGCATATCATTTTAAAAAAACAGGCGAAAAACTTGGTGAAATATCCTATCAAGTGAAAGGGTCTGTATACTTTGATACAGCCATTAAGTTAGATAAGAAGAGAACCAAAAAGTATTGGTCTACAAATCATGAGATGTTTGCTAGAGCATTTGAAGCATATGTAGAATCAGCTTTGCTAGATCAAGAACATAGAAACGATTATTTAGTTTGTGATACATATTCTTTTGTATATCCGTTAGGAGAACAAAGGGAACATCTAAATAGAAGTATAAAGAGTTTAATGGAAGTAGTTGTTCCATATATAATAAATAGTATACAAGGAGTGGGGAAAGATGAATTATAACATACAAAAAGGACAATTTCGTTTAACAACTGCACATCCAAGAGGAAGTTGGTGGGAATTTTATCGTGTTCCATGCCCAATCTGTAATGGTATTGGAAACTGTATGCTGCATGTTTCGCAGGAGAAAGTAGCATGTACCCGTGTAGAAAGCAAATGGGTATACGGTAAAAATTCAAGCAATCCAAGTTATATCCATTATCTAAATGGTAAGAAACAGTATCAATTACCAGATGTAGATGTGGTAAAGGGGCATAGTAAGCGTAGTAATGAAGAATTAGATATATATAATCGTAATTTAATTGAATTCATACCATTAGAGGAGAACCATCATACACATTTACTTCAAGATAGAAAAATGACTGAGGAACAAGTGCAGGTACGTCAATATCGTTCTTTCTTAAAGCAACAAATTGAGTTAAATGATGACAATACGTATACAAGTATTTGGGAGAAGTTATTTAAACAAATGGGCGAAAAAGATTGTTGGCAGGGAATACCCGGCTTTTATGAGATGAAGAAAGGACATCTTTCTCTTCGTTTAATGGCAGGTTTTCCAGGGATTATGATTCCGTTCAGAAACCAATATAATCAAATTGTTGGTTGGCAAGTTCGTGTAGATGAAGTAAAGAACACTGTTCATGTGAAATCTGGACCTACAGGTATACAAGCCGAACTAGTCCAACAGCCTAATGTTGTGAAAATAACGAAAAACGGTGATTGTATCTATGAAGGAAAACTAGAGATAGGAAAAAATAAAGAGTTAATAATCAGCGGGGAAAAAGTTGTTGTAAAGATACATAAAGGTCAAAAATACTTATGGATCTCTTCAGCAAACAAAAATCAAGGGACTGGTGCAGGAGGTAGTGAAAATCCACTTCCTGTACATGTAGCGGTGCCAAGCTCACATTTGAAACATTGGAAATCTGGTACGCTGCATCAAACAAAATCTGTGATGATCACAGAAGGGCCTATGAAAGCGGACTTGATTGCTGATTTAATTCCCAAAAGGTTAAATAAAGAAGAAATATCTAACGTAGGGACAACAGTTCTTGCAATTCCAGGTGTAAATGCATGGCGAATTGCTATGCCTGTATTAAAAGACATGGGTGTAGAGAATGTGTATTTAGCATTTGACGCAGATTTAGTAGAGAACGAGAAAGTAAGAACGGCCTTAATTGCTTTTGCGACAGAATTAAAGAAAGAGGGCTATAATGTGACGATTGCTGCATGGAATCCAGCACAAGGAAAAGGTTTGGATGATGCTATGCAAGCGGGCTTTAAACCTGTATTTAAAAGGTTATAAGGAGGAATATGATGAGACTAGTGGATTTGAGTGTTGATATTGTATTCAAATATGCACTTGGTTTAGAAGGAAATGAGAATTTACTAAAAAGGTTTTTAAATGTTTTATTACGAGAATCTCTTTATGAAGAAATTACAGATATAGAAGTAAAGCATTTGTTAGAAATTAATAGAATAAGTAAACATCCTATGATGGAAGTTATGGCTCAGTTAGAGAATAAAGAGAGAGTTTTGTCATTCTTAAAATTGTATCACCATTATTTAGATTTGCGAGCTACTCTCAATAGTGATATAAAAATAAACATAGGGATTCAAGTTTGAGACAAAAAAGTGTTGCCATGAAATAAAGATTGATTAAAAAAAATATAAATATACATTTTATAGCAAATTAAAAAGATTCATTTTGAATAAATTTTAGTCAAAATGAATCTCTCACTTTTTAAATTAATTTTCAATTTTATAAAAGTTTAATCATTTTTTGTAATGATTGTCCAGTTAATGGATTAACCTTTAGAGAAACCAAGTAAGCAGAACTAAAATTATATAATATAGAAAAAGGTAGACGACTAATCATAACCCCTTGTTTTCCTTAGAGAAGAAGGTATTAGATTCTAAGCAAAATTTATATTTGTTTTACTTTAATACGTTTCTTATTGAAAAATATTGAAACAACTAACAATAATATTCCTATTGCAAATAAAACTAGGTTATTTGATGATCCCCCATTATTCAATCTTTCCAATATGCTAGAAATATTAATAAGCCATGTCTAACTGGAAAAAAACAATCCTAATAAAAAATAGTAGTGCGAACCAATGCCTTGGTCTGCACTATTAATCTTAGTATATTTATATTACGCTTTAGGTAAAAAGATGAATTAAAAATCATAATAATAAAAGTGATTTTGCATATCTTTAGAAAGTCTAGAATGACATTTATAAAACTCTAAAATTAAAGATAAGTAGATATTTGATATAACTGGAACGTTAAGTCAAATGGTAGTCAATCCTCATTAATTATTTTTTATTCAGAGTCTACTATTCGGTTTTTTATGCTTAATATAATGACCTTCATACCGAGTTCTAGAGTTTGAAATCAAAAATTAAACAGTTTATACATTTAATTCGAGATTATAAGTCTAATTGATGTTAAAAATATCGGAATATTGAAATTACTGTAATATAATCATTGAATATTTTATGATATTCTTGTATTATAATGGAAGTCCTGAATGAAAAATATGTATTTTAAACCAAAAAAAGTTAATATGGAGGTTAGTTATGAAAAAGTATATTTCACCAACAATTGTCGAGTTCGGAAATGCTTCAGATTTAATAAAAGGCTGTGGAGGCTGGGGTTGTGAACTTTGGATGCATAATCATTCCTACAGATGGGTTGGTGATAGATGTTCAGATTATACTGATGGAGAATCAGGCGAATGCTAATTAGAATCTAATATAAAATAAAAGATACTTACTTTTTTCATTATGAAAAAAGTAAGTATCTTTTATTTTATATTAAGAATAATTTTTTATTATTTTAGTACGTAAAGACTTTTAAAAACCATATGGAAAATCATACTTATATTTCCCCACATAAAAATTAAAATTTGATTGAGGGAAGCAATTAATTAGTATCCTAAGGGGAGTTTGAAATATTGGTATAATTACACTTATTCTACTTTTAATAATTTTATAATTTATTAGTTGCTTAATTCTTTTCATTTACTACTAAGGTGATATTTGGTTTTAGTGAGATGTGTTTTGACAGGTTTAAAAGACTAGTATTATGAAAATTATTACAATTTATTTGTATAAAAATAAAAAAATGTCGAAAAAAATCGGAATAAAATGTAAATTTATCCTTGAATATGGAAGGTTATTGTTATATTATAATTTATGTTCAGGACAAAAATGGAATAAAAATCAAGAAAATAGATTAAAATGTAAATTTATCCTTGAATATGGAAGGGTAATATTATATTATAATCATCGTTCAGGACAAAAATGGAATAAAAAGAAAAAACAGGAGGAATATTTATGAAAAAGTATGTTTCACCAACAATTGTCGAATTTGGAAACGCTTCAGATGTAGTAAAAGGCTGTGGAGGCTGGGGTTGTGAAGTTTGGTTAAATAATTATTCTTACAC
>NZ_JBPPHF010000013.1:11541-38024 GCF_051294775.1 Bacillus pretiosus
ATTTATGAAAAAGTATGTTTCACCAACAATTGTCGAATTTGGAAACGCTTCAGATGTAGTAAAAGGCTGTGGAGGCTGGGGTTGTGAAGTTTGGTTAAATAATTATTCTTACACAAATGAGACTGGTACTTGCCGAGATAATACTCCAGGCGAATCAGGCGAATGCTAATTAGAATTTAATAAACTATAAAGTAGCAACAGGTTGATTACTTTTTAATTAAAATAGAAAGTAATAGATTCCTGTTGTTATTTTATTCATATTTTTGAATTAGTTAGATTAAATTACAGATAGATTGGGGATATTTTGGTGTTCTATTATCAGATTTATGGTTGTAATATTGCGAGTGAAATTGAATTACCTGTGGGGACAGAGGGAGTTCGAAAGAACCTAGATAAATCGAAAATAAATTTACATTTTATAATAGATGATCAGTCTATAAAATCACCATCAACTGAATTATTTAATGACTATGTCAAGTTTGAAGAGGGAAAGCATAGGTATGTAAATTCTTTAACAGGAATATATGATATTGATGCAAACGGAACATATATTAATTTCAGTAGATTTACAACCTGTAAATCTTTTATGGATATAGGAGCATGTTTTGTTGGTATTGTTTTTCCATATATTTTGCAAATTAAAGGGATTATTCCTATTCATGCCAGTGGTATTGTATCTGAAAATGATGCTTGGGGTATTATGGCTGGACCGGGAGTTGGAAAATCTACCACTCAAATTTCCTTGCTTAAGAAAGGTATTAAGTTTTTTACGGATGATGTTATTCCGCTTTCTATAAGTGAATCAGGTGTTTTAGCATATCCTGGTTATCCAGCTTTAAAATTAGGTGAACAATCACTGACATTAGCAGACGAGAACCAGTTTACAAGTGTATCTTTGTTAACGGAAAAATCAACTAAATATATATGTGCATTAAATGAAGAGAGCATTTGTACTAAACCATTGAAATTAAAGGGTTTATTTTTATTAAAACCACATGAGGATACTGTGAAAGGAATTGAAATATCTAAATTAAACGGTTATGAAAAATTAATTAACCTCATGGCGAACGTTTTCACTTTAACTATCATCAATAAAAATACTAGTACCCAATATATGAACGTTTTTTCTTCTAAGGTATTTAACGATATTCCGGTTTATTCAATTAAATATCCAAGAGGGTTCTCATATTTAGATAATGTTACAAATAGAATTATTGAAGTAATGAAATGTGAACATGTGGAAGGTGAAAAGGTTGTTTAATAAAATGATTGATTTGATAATAGGAGCTAATTTTTTTACTGTTGGAATAGTATTCACTATAGTATTTATTATTTTGACATATAAATACTATCAATATCAGAAAGTAGTGAACCAGTTAACCGATTATGATCAAGTAAGAGACAGGTTAGAATCAGGCGAAAACACTGTAATTTTTATTATTGATACGTTTAAATGTACTTCATGTATGAAGGTATTCTTTCATATTAAAAATATGTTAGAAAGAGCGGAGGTAAATTTTTTAGCAATAGATTCGCGTACAGATCAAAGTTTTGTAAAACATCATGAAGTACCAGCTTTAATAGTTTTTCAAAAAGGAAAACAAATAAAAAGTTTTAAAGCAGATTCTAATAAACCTAAAACTTACTTAACACAATATCAAGTTTTTATAAAAGAGGTGGAAAAAGAATGGAAAATTTCTTGATTTATATGTTTCAATATTTGATTCGTGTATTAAGTATAATAGCCGCAATAATTTATTTTAAAAGCTCTATTGGGAAATTTAAAGATATATATGCATTTAAAGTCGTTCTTAGCGATTATAAAGTTTTTCCTAAATTTTTTGTTCCTGTAATAACAATTGCTGTTCCAGCAATTGAGGTCGCAGTTGTTGTAGGACTATTCTTGGGTGGATCCAATATTTTACCCGCAGCAATAATTGGAACTTTTATGCAATTTTGTTTTGCAGTTCTAATGTTATTAAAATTGAATCAAGTACAACCAAATGGGTGCGGCTGTTTTGGGTTGCATTCAGCAGAGAAAATTACTATAAAACATGTAACCCGTAATATAGGGATGTTCATTATGTTCCTTATTTTAGTTTTATTTCCTAATACACAATTGGTTTAAGGAGAGAAATGAATGTTTGAAAAATTGAAACATTATAAGGAAGATATCCATGCTGTCAAATGGATTTTAAAAACTATATCAGTAGAATGGAAGACTGCAATTATAGTTTTAGGTTGTATAATTCTTACAAGTATTCTAGGTCCATTATCACCTTTAGTATTGAAAGAAATTATTGATAATGGGTTGCAAGGCACGAGTAAATATTCTTTAACTGTTCTTTTAATAGCTTTTGGAATTTTACCATTAATTTACAGTTTATGTAATGTTATGTTAACTTATTTTTCAAGTAAATTGTCTGAAAAAACAACCAATATATTACAATTAGATATGTATAATCGGGTAATGGATAAATCACTTAACTTTTTTATTACTAATAAAAGTGGCCAATTACTACAACGTGTCATAAGAGAACCAGGAGAAATAAATGCTTATTTATCCGCTATAACAATCCAATTTACATCAAAAATATTTTTGTTAATTACTACATTAATTACAATGTTTATGTTGAATGTTAACTTAACATTAGTAAGTTTATTGTTTGTTCCTTTGATCTTACTCCCTGGTCCATTTTTTTCCCGTTGGACAGTCCCAATTAATATGAAGGCTATGGATTTTAGAGCGGAATCTGTTACGAAAATTCAAGAATCTATGAATATGAATGGGATATTTCTAATAAAAACAATGGGTACACAAGACTTAGAATCTAAGCAGTTTAGTAAGATTATTAAATCTATCTCTAAATATAATATATTTAGTGCGACCCTAATGGAAGCAGTAGGTGCTGCAACAAGTATTCTAGCAGTTCTTGCACCAATTGCAGTATTTTGGGTAGCGAGTATTGAAATTCAAAACGGTGAAGTTAGTATTGGAACCATTGTTGCTTTTTCAACTTATTTGGTTCAGTTGGGTGATGTAACTAGAGTACTTGCAGGAGTTTGGAATAAGATACCTGTTTTTATAAAATCATTAAAACGTTTACTTGAATTTAGAGATAATGAAGATGAAATTATATTTCCAATTCAAGGGTACAAAGGTGAAAATATTAAAGGTGACATTGAACTAAAGAATGTTTCTTTCTCATATAACGGTAGGATAAATGTCTTAGATAATATATCTTTTTATATCAAACCGGGAAAAAAAGTTGCATTAGTTGGAGAAAGTGGTGGTGGAAAAACTACTATTGCTAATATAATAAGTCGATTATGTGAGCCACATACTGGTACGATAAGTATTGGCGGGATAAATGTTGCGAATTTTGATAGAAAAACGTTTACAGATTTAATTAGTTATGTTCCACAAGAGCCTTTTTTACTCCATAGGACAGTTAAAGAGAATATAGCATATGGTTGTGGTGATGTAACAGAATCAGACATAATTTCTGCAGCCAAGAAAGCACATATTCATGAAGCAATTATGAATATGGATGAAGGCTATAATACAATAGTCGGAGAAAAAGGTTTTAGGTTATCTACAGGACAAAAACAAAGGATTGCTATTGCACGTATTTTTCTAAAAGATAGTAAGGTTGTAATACTAGATGAGATTACATCAGCGTTGGATGTTTTTTCAGAGAACGCTGTTAAAGAAGCAATATTTAATCTACTTCAGGAGAGAACAGCAGTTATTATAGCTCATAGACTTTCTACTATTGTAGAGTGTGATGAAATTTTCGTATTAGATAAAGGAGAGATTGTTGAACAAGGAGATTTTCAAACATTAATAAGAAAAGATGGTAAATTTAAAAGGTTGTATGATGGTCAAAATGAAAAAAGTAAAATAAAAATATAATAATTAGGAGAATAAAATGATGGAAGCAAAATTTATTAAAAACAAAGATGTTATTTTTACTGAGGTAGAAAATGAAGCAGTTTTACTGGATGGAAAAGGTGGTACATATTTTGGGTTAGATGAGGTTGGTACCTTTGTTTGGAGTAAAATTGAAGAAGAAATGAATTTGAATCAAATCTTGGAAGAAATGTTAACGATATATCAAATAGAATCTGGCCAATTGGAACAAATGCATAAGGATATAATGAATTTTATTGAAGAGTTAGAAAGAAAATCTTTAATTTATAGGGTCGAGAATAATGGCTAATTACATTCGAATATTTTATGAAACATTTTTAGTGAACTATTACTTGAAAAAATATGATTTTGGATATGTAAAAGAAATGTACAACCAAAAATACGGGAGTTTAAAATTGTCAAAAGAGACTAATGCTAAAGAAATAACGGCTTTATTAAAAAAAATAGATAAAGTTTGTTTTTGGTTTTTTGGTAATGCTCAATGTTTACATCGTTCTTTAATAGGATTTAAAGTGCTTCGTCGACAGGGGCTACCAGCACAATTGGTTGTAGGTGTGAAAAAGTTCCCATTTTCTTCTCATGCGTGGATTGAGCACGAAAATAAAGTTATTAATGATGTACAGAAGGTTAAAGAATCGTATGTTGAAGTATTTAGAATAGGAGAGACAAACTGATGAGTGGAATTTCCGGAATCTATAATGTGGAAGTACAAATTCCAGATAAAACAGATGTTATGAAGATAGTTAAGGAGAATTTAGTTCGCGGAAATGACTATATTAAAGTCCATGTGGAAGATCATATTGGTTTTGGCTTTAATGCTCTTAATATATCTCCAGAATCTATAAAAGAGCAACAACCTTTTGTAAAAGATGGGATTACCGTGGTTGCTGATGTACGATTAGATCGTAGAGAAGAATTAGTAAATTCTTTACAACTAAAAGGGTTTAAGTCTTCTTTGAATGAACCCGATATAAACCTTTTATGGAAATGTTATAAAGGATGGGGAATTGATTTCCCAAAATATATTTACGGTGAATTTTCGTTTGTAGTTTGGGATTCAACTAAAAAACAATTAGTATGCGGTAAAGACTTTTTGGGGAGTAAACCGTTTTTTTATAAATGGAATGGGAAAAAATTCGAGTTTTCTAGTATGTTGGAAGGTCTTGTTAATAATTTACCTTCGACCCAGTGGAACAGGGAATATTTTATTGAATATATTGCAAATCAAGGATTTATAAAAACAGAAAGAACACCGTACCAAGGATTAATGAAGTTGCCTGCAGCTAGTATACTAATTATAAGAGGAAGTCACCTAGAAATTAAAAAATATTGGGATTTAAAGGATATAAAAGATGTGAAATACTCGAATAAAAATGAATATGCAGAGCACTTTAAAGAGTTGTTCTTCCAATCTGTAAAAGATTGCATGAGATCTAATTTTCCAGTATCAGTTGCAATGAGCGGGGGGCTAGATTCTACTAGTATTTTTTCAGTAGGGTGTACACTTAACCCTAATTTAACAAGGAAAGAATTTTTTCCAGTATCATTAGTTTTTGATAAATATTCCTCCGATGATGAACAAAAATATATAAATTTTATTAGTGAAAAATATAAAATTAATCCATATAAAATTCCGGCTGATGAACTTTGGAGTTTTAAAAATTTTCCGTATGACTCACCAGTCACTGCAGAGCCGTATGTAAATTTAGCGACATTTGGTGCACAACATAGCTTATATTTGAAGGCAAAAGAGGCAAATGCAA
Organism: Bacillus pretiosus; assembly: GCF_051294775.1. Lineage (NCBI taxonomy): Bacteria > Bacillati > Bacillota > Bacilli > Caryophanales > Bacillaceae > Bacillus > Bacillus pretiosus. Next base: position 17,239 of record NZ_JBPPHF010000013.1, read on the forward strand.
AGGTTATATTAACTGGTGCTGGAGGAGACGAAGTATTATCGGGTAGTAACTCAGTAATTGCAGACTATATATGGAATTTACAATGGCTGAAGGCCATTAGGGATGTAAAAAAATTGTCAGAGATAAGGGAAGAACCTTTCTTTACTAATATCATTAGATATGGAATTTCTCCTCTTTTTAAAAAGAAAAAAACGAGCGTCAATGATTGGATTTCAAATGATATTCTAAATATTATGGAGGAACAAAAAATTGAGCGGGGTAGATTAGCAAGAAGTAAGCAAGAAAGACAAATCACATCTATAATAACACCATTCATGGATCAGTATATGGCTGCACCTCTTGGGATGGAAGTTAGACATCCTTTTTTAGAACGTAAATTAATAGAATTTTTAATTGCTATTCCAATGGAGCAAAAATTACAAGGGTCAGTCAAAAAATTAATTTTAAAAAATTCCATGAGGAAAATAGTTCCAAATCAAGTGCTTAATCGTATAGATAAGACAAGTCATTTTAATATTATTTATAAAGGATTGCAAAATGAATGGCCAGAAATGTCAAAAGGGTATAGAAAAGGATATTTGTCTGATTTAGGTTTAGTTAATCATGCAGGATTTATGAAAGATCTTAATGCGTGGAAACAGGGTGATACAAATAATGTTGATTACCTATGGACAATTGCAACATTAGAATTATGGTTCTATAGATTGGAAAGAAATAGATCAGAATTTAATATGCTAAAAGGTTAATAATGAAAAAATAAAGAATATATTTTATTTTTTGGTTATTGAGATGAGAATATTTATGCAGCTATATTTTGAATAGCCGAGTAATGTGAGAGTAGTGGTTATAAAGGTGAAAATATAATAATAGGGTTATATAGTTATATCTAAGTAATATAGGGGGTTTTTATGGGAATTATAGAAGTTAAAAATTTAGAGAAATCATTTACTATTGAAAGGAAAATGATAAATATCTTGAAAGGGATAAACCTTGAAATAAAGCAAGGTGAATTCTTATGTATAATGGGTGCAAGTGGATCAGGTAAAACTACGTTGTTACAATTATTAGGAGGGATAGATGTACCAACTGCAGGGGAAATTCGCATAGGAGATACAGAAATTTCAATGCTAAATGAAAAGGAATTGGCGTTATTTCGGAGAAGAAAGATTGGGTTTATTTTTCAGCAATTCAATCTTATACCGATATTTAATGCAGAAGAAAATGTTGCGCTTCCATTATTATTAGATAGTGTAAAACAACAAAAAGCAACTGAACAAGCAAAGAAGTTTTTAAAAATTGTTGGCTTAGAAGGGAAAGAAAGAAATCTACCTTCCCAACTTTCTGGAGGTCAACAACAACGAGTTGCAATCGCTAGGGCTTTTGCAAATAATCCAGAAATTATATTAGCGGATGAACCGACTGGTGCTTTAGATTCAGAAAATAGTAAAAATATAATTACCGTACTTAGGGATGCTTGTGATTATTTAAATCAAACAGCTGTGGTAGTAACACATGATCCTTTTGTAGCAGCTCATGCAGATAGAGTAGTTTTCCTATTAGATGGTGCAATAATTCATGAATATGGAGAGACTAAAGAAAATATTCATGAAAAAGTTAAACGTATTCAAGAAATTATGAACAAATATTTTCAATAGGATAGGAGGTTCTGTAAATGTGGACTTTTAAATATGCGTTAAAATCAATAAAAGAAAATCATTTAAGAACAATACTCATTATCCTTGGTACGGCTTTAGGTGTAATGTTGGCTACCATGTTGTTACTTGGAAATAAATCCGTAGAAGAAACTGTAAAGCAGCAAGTTATTAATAACTACGGTGACTATAATTTTCAATTTGGTTATCTAAAGAATGATAAGTATTTGGATGATGAAGAAGTAAATAAAATAAAAAAACTTGTAAGTTTGAAAACTGTATCGAAGGTATTAATCCCATATGTAATACCTAATAACCCAGAAATTTCAAATCAGCCAGCATATTGGGGAGTTGAGCAAAATTCACCTGAAATTCGTTCTTATAAGATTGTTCAAGGTAGGTACCCGGAAAAAGGAGCAGAAGTTGCACTTACAAAGTCTTATATAGAAAAAAATAATCTTAAACTAGGTGAAGAAATAAAAATGCCCTTCCCACCTTTTAATGAAAAAACAGTGAAAATAGTTGGAATTCTTAATCCACCTACAATGGCTGCAATGAAGCAAACTGCATTTTTCCCGATTAAATGGCTGCAAGATGAATTGAATTTGAAAAAAAAATATAATTTAGTGCAAGTTAAAACAGCCAATACTAGTGAAGAAAAATCTTTAGTTTCTGAAATCAAAAGTGTGCTGGGCGATGTGAAAATTGACCAGCGTACATATGTAGAAAAAGCCTTTGATCGTTTAAATGTAATGAAGCCCTTAATTTTGGGGCTAGGTGGTGTTGCATTATTTGTTGTAGCTCTTTTAGTCATGGGAAGCTTTTTCTTGTCTGTACGTGATCGATTTAAACAATGGGCTTTATTACGTGCTCTTGGTAGTGGATCTACACAAATCATTGGTGTAGTAATAATTGAATCCTTAATAATTGGAAGTATAGGTTCTTTAGTAGGAGTTATATCTGGAACTTTATTTTATCGTTTAGCTGCTGGGCTTATTAATAGATGGATAGGGGTGGGAAGTGTTGATACCGAAATTTTTATAATCCCATGGAATCTATTAATTTTGACTTTAATTTTGGGAGTTATTATGTCTATAGTAGGATCAATTATCCCAGCGATGTCAATAAGAAAAGTTCCTCCTGTACAAGCTTTTAGACCTGGATTTCTTTCTGCCGAGGAAAAAGAGAAAAAAATAAGTATAATTAGCTTCTTTATAGCGATATTGGGTATTGTTATTGGAATAAGTGCAAGTTTCACAGAGAAGTTTTTCAAAATAAATATTAGTCCTATAGGGGCATTTTTATTTGTGGCAGGTCTATTATTTGCCATACCATTTATTATTCGAATTATGGCACCTATAATCACGAAACCATTCCAAATTTTCTTTCGTATAGAAACCTCTATAAGTAGCCGAAACGTAATTCGTAATCGACAAAAAGCAGCAATTTCAGTTGCAATAATATCATTTGGATTTATGTTAGCCTTAGTAGGAAGTATGTATATGAATTCAATGAAGGAAGGTATGAAACATGGGATAAAGGAAAGTATGCCTTCAGACTTAGTTATTCGTGTTCCAATGTTAATTCGGGGGAATGAATATATTCCTTTTGAATGGTTAGAAAAAGTTAAACAGATTGAAGGTGTGAAAGACATTGTTGCTATAGCGACGGATACTAAATCTAAATTAGTTGATTACGATTTTAAAAAGTCTGATCCTGAATGGTATGACTATATGCGTAAACAAAATATTGATTATAGAAATATGGAGGTTTCTGGGGTAGATCTGGTTGAATTTAGTAAGATTAAAAAAATAAAAGTAGTATCAGGGAAAAGTTTAAAGGAACCTTTAAAAAATGGTGAGGGAATTATTTCAAAGAAAACAGCTGATTATCTAGGAATAAAATTGAATGACAAAATTAAAATACAATCGCAAAATCATGAGCCGCAATTTATTAAGATTACGTCAATATTAGAAAAAAATTTACAAATGAATACAAGGGCAGTATTAGTTAATGAAGAATGGGGAAAAAAGAATTTTCATCTACAAGGTTATGAATCTATAGAAATAATGATAGATCCTCATAAAAATATTAATAGTATAGAACAGAAGATTAATCGAGTTATAAAAAATGGAACCAATATAGAACTTATTAATAGTACAGATTTATTAAGAGAGCAACAAACGTTGTTAAATCAAATGTTGCTATTAATTCAGCTATTGGTTGGTATTATTTTTATAATTTCCGGGATTGGTTTGATGAATGCAATTATAGCAAGTATATACGAACGTCGTGCTGAAATTAGTATGATTCGAGCAGTTGGTGCAATTCCAGGGCAAATGAAAAAAATTATTTGGTTAGAAGGGACTTTTTTAGGTCTAATAGCGAGTATTATTGGGGTGCTAGGAGGAATAATATTTAGTTATATTGTCTTGCCTAGTTTGGATTTAAGTGTGATAGATATTCCCTACGTACTAATAGTATTTTTAGTCGTAATTAGTATATTGTTGGGGACATGTGCAGGATTAATTGCTTCTTATCAACTTGAAAAATTTAAATTACAGGATACATTAAAGGAGCTATCATCTTAATTTAAAAGTATAGGATAAGTTAATTAATTAAAGATAAAAGGAGAGTTTTATATGAAAAAGAAAGTATTAGCTTTAGCGACTACCATTACATTATTTACTCCATTACAGCACGTAGCATTTGCATATGAAAATGCTGAAGAGCCTATTTACAGATGGTCTGCTGAAGATAGGCATAAAGAAGGTGTTAGCTCTCATTTATGGATTGTGAATCGTGCAATCGACATTATGTCTCGTAATACAACAATTGTAAAAAAGAATGAAGTTACAATGTTAAATGAATGGCGCACAGAGCTAGAAAATGGCATTTATGATGCCGATCATGAAAATCCTTATTATGATAATTTTACATTTGCTTCTCATTTCTATAATCCGGACACAGGGAATACATATATTCCTCTTGTAACAACACAAGCAAAAGAAACAGGTAACAAATACTTTAAACTTGCTGGCGAATCATATCAAAAAAGTGATATGAAACAAGCATTCTTCTATTTAGGTTTATCTCTACATTATTTAGGAGATGTTAATCAACCAATGCATGCAGCGAATTTTACAAATCTTTCTTACCCACAAGGTTTCCATTCTAAGTATGAAAATTTTGTTGATACAATAAAAGATAATCACAAAGTAAATGATGGGAATGGATATTGGAATTGGAAAGGTAAGAATCCTGGGGATTGGATTCATGGAGCAGCTGTAGCTGCTAAGAAAGACTATACTGGCATTGTAAATGATACTACCAAGGATTGGTTCGTAAGAGCTGCGATCTCATCAGAGTATGCTGAAAAATGGCGTGTGGAAGTGACGCCAGCAACAGGAAAGCGGTTAATTGAAGCACAGCGTATTACCGCTGGATATATCCAACTGTGGTTTGATACGTATGTAAATCAGTAAACATAAAACAAAATGGTTTTCACAAAAAAATTGAATGTAAATCTAATTAATATATTTAAATTTTAAACTAGGGTGTTAATGTTAGGGTATTCCCTGCTACCAAGCATTAATCATCTACCATTCTAGGTAATAAGATTAGATTAGAGATGGAACTTTATAATAACAAAAAGCTCTCTTAAATGAATTAGGAGAGCTTTTTGTTATTATAAAGTAATATTTTGCTGAAAAAGAAGACATTAATGAAATAAGTATTAAGATTAGTCAGAGGATAGAAAAACGTGTGGATTTCCTACATGTAGCCTTTAGAAAAAAGAAACAACTTCTACTATAATTGACGTTGTATGAGCTTAGCTTGATGGATGTGGTGCTACCCCATCGCTATCAAGCTAATAAAAAGAAATATCCTCAAAATGAAAAAAATACGTTATTCTTTCTGTAGAATCATAAGAAAGGATAGCGTTTTTTATGTCTGTTTCTGTGTCTGACGAATTACAACTATTTGCTCAAGAGATTCAAAGTTTTTTATCTCCAAATACCTTACGGAATCTTGCTAGAGATGTTGGTTTTGTACAACGAACCAGTAAGTACCAAGCAAAAGATTTAGTAGCTTTATGTGTATGGGTGAGCCAAAATGTAGCTAGGACTTCTTTAACTCAGTTATCTAGCTGTTTAGAAGCATCAACAGCAGTACTTATCAGTCCTGAGGGACTGAATCAACGATTTAATAAGGCGGCCGTCCAACTTTTACAACACCTACTAGCCGAACTATTAAGCAAAAAATTGGCCGCATCTATGCCGCTTTCTTCTCCATACACTTCTGTTTTCAAGCGTATTCGTATTTTAGATTCAACTGCATTTCAACTCCCGGATGTATTTTCATCGGTTTATCCAGGTGCAGGAGGCTGCAGCCATACAGCTGGGATAAAAATTCAACTTGAGTATGATTTGTTAAGTGGACAGTTCCTACATATTCATACAGGTCCAGGTAAACAACATGATCGCACTTACGGCTCTCTGTGTGCCCCAACTGTGACGGCGAATGATTTATGTATCCGAGATTTAGGTTATTTTCATTTAAAAGACCTTCAATATATACAAGATAAAGAGGCCTACTATATCTCTCGTATCAAGTCGAATACACGTATTTATCAAAAAAATCCTAACCCTGATTATTTTCAAGATGGAAGAATTAAGAAAGGTACAGAGTATATACAGATAGATATGGAGACGGTAATGAACTCTCTTCAGCCAGGACAAACATGTGAAATTGCTGATGCTTATGTAGGAATGAATGATAAAGTGCCAGCTCGTGTAATTGTTCATCGATTAACAAAACAACAGCAACAAAAACGATTACAAGATCAAGCTGTAAGAGAAAAAAAGAAAGGAATGAAGTATTCTCCTCGTAGTAAACGACTCAGTGGTATCAATGTATATATGACAAACACCCCTACAGATATTGTCCCGATGGGACAGGTACATGACTGGTATTCTTTGCGTTGGCAAATCGAAATTTTATTTAAAACGTGGAAGTCATTCTTTCAAATTCATCATTGTAAAAAGATAAAACCAGAACGATTGGAGTGCCATTTATATGGTCAGTTGATTGCCATTCTACTCTGTTCTTCTATCATGTTTCAGATGCGCCAATTGCTCCTCATGAAGAAAAAACGAGAGCTTAGTGAGTATAAAGCCATATATATGATTAAAGATTATTTTCTTCTTCTATTCCAAACTATACAAAAAAACATCCAAGAGTTATCAAAGGTGTTACTTCGCCTGTTCAATCTCCTACAGCAAAACGGGCGGAAATCTCATCGATATGAGAAAAAAACGGTCTTTGATATATTAGGTGTCGTTTACAATTGTACCCTGTCTTATAATCAAGCCGCTTAATTCAAAAAAATGAAACCCGCTAGGGTTTATTTCGTATGCAAATCTTTTAATCAACTACACTTGCCCTTTAGAAAAAAGAAACAATCTCGTCTAAAATTGACTTTGCATAAGCTTAGCTTGATAGCGATGTGGTGCTACCCCAATATGACCTACAACATGTTGTAGTAAAATCCCCTATTGGTGTAGTAGTAAATGAGATCATATGTGGTACTAAAAAAGGATAGATAAAGCCGATTATATCTGCTTTATCTATCCTTTTCTCTTACGCCATATAATGTGGAACATTTTATGAGAAATCAGTAACCGAAAGTCCGATAACACCTTTCGGTGTTTTTAACAAAATTGTATTAATATAGTGGATTTCATTCTGTTTCCAGAAGAGCAAGAGTTTCATAATGTTAATACGGTGATGAACAGAAAATCTAAGCGTATCATTACCGAAAATATGCAGTTACATTTTCTTGAAATTCCAAAAGTGATTCAAGAATGGCAAGGAGAACGAATGAATCCATGGGAAGACTCTTTAGCGCGTTGGTTACTATTATTTCCTGCGCATGAGGATGAATGATTAACAACAATCCTGGAGGCGATAGCAATGGAAAAAGATCCAGTTTTGAAAAAAGCGATAGAGGATTGGGAGCGTTTAAGTAGCGATAAGGATTTTTTACGCTTATATGAGGCTAGAGAAAAGGAAATAAAAGATAGAATATCGGAAATAGAAACAGCAGAAGAAAAAGCTGCGAAAGAAACCAAAATACAACTAATTCAAAACATGATTAAAGTAGGAGTACCTATAGAGAAAGTTGCGGAAGGTGCTGAAGTAAGTGTTGAAGAGGTTAATAAAATTTTAAAAAATAAATAGCAAATAAAATAAAAACAGATAATTACGTGTATATCGTAATTATCTGTTTTTTACTTATAGCAATATTAATGGATGAAGATGAAAATTCCAATTACTTTATTAGTCTTTCCATACTAATATTTCTTTGTAAAGCTTAATTCGTTAAGTTTAAATATTAAATTAAGATCTCTTATATACCATTCAGTAGAGCTATATTCCTTTTCATATTTATTGCTTAATACGTCATTAAGTGGACTACCCATTCTTATTGCTAAAATGTTTAAAAGGTATTCTATATTTAACTCTGACTCAGTCCCTTTAATGTAGATATATTCCCATACTTTATAAGGGTTTAATTGAGTAGCAGATAATAAGTGAGTTAGCATATCAATAAATACTGTATCGTTAAAATGATTTTGTTCTACCAAAGCATAAATCTCGCATAATTTTATTAATACTGAACTCACTATAATTGGTTCAATGTTTCTAACATCATCATTATGTCTAATTGCTACTTTATTCGGGTTTAGAAAACTGTAAAATTTGAAGTTTAATAGATTGTATTTTTGTTCTATAGGAAGCAATTTTAAAACAGTTTGTAGTAATAGAGCAGACTCACGTTGTTTGCTATATGCTTTAGATCTAGATCTATTTAATAGACTTGTCCCAAAATCTAAAATTTTTACTTTGTAATCCCATTTGTATATATCAGGTGGTGTTAATAAGATATTTTCGTCATGTAAATCACCATGAAAAACATTAATTTTATGACATTCATTAATTGTTAGCAAAATTTCATTCAAAATTTTGTATCTTAAATTATCTTGTAAGTTTGTCTTAGCTGCTAAGAAATCTTTTAATGTTATACCTTCTACCCATTCCATTATTGAATAACAATAACCCGTATCGGTTACGCCAGCTTTATAGATATTTACAATAGAAGGCATATCTAATTTAGTTATTTTAGTAATCTCTTCTTCATATTTATCATAATATACACTGTAATGCCTAGAGTTTGTATTTGGCAGCCAAATTTTTAGAGCGCATATCCTATTAGTTATACTTTGTTGGGCCTTTAAAACTATACCGTTTGCACCACATCCAACAAATTCTATAAGAGAAATATCAGGAATAGTTACTTCTAACCAATTACTAATATCGCGATTTTTCTGAATCCACTCTACTCTTGAAAATTCTTAATTTTCATCTAAAGGTACTAGTTTAAGCGTATTATTTTCAAAGTGATAATCTCTTCTTTTATTTTTCATCTTAATTCCCCTATATAATGTATTTTTTTTGAAAAAGAGTAGTAAATTCAATCATAATAATAATTTTGAGATGGTTAGAATTAATTAATGTTGATAATTATATTATACAATTCGGGAGGATAGTGTGGGATTATATTTCGTGTAATTTTGTATATGTGTTAGACTAATTTGCGAATTCAAAAAATAAGTAAAGATAAAGATATATATAAAGGCAACCACAGACTAATCAATGTATATTCTCCCGTAATGCTATTAATAATTATGTAATTTTTATATAGATATGTGATTTGTTATGCTTCAGTAAAATGGAGGTTATTATGAAAAAGAAAAAAGAAGCGTACTATGTACATGTGTATACGCTTAGAGACAAAAGTACGAAATCAATAAAAATAGAACCATGGCACTCATTTAAAGAAGAAATGAATGTTTTGGGTCTTAAGGACAGTGATATTTTTCAAATTCAAATGGTATGGTACGATCCAAACAAAGAGGGTAAAAAGAAATGAAGTAAAATGGAACACGAAAAATACAATTTTATTTTTTAGATGTAAATAAGGGCTTGTATTTTTAAAATCGTATTGCTATAATATAAACGTAATAAGATTTAACAATAAAATATAAAATTAATCAGTTCGCATATAAGAGAAGACCTCAATATGCGCCATGTCCTAAGGGGACGTGTGCGTGTATTGGGGTCTTTTTGCGTTTTGCGAGCAAAAACACCCGGAGGTGCAGGAATTATGTTGAATTGGTTGTCTGCAAAACTTATGACAACATCGGTAGGAGATTTTCTACTGGCAAAAAATAGTTTTGAGACGGGTCTTACTGGGCACACCAGTGGTGCAGATGCTACCACTGTACAAAAAAGCATGAATACCCTTGTAACAACACTAATTGGTTTTGGTGGGATTTGGGTAGCAGCTTGCGTTGTATTTGCAGCTATTAAATTATCTGGTGCACAAGGTAAAAACCCTGAAAACCGTACACAAGCCATGATTGGTTTAGCTTGTGCGGCAATTGGAGGCTTTGTCATGATCAAAGCATACGACATCGCTTCTTGGGTTACAAAAATTTAACATAAGAGTTTGTAAAAGCTCTCCTCTATTTGGGGAGAGCTTCTCTTATACAAGGGAGGAAACAAAATGAGAAAAGTAACCGTTCCTGTTGATATGACTTCGGAACAAAAAACACTGTTAGGTGTGCTGAGCAAACGCCAATTGATTTATCTATTGGGTGGCGGAGCATCCCTTTATTTATATGTGCCATTCTTATGGCGGCTATTTGTACCTTTTAATACGGCAGTAGCGTTTTTTATTTGCTTAATTTTAGCAATACCAACAGTAGTAGTTGTAATAACGTTTGCTTTTATTTATAAAGAAAAACAACACATGTATTTAGATAAATATTTACTTATCAAAATGCGTAGACGTTCTGAAAAAGGCAAGTGGAGAAAAGGGTACGAGCCAATTACATGGATAAAGGAGAATTTATAGATGTTAGAAATAATATATTTTGCGGCAGTAGCCATTGTAGGTTTTTTCTTTTATCGGAAAATGAATGGAAAACCGATGTTTAGTTTTAAGAAAAAGGGGAAAAGTCAGGGCGGGGTAGAGAAGCGTACTGCTGAAAAAAATGGAAAGAAAAATAAAAAGAATACGCCTGCTACAGAGGAAATTGATGAGGATAATGTAGATTTCTTTAGTGCTTTTGTGGAAGACATTAAGGAAGTTGATAATCATATGATTCGTTATCATGATGATACATTTGTCCTAATTGCTGAGGCACATCCAGTAAACTATTACCTACTTTCTAATGCGGAACAAGAAGCGATTGATATCAAAATTGAATCATGGTTAACCACATTAGAGTTTAATACGAAGGTATATATCCAAAGTAAGTTTGTAGATTTAACAGATCCTGTACGAAAAATGACAGAAACAATGAAGGGTGCAAAGGATCTTACACCAGAGACAGTACTTTATGGGCAAGAAGTTATCGACAACTTAGAGTATTGGCAACGTTCGCAGCCACGATATGAACAAAAGCGATATTTAATTTATCCATACAAAGTGGATATTAGTACGATTACAGCTGATACAGAAGATGAATTGGAAGAAAAGATTGTAGATAAAGCGTTTAACGAATTATATCGTCGCTATAATGCTTCCCGAAATCTACTATCGAAAGCAAAAATAAGTGTAGAAATGTTAACGAAAGATAAATTAATAGAACTCTTATACGTAGCGTTTAACCGTCGTAAAGCGGTGAAAGCACGTTTCCAAGATTTAATTGAAAATGAGAACTTCTCTCTGTATTCAACAGGTGAAACAAATGAGAGAAAACTAGAGTTAATGAAGAAAGTTCTAGCGGAAGAAAAGGCTGAAAAATCAAATAATGGGGTGGCATAAGTATGAAATTGTTTGGAAAGAAGAAAAAAGAAAAAAAGAAATTAGAAGCTGAAAAGAATGATGAATTGGAACTAGAGGAGGAAGGGTACGAACAAGAAGAAGTTCCACCTCAATTAGACAATCAAACAACTGTGTTTGATGTCATTGCCCCAGAGGGAATGAAAATTGATGCAGAAGACTATGGGGTAATTAAGCAGTCTTTGGGAAGTAATACTTTTTTTCGTCCATTTTATATTCCACGTGATGGATATCCTCGTATGATGCAGACCAATTGGCTGAACATGTTAACTTCAGCTGGAGAGGTTGATGTCATGATTGATATTCATAAAGAGCCAAAAGCAAAAGCGATGCGATCATTAGACATGCAGCTAACGATGTTACGTTCGAACCTTTCTTTCCAACGTACACGCGGAAATATTGACCAGGAAAAAGACTTAGATGCAAAAATTCAGGATACAAACAATTTAATGGATGAAATTCAATTTAATGAAAATGACTCCTATATGGTGAGCACGATGGGGGTTGCGTATGCTGATTCAAAGAAAGAATTAGATGTTTTATGTGAGTATATAGAAGATGAAATGCAAGCATCTCACTTTAAGATAGCGAGCACTTGGAATCGAGTGAAGAGTGGATTGAAAGCGGTTATGCCACTGGGGGCACCAAATACTATGCAAGATACATATCGAAATATCGATAGACGTGCTCTATGTACATTTGCCCCCTTTGTATCAGGATCCGGAAGATTTAACGGTGGTATACCAATAGGAAAGAACAAAATTACTGGACAAGTAGAATTTTTAAATTCATTTGGTAACGCGGATTATCGTCCACCAAACTATAACATTGGTGTGACAGGGATTTCAGGTTCCGGTAAAAGTTTACTTTTAAAAATGAAGCTAGCTCGTGAAACATCACTTGCAGATACACATGCGATGATCATAGATCCAGAGGGAGAATTCGTAAAAATCACCAAACGATTAGGTGGTATTAATTTAAATATTTCACCTGAAAGTAATATCATTATTAATCCTTGTGCAATTGCAGTAACAGAACTTCAGATTACGGATAAAGATGAAGAGCTAGAAGCGCTTGAACAATATGACAAGAAAGAACTCGTAGAGCGTGATGGCGTGAAGTATGTAAGATTTGTGCCTATTCTAGAGAAAATCAATGAAATACTAGGATTCTTTGACATTATTATTCGCGGACAAGATTTTGATCAACCAGGATTAAATGTATTCCAGCGTACCATGTTAGAAGATGCAATTCGTGAAGTATTCGATAAACATGGTATTACCTCTCACCCTTCATCTTTATATACAGATGAAGTGAAGAAGGTGGATGGACAATTAATTCAGTCCCAAGTGAGAAAGCCGGAGCCAGAGCTAAAAGAAATTTATGATGTAATAGTGGAAAACCATGGAGACGATGTGAAAGCAGAAGAATTAATTGCTGCGATTCGTCCGTTCTTACGTGATGGTTCAAAACCATTATTTGATGGACAAAGTAATTTTGGACGCGGTGTAGAAACACAGTTAAATGAATCTCGTGTTGTTAACTTTAATATTAGTCATTTAGAAGAGGGCTTCTTAAAGCCAATCGCCTTCCACGTTATCCTGAACTATATTTGGGAGCATTGGATTAAGAGTCCAGAACATGCTATCAAACGAAAAGTGTTATATGTGGATGAAATGTGGCAGTTTATCGACTATGAACAAACGGTTAACTTCTTAGAAAAAGTAGCGCGTCGTTCACGTAAAAGAAATGCTGGTATGTGTTGGGCAAGTCAGGACTTTGTTCGTATTTTAGAAAATGTAAAAGCACGTGGTATCTTGCAATCTACTTTCTCTTATTTCTTCTTAGAGCAAAATAAGATTGATAAGAAAAAAATCCAAGAGAACTTTAACTTAACTGCTGGGGAGCTTGACATTATTCTCAACAATCCAGGGAAAGGTGAAGGGATTTTCCGCATAGGAGATAGTTCGGTTTGGATTCAAACAGATCCATCAGATAAAGAAATGATGTTCATTGAATCGAATGAAGCGGTACTACAAGAGCTTTTAAATAACATGAAGAAAGTACAAGGGTACGCAGGATAATAGCGTACCTTTGAAAAGGAAGGTGAAATAATGCTTGATAAGATAATAGGATGGGTTGGCGGCTTAATTGTTTCTATGGTCAAGACCTTTCTTTCTCCAATCTATAAATTAATTGATTCTATCCCCGATTTAATTTTTGGTGGCGATAGTGCAAAATTAAATTTTTTATTTAAAGACGACACAGCTGGGAGTGTATTAAATACGGGATTACCAGTCATGTTTAAATTTGCAGCCTTTTTAGTTTTAGTCAGTGTTGTAATTGCTGGTGCAAAGTATTCAGCTGCTGCCATTAATCCAACAAATCGAACATATATCATTGAATATGCGAAGGATTTAATGATCGTTTCTATTTGTATATGGCATTTAGATTTCTTCTATAGCATTGTATTTGATATTAATACTTGGGTAGCATCGGAGTTTAAAAGAGCAATAGGAGAACAATCGTTAGATGTTTTTAAACCAGGTCAGACAATTACCGAATTGTCTATGGATAAAAATAAGGATGATTATTTATTTCAAATTTTTGCGATGTTGATTGAAGTAGGATTATCACTTTGGGCCAACTTCTTCTATTTAATGCGAGCGGTATCTCTTTATATTTTGATGTTAATGGGACCGGTTATGGTTGGTATGTGGCTATTTCCGCAAAAGAAACAACAAACACTGTATTGGATCAGAGAGTTTGTTGGTACCGTACTTGTGCAAGGTATACATGCAATTACCATTTGGTTAATTTTTGTGCTAGTGGGCAAATCAGATAATACAATTATTAAATTAATTTTATTTGCTATGTTTATTCCTGTAGGTGAGATTGTAAAAAGTTTCATTGGTTTAAGTACAAATACGGTTGGAGCAGTAAATCGAGCAGGTACGCTGATGGGAATGGGTGCCTTAGCGAGTATGGCAGGCATTGTTAAAGGAATACGTGATGACCATCGTAGTAATAAAGAGAAGACAAGAGCTAGTAAAGAAGGCGAGGAAGATAAAAAAGAAGATGCTGATAATCCTAAAAATGCGTTGGGAGCCAATTTAGGGACAGATGTAGGTACAACATCTCGTGCAGCTCGTATGTTAAAAGCAGGTCAAATTGGAAGCATGGTTGGAAAGGCAACCGGTGGACTCGCAGGATTAGCAATGGGCGCGGGACTTGGACCAGAAGGAATGGCTGTAGGAACATTTGCTGGAAGTAAAGCGGGTGGAGTTCCTGGCGCAGTAGCTGGAAGAACATTAGCAGCTGGACTTGAAGGAGTTACTAGTGCTGGGAAGCATATTGGTTCTAGTGTGAAGAAAGGTCTAGATACGTATAAAGGGTTAAATGGAGAACAATATCCAGAGTTAACAGATGAAGATATTGCACAAGACTTAGCTACGAAAGATTTTGAAAATTGGAAAGCAGATAATCCTGATTCTGCAGTTGCGAGTCGTTTAAAACAAGCATTCCCTGGTGCATCCGATGCAGAGATTGCAAAAAAAGTAGCAAAAACAAATAGTGATCAAATGTCTCATTTCAAAAATCAGCGAAAACAAGATTTACAAAAAATGAAGAAAAATGCTACACCATATGGAAACGCTAGAGATTTAGTTAATGCTGCGACTAACGCATTCCAAAAAGGATATGAGGCAGACCATAAAGATGCGTTTATGAGTCAATTACCAGAAAATATGTCAGCAGAAGAGAAAGAGAAAAAATGGAATGACCATCTGAACTCAAAAGTACAAGGATTTAGAAATCATGCAGAACAGGCGGCAACAAAAGCTGGTGCAATGCCAGTTGATGCGAAGGATAAGCAAGGGAACAACCTGTTTGATAAGTCTTATGTGAATAAAGATGCGTTTGCTTCTCAACTTGCACTTGGGAAAGTTGGAAAAGCAGTTGAAGGAGTAAAAGGAGAAACTCTAGAGAGTGGCCATCAAAATATGGGACAAGTAGACTCACTTGTGGGTGCTTCCACTGCTGCGTTTAAAAAGGCATATACTGCAGATCATAAGGCTGGATTCATGAAGCAATTCCCTGCGGATGTACCACAACAAGAAAAAGAGGCTGCATGGAATAAACACTTGAGTCAAAAAGTACAAGGATTTAAAAATCATGCACAGAAAGCTGCCGAACAAGCAGGGATTGTGCAACAAAAAGATGGGACTAGCTATGCTAATAAGGAAGCTTTTGCTTCTCAGCTATCGCAACAATTACAAAGCAATCCAAATATAAATGCAATGGGTGTATCTAGTGTATCGGGCATTCAAAAAGCGGTAAATGGTGTAAAAACACATAGTTTAGCAAATGGATATGGAAACCAGAAACAAAAAGATGTAAGTAATGTCGGGAACTTAGTACAAGCATCTACAGAATCCTTTAAACAAGGATATGCAGCAGAGAACAAAGCAAACTTTATGAAGAACTTGTCTCCAACTATGTCTCAAACGCAAAAAGTAGAAGCTTGGCAATCTCATCTAAATGATAAAGGTAATGAATTTAAAGCAGTTGCTCAGCAAGCGGCGGTACAAGCGGGAGCAATGCCCGTACAGGCAAAAGATACGAGTGGTAAGAGTCTACATAATCAATCGTATATTAATAAAGGTGCCTTTGCTTCGCAATTGACGAAAGGTTTACAAAGTAATGCAAGTCTTGGAACAGTGAGTCAACAAGTAGGTTCTGGAATTACTAGTGCGATTCAAGGTGTTCGTTCACATGGTGTTGCGACAGGTGGTGCAATCAACAAAGCTGTGTTCGCAGCTACGCAAACGCAAGCGAGTATGGCACGTGCAGGAAATCTGTCTGTTTCTGAAATTGAACGCTCGTATGCAGATGCATCAGCTAGTATAGCTAATGTTTCGCAAAGTGCTGGGAAAATGACGATTCCAACTTCAGCAGTGGGACGTATGACACAGCAAAGTAAGATGGTTGGTGTAAGTATGATGGAAGGTGCCAAACATCTCGTGCATACAAAAGGTATGGAAAATGTATCACAAGCATACTTTAATGCGTCTAGTGCTGTTCAGCAGGGTGGTGGAAATGCAGTACAAAGAGTGATAAGTGGAACTGCGGCTGCTGTTCATACTTCATTAGGAGGTAATGCAGCAGAACGCCATTACAATGTAACAAAAGGGTTAAGTTATGCAGCTGGTGTAATTGGTGGATCGGGTGCGTATCAAGCGACTGCGCGTATGGTAAGTAAACATAATCCTTATAACAATGCCGTTCAAACAGAAGCAAAAGAAATTCAAGAGATTCAGAGAATGGTACCAACAACAACGGATGATACTGGAAAGCAATCGGTTGCTCAAGGTGCAGTACGTCTCGTGACGACAAATAATAAATCATGGATTGAAGCAAAAGATTCCAGCGGTATGACGCAAGTTGTATCCCGTTATGGTAGTGGAGATAGTAGCATTCGTTCTGGACAAGTTGTATATCAAGATTTAAATATTTCAGACGGTCAATTAACACAGTATCGTAATGGTATGAAATCGACGCCAGCGTATATCCAAGACTCTAGTGGTGGAAAAGTTAGTGTCAATCGTTCTATTAATATTAATCCAAATCAATTGGTAGGCAATCAAAATCCAAGACCTTTACAACAGAAACCAACATTTAGTGAACCGCCAATTACAGTAAATCATAAGGTAGACAATGGGAATTTTTATATGTCTGACTTAGATCAAGGTGGTTATCAAAATGTACAAATGGTGGTAGAAAGAGATCGTAGTTATATGGTTGCTACCACAACAGACGGTACGGTTTCACGTATTTCACCATTTGGAAAAGGTGATACACGCTTACAAACAAACCAAAGAATTGAAAGAAGTTGTGATGTAAAGGATAGCAGTATTAAACCAAGAGAAGAAATTTTAGTAACACATACACAGGAAGAAGTAGTACGTACAGAGACCCAGCTGAATTTATCAGAACACGACCCACAAAACCTGATTCCATTTGCGCCAAACCCTCGCTTAGCGCAGCGAAGAAGAAGGAATAATAATGAAAATGGAAAGTATGGTGTGACAAGTCTATGAGTCAAAATCCTAACGATCCAAATGAACAGAAAAAAAGCAACCCTTTAAAAGACGCAACTTCCCATTTTATTAAGAAAAAAGGGATGAAAGCAAGCGGGAAAATGGCAAAAATGGCAGGAAAAGCAGGAAGGGCGGCAGCGAAAGCTACTGCCAAACTGCTAAGAGCTGGTGTAGTGAAAATTGTGGGAGCTATTGTGGGAGCCGTAGGATTACCTGTTGCTCTCATTATGGCTCTTATTATTACTGTATGTGTTATTTTAGCATCTTTTGTACCATTTACCGATGATGAAAGTAAAACAGAAGAACAAGTGAAAAAGTATATGGAAATTTCAATGGCGCTAAACGTAGACTGGAAAGAGGTTGTCGCTTTTGACATGGCGCGGTATGATAACGATTTGACTGGCAAAGATCCGCATGATGCCATATCATATTTCTTGGATATCCAATATGAAGAATATACGGAAAAAGAGGTATGTGAGGCAAGGCCAAATGGCCCTTGTGAAAAAAAGAAAAAGGAGATGCAAAAAACAAAATCAGAAAGTTATTCCGGACCAGATGTAAAAAAGATATTGGGAGATACAGATTTTAAGAAAAAAATAGATGAAATTAATGCAAGTGGTAGTAAAAAAGTGACAGTTTCTTCTCATGGATTAGAAAAAGCGATGGAGCTCGCAAAGTTTAGTGAGAGTCAAAAAGATCGTGCCCGTGAGATACTAGCAGCAGGGATGTTAGAAGGAATGTATGGACATCTTGCGCCAACTGGTGGATTTATTGGCGGTATGTGTGTAGGTGCAGTGAGTCCAGGAGGAGAACCTGTCAATATTAATGAAAAAGTAACAGGATATCTTCCTAAAATTAAAGAAATGGCAGAAAAACATGGTGTTGCTCAATATGTTGGTGTTTTGGCAGCACAAATGATGCAGGAATCAGCTGGAGCAGGAAATGATCCGATGCAATCATCAGAGGGTCATTATGGAGACATGAGCTCATCTTGTATAGGTTTAAAAGATAATGCCCGTGTAGGGTGTATTAAAGATCCGAATATTTCTATTGAGGCCGGTGTACTGGAATTTAAAGATGTGTTAGGACAGGCGAATGGAGATATAGCCTTAGCCCTACAATCTTACAACTGTGCGACACGTTCTTAACTGAAAAGGTTGAGCACTGATTTGAAATCAGTAGAACTACTATTTCGAGAAGTCAAATGAAAGGGTAACGCCTGGAAGGGCTTCCTCTGATACTCCGACATGCATGATGCAGTAGATAAGAACTGTAAGTGTGTGAAGCTCGGTAAAGTCGGCCGAGAGCTACCGTAAAGTACGTAAATACTACGAAACTTATCCAGAGATGGATGATGTAGCCTATAGGTCGGGAGTCTATAAAACACTCATGGGTAGAATGGATTCACAAAAACTATCGGTAGGCAGAATCTGACGAATCTCCGAATGTACGGGTCTAGAAAGCATAACACATAGAAATGTGTGTGCCACGAGCGTGGCGTTGATGTGGATAAGTAAGAATAGTTGTTATGAAAGTCCATATGTCGTTATAGGCGACATCCAGTCAACAGGCTTAAAGGAGAGCCCTAAAAGTGTCATGAATAGATAGAAGTAGTGGAACGTGGAAAGCCACCAACATGGAGAACTTATCTTTGGTGAAATGTTTAAGGGGAAAATGTTCGTGAGATTAGCGTACATATAACCTTTATTTATGGTGGTAAGAGTGATGGCACAGTACCTATGAAATGATGGAAACATCATGGAGGGATAGCCATTAGTCTGATAGAAGATTGACTAACCATTTTATAAAGTAAATCAGTTGAATTATAAGGTTCTTGTGAGACTAAAAAAGGTTAACTCTGAAAGGAGCACCGACTTATAAAGAAAACTGCAAAGCTTAGACACGCTGAATACTATGATATGCAGTCCATTCTGGACGGCTTATATCAGCAAAGTCAAAATGGAGATAACTTTTATAAACTAATAGAGCTTATGATGATGGATGAAAATATCAAATTGGCATATCGAAACATTAAAAGAAATATGGGGAGTGTAACAGCTGGAGTCGATGGGATGACCATTAACGACATAAAATCGCTTTTAACAGATGAAGTGATAGAACAGGTTAAGTCCATGTTTTTCTGGTATCAACCACAAGCGGTTAGGCGAGTCTTTATACCGAAACCTAATGGTAAAAAGAGACCTCTTGGGATACCGACAATATGGGATAGACTGTTTCAACAGTGTATCTTACAAATTCTTGAGCCTATATGTGAAGCAAAGTTCCATGCCCATAGTTATGGATTCCGTCCAAATCGAAGTACACATCATGCATTAGCAAGGATGAAATCTTTGGTGAACAGTCAAGGAAGAGGTTTTCATTATTGTGTAGATATAGATATCAAAGGATTCTTTGACAATGTAAACCATGGAAAACTTATAAAACAGTTATGGAGTATAGGGATACGAGACAAAAAATTACTTTCTATCATTTCAAGTTTATTAAAAGCAGAAATCATTAATGAAGGCTTCCCGAATAAGGGAACTCCGCAAGGAGGTATTTTGAGCCCTCTTTTTTCCAACGTCGTTCTAAACGAATTAGACTGGTGGATTAGCGACCAATGGGAAACTATTGAGACTAAACATCCATACGGGGCGAGAAATGATAAGTATAGAGCATTAAAGAAAAGCAATTTGAAGGAATGCTTTATTATTCGATACGCAGATGATTTCAAAATATTATGTCGTAACTATCCAACGGCTCTTAAGATGTTTGAGGCGACAAAAGACTTTCTCAAAACACGGTTACATCTGGAAATTAGCACTGAGAAATCTAGAATTGTTAACCTACAGAAGAAATCCAGTGATTTTTTGGGATTCAGCATCAAAGCACGAAAAAAGAAAAATCGTCATGTCGCTCATAGCAGGATGTGTCAAAAAGCCAGAGAAAATGCCTACTTAAAATTGAAGGAAGCCATCAAGAAAATAAGTAAAAAGCAGACGCCAGAGGCAGTATGGCATTACAACACAGTTGTGATGGGCATACAAAATTATTATGCGGCTGCAACCCATATTAATAAAGATTTAGACCAAATGAGTTGCCATCTCATAAGAACACTCT
>NZ_JBPPHF010000136.1:0-312 GCF_051294775.1 Bacillus pretiosus
GCATACGAAAGTTGCTCATATTAAACAGGTGATTAAAGGGGATGGGATTAGTTATAACGTCACTTACCGAACGAAAACGGAAGAATGGATTGCAACTGTAGCGATTGGATATGCAGATGGATGGCTTAGAAGATTACAAGGGTTCGAAGTGCTTATAAATGGTAACAGGGTACCGATTGTAGGTCGAGTAACAATGGATCAATTCATGATACACCTTCCTTGTGAAGTGCCGCTTGGTACGAAAGTTACACTCATTGGAAAACAAGGTGATGAGTAAATTAGTGCTACTGAGGTTGCTGAATATTCTGGGAC
>NZ_JBPPHF010000137.1:0-312 GCF_051294775.1 Bacillus pretiosus
CCTTTAGATCAGAGGGTAAAACTAGGGTTCATTCCATACGTTTAATGGGTTCACTTTACCTTATGTTGTGAAGAATGAATTGAGCAGGTCCTTTTGAAAATAAAGAAAAGACACAAAAAGGTACCTTTCTCCAACTTAAGCTACAAGCCTTTTTATGTAGAATTAATAGTGAAAATAATAAACCCAAAACAAACCGGACCGACCGGTTTGTTTTGGGTTTAAGATATTAACAAATTAATTTTCTTAATATTCACTTGAGAATTTAACATATTCCTTCTTATTCTCTGGATTAAAAGAATCATACTATAAGAT
>NZ_JBPPHF010000138.1:0-312 GCF_051294775.1 Bacillus pretiosus
TTTTCGGATGGGCCGTAGGATATTTAACATCTTGGTTCCAGGCAGCACATGCACCCGAATGGCTACATGGCATTTTAATACTTGGGTTATTCCGTGGTATCGGTGCTGTTATTAGCGTTATGTTGCCACCTATGGCAATCTTTTTCCCTATGTTCGCACTATTAGAAAACTACGGATATTTACCACGTGTCGCTTTTAATATGGATCGCATATTTAAACGTTCCGGTGCACATGGCAAACAGTCTTTAACAATGGCAATGGGATGTGGTTGTAATGCAGCCGCTATTATGTCAACGCGTATTATTGAAACAC
>NZ_JBPPHF010000139.1:0-277 GCF_051294775.1 Bacillus pretiosus
TGATGTGTATTAGAGACATGAAGTGGCAGCGAAAGACGGTCTCGAAATTGATGTAAAAGTATTTTATGATTATGTAGCACCGAACGTATCTTTAGATGAAAAAAGCCTCGATGTAAATATCTATCAAACGAAATCTTATTTAGACGTATTTAAAGCTGAACGCAATATGAAATTAACTGAAGAATTTTCAACAGTAACATTCCCTATGGGCGTATATTCTAAAGACAAAAAAGATGTAAAAGACTTAAAAGAGGGCGACGCAATCGCTGTACCAAAT
>NZ_JBPPHF010000140.1:0-312 GCF_051294775.1 Bacillus pretiosus
GAACAATGGCTCTGAAACAGGAGTTGTAAAAATATAAAACTTTGTATTCGGATTATGAGTTTTTACACTTCCTAATATTTCCTTCATATATTGATACTCATAATTCCCGCCATAAATCTCTCTACTTAAGTTATCTACTTGCGCAGCAATTTGTGTGTCACGCTCTTCTTTCGTATACTCACGCATCGATTTTATGTTATCGCGATTATATACATCAATAGTCTTATTGTGATGAATGGAGTTTTGAATTGTATTTCGGGAATATGTAATCCCATCCATACTCACATACGATTTAATTGGATATAGTAAGCT
>NZ_JBPPHF010000141.1:0-311 GCF_051294775.1 Bacillus pretiosus
GACTTGTTTTACGCAAACGAGTATCGGCAGCACTTCAGCCGTTAGTAAAGAATACAAATTGTGATTTACTGGATGAAATCGGATATCGTTCTATTGCAATTGGATTCCCGGTTTTCACATTAGGTGCATTAATTTTTGCCATGATTTGGGCTCAAATAGCGTGGACACGTTTTTGGGGTTGGGATCCAAAAGAGGTTTGGGCGCTTATTACTTGGCTCTTTTATGAGGCAGTATTACATTTACGCTTATCAAAAGGGTGGCACGGAGAGAAGTCAGCGTGGTTAGCGGTAATTGGTTTTGCAATCATTATG
>NZ_JBPPHF010000142.1:0-311 GCF_051294775.1 Bacillus pretiosus
TCCTTCACCTCTATGTAATTGCTGTTACTTTCTTATGAGAACAAGGGAAACTCTCTCCACTTATGACGGAGAGAGTTTAAACATTCTTAATTATACATTTTTGATGTAAAATTTTGAAAAGCAATCTGGGCTACCGCCCTGTATTACTTCCCGATACCACAGCAGTTTTTATATTTTTTACCGCTACCACATTTACATAAATCGTTGCGGCCTACGTGGTCACCTTTTACAACTGGTTTTTTCTTCGCTTCTTCGCCATCGCTAGATGGATGAACAGCTTCACCTTGAACAACTACTTGACGCTCTAAGTT
>NZ_JBPPHF010000143.1:0-311 GCF_051294775.1 Bacillus pretiosus
CTCCTGTTGGACCTGTAACTCCCGTTGGACCTGTTACTCCTGTTGGACCTGTTGCCCCTGTTATTCCTGTTGCTCCCGTCGGACCCGTTGTTCCTGTTATTCCCGTCGCTCCCGTTGGACCTGTTGCCCCTGTTATACCCGTCGCTCCCGTTGGACCCGTTGTTCCTGTTATTCCCGTCGCTCCCGTTGGACCTGTTGCCCCTGTAATTCCCGTCGCTCCCGTTGGACCCGTTGTTCCTGTTATTCCCGTCGCTCCCGTTGGACCTGTCTCACCTGTTGGACCTGTTACTCCCGTTGGACCTGTTGGGCCA
>NZ_JBPPHF010000144.1:0-311 GCF_051294775.1 Bacillus pretiosus
CCGTCAGAGGGCGTTAAGGTGAAGTTAGAGGGCCCAAAAGCAGCAGTTGCTACAGCATCAGCGAAAAAACAATTTGATATACCAGTTGATTTGAGAGATAGCGAAAAAGGAACTTATGAAGTTACTTTGAAAACGAACGGGCTTCCAGATGATGTGAAAGGAACAGTTCAGCCATCAACAATTAAAATTACTCTACATGAAAAAGCGAGAAACTACGTCCATGTAGACTTAAAATTATCAAATGAGGATCAAATGCCAGCGGGTTCTACTCTCGAAAAATCAAACATTAAACCTGATACTGATTACGCAGT
>NZ_JBPPHF010000145.1:0-311 GCF_051294775.1 Bacillus pretiosus
GAAGTAATACGGCACAATTTCTCCTTTATGGAATGTTTTTTCTCGTCTTAATTGCGTTCTCCTTGCTTTACTAATAAAAAAAGGATCTCACATAACCTTGAGTTCCTTTTTAATTTATATAGAAAATGCTTTTTATCCGCAAGCATATTTTTCATAAATAAAGCTAAGATTATATTTTTTCTCTAATCTCATTCTTTGTTCATCATCACACCAATAGAACAGAATATCATGAATTGTTGCATAACGTTTATTTTTAAGAAATAGTTTAAAGAAAGATGGTAAACAATCATGTAATTGTATAAATATATAAT
>NZ_JBPPHF010000014.1:0-16092 GCF_051294775.1 Bacillus pretiosus
CCCATAGCGTAAGCTAGTAAGATCCCTGAAAGATGATCAGGTTGATAGGTTCGAGGTGGAAGCATGGTGACATGTGGAGCTGACGAATACTAATAGATCGAGGACTTAACCATATAATATGAAGCAATGTTATCTAGTTTTGAAAGAATATAAAAAACTTGTTGACTTTAAAAGTTAAATAAGTTATGATGATTCTTGTCTTAAATGAATACAGTCTGGTAATGATGGCAGAGAGGTCACACCCGTTCCCATACCGAACACGGAAGTTAAGCTCTCTAGCGCCGATGGTAGTTGGGACCTTGTCCCTGTGAGAGTAGGACGTTGCCAGGCTATTTATATCATCGCGGGGTGGAGCAGCACGGTAGCTCGTCGGGCTCATAACCCGAAGGTCGCAGGTTCAAATCCTGTCCCCGCAACCAAATGGTCCCGTGGTGTAGTGGTTAACATGCCTGCCTGTCACGCAGGAGATCGCCGGTTCGACCCCGGTCGGGACCGCCATTTTATATAAAGAAAAGAACGAAACATGTTGTTTCGTATTTTTTTATTTGTTTTAACAAAAAACTAATAAAGACAGTCAAACTATCCTTAGGAAAACTCCTAAGGACTTTTTTATATATTCAAAACCTGTATAATAAAGAGCAGAGAACATTGTGAGTAAAGTAGGTGAAGTCTGTGAGTAAATATGAAATAACAACAAACTCTTCTGAGGAAACACAAAGATTATCAGAAAAACTAGGTAGACTTGTCGGGGCACAAGATGTAATTATTTTAGAAGGAGATCTAGGGGCTGGTAAGACAACTTTTACAAAAGGACTAGCAAAAGGTCTTGGAGTGAAAAGAGTTGTAAATAGTCCTACCTTTAATATTATTAAAGAATATAAAGGGAGATTGCCGCTATATCATATGGACGTGTATCGCTTAGCAGAAAGTGAAGAGGACTTAGGTTTTGATGAGTATTTCTACGGTGAAGGAATTACCGTAGTAGAATGGGCTCATTTAATAGAAGCATTTTTACCGAATGAGAAGTTACAAATTAGTTTATTCCATGCTGGAGATGATACAAGGAAAATTGTACTCGAGCCAATTGGAGATCGATATATTAGATTATGTGAGGAGCTATTACAAGATGAAAGTACTAGCAATTGATACTTCAAATTACGTAATGGGTGTATCCCTTATTGAGGAAGGAAACGTAATTGGGGAAATCATTACAAACTTAACAAAAAACCATTCTGTACGTCTTATGCCAGCTGTAGAGAAATTGTTAAAAGAATGTGGTGTAAAACCGAAAGAATTAACTAAAATAGTTGTAGCTGCTGGACCTGGATCATATACAGGTGTTCGCATAGGTGTGACAGCTGCAAAAACATTAGCTTGGTCACTTCAAATACCAATTGTAGGTGTATCAAGTTTAGAAGTAGTGGCTGCAAACGGTGCTAATTTTGATGGATTAATCTGTCCTTTATTCGATGGAAGACGCGGACAAATTTATACTGGGTTATATACATATGAAGGAGAGCATTTAACTTCTATAGAAGAAGACCGAATCATCCTTATTGTAGACTGGTTGCAAATGTTAAAAGATACAGGAAAGCCTGTTTTATTTATTGGTAACGATGTTAAACTGCACAAAGAGACGATTATCGAACATTTAGGCAACCAAGCTGTATTTGCTCCCTTCACTAAAAATAACCCAAGACCAAGTGAGTTAGCTTTCTTAGGGTTACAAAAAGAAGAACAAGATGTACATTCATTTGTTCCTAGTTATCTTCGTTTAGCTGAAGCTGAAACAAAGTGGTTAGAAAGTCAAAACAAGTAGGAGCTTGCAGAAGATGGATATGATATTTAGGAAGATGGAACTCGATGATATCGCTCAAATTGTAGCTATTGAAGAAGCGTCTTTTTCAACTCCTTGGACTGCAGATGCCTTTCACCGTGAGTTAACGACGAATGAACATGCACATTATGTTGTGCTAGAAAAAGATGGTCGTGTAATTGGGTATTGTGGATTGTGGATAATTATTGATGAATCACATATAACAAATGTAGCTATTTTGCCAGAATACAGAGGTCAAAAGCTAGGGGATGCTTTATTGAAAGAAGTTATTTCCGAAGCGAAAGATTTAGGGGTAAAAACGATGACGCTTGAAGTACGTGTATCAAATGAAGTAGCAAAACAGTTATACAGAAAATACGGATTTCAAAATGGTGGAATTCGTAAACGATACTATGCAGACAATCAGGAAGATGGTCTCGTAATGTGGGTGAATATATAATGGAAAAAAATACGATTATACTTGGTATTGAAACAAGTTGTGATGAAACAGCAGTAGCAGTTGTTAAAAATGGAACGGAAATTATTGCGAATGTCGTTGCATCACAAATTGAAAGTCATAAACGTTTTGGCGGAGTTGTACCAGAGATTGCATCCCGTCATCATGTAGAAGAAATTACAGTTGTGTTAGAAGAAGCTTTAAAAGAAGCAAATATCACATTTGATGATATTGATGCAATTGCTGTAACAGAAGGACCTGGGTTAGTAGGAGCGCTTTTAATAGGGGTAAATGCAGCGAAAGCAGTGGCTTTTGCACATGATATTCCTCTAGTGGGTGTTCATCATATAGCTGGGCACATTTATGCGAACCGTTTAGTAAAAGAAGTTCAATTCCCACTACTATCACTTGTTGTATCTGGTGGACATACGGAGCTTGTTTATATGAAAGAACATGGTTCATTCGAAGTGATTGGTGAAACAAGAGATGATGCAGCTGGAGAGGCATATGATAAAGTAGCTCGAACATTATCCATGCCATATCCAGGTGGTCCTCACATTGATCGCCTTGCACATGAAGGGGAACCGACAATCGATTTGCCTCGTGCATGGCTAGAACCTGATTCGTATGATTTCAGTTTCAGTGGATTGAAATCAGCAGTTATCAACACTGTGCATAACGCGAAACAACGCGGGATAGAAATTGCACCGGAAGATTTAGCAGCAAGTTTCCAAGCGAGTGTAATAGATGTGCTTGTAACGAAAGCATCTCGTGCAGCAGAAGCGTATAACGTAAAGCAACTGCTTCTTGCTGGTGGAGTAGCTGCGAATAAAGGACTTCGCGCACGTTTGGAAGCGGAATTTGCGACAAAAGAAAATATCGAGCTAATTATTCCTCCACTATCTTTATGTACCGATAATGCAGCGATGATTGCAGCCGCAGGTACAATTGCATATGAACAAGGAAAACGTGCTACATTAGCTCTAAATGCAAATCCAGGATTAGATATTGAAGAATAGTTATGCACAAAATTAACCACAGCTTGTGGATAAAACCCATATTATCTGTTGATAATGTGGGTTTTATTGTGTATATAAAATGTTGATAACTTTTTTGGGAGTTGTGGATAATGTGGAAAAGTTATTTTGGGGTTTATTTTATAAAGGTGGATATGTGTATAAACCTGTGGATAAAGTAGGTGAAGTCTGACCTTTGAATGTATTCTTTTTTGGGAAATAAATCGCAAGAAGATATCTCTAAAAAACATTTTGAAATGTACCCTTATTATAGGGGCGAGCCAACATTGTCAAACTTTGTCGGTAAATCGGTATGTCGTGTCGAATCGTTTATACCCCAGCTAGAAGATAAAAAGGATGTCGCATAGTCAAAAATCCCGACTTATGAGACATCCTTCTTATTCATACTCTTATAAATGTAATTCTTCCCATTCTGCCATACAAGCATCAAGTTGCTCTTGTAGTGTTTGCTTTTTCGTTGTAATTTCACTAGCCTTTTCATAATCTGCGTATATTTCTGGTAAGCAAAGTTGATCTTCTAACGTAGCAATTTCTTCTTCAAATTCTACAATATTTTGTTCTAGTTCCTCAATTTTTCGAGTGCGTTGACGTTCTAATTGTTTACGCTCTTTTTCTTCGAGATAATTTAATTTTTCTTGCGCTACAGTTTTTTGAACAGGTGCTTGGTTTTCTTGCTGTTCTTGTTGTTCAAATGCTGCACGTTCAATCATTTCATTTTTCTTCTCCACATAGTAATCGTAATCGCCTAAATACTCTTGTGCACCTTCTGTTGACAACTCAACAACGGTCGTCGTTACACGATTAATAAAGTAGCGGTCATGTGAAACAAATAGAAGGGTGCCTGGATAATCAATTAAAGCATTCTCCAAAATTTCTTTACTATTTAAATCAAGATGGTTCGTAGGTTCATCGAGAATTAATAAATTTGATTTTTGCATCATAAGTTTTGCAAGAGCTAATCGAGCTTTTTGTCCACCACTAAGAGAAGATACTGGTTTTAGTACATCATCCCCTGTGAATAAGAAGTTACCTAATATCGTGCGAATTTCTTTTTCGGGCTGCAATGGATATTCATCCCATAACTCATTTAAAACTCGCTTAGAAGATGTTAAGTTTGCTTGTTCTTGATCATAATAACCAACAGATACATTGGATCCGAAAGAAACATCACCATTTAATAGTGGTAACTTATTCACAAGTGATTTTAATAATGTGGATTTTCCAATTCCGTTTGGACCAACTAAAGCAACGCTATCCCCGCGAGTTAAGCGCATAGTTACATGTTCAATAATCGGATCATCATCATAGCCGATAGTTGCATCCTTTACTTGTAAAACATCATTTCCACTTTGTTTTTCGATATCGAAGTGGAAGGATGCTGACTTAGAATCACCTAATGGTCTAGTCAATAATTCCATTCTATCTAATTGTTTACGACGGCTTTGAGCACGTTTTGTCGTAGATGCGCGCGCTATATTTTTTTGAACGAAATCCTCAAGCTTAGCGATTTCATCTTGTTGTTTTTCATAACGTTTCATGTCTTGCTCGTATAATGCTGATTTTAAGTCTAAATATTTACTGTAGTTACCAACAAATCGTCTGCTTTCTTTATTCGAAATTTCATATACTTGTGTAACGAGTTTATCTAAGAAATAACGGTCATGGGAAACGATTAGTATTGCGCCAGGATAGCCTTGTAAATATTGTTCAAGCCATGTTAATGTTTCGATGTCTAAATGGTTTGTAGGCTCGTCCAAAATAAGTAGGTCTGGTTTCGTTAATAATAATTTACCGAGAGCTAATCGTGTTTTTTGTCCACCGCTTAATGTAGAAATCGTCGTCTGGTGCGTTTCAACTGGGAAGCCAAGACCACTTAAAATCGAGCGAATATCTGCTTCATATTGATATCCACCTTGATCTTTATAATCTAATTGCAATTGGTCATAATCAGCTAATAATCTTTCATATGTAGCCTCGTTTGAAAAGTTTTCTTCTTTTCCCATCTCTTGCTCTAGCCTTCGAAGTTTTGTCTCCATTTGCTGCAAGTGTGTAAAGACGGTTAACATTTCATCCCAAATTGTTAAAGACGTTTCTAACCCGGTATTTTGAGCTAAATATCCGATTGAGACATCTTTTGGTTTTATAATTTCGCCACCATCATGAGATAGCTCACCAGCTATTATTTTTAATAGTGTAGATTTTCCGGCCCCATTTCGTCCGACTAATGCGATACGATCTTTCGTTTGAACTTCCAATTTTATGTTTGCAAGAATCGTTTCGGCACCGTATAATTTCGTAAGCGCGTTTACTTGTAATAAAATCAATGTTTTCACCTCAAATAATTTCTTAACTTTGCCATGTTTATATTTCTCAATCATACTAAAAATAGTGTATAGTTTAAAATAAAGAGAGAATACTTCTTCTCTTTATTATACAGGGAAATTCATGAGTGCTAAACTTCTGTATTTGATTCAAGTATATGAATAAAGATAGGAAGAGAGGAGAGGTTATATGGAGCAGCAAAAAATTCCACAGGCCACTGCCAAACGATTGCCTCTATACTATCGATTTATCCAAAACTTATCTCTTTCTGGTAAGCAACGTGTTTCATCAGCCGAATTGAGTGAAGCGGTAAAAGTTGATTCCGCAACGATTCGAAGAGATTTTTCATATTTTGGAGCGTTAGGGAAAAAAGGTTATGGATATAACGTAAATTATTTATTATCATTTTTCCGTGAAACACTCGACCAAGATGATATAACACGTGTAGCACTTATTGGAGTAGGTAATTTAGGGACCGCTTTCTTACATTATAATTTCACGAAAAACAATAATACAAAAATTGAAATGGCGTTTGATGTTAGTGAAGAGAAAGTCGGGACAGAAATCGGGGGCATTCCTGTATATCATTTAGATGAATTAGAAGAACGTTTATCAACTGATATACAAGTGGCAATATTAACAGTACCCGCTACAGTAGCACAATCTGTAGCAGATAGATTGGCAGAAACGAACGTGCATGGTATTTTAAATTTCACACCAGCGCGCTTAAATGTGTCAGATAATATAAGAATTCACCATATTGATTTAGCGGTAGAGTTACAAACACTTGTTTACTTTTTAAAGAATTATCCACAATAAAACGCAGAGGAAGCGACCTCTGCGTTTTATTATTGTTTTTTCTTTGTGAATTTAACTAAGATAAGGCGAAGTGCCAAATTAAAATCAATTGTTGCCATAACTGCAAATAGTATTGTCCACATATTCCAGATTGTATCTGTTACGTTCGTAATGGCGAAGCGTGTAAAGATACATCCTAGAAGGAAGTACAATGCAGCCATGAACAATGGTGAGTTCCTCATACTAAAAATCCTCCGATAAAGCCTTGCATTTTTTCAGCTTCTTTAATCATTTCTTGAATTTGTTCATTGCTCATTAAAACTTGAGCAACTGCAACTAATGTATTCATTGCAACATGAGCTGCGATAGGGACGATAATACGCTTCGTTTTTACATATAAAAAGGCGAATACGAGTCCCATAGAAGTGTATACCAATAAGTGAGTGAAATCAAAATGAATTGCTGCGAATACAAGAGAACTAATGATAGCAGCAATAAAGAAGTTAAACTTCTTATAAAGTGTACCAAATAAAATTTTTCTAAATACGATTTCTTCCAAAATAGGTCCTATTATAGAGATAACGATAAGGAACCAAGGTGTCGTTTTTGCGATATCCATAAGTCTTGCTGTATTTTCTGATCCAGGTTTAATTCCTAATACACGCATTTCTATCATACCGGCAATACTTTGTGAGAAAAATGCTAGGAAGAACCCGATAAAAATCCAACCAATCGTAGCTGGAACAGTAGAGCGCATTGTATCTAAACGTCTGTCACGAATATCTGTTCTAAGTAACCAAAGTACGATACATAATGCAATAAAGAAGCTAATGATTGCCCAGTGGCCAGTTATGAGTTGAAATTTCTCTTCTCTAGTAAATCCCCTGTTATCATAAAGTCCAGTTTTCAGCAGAAGTGGTAATCCAGCAATGGATGATAACTGCATTAAAATGTATGTAACGATAACCCACCAATATTGTTTTTTCAAATGGTTTAACCATCCTTTCTAACTCTAGTGTATGAGATAAGGTAGGATAACATGTAAGTATGCTACCTACGATATAAACCTCGCTTAAATTATGTTTTTTTCGTAAATCCTTATTTGAAATTATAATAGAAGACAGGAGAAAGTTGTGTGTATAGCGAAAACAACTTAGGGTGTCCTTTCATATTGTAACATACGAGTAGGGGAAACAACGATTCATATAGTAAAGGTAGAAGAAGAGGGACTCTATATAGAAAAGTGTATAGCTTAATTTGCGAAAAAATTATGATTTTTTTACTTGCAAAAGAAATTGAGATTATTTATTATTATAAGTGTGTTAGCACTCGGGTGACTTGAGTGCTAATAAATAAAATTTACATAACAAAATGAGGAGGTTATTGTTCATGCTAAAGCCATTAGGTGATCGCGTTGTAATTGAGCTTGTTCAAGCAGAAGAAAAAACAGCAAGTGGTATTGTATTACCAGACACTGCAAAAGAAAAACCACAAGAGGGTAAAGTTATTGCAGTAGGTACTGGTCGAGTGCTTGAAAATGGTGAGCGTGTTGCTCTAGAGGTAGCTGCAGGTGATCTTATCATCTTCTCAAAATATGCAGGTACTGAAGTAAAATATGAAGGTACTGACTACTTGATTTTACGTGAAAGTGACATTTTAGCAGTTATCGGTTAATTATATAAATCTTAAAAAATTCAAGGGGGTCAATTATTATGGCAAAAGATATTAAATTTAGTGAAGAAGCACGTCGTTCGATGCTTCGCGGTGTCGACACTCTTGCAAACGCAGTAAAAGTAACGCTTGGACCAAAAGGTCGTAACGTTGTACTTGAGAAAAAATTTGGTTCACCACTTATTACAAATGATGGTGTAACAATCGCAAAAGAAATCGAATTAGAAGATGCATTCGAAAACATGGGTGCAAAATTAGTAGCAGAAGTTGCTAGCAAAACAAATGATGTAGCTGGTGACGGAACAACAACTGCAACTGTATTAGCACAAGCTATGATTCGTGAAGGTCTTAAAAACGTAACAGCTGGTGCGAACCCAATGGGTCTTCGTAAAGGTATCGAAAAAGCTGTTACTGCTGCAATTGCAGAATTAAAAGAGATTTCTAAACCAATCGAAGGCAAATCTTCTATCGCACAAGTAGCTGCTATTTCTGCAGCTGACGAAGAAGTAGGTCAATTAATCGCTGAAGCAATGGAGCGCGTTGGTAACGACGGCGTTATTACTTTAGAAGAATCTAAAGGATTTACAACAGAATTAGACGTAGTAGAAGGTATGCAATTTGATCGTGGATATGCATCTCCTTACATGATTACTGATTCTGACAAAATGGAAGCAGTTCTTGATAACCCATACATCTTAATTACTGATAAGAAGATTTCTAACATCCAAGAAATCTTACCAGTATTAGAGCAAGTGGTACAACAAGGTAAACCACTTCTTATCATCGCTGAAGACGTAGAAGGCGAAGCTTTAGCTACATTAGTAGTGAACAAACTTCGTGGTACATTCAATGTAGTAGCTGTTAAAGCTCCTGGATTTGGTGACCGTCGTAAAGCAATGCTAGAAGATATCGCAATCTTAACTGGTGGCGAAGTAATCACTGAAGAATTAGGTCGTGACTTAAAATCTGCTACAATTGAATCTTTAGGACGTGCTGGTAAAGTTGTTGTAACGAAAGAAAACACAACTGTAGTTGAAGGTATCGGAAATTCACAACAAATCGAAGCTCGCATCGGTCAAATCCGCGCGCAATTAGAAGAAACTACTTCTGAATTCGATCGTGAAAAATTACAAGAGCGTCTTGCAAAACTTGCAGGTGGCGTAGCAGTAATTAAAGTAGGTGCAGCAACTGAAACTGAGTTAAAAGAGCGCAAACTTCGCATTGAAGATGCACTTAACTCAACTCGTGCAGCAGTAGAAGAAGGTATCGTTGCAGGTGGTGGTACTTCACTTATGAACGTATACACGAAAGTAGCTTCTATCGTAGCTGAAGGCGACGAAGCAACAGGTATCAACATCGTACTTCGCGCACTAGAAGAGCCAGTTCGTCAAATCGCAATCAACGCTGGTCTAGAAGGATCTGTAGTTGTAGAGCGTCTAAAAGGCGAAAAAGTAGGCGTTGGTTTCAACGCAGCTACTGGCGAGTGGGTTAACATGCTTGAAACTGGTATCGTAGATCCAGCTAAAGTAACTCGTTCTGCACTTCAAAATGCAGCATCTGTTGCAGCTATGTTCTTAACGACTGAAGCTGTAGTTGCTGACAAGCCAGAACCAAATGCACCAGCAATGCCTGACATGGGCGGCATGGGCATGGGCGGTATGGGCGGAATGATGTAATTCCGTTTGCTCGAAAAACATCCATTTCTATATAGAAATGGATGTTTTTTTATGTTTTTTAGAAAAGGAAATGAATTTCTGTAGAATTTTGTCGCTTTCTCTCTTGACCATATCGATACTTCATTGTTAGAATCTAGGAAGATAATATAAAACAATCCTTCATATATCCTCGATGATATGGTTTGAGAGTCTCTACCGGGTTACCGTAAACAACCTGACTATGAAGGCAGTGCGTCTTATATTTATAAAGAGCGGAAGACTATCTTTCTTTATAAAGCCAGACCCCTGCCTTTTCTTTGTTATGAGACTAGAGGCGGAGGACTGGCTTTTTTTATTATATTAGTAATGCTTTTTGCCTAATTGGTAAAAATATTTATATACGAGAACTAACGTTGGGGTGATTATTTTGAAGAAGCAGCATGATACAATTATCGTTTTAGATTTTGGGAGTCAGTACAATCAGTTAATAGCACGTCGAATTCGTGAGTTCGGTGTATACAGTGAACTTCATCCACATACAATTACTGCAGAAGAAATTAAAGCAATGAATCCAAAAGGGATTATCTTCTCTGGTGGACCAAATAGTGTATACGGTGAAGGCGCATTACATTGTGATGAAAAAATCTTTGAACTAGGATTACCGATCTTCGGTATTTGTTATGGTATGCAGCTTATGACGCAACACTTCGGTGGTAAAGTAGAACGTGCAAACCACCGTGAGTACGGAAAAGCTGTTCTTAAAGTCGAGAACGAATCAAAATTATATGCGAACCTTCCAGAAGAGCAAGTTGTATGGATGAGCCATGGTGACTTAGTAACTGGTTTACCTGAAGGATTCGTAGTAGATGCAACAAGTGAGTCTTGTCCAATTGCTGGTATGAGCAATGAAGACAAAAACTTATACGGTGTACAATTCCACCCAGAAGTACGTCATTCTGAGCACGGTAACGATTTAATTAAAAACTTCGTATTCGGCGTATGTGGTTGTTCTGAAGGATGGAACATGGAGAACTTTATCGAAGTAGAATTAGAGAAAATCCGTGAAACTGTTGGAGACAAAAAAGTACTATGTGCACTTAGCGGCGGTGTAGACTCTTCTGTTGTAGCAGTATTAATTCATAAAGCAATCGGCGATCAATTAACATGTATTTTCGTTGACCACGGCTTACTTCGCAAAGGTGAAGCAGAAGGCGTTATGAAAACATTCAGCGAAGGCTTCCACATGAACGTTATTAAAGTGGATGCACAAGAACGCTTCATGAACAAGTTAAAAGGTGTAGAAGATCCAGAACAAAAACGTAAAATCATCGGTAATGAATTCATTTACGTATTTGATGATGAAGCTTCTAAATTACAAGGAATGGACTTCCTAGCGCAAGGTACACTTTATACAGACATCGTTGAAAGTGGTACAGCAACTGCACAAACAATTAAATCTCACCATAACGTTGGTGGTCTTCCAGAAGACATGCAGTTCAAATTA
This sequence comes from Bacillus pretiosus, assembly GCF_051294775.1. Lineage (NCBI taxonomy): Bacteria > Bacillati > Bacillota > Bacilli > Caryophanales > Bacillaceae > Bacillus > Bacillus pretiosus. The sequence goes on from NZ_JBPPHF010000014.1 coordinate 11,261, forward strand.
ATTGAGCCTTTAAACACGTTATTTAAAGATGAAGTACGTGTATTAGGATCAGAACTAGGAATTCCTGATGAAATCGTATGGCGTCAACCATTCCCAGGCCCTGGTCTTGGTATTCGTGTATTAGGTGAAATCACAGAAGAGAAATTAGAAATCGTTCGTGAATCTGATGCGATTTTACGTGAAGAAATTATTAAAGCGGGCTTAGACCGCGAAGTTTGGCAATACTTCACTGCGCTTCCTGGTATGCGTAGCGTAGGTGTTATGGGTGATGAGCGTACTTACGATTACACAGTAGGTATCCGCGCAGTAACATCTATCGACGGTATGACAGCTGACTGGGCACGTATCCCTTGGGACGTATTAGAGAAAATTTCTGTACGTATCGTAAACGAAGTAAAACACGTTAACCGTATCGTGTATGATATAACAAGTAAGCCACCAGCAACTATCGAGTGGGAATAGTATTATAAAAAAAGATCCATCTATTGCTCATGCATAGATGGATCTTTTGTGTTTTGCTCTTAATACGAACGAAAATGCAAAAGTTTGTAAAAATGTTCGTTTTTAAATTGACAAAACTACTTCATCGAGTTAATATGAGTATGTAATTCAAACGAAAAGTGAATATTATGCCGTCGTATAATATCGGGGATATGGCCCGAAAGTTTCTACCTAGCTACCGTAAATGGCTTGACTACGAGGCGTTTAGATAAAGATGAGGGGAAACTTGTCTTTATTCATAGAACGCTTCCATGTATATGCAATGGAAGCCTTTTTTATTTTTAATAGATAAAAGAGGGCTAGGGAGATTACGGCGAGTAATCATATAACGGGGGAAACGTAAGATGAAACGCTATTTTCAGTTTGATGAACTCGGTACAAATTATAAAACAGAGTTCATAGCAGGTTTAACGACATTTTTATCTATGGCTTATGTACTATTTGTCAATCCTGCTACGCTGTCACTTGGAAATGTTAAAGGGTTACCAGCAGGTACAGGAATGGATCCGGGTGCAGTATTCGTTGCTACAGCATTAGCAGCAGCGATTGGTTCGTTAATTATGGGGATATTCGCGAAGTATCCGATTGCTTTGGCGCCGGGTATGGGAATTAACGCGTTCTTTGCTTATACGGCAGTGTTAACGATGGGTATTCCATGGCAGACAGCAATTGCTGGAACGTTAATGTCAGGTATTATCTTTATTATTCTTACAGCTTCAGGTATTCGTGAAAAAATCATTAATGCAATTCCATCAGAGTTAAAGTTTGCAGTAGCGGCAGGTATCGGATTATTCATTGCTTTCCTTGGATTCCAAAATGCCGGAATTATCGTGAAAAATGATGCTGTTCTTGTTGGATTGGGGGATTTAACAAAGGGCACAACGTTACTAGCAATCTTCGGGGTTGTTACTACAATCATCTTCATGATTAAGAAAGTTAATGGTGCAGTGTTCTACGGTATGATTCTTACAGCAATTTTAGGAGTAGCGACAGGATTAATTGATACTCCAAAAGCTGTAGTGGGAGCAATACCGAGTCTAGAACCAACGTTCGGTGTGGCGTTAACTCACTTCGGAGATATTTTCACTGTTCAAATGGTGATTGTTATTATAACGTTCTTCTTTATCGATTTCTTTGATACAGCAGGTACACTTGTAGCGGTTGCGAATCAAGCTGGATTAATGAAGAACAATAAATTACCACGTGCAGGAAAGGCGTTATTTGCAGATGCGATTGCAACTGTAATCGGTGCAATCTTAGGTACATCAACAACAACGTCTTACATTGAATCTTCTGCTGGGGTAGCAGCGGGTGGACGTTCTGGATTTACAGCAGTTGTAACAGCAGGATTCTTCTTGCTGGCACTATTCTTCTCGCCATTATTAAGCGTTGTAACACCAGCTGTAACAGCGCCAGCATTAATTATTGTAGGGATCTTGATGGTTTCATCTTTAGGCGAAATTGATTGGAAGAAATTCGAGATTGCAGTACCAGCATTCTTTACAATCATTTCAATGCCACTTACGTATAGTATTGCGACAGGGATTGCAATCGGGTTTATCTTCTATCCAATTACAATGGTAGTAAGTGGTCGTCGTAAAGAGATTCATCCAATTATGTATGTTATGGGAGTTTTATTCGTACTATATTTCATCTACGTTCGTAAATAAAAGGGGTTTTTTGAAAGGTCTAGACTTAAGGGGAGTCTAGACCTTTTTTGCGTCTTCAGAAAATCTTAAGGATTTCCGAGCGTTTTTCTTCAGAAGTTTTCCTATAATAGAAGTTAGGGATTAAAAAAGTGATGGGGGAGATATTGTGGCGCACGAAACAATACTTGTCGTAGATGATGAAAAAGAAATTAGAAATCTTATTACAATCTATTTAAAGAATGAAGGATATAAAGTGTTGCAAGCAGGAGACGGAGAAGAAGGATTACGTTTACTAGAAGAAAATGAAGTACATCTAGTCGTATTAGATATTATGATGCCAAAGGTAGATGGTATTCATATGTGTATGAAAGTAAGAGAATCGAAAGAAATGCCGATTATTATGCTTTCTGCGAAAACGCAAGATATGGATAAAATCTTAGGATTAACAACAGGTGCAGATGATTACGTAACGAAACCATTTAATCCGTTAGAGTTAATCGCAAGGATTAAATCTCAGTTACGTCGTTATATGAAGATGAATGGTTTTGCTCTTCAAAATGAGGACGAGCTAGAAATTGGAGAGATGAAGATAAACATCTCAACCCATACAGTCATTGTAGATGGAGAAGAAGTGAAACTGACTCCGAGGGAATTTTCGATTTTAGAATTACTAGCTCGTAATCCGGGGATGGTCTTTAGCGCGGAACAAATTTATGAAAAGGTTTGGAACGAAAGATCTTTCCAGTCGGATAACACGGTAATGGTTCATATTCGGAAAGTGCGTGAAAAGATTGAGGAGAATCCAAGGAAGCCAATATATATAAAAACAGTATGGGGAGTGGGGTATAAGATTGAAAAAGATATTTAATCCATTTACTTATGTTAGGAAATTTCGAGAATTAATTGGAAAGATAATGAAGAGTGTGAAACGGAGTGTGCGAATTCAACTTATTACTGCGTTTACCGCTTGTGCGTTATTAGGTCTTTTGTCAGCAAAGGCAGCAGCGCCGTTTTTTGAGAATGCGAATCGGAAGGCGACGATCGATTATCGGGCTGGTATGGAGGAGATTAATCAACAAGCTCAAGGAGCGGCAAATAGTTCGGTTCATGAAAATAAATTAGAAGCTATATCCGATATGATCGAAAGGGAGAACCAAAGTTTAGAGCGAGGACCTAGAGCTTTAAAAATATTGGTTACTGAAGAGAGCGGTAAAGTTTTATATAAAACGAAGCAGGCACAAGAAGAACAAATTGATTTGCATAATACGATTCGTAATGCAGCATCATTTGCGATCAACTATTCAAATGGCCAAGATGTATTTGAAAGTACAAGAAAAGAATTTATAGCTTTTGCACCTATTACAATAGAAGATAAGAATTTATACATGTTTGTTAGTGGGATTCCAGAAGGTGAAGTAATATATGATACGCAAGAAGGGCCGTTTCCATTTTGCATAGGTGTACTCGTATTTATTTTCTCTTTCTTCTATATAACAAAGAGAAAGATGAAGCAAATTGAAGCGATGGCACAAGGTGTAAAGGAAATAGAAAAAGGCAACTTAGCGTATCGTATTGAGAAGAAAGGTGAGGACGAGATTGCGTCTTTAACTGAGAATATTAATAATATGGCAGAAGAGCTTATGAATAATATAGAAAAGGAACGTAAATTAGAGAAGCAAAAGAATGAGCTTATTACGAATGTATCTCACGATTTGCGTACACCACTGACTTCTATTATGGGTTACTTGCGATTACTTCGAGATTCTAAATATGAAAATAAAGAACAACATGATGAGTATACGAGAATTGCTTTTGCGAAGTCGGAGCAGTTAAAGAATTTAATAGAAGATTTATTTGAGTATACGAAGTTAACAAATGAGCAAGTTGTATTAGAAAAACAAGAGGTTTGTATAAATGAGTTATTGGAGCAATTAATAGAAGAGTTAGTACCGCAGGCAGAAGAGCATGGACTTGCGTTTGTTAAGAAGTTTCCTGAGGAACGTGCCTATGCAGCGGTTGATTCGGAAAAGATGGTACGTGTATTTGATAATCTATTAATGAACGCGATTAAGTATAGTAAAGATGATGGGGAGATAAAAGTTTCTCTTCAAAGGCAGCGCCGGGATATACAAATTGTAATTGCGAATCATAGTGAAGAGTTTACGAGAGAAGAGCTAGGGAGTTTGTTTGAACGTTTTTATAAGAAGGATCAATCTAGAAGTAGAGTAACAGAAGGATCGGGACTTGGATTAGCGATTGCGAAAAGTATTGTTGAGCTGCAAGGTGGTAGTATTCGAGCAGAATATGAGGATGGTATTATTCAGTTTATCGTCTCGTTACCAATTATAGAAAAATAATAAATGAATAGAATGATATTTGATAAAAAGGCTTATTTTAAAAGAAATAAGCCTTTTTATATTTTTTTAGAAAAATATGTTGACGATTAGAGTATAGAGGTGTAATATAGGACAAGTCGCCGATGCAATAACGCAGAACGCGGCAAACGAAATGAAAAACTTAGTTGACATTGAAACATGAAGATGTTAACATAAGGGAGTCGCAAATGAGCGACCGAGTAGTTCTTTGAAAACTGAACGAAACAAACAACGTGAAACGTCAATTTTTATTTTTAGATGCTAGACAAACTAACTTTATTGGAGAGTTTGATCCTGGCTCAGGATG
>NZ_JBPPHF010000146.1:0-310 GCF_051294775.1 Bacillus pretiosus
ACTGATAACAATGTCTCAAGTACCGTCCACGTTTTAAACGTTTCCTTCACCGTTAATCCTAAATACTCTTTTACAAGCCAGAAGCCCGCATCATTTACGTGAGTAAACATTAATGATCCTGCACCCGTTACAATAACGAGCAATTCTAAATTTACACCTGACATGTGCTGAATAACTGGTGAAACAATCCCTGCGGCGGTCGTTAATGCTACTGTCGCTGAACCTGTTGCGATTCGAATTAGTCCAGCTACCATGAAAGCAAATACAATTGGTGATAACGATATATGTTCTGCCATTTGCGCAATCGCCG
>NZ_JBPPHF010000147.1:0-310 GCF_051294775.1 Bacillus pretiosus
GACATATATTAAATCAGCCTGTACGCCTACCTTAATTCAACATGGGGAAAAGGATGTAAGAATTCCAATTACAAATGCATATGAGCTATATGAAGGGTTAAGTGATATGGAAGTTGATACGGAGTTAATTATATTTAAAGGAATGGCATATAGTTCGAATCAGCCAGGAATGAATGTGGCTATTATGAAGCAGAACTTGATGTGGTTTTCACACTATATACTTGGAGAAAGCATGAAAGATTTTCGTACTATATAATGGATATCCGCACAGGGATTTTTCGTTGTGCAATTGTATCAGATTGTTGTAAAC
>NZ_JBPPHF010000148.1:0-310 GCF_051294775.1 Bacillus pretiosus
CCGTTGAGCGATGGCCCTTCCATGCGGAACCACCGGATCACTAAGCCCGAGTTTCGTCCCTGCTCGACTTGTAGGTCTCGCAGTCAAGCTCCCTTATGCCTTTGCACTCTACGAATGATTTCCAACCATTCTGAGGGAACCTTTGGGCGCCTCCGTTACACTTTAGGAGGCGACCGCCCCAGTCAAACTGCCCACCTGACACTGTCTCCCGGGTCGATAAGACCCGAAGGTTAGAATATCAATACAGTCAGGGCGGTATCCCACCAGCGCCTCCACCGAAGCTAGCGCTCCGGTTTCAATGGCTCCCGCC
>NZ_JBPPHF010000149.1:0-310 GCF_051294775.1 Bacillus pretiosus
TTATTGTAACGATCACTTTATTATACAAAGAGTTATTTTTACTATCGTTTGATGAGGAATATGCTGTATCTACCGGTTTGAGTGCAAAGTGGATTCACTTTATTTTCATTATATTGGTTGCTCTTGTTATTGCAGTATCAATGCGTGTAGTAGGGGTTCTTCTCGTATCATCATTAATGACGTTACCAGTTGCAGCAAGAATTCGTATTGCGAATGGATTTAAACAAACAATTTTCTTTTCCATTTTATTTGGTGAAATTGCAGTAATTGGTGGAATGTTTGCTTCATATCAACTTGATCTAGCACCAGG
>NZ_JBPPHF010000150.1:0-310 GCF_051294775.1 Bacillus pretiosus
GTCCAACGCTTGCTGAAATGTTACTGTTGCTGCATTTTCTGTTACATTTGATACCGACAACTTCGCATCTTTTGCAAAGTATGGCTTTTCTTTATCACGATCTTCTACATGTGTAAATGTTTATTTCTTTGATGGCAACTGAATTTTCCACGGTTCGCCTGTCCAAGAATTTGTATGGAAATCACGGCGATTAATCGTTACTTCTTTATCATCTACTTCTACTAATAAACCGTGGCTTAATGTACTAGCTCCTGACGGGATATTTCCTTGTACTTTACCACCTTCAACCTCCATATAACTTACTGAAGAT
>NZ_JBPPHF010000151.1:0-310 GCF_051294775.1 Bacillus pretiosus
CCACCGCCAACTTGTTTCCACGTTTCACCAAACAAACCTTTCATGAACTCTTGGAAAGCTTCAGACGGAAAACCATTAATTAGTGATGCCAATGCACCACCTAAGATAAGTGGCATAACTGCAATAAATCCGTCACGGATCGCAGCTAAGTGACGTTGCGATCCGATTTTACCAGCGACAGGAACAATATATTTCTCCATGAATGCAATAAACTGTTGCATTTCGCTTCCCCCCTAATTATTTTTTAAGTGTTAACGCGTGATCTAAAACTGCTTCTCCATTCATCATGCCGTAGTGCATTGGATTGATA
>NZ_JBPPHF010000152.1:0-310 GCF_051294775.1 Bacillus pretiosus
TAGTAACATTGTTGTGACCCGAGTGAATGTAGGATCACTTAATGTAATGAAGAGTGTAAATACACCACAAGCAGGAGTAGGAGATTCGTTAACGTATACGATTCTTATTCAAAATACAGGAACTGTTCCTGCAACGAATATTATTTTTCAAGATCCAATTCCGTCTGGTACTGCGTTTGTAGCTAATAGTGTGACGATAAATGGAGTTGTTCAGCAAGGAGCGAATCCTATGGTAGGTTTCCCTGTACCAAATATTCCGGTAGGTCAAAAATCTAGGATTAAGTTTCAAGTTACAGATGTATCATATACA
>NZ_JBPPHF010000153.1:0-310 GCF_051294775.1 Bacillus pretiosus
CCAAGAAGTACTGAAGCCATTGATGCTGATTATGCTAGGTGCAGTCGCTATTTATACAATATTTAAAAAGGATTGGGGTAGAATTTCTACTCATAAGAAATTATCTGGTCGACACGTCATTATTTTTACCTTTTTTATTTTTGCAATTGGTTTTTATGATGGATTTCTAGGGCCTCGCACAGGTTCGTTTTTAATGTTTGCTCTTTTATTTATTGGGTATGATTTTTTAAAAGCAGCAGGTAATGCGAAGTTTCTTAATTTAGGAAGTAATGTTGGTGCATTGTTAATATTTATTTATGTAGGGCAAGTA
>NZ_JBPPHF010000154.1:0-310 GCF_051294775.1 Bacillus pretiosus
TTATCAAGTATATTGTCTTTTTCTTCTTTATTAATTCCAATGTTTTTTAGTGTGATTTGGGGAGTACTATGATTTAGAATTCCTTGCAACATAGCAACATCTTTTGTTTGTTTATAGAACCAATAGCCGAAGGTTTTGCGCATGGTGTGAGTCCCAATGGATTCTATACCGGCAAAATCACCGGCTTTTTGCAATTGTCGATAAGCCTGGATTTTACTAATGGGGTGATCTCCTTTTCGGGAAGGGAATAACCAGGTACTTACTAGTGTTTGGCCATAAGAGTATACTTCATCAAAAATAGAAGTAAGGT
>NZ_JBPPHF010000155.1:0-310 GCF_051294775.1 Bacillus pretiosus
GCACCATGCCCGCCATCACGATGGCCTGGTGCAGGATCACCCAGTCGGCACTGTTGGGCGCCCACACCGCGATCCGATCCCCGGGGGAGAAGCGTGTGAGCAACGCGTGGGCCGTCGATTCGGTGTCGGCGAGCAACTGGCGGTAGGTCCATTCTCTCCGGTCCGCCGGGTCGGCAACGCCGTCGACGAGCGCGACGCGGTCGGGAACGGTCGCGGCCCCCTCCCGAAGAAGAACACTGAACGTGATGTCTCGAATGCCCGTGCTCGTGGCCGCCGGCCAATAGGACATCTGTAGCGACATGGTGTGCTC
>NZ_JBPPHF010000015.1:0-14984 GCF_051294775.1 Bacillus pretiosus
TCGCTCGACTTGCATGTATTAGGCACGCCGCCAGCGTTCATCCTGAGCCAGGATCAAACTCTCCAATAAAGTTAGTTTGTCTAGCATCTAAAAATAAAAATTGACGTTTCACGTTGTTTGTTTCGTTTAGTTTTCAAGGTTCAACATCGCGTTTCAGCGACTTTTACAATTTAACATTTTGCGTTAAATCTGTCAACAACTTTTTTCTTTCGTTCCTGACGACGCTTATTAATTTACCATATTAATCATTTGTTCGTCAACACTTTTTAAAAAAATGCCAAAATAATTTTATCTTGGCATGATATAAAGCTTAATAACCACTAATGCAGCAACACCAGGTAGGCCTAATATACTTGTGATTGTTGCGGTTCCCAAGTTAATTGGAATATGAAAATCAAAATATGTCCCTACAACATTTACGATAAAGAGTAATGCTATCCCTAAAGTAACATGAAAGAGCGCTTTTCCTATAAAACGTAACGGCTTAGAAGAAACACCAAAAACAAGAAAGATAAAAACTAAAGTAAGAATACCGACAATAACAACTGTAGAATTCATTTTTTCCTCCTTATGAAAGTGACCTATACATATTTATTTGTATGGGACAAGGCGATAAAAAAGAACATTTACCCTACAACTCCAGTTGTTTTATCTTGTTAACCTTCATTCGGCAACACTTTCTTCATAAAAACCATTAATCTTTCTTTCCAAACGAAGTAACCACTAAATATTTAATAAATAAAATAAAAGGTTCTGCTTTTTCAGCAGAACCTTTTACCATTGTTCCATTTTTACAGGACGACGTTTTGCTTCTTTTAACAAGAAGAAATATTTCGCCTCTGCTATTTTCAAAGAACAAAGTACATCTTGAGATGGTTCCACACTTTGTTCAACCATTCTCTTCTGACGTAACCATTCATTCTTCACTTTTTCTAATAGTACAATTAGCTTATCATCATACTCTTTACGCAATTTACCCTTTTTTTGAAAGAACATTTTTGTTTCTCCTCTTATACTTCTCTACGACCTTCTAACGCTTTCGACAGTGTCACTTCATCTGCATATTCTAAATCTCCACCAACTGGCAGACCATGTGCAATACGAGTTACTTTAATACCTGTCGGCTTTAAGAGGCGGGATATATACATCGCTGTAGCTTCCCCTTCAATATTAGGGTTTGTTGCTAGTATCACTTCTTGTACCGTTTCATCATGCAGTCGCTTTAAAAGTTGCGGGATATTAATGTCTTCCGGTCCAATTCCCTCCATTGGAGAAATCGCACCACGTAACACATGATATACACCTTGATACTCTTTCATCTTTTCCATTGCGATTACATCTTTCGGTTCCTGCACAACACAAACAATCGACTGATCTCGATGCGAATCATTACAAATATAACAAGGATCACGGTCAGTAATATGTCCGCATACAGAACAATACGCTAAATCTCGCTTCGCATTCACAAGTGCTTTTGCAAAACCTAACACATCATCTTCTTTCATATCTAATACGAAAAATGCCAATCGAACCGCTGTTTTCGGTCCGATTCCTGGCAACTTCATAAAACTATCAATTAATTTCGATATCGGTTCTGGATAATGCATATATCAGTATCCTCCTAGAACATTCCACCTGGTAAGTTTAAGCCTTTTGTAAATTTACCCATTGTAGAGTTTGAAAGTTCATCAGCTTTTTTAAGTGCATCATTCGTTGCAGCTAACACTAAGTCTTGTAACATTTCGATATCTTCTGGATCTACAACTTCTTCTTTAACTTTCACTTCAAGAATTTGCTTATGACCATTTGCAATAACTGTGACCATACCGCCGCCAGCTGTACCTTCAACTGTTTTTTCGCCAAGTTCTTCTTGCGCTTTTGCCATATCTTTTTGCATCTTTTGCATTTGTTTCATCATATTATTCATATTTCCCATTCCGCCACGCATCATAATTAATTCCTCCTAATTATTATTACTCTTTTATTTCAATAAGTTCTTGTCCTACTAATTTTACTGCCTCTTCTATAAGAGGATCTTCTTTTTTCTCTGGGCTTTCTTCAGAACTCTCGCCTTCACGCTGTAAAAAATCTTCACGGATTTTACCCCATTCACTTTTTGGAATGGCAATCATATTTAATCTTTTACTTAACAGTTCAAATAAGGCTTGTTCCACTGTATCCATAGCTTCTCGATTTTCGCTTGCCATTTTACAGTGAATCTCATATTGAAACGCTAAAACGTAAGTATCATCCGAAGCCGCTACCGGTTCGCTATTTTCTAATAAAACAGCAAACGCTACTTTGTTGTATGATTTGAGTCTTCCTAACAACTCACCCCACACAGCTTTTAATTGTTCTAAATCCTGACGCTTTGCTTGCTTTAACACTTCATTTACGCGTCCAACAGGAATTTTCATACTACCTGTACGCACTGGCTTTGGTGTTGCACGTGTCTCTCTGACTTCTTGCTGCACACCAGCCGGCACACCATTCTTTTTGACTTGTTCTAACTCTTTCTCCAATTGCTGCATCCTGTTCATAATTGCTTGTAAACGATCTGCACCGTTCGCTTGCATCATAAACTGTTGACACAGTTGTACCATAACAACTTCTAAGAAAATTCGCGGATGATTTGTCCACTTCATTTCCTGTTGTCCCTTACTAAGCGTATGAATGATTTCATAGATTACTTCCGGTTGCATTTCTTCACTTAACATCCGGAATTGCTCATCTACCATTACTCGTTCCAACATATGTTCCAGTTGTGGTGAGGTTTGATATAAAAGCATATCGCGATAATAGTAAATGAAATCCTCCATAAAACGAACTGGATCTTTCCCTTTACCCATCATCTCATCTATGATACGTAATGCTCTTGATACATCATTTTCACGTATACATTCTACTAAGTTACCTAAATATTGCTGGGAAACAGAACCTGTCACAGCTAATACATCTTCTGTCGTAACTGTCTCATCACTATAAGATATTGCCTGATCAATAAGACTAAGCGCATCACGCATACCACCTTCAGCGGCACGTGCAACAATTTGTAACGCCTCATCTTCTACTTGCGTACCTTCATTCGTCACAACCGTCGATAATCTCTCAACAATATCATTTACTGATATTTTTCGAAATTCAAAACGCTGGCAACGTGAAATGATTGTAGGCGGAATCTTATGCGGTTCTGTTGTCGCCAAAATAAAGATGACGTGTCCTGGCGGCTCTTCTAACGTTTTTAAAAGCGCATTGAAGGCACCCATAGAAAGCATGTGGACTTCATCAATAATGTATACTTTATATTCTACAGCACTTGGAGCATATTTTACTTTATCTCTAATATCTCGAATTTCATCTACACCGTTATTTGAAGCCGCATCAATTTCTAATACATCTGAAATAGATCCTTGTGTAATCCCCAAACAAGAAGGACATTCATTACAAGGTTCAGCTACCGGAGCATGTTCACAGTTGATTGCTTTTGCAAATACTTTTGCAATTGTCGTTTTTCCTGTTCCCCTCGGCCCAGAAAATAAATAAGCATGTGAAACTTTCTCTTGAAGAAGGGCATTTTGCAACGTTTTTGTCACGTGCTTTTGACCAACTACATCTTCAAATTTTTGCGGTCTCCATGTTCGGTATAACGCTTGGTATGACACGAAAATACGGCCTCCCTCAAAGGTTATTATCTTATTTATTATAACCCATTCTGTTTATAGATTCCAAAAGTTATTTTCTATACAAAAAACCCACCTTAGTATTAAGGTGAGTTTTGTATACATATATAACTGCCGTGCACCTTCTGTCGATTACGTACCATAAGCGTTACTCAAGCAGTTAGCTCGGTTCAGGCACTCCTGCGGCACACGAGAAGACCCGCTTATTGCTGCTTCCTTCCGGACCTGACAAGGTTCACGGGGTCCCGTTGCGCAGGACCCAAACGTCAACACCACTTACTTAAGGCAGACCTTACAGCAGCATAACCTCGAGAAGGGATTCGGCCTCGCTAGAGCGGATTGCGAGTATAGGGCACCGCTACCTCCCCGCTTAGCACGGCAAAGTTAAAACCAATATTCGGTTGCCTTCATTAAAAGGCATTATCAGTATAACTTGTTTTTTTACAAAATGCAAATACGTTAATTCTCGTTACTTTTCTCTAATTTTTTTATCGCTTTTCTTTTTTTACGAAGCTCTCTAAAAAAGTTTGTTAACAAAGTACCGCATTCTTCTTCTAATACACCAGCAACTACCTCGCATTGATGATTAAAGCGTTCATCCGTTAAAAGATTCATCAAAGTCCCTGCACATCCACCTTTCGGATCACTTGCACCATATACAACTCGCTTCACTCGTGATAAAACAATTCCACCCGCACACATCGGACAAGGCTCTAATGTTACATATAACGTCGCATCTTCTAAACGCCATGTCCCTAATTTTTTGCACGCCTCATCAATAGCTAATAACTCAGCGTGAGCTATTGATCTTTGTTCAGTTTCTCTTAAATTATGAGCAACACTAATTACTTCACCATCTAACACTATAACTGCACCAATCGGTACTTCTTGTATTGCCCCTGCTTTTTTAGCCTCTTCTATTGCTAACTGCATAAAATAAATATCTTGATCGTGTTCCATACCATAGTCCTTTCACCTAAAATAAAATACACTTTTTTCCATTTACTGCACATGGGATAACTTTTACAAATTCAATCCACCCTAATAAAAAAGAGAGGGGATTACATATGAAGAATACTGCCTTACTCATTATCGATATGATTAATGATTTTCAATTTTCACACGGGCCCACCCTAGCTAAAAAATGCGAAATTATAACAAACCCTATTTTACAATTAAAGAAAACAATGAAATCCTTTGGCTACCCCATAATTTATGTTAATGACCATTATCAACTTTGGAGATCTGATATTGACCAACTAATTACTCATTGTACAAATGAGTATAGTGAAAATATCATTCATAAGATTGCTCCAAATACTGATGATTACATTTTTATTAAACCACATTACTCTGCTTTTTATGAAACACCTTTAAATTCCTTATTAGGCTATTTAAAAATAGAAAATCTAATATTGACAGGAGTCGCCGGGAATATATGTATCCTCTTTACAGCTAACGATGCTCATATGAGAAATTATACACTGTATGTACCACAGGACTGTATTGCCTCTAATCATGATCAGGATAATCTGCATGCTTTAAAAATAATGGAAGCCACATTAAAAGCAAATATAGTACCGTCATCTCAAATAAAAATTAATTAATACATATATTTATTTTCTAACTTTTTATATCAAATTAACCCGCTCGCTTCCCTCCTGTGCTACAATAATTCTGTTTTGTGTTTTTAGTAGTCACGGTAAATCACTGATTGAAAGGAGGAAACAGCGTGACCGGAGTACCATTTATCACGGTTGAAGGACCAATTGGTGTTGGAAAAACCTCACTTGCGAAGGCAATTTCAACTCACATGCAACTCCACTTACTAAAAGAAATTGTTGATGAGAATCCTTTTTTAGGAAAATTCTATGAAGACATCGACGAATGGAGTTTTCAAACAGAGATGTTCTTTCTTTGTAATAGATACAAACAATTAGAAGATATTAACATAAAGTATTTGAATCAAAGGAAACCAGTAGTAGCGGATTATCATATATTTAAAAATTTAATTTTTGCATCTCGTACATTAAAGAATTCTCAATATGACAAGTACATGCAAATCTATCGTATCCTTACACAAGATATGCCTGTACCAAACGTTATCGTTTATTTAACAGCTAGCTTGGAAACATTACAAACACGAATTGCGATGCGCGGAAGAGAATTCGAAAAAAACATGGATCCAAATTACTTACTACAGCTCACAAAAGATTACGAAACAGCAATGGATACTTTTAAAAAAGATCATCCAGATATCCCAGTATTAAAATTTAACGGAGACGATATGGATTTTGTAAAAAATCCTGATGATTTAAACGTCATCCTATCCGCCCTTCAAAATACTCTCTTAAAGGAGTCGGAATAACAATGAATTTAAGGCAAAAATATGATATACCAAATGACGCAGTAATCACTATTGCTGGAACAGTAGGTGTCGGAAAATCAACTATGACAACTGCATTAGCTAACGCTTTAGGTTATCGCACATCATTTGAAAAGGTAGATTCGAACCCGTATTTGGACAAGTTCTATGCTGATTTCACACGCTGGAGCTTCCACTTGCAAGTGTACTTTTTAGCAGAACGATTTAAAGAACAAAAAAGAATTTTTGAATACGGTGGCGGTTTTGTTCAAGATCGCTCTATATATGAAGACACTGGAATTTTTGCAAAGATGCATCATGAAAAAGGTACAATGACGGAAACTGATTATGAAACATACAAAGGTTTATTTGACGCTATGGTCATGACTCCTTACTTCCCTCATCCTGATTTATTAATTTACTTAGAAGGTTCTTTCGATGATATTGTTGATCGTATCCAAGAACGCGGACGTCCGATGGAACAACAAACACCAATTGAGTATTGGAAAGAGATGCATGGCCGTTACGAAAACTGGATTAATAACTTTAATGCATGTCCTGTTTTACGATTAAACATTAATGAATACGATATTTTAAAAGATGGTGATTCAATCGAACCAATCATTAAAAAAATTGGCCATTTTTTAAAACAAACACGTAAACTTGTAAAATAAAAAACCCGTGCATACGCACGGGTTTTTCTATTAAATTACTTCTTTTTTGTCGGAGCAATAATTTCACTCTCAGGTTTTCCAGCGTTAATACGCTGACGAACAGTACTTGTACTAATATCGTATGTTTCAGCAATCTCTTTAACAGTCATTTCTTTCCCGTTAATCACTGCTGTTAATACTTTACCTGTACGTTTTGGAGCTGCTTCTTTCTTTACAGCTGCTTTTTCAACTTTTTTTGGCGCCTCTACTTTTGTCGCAGTTTGCTTTACATCACAAGTGCAACCACAAAGTTTACGGAATGTATCATCGCTTATAATGCGTGACACATTTGCACCACTGTTTAAAATTCTATTGTTCTTACAGACAGGACATTGTACATAATATAAAGTTTTTCCATCTAAAGGAAACGTTTGTATAATAAGATCCATGTTGACTCCTTTCATATCTATGAAGATAATCATCGGAATATGAGTGTGTAATAAGGACAAAATCGCCTTACACCATACTTTATGATTGGTTTTAAAATAAAAACTCGTTACGTGTTGGTAACGAGTTCTCCAATCTCCACTTATATGCGCTGTTGTCAATTATATCTGGAGGAGGTAGAGGGATTCGAACCCCCGCGCGACTCTCGCCGCCTGTCGGTTTTCAAGACCGATCCCTTCAGCCAGACTTGGGTATACCTCCATATTGACATCAAATATAATATCAAAAGAAAAACAGTTAGTCAACCCTACTAAAATAAATTATGAGGAAAGGAAAATTTTACTTTTCCTCTCCTACATTATAGTACTGACAACGCTCATAATTACCAATCACTCATACCGATGAATGTTTATAAATTTACTTAATAACTGTTTTTCCTCCCATATAAGGGCGAAGAACTTCTGGAATTATAATTGTACCATCTTCTTGTTGGTAGTTCTCTAAAATAGCTGCCACCGTACGTCCAATTGCAAGACCAGATCCATTTAATGTATGAACATGTTCTGGTTTGCCGTTTGGCTCACGACGGAAACGGATATTTGCACGTCTCGCTTGGAAAGCCTCAAAATTACTACAAGAAGAAATCTCACGATATGTGCCATAGCTTGGAATCCATACTTCGATATCGTATTTCTTCGCTGCTGTAAATCCTAAATCGCCTGTGCACATGCTCATAACGCGATATGGCAACTCTAATAATTGTAACACGCGTTCTGCATCATTTGTTAGTTTTTCTAACTCTTCATAAGAATCTTCTGGTTTTACGAACTTTACAAGCTCTACTTTATTGAACTGATGCTGACGAATTAAGCCACGTGTATCACGGCCAGCTGAACCTGCTTCAGAACGGAAACAAGAGCTAAATGCAGCATATCGTATAGGCAGTTGCTCTTTATTTAAGATTTCATCACGGTGCATGTTCGTTACAGGTACTTCAGCTGTTGGAATTAAGAAGTAATCTTCACTTTCAATACGGAATGCATCTTCTTCAAATTTCGGAAGTTGTCCTGTTCCTGTCATACTTGCACGGTTTACCATATACGGTGGTAATACTTCTTCGTATCCATGCTCGTCAGTATGAAGATCAAGCATACAGCTAATTAAAGCACGCTCTAATCTCGCGCCAGCACCTTTATAGAATACGAAGCGGCTTCCTGTTACCTTCCCAGCACGCTCAAAATCTAAAATTCCTAAATCTGTAGCAAGATCCCAATGTGGTTTTGGTTCAAAAGCAAATTCTTTCACTTCTCCCCAATTACGTGCTACTACATTATCATCCTCTGTTTCACCAATTGGAGCAGATTCATGAGGTATATTTGGAATAGATAACATTAATCTTTCTAAATCTTCTTCAACTGTACGAAGTTCATTATCAAGATCTTTTACTTTTTCTCCAACTTCACGCATTTCTAGAATTAGAGCTTCTGCATCTTTCTTTTCACGCTTCAATACAGAGATTTGTTGAGATACTTCGTTACGTTTACTTTTTAATTCCTCTGTTTGAACAAGTAATTCTCTTCTTCTCGTATCCAGCTCTTCAAAACGGCCAAAATCAGTTAAATCTTCGCCTCTATGCTGTAACTTTGCTTTTACTTCTTCAAAATTTGTACGTAAAAATTTAATATCAAGCATTATATACTCCTCCTTTTATTTTATAAAACACAAAAAACTCCCGTCCCTATATAAAGGGACGGGAGTTAACCCGCGTTGCCACCCTAGTTGAAAGCATTACCGCTTTCCTCTCAAGTAGAAATAACGGCTCTTCACCGGGAATGTTTACTAATCATAAAGATATTCCACATTCCATTCCAGGATGGATTCACAAACTGTTTCTATCGATTTCCACCAACCATCGACTCTCTATAAGAAACGGCATTTGTTACTACTTCCTATCAACACGCTTATTTTATAAAATTGTTACCATCAATTTACTATAATCTTATACAAGTTGCAAGTTACTTATACAACTTTTTTCATTTTCGCTTCTTTTACCATTTCTACAAAGTATGCTGTCACACGATGATCATCCGTTAATTCTGGATGGAATGAAGCAGCTAAAAACTGATTTTGTTTTACTGCTACCATTCGATCACCATGTGTGGAAAGTACTTCAACATCATCAGCTACATTTACAACATACGGAGCACGAATAAATACACCAATAAATTCTTCTCCTACACCTTTAATTGACAGTGCGGCTTCAAAGCTATCTTTTTGGCGTCCGAACGCATTGCGCTCTACTGTAATATCCATAGCACCAATATGTGCTTCTTCATAGCCAATAAGTGTTTTTGCAAGAAGAATCATACCTGCACATGTACCAAACATTGGTTTACCAGACTTCGCGAATGTACGAAGTGGTTCCATGAAAGCATACTTATCAATAAGACGGCGCATTGTTGTACTTTCACCGCCTGGTAAAATAAGACCATCAATCTCTTCAAGTTGCTCTATACGCTTTACAACAACAGCTTCTGCACCACTTGCTTCAACTGATTTTATATGCTCACGAACTGCACCTTGAAGACCTAGTACACCGATTTTCACCATTTTAAAGTTCTCCTTCAATTACCATCCACGCTCTTGCATACGTTGTTCTGGTAATAACGTTGAAATTTCGATACCTTTCATCGCATTACCTAATCCTTTAGAAAGGCTTGCAATTAGTTCGTAATCCTCATAATGAGTCGTCGCTTCAACGATTGCGCGTGCAAATTTCTCTGGATTCTCTGATTTGAAGATACCAGATCCAACAAATACACCATCTGCACCAAGTTGCATCATTAACGCTGCATCTGCTGGTGTTGCTACACCACCTGCTGCGAAGTTTACAACTGGCAAACGACCAAGGCGTTTAATTTCAAGTAGTACTTCATAAGGAGCACCAGTATTTTTTGCATATGTCATTAACTCATCTTCACGTAGACTTGCAACTTGACGGATTTCTGCATTGACTTGGCGCATATGACGCACTGCCTCTACAATGTTTCCTGTTCCTGGTTCACCTTTTGTACGAAGCATAGATGCACCTTCTGCAATACGACGTGCAGCTTCTCCGATATCACGGCAACCACATACAAACGGAACTGTGTAATCACGTTTATTTAAATGGTATACTTCATCAGCAGGAGTTAATACTTCACTCTCATCGATATAGTCTACCCCTAATGATTCTAATACACGTGCTTCTACAAGATGACCGATACGGCATTTTGCCATAACCGGAATTGAAACAGCGCCCATAACTTCTTCAACGATTGTTGGGTCTGCCATACGAGAAACGCCACCTGCTGCACGAATATCTGCTGGTACACGCTCTAGTGCCATAACAGCAACTGCGCCTGCCTCTTCTGCAATTTTTGCTTGTTCAGCGTTAATTACGTCCATAATAACGCCGCCTTTTTGCATTTCTGCCATTCCACGTTTTACACGTTCTGTCCCTGTTACATTTGTCATGTTACAAAAACCCCCCTAGGTGAATTGCTTTTCCCCGTTAAAGGCGAAAATTAAGAATACTCTTACATTCTACCACTAACTATCAGATGCTTGTCTACTACTTTTTCATAAAGTCGGTATGAAAAATAGGAATAAGAAAAAGCCCCTACAATGAGGAGCTTTTAAAACCAACCTTTTACTGTATCAACAGCACTATTCCATATACCACTAAAGAAAGAACCAATTCCGCGCATAGAGCGAGTAAACCAATTCGCTTCCTCTACTGCAGACGTTGTTACAAGATCTATTTGTAATGACTTACCAGATAAAAATCCAGGATCATTCGCATCTTTTGGTGTGATTACCATTTGGCCAAGTGCAGCTCCCTTTTTAATAGGTGCTTCTTGTCCCTTATTTGCTTCTTTTAATTCTGTTTTATAAACATCTTTACTTCCTTTTGGCACCGGAAGTGAAACAGCTTGTTTTGTTTGAACTGCTACATCTTTATCTTTAGCATTTTCTACTCGTACTGTTTCTTGTCCTTTTACTGAAGAATCTTTTTTATACATTTGCTTCATTTCAAAGTTAGCAAATCCATAATCATATAGCTTCTTTGTTTCATCAAAACGTGCTGTATGAGAACTTGTTTTAATAACTACAGAAATAAAACGCATTCCGTTTCTTTCAACCGTACCAGTGAAGCAATCCCCTGCTTCTGGAGTCGAGCCTGTTTTCAGGCCATCTACGCCATCATATTCTTTCACTAAGCCCTTTAACATCCAGTTCCAGTTCGACATTGCAAACTTCTCTTTTTCTGGACGGAATTCTTTTTTCGGGATTTTTGCTGTATCTAACACTTTTGGATAATCTTTAATTAAATGTTGTGCTAAAGTTGCAACATCCTTTGCAGACATTTTATTTTCTTCATCCGCTGTTGTTCCTTCAGGATGCATTCCCTTTAAATCTTTATTCGTTAAACCTGTAGAATTGACAAATTTATAATTTTTCAACCCTAGTTCTTTCGATTTATCATTCATCATTTTTACGAAGTCTACTTCTTTACCTGCAATTGCTTCTGCTAATGCAATTGTTGCACCATTTGCAGAAAAGATTGCCATTGCTTCATATAACTCTTTTACTGTATAAATGCCACCTTTTTCTAATGCAACATTTGATAAAGAAGCATCTTGTGAAACTTTATACGCATATTCAGAAACCTTAATTTTTTGATCCCACTTAAGTTTTCCTTTATCCACTGCTTCATGAACTAAATATTCACTCATCATCTTTGTCATACTAGCAATTGATAATAATTCATCTGCATTCTTTTGATATAAAATTTTCCCAGAATTCGCTTCAACTAAAATTGCTGCACCTGCTTCAATGTTTAAAGCAGCTCCTGTTTCTGCTGATGCATTGCTATATGGTAACAACATACTACAAGCTAGTGTAAGCATTGTTACTAAAGCAATGAATCTTTTGCAAAACATACCTTTCACTTTTGCTACCCCCAATATCTATGTACTCACATAACCGTTATTCTAACATAATCAAAAAAAAATAGACAGAGATATCAAATCTCCGTCTATTTGTATATAAGACATTACAATGAGTAGTTTGGAGCCTCTTTTGTAATTTGTACGTGATGAGGGTGGCTTTCACGTAAACCAGCACCTGACATACGAATGAATTGTGCATTCTCACGTAAGAACTCTAAATTCTGAGCTCCGCAATATCCCATACCGGCACGTAATCCACCAACTAATTGATGAACTGTATCGGCTAAAGGTCCTTTATATGGTACTCGACCTTCAATACCTTCTGGAACAAGTTTTTTATTTCCTTCTTGGAAGTAACGGTCTTTACTTCCTTTTTCCATCGCTCCGACAGAACCCATACCACGATATACTTTAAATTGACGACCTTGATAAATTTCAGTTTCTCCAGGGCTTTCAGCAACACCAGCAAACATACTACCTAGCATAACAACGTGTGCTCCTGCTGCTAAAGCTTTTACCATGTCACCAGAGTACTTAACACCACCATCAGCAATAACTGGAATACCGTGTTTACGAGCTTCTGTTGCACAATCATAAACTGCTGTTAATTGTGGTACACCCACGCCAGCTACAACGCGTGTCGTACAAATAGAGCCTGGTCCAATACCAACTTTAACTACGTTTGCACCTGCTTCAATTAATGCTTTCGTTGCTTCAGCAGTAGCAACATTCCCAGCGATAATATTTAGTGATGGATATTTCGCACGAACTTCTTTCACTTTATCAATAACACCTTGAGAATGTCCATGAGCTGTATCAAGTACGATTGCATCTACGCTAGCTTTTACTAATGCGTCGATACGAAGCATAGCATCAGCCGTTACACCAACCGCTGCTCCAACTAATAAGCGTCCTTGCTTATCCTTCGCAGAATTTGGGAATTCAATTACTTTTTCAATATCTTTTATTGTAATAAGCCCTTGTAATACACCGTTGTTATCAACGAGAGGGAGTTTTTCAATTTTGTACTTTTGTAGGATCTTTTCAGCTTCTTCCAGCGTTGTACCAACTGGAGCTGTAATTAGCTTTTCTTTTGTCATTACGTCGGAAATTTTGATTGAGTAGTCTTGGATAAAACGCATATCACGGTTTGTAATAATACCAACTAATTTTCGCTCGTCTAAATTATTTACAACCGGTACACCTGAGATACGGTATTTTCCCATAAGATGCTCTGCATCATACACTTGATGTTCTGGAGTTAAAAAGAAAGGATCTGAAATAACGCCACTTTCAGAACGTTTTACTTTATCAACTTGCTCCGCTTGTTGTTCAATAGACATGTTTTTATGAATAATTCCTAAACCGCCTTGACGGGCCATTGCAATAGCCATATCAGCTTCTGTTACTGTATCCATTCCTGCACTAATTAACGGGATATTTAACTGTAAGCTTTCAGATAAAACTGTTTTAACACTTACTTCTCTTGGTAGTACATCTGACTTTGCTGGTACAAGTAATACGTCATCAAAAGTCAAACCTTCTTTAACAAATTTAGATTCCCACATAATTGTTCCCCCCATGATACCAGAAATTATTATTAGTAGCTTATCAATTGGTTAAAATACTGTCAAGGACGTATATATATGTTAGAATTTTTAGACAATAAAAGGAGCGTAATATATGCATCAAACACATTGTACTTGGCAGCAATTAAGTTTCTTCTTTTCATCTCAAAATGTACAACGTTATCTTGCCCGTTGCTATGAAAAATCCTCCATACAAGATGCTGAAAAAAAAAGTTTCGAAAATTGTTATCCCTTTATTTATTACTTAGAACACGGGAAAAACTATTATGAATTATATAAGGTAGCCCCCTTTTCGATTCAGCCAATGTTATTGTTTTATGGAATGAGCCAACTTTTTAAAGCCTGCTTACTAACTATTGATCCTAACTATCCAGAATCCACTACTGTTTTAGCTCATGGTGTTACGACTCGTAAACGAAAAAAACAAGGGTATCAATTTTTAGAAGATGAGGTGAAGGTGCAAAAAAATGGATTATTTACTCATATTGCAGAACAGCTGTTTCACATGAAACACTTAGAAGCAGAGAAATTTAACATGCTAGATCTAATGGGAAATATTCCCGAATTACAAAATTTATTTCGCTATAGTCAAAGAGGGGCCACTTTATATAAAATCGATTCAACAAATACAAATGAACTTTCCTTTTCGGTCAACATACTAGATCGACTCCATATGACTACAGAAAGATTTTCACGTTACATTGAATCAACTTGTAAGCATTTATCCATACAACATGTTCCTGGGAAAACGAGCGGATCGAATCTGCTTTTTACAGCTCCTATCCAGTCGTGGAACCCTATATATAGTACGCCTTTATACTACGAATATCTTGCTAATACTTATTACTTACCAATTCCAATTGACCCGAGAAATCCTAAACCAGTATTACCTGAACTTCTTGTTCATTATTTATTGCTCTACAATTTAAGTATGATTTCTAGATACGAAACAGATTGGTGGTATGATTTACTTGGGAGCTATGGCTCTGAAGATTATCCATTTATTTATCAATTTCTTACTATTTCTGCTCAAAAAATCCCTTACTATATTTCGTCTTTTTTACTAACAGAACCGAGCCTATTTCATGGGAAATAAAAAAAACACAAGTCAAAAGACTTGTGTTTTTAATTGCTTGGCGACGTCCTACTCTCACAGGGACAAGGTCCCAACTACCATCGGCGCTAGAGAGCTTAACTTCCGTGTTCGGTATGGGAACGGGTGTGACCTCTCTGCCATCATCACCAAACTATGAAGG
>NZ_JBPPHF010000156.1:0-309 GCF_051294775.1 Bacillus pretiosus
CAGCAGAAGGGTCAGACATACTTAGATTAACACCGCCAGAAGTATTTCAAGCTGCATACGGTGTAAGTGCGGAAAAATTAGGGAAGGACCTTTCGCAACTTAAGGAGTCAGTTGTCATTGGTCCTCCTAACTCCAATCGATTAAAAGGTGCTAAAGAAAGTGGCGACTCAAATATAGTCGTTACGTTAAATGGACAAATAACATCATGTGAAATAGAGTAACACTTACTTTTTTAGGAAGAGTCACTCTGTTTTGTATAATTTTGTAATTAGATTCGTTATAATTATATAGTAGGGAACTTAAAAGGGG
>NZ_JBPPHF010000157.1:0-309 GCF_051294775.1 Bacillus pretiosus
GTATATTATTAATTATCGGTTTAGGCGTAAGATATGTAGGACTATTATTCGCTCTTATTTTAGCTGGGGCTATCGTAACGGTAAATGGAGCAGCAGGTTTATTAGGAGATGGAAAGAATCCAGGGTATGAATTAGATCTTGCATTATTAGCAATGGGTGCGTATTTATTCGTTGTAAAAGCAGAAGGATATGTAGTGAAGTAAACTTATTTATAAATTGTTGACTTGAATCATAATTGTAACTATAATGATTACAACTAGTTGGTTAAGAATAAAATAATTTAAATATTTTTTTACACAAGTTGTAACT
>NZ_JBPPHF010000158.1:0-309 GCF_051294775.1 Bacillus pretiosus
TTCAAGTACTTCTGGGTAGAAGTCTTTCATTACCTCTCCAACAACCGGCACTAATTCAAACATGAATGGACGGTTGATGTTTAATTTCTTCGAATAACGACCCGCGCGGCGTAATAAACGACGTAATACATAACCACGGCCTTCGTTAGATGGAAGAGCACCGTCACCTACAGCAAATGTTACTGTACGGATTTGGTCAGCAATTACTTTAAACGCCATATCTTTTTCTAAGTCACCATTACGATACTTCTCACCAGAAATTGATTCTGTTGCGCCAATCATCGGCATGAATAAGTCTGTATCAAAGTT
>NZ_JBPPHF010000159.1:0-309 GCF_051294775.1 Bacillus pretiosus
AGAAAGTATTCAGTGGAAGTGCTACAAGTTTAGCTGGGATGGGGACTATAGGATTTGATGAATTATGGGCGACTAGCGCTCTAATGAAAGGTACACCAACACCAGAAGGCCTGCAAGAGATGGCACCAGTAGCACCTGAAACTTTAGGGTCCCCTACGGCCCGTATAACACCTAATCAAAATGGTGAGTTCATTAACATCTCTGTAAAGGCATCAGCTAGTAATAGAATGAATCATAATAACCTAGCAGTGATGATAAACAATGAAATCATGGCAATGTCGAATGTCAAAATGAACACGAGTGTTAACG
>NZ_JBPPHF010000160.1:0-309 GCF_051294775.1 Bacillus pretiosus
GTGCATAGTCTGTTGTATATTATTTCCCATTTATTTGATGGGCGATGAACACAACATTGCCATAGCTAGCTGAATAATATGATTTCACAACTATACCTGCAGCTGCCGCCTGGATTGAGACATTACCCTGAGCTGCAATATCTATACCATAATGCATTTGTTCCCAACGCATATCAAAGGTTGAGCTAATTCTTCCTTGAGTAGGGAATTTGAAAACTGCTGGAATGGAAGTAGGTTGAGCCGGTTGAGCTTGTGATTGCATTTGATTTTGCACCACATAATGTTTTGCCACGTATCCGTATCCTGTGC
>NZ_JBPPHF010000161.1:0-309 GCF_051294775.1 Bacillus pretiosus
TACTTGGTGCACTCGACAGTGGGATTCGCGGAAATCATGATATTTTATTTACAAAGGCGATTATCGATGGGGTTATTTCTATTATATTAACGACAACTTTAGGAATTGGCGTAGTATTTTCGGCGATTCCAGTTATTTTATATGAAGGAGGGATAGCGGTTTTTGCAACACAAATTAATAGTTTGGTCCCGAAAGAATTAATGAATCAATTTATAGTGGAAATGACAGCTACAGGTGGTATTATGATTGCCGATATTGTATTGAACTTACTTGGTATTATTAAAATTAAAGTGGCAAATTTACTGCCAG
>NZ_JBPPHF010000162.1:0-309 GCF_051294775.1 Bacillus pretiosus
TATATGGAACGTATCACGTGTTACACGCCATCCGCTAATAATCACTACAATAGACACAAGAATACTAGCAATCGCATCAGCAACAGTCCCTCCGAAAAATTTAATAAATAGCGCAGCAATAATCGCTCCGACTGATCCTAATAGATCGCCTAATACGTGTAGGAAAGCGCTTCTTAAATTCAACTTCCCCTTCACATCTCCGCCTCTCATTAATATCCAAGCTGATAAAATATTAATAAGCAGACCAAGTACAGCAATAATAAGCATCCCATTACTAGCAATCTCAACTGGCTCTTTAAAACGGCGAAT
>NZ_JBPPHF010000163.1:0-309 GCF_051294775.1 Bacillus pretiosus
CGCCAGGCACATCTTCTAATAGTACATGACCTTCAGCTAAGAGAGCTGTCAAAGCTAAGTTCGTTTCTTTTCGCTTTCCGACCATTAACTTTTCAATATTGGTAATTATTTTTTCTATAATGGGATGTAATGAATCAAGCTGGTGCATCGTAATCCTCCTAATGGGTTATTATCGTTTTCTAATCTATTTAGTGGAAAATAGTATTTATCTTTCTATTTGCGAGTAGTGAAACTCTTATCTTTAATTCTAAGAATATTCAGATTATTTATCTAATTACATCTAGTATAATTGTTTCCGTAACTTAGGGC
>NZ_JBPPHF010000164.1:0-309 GCF_051294775.1 Bacillus pretiosus
GATAAGTATACTCTAGGGGTCTTCAAAGTTAACGATTTAATCGGCATTTCTACTTTAGAAACAACGCCTTTCATTAAACAAGAACATAAAGCAAAAATCGGTTCCGTTTTTGTTTACCCAAAACCGCGTGGCCTTGGAGCAGGACGAGCTCTAATTAAAGCAATTATTGAAAATGCCGATAAACTACATGTAGAACAACTTATGCTCGATGTTGTAGGTGGTAACGATGCTGCAAAAAAATTATATGAGTCATTAGGCTTCCAAACTTACGGCGTACAAGAGCGTTCATTAAAACATAACGGGCAATAT
>NZ_JBPPHF010000165.1:0-309 GCF_051294775.1 Bacillus pretiosus
GTTAATTTGTAACCCCTTCAATATAAGCAACTGCTACTTTCGTTTTTGACATAGATCCAACGATATCTTCTTTGAAAATGAGTTGCTCCGTTACAATATTTCGGCGCAATAAGTGAATATTTGTATCAAGGTTTTCAACGAAACCGATTTTAGGTCCAATTACGCTATACTCATTTTCTGTATCGTTATATAATCGTGTTCCTAAAACAGTACTTTCGGCACGAATTAAAGCATTTTGATCGGGATTCGAATTGCTTTTTAAGCGTACTAAAATATATCCACCTAATAATTTCTCACTAATATCATCAA
>NZ_JBPPHF010000016.1:0-11694 GCF_051294775.1 Bacillus pretiosus
GAATGAACGTGGGCATAGGAAGTATAGAGAAAGTGATGTAATGGTGTTTCGTAAGGTTATCAACCTAAAGAACGACACAGACATGACATTAGAAAACGCTACAAAACAAATAGTATCATGGCATCAAGGCGTTGAGGTATTGCCATTAGAGCGACATGAAATTGAGCGCTATGAAGAACCGGATTTCAACGCTACAACGCTACAGATGATGCTTCAAGATCAAAACGAGATCATTGAAAAGCAAAATGAATTATTACAAGAATTAAATAAGCGTTTAGTTGAACAAGATCAGCGATTCGCACAAAGAGAATCAGAGTTATTGAGCGCTATACAAACGATACAGGAATCCCAAACGCTTATAGCGATGAATACTAGCGAAGACGTAGCGAAGAATCAAAGAAGCGATGAAATGCTTATGCAAACAATAAGGGAAGTCCAGGAAGTTAAGAAGATGATTGCAGCAAGTAAAGATAAGAAATGGTATGAGTTTTGGAAATAATTTTTTAAATTTAATTAATTATCTCTTGCCACCTCTAAAAAATATAGGAAAATGAATAGAAAAGTAATGCTTAGACTTATATGAGAATTTTGATTTTTTTGGGATACTACTGATAATTTGATTTTATGTGAACTAAATCTTAGGAAGAAGGAATTGAAAATGAATAAGAAATGTCCTAATTGTGGTTCTAGAGAAATCGGGCAAGATTTTTTAAATGCCCAAGCATGTTTGAGATTTATTAGTAGGAATAACCTTTTTAATGAATTTTCAAGGGTGATTGCTGATGTTTGCACGGAGTGTGGTAACATTTTATCTATGAAAGCAGAACATCCAGAGTATTTTAAAGTAGATAAATAAAAATTACTGATAATACAGATTATGTGAATGAAAAATACCTTTAGAAGGAATATCTGAAGGTATTTTTTTATAGATTTTGAGATACATTGATTGCTGATAATATAATGTTATGTAAATAAAAGAAAGGGGAATTTTTTTAGGATTCCTCTTTCTTTTATAATGCATGAAATGTGAAAAATAATTGATTTACTTTAAAAATATTACTTTTTTTATTTTATCAGATTTGTACTTGTTGAGTTTGTAATACTTTCAAAGTAAGATCAAGAACAATTTTTTCACGTAATTTGTCAAATTCTTTCTCAGGATATTGATCATAATATTTATCTTGATATTTATCTTGATATTTATCTTGATTTCTGTCCTGATATTCATCATGTTTTGAATAATGATGAACATCATATGATGAATAATCAAGTTCATAAAATTCTGCACTAATTAATTCACAATATGGTTGTTCATTATAGAAAACATTATTTTCAAAGAAGTATTTGTCTAGACGAGGAACATCATTCTTTTTTGGATTAATGAAACGAGCTTTATTTTCCGAACCAAAAGCTATAATTGGGAAAGAAAGAAATTCATCAGCAGTCAAATCAGCAAAACCAGAGAATCGAACTTTTGCAATTCGATCATGAATTACGCCATTGCAGTATTTAGCAGCGTATTCAATATTTTTACGAATATAACCTTCTACAAACAATTTTGCTCTTGTTACTTCAAAATATCCTGTTTCATTAATTGGTTCATATTCAACAGGTACTAGTTTGCATTGTGTTAAAAATACATCTTTTAACACTCTTTTAATTTCCACTGCTGGTGGAGAAAGTGGAATTTCTGCTTCTACTACAATTTGAAGTGTTCTTTCTGCTAATACAACTGGAATTTTAATTCTTGGATTGTTTGTAAGAACAGGCGTTGCCTCAGTATCACTGAGTGGAATCCGCGATTCTGATTTAACCTTACAATCTTTATTTTTATTATTATCTTGTTTATATTCTTTTTCACTCAATTTAAAAAAGCCTCCTTTTAGTTTATGTTTTGAGTGTGTTTATACATTCTTTAACATGCTATGGAGTGTATTTATATGTGTGAGGGCATGTATAATAGTGATTTTCCTCATTTTTAAATAAAAACATAGATTATAGTAATAAAATCTATGTTTTTCTTATTTGATTTTGTGTAGCATATATTTTTGTGGAACTATTGTTAGACTCTTTTATATTAAAAAAATAGGTAGTACTAAATAAAATTCATTAGAATTATTTTGAATAGGAAAGCATATCTTATAGTGTGGAACAAGCATTGGACACTTGTTTTACACTCATAAATTTAGTCTCTTTGAAAGGAAAGGGAATCTATTAGTAGATCCCTTTTTACATTAAATAGATTCAAAATGTTATTTATTCTTTTTTATAAGATTAATATACTTATTTTTTTGAAAGAAATAATATGAGTATATAAGTCTAGTTAACCACAGGAAAAATAAAATTTATATATATTAAAATAACGATATTTAGAATAAACAAAAAGATATTCAGTATGAATATCTTTTTTGTTTATTCTGTGAGTTGTTTGTCGGAGAGAACATATTTGTCATTCTCGATTTTATTTTATGAGATTATTTTTTAAAAGGTGTATGTAATTTGGGATTTTTTGATTTAACTATTTGAGCTATATTTTATTATGTTTTAAATATGAAATACATCTAGGATATTATCTTTTTCTTCTTTATTAATTTCAATGTATTTCAGTGTAATTCTTGGTGTACTGTGGTTGAGTATGTTTTGCAACATAGCAACATCTTTTGTTTGTTTATAGAACTAATAGCCGAAGGTTTTGAGCATTGTGTGGGTACCAATGGACTCTACGCTGGCAAAGTCTCCGGCTTTTTGCAATTGTAGATAAGCTTGGATCTTACTAATGGGTTTGTCTCCTTTTCGAGAAGGAAATATTGGGATAAGTTTCACTCACTTTTTTCATTTTATTTTATACTTCCCTTTAGGAGAGCACTAACGGATATTGGTGTTTTTTTAGTAGGTTGGTTTGAAAAATAAGAAGTTTTCTTTGTTTTAAATTTGTACTTGTTGTATTTGTAAAACTTTTAAATTAAGGTTTAATACAATTATTTCACGAAAAGTATTAAATGGTTCCTTTAAGTTTGTTAGACAAGGGGAAAAGTCTAATCCAACAAGTTGAGTACTCACTAATTCGCAATATGGTTGTTTGTTATAATAAACTGTATCTCCGAAGGAACATTTTTCTAAATGTGGTAAATCACCGTTTTTAGGATTAATAAAATGAAATGTAGTATCTGAGGAAGAAGCTACTAAAGCTAAAGATAGAAAATCATCTTCTATTAGATCTGTGGAACCGGAAAATGGAACATTTACAATAGAATTATATATAATTCTATTGTATTCATCATATACATACTCAATACTTTTACGGATATACCCTTGTAAAAATAATTTAGCTTTTGTAACTAGGTTGTAATTTGTACCTGGTATTGGAGTAAATGCTAGAGGAACTAAATCACCTTGTGTCAAAAATACGTTGTTTTTTAAGATACGCTTAATTTCAATTGCTGGAGGATCTAATGAAATATTAGATTCTACAACAATTTGAATTGTTCTTTCGGCTAATATAACTGGCATTTGTACAAGCGGTGTTTCTGTGGTAACAATGGGTGTTTTAACTTTATTATTTAATGGTGTTTGAGTTTGCCCTACCACCTGACATGATGTATTAATTGGACGTTGTTCACTCATGTTACTTAGACTCCTTTTTAAAATTACTTTAGATTTTTAAAACTGTTCAATGTCAATGTATTAATTTTTTTCATTTATGTTATTCGTATCAATTTAATTTTTAATAATATATAAAGATAATTAAATTTAAAATAATTGTGGAATAGGTCATGTATTTACTTTTATTCTTATATTCAATTTATAGGGATTATAAATACCGTTTTGTCTATTATGAGTACACCCTAATCATCCATCTATTAGCTACTGAAAACACTTTGTTCCAACTGTATGATTAGGATGTATGATAATAAGTTGAAAAATAACAAGGAAATCCATGATTATAAGTATGGTTGAAAATAAATGTATGACTAATACTCAAAATTACATGTATCTAGGCTGTACCCCTAGATGTCGTTTTTTTGATAGATTTTAAATATGGAAATTATCAAGTATATTGTCTTTTTCTTCTTTATTAATTCCAATGTATTTTAGTGTGATTTGGGGTGTACTATGATTTAGAATTCCTTGCAACATAGCAACATCTTTTGTTTGTTTATAGAACCAATAGCCGAAGGTTTTGCGCATGGTGTGAGTCCCAATGGATTCTATACCGGCAAAATCTCCGGCTTTTTGCAATTGTCGATAAGCCTGGATTTTACTAATGGGTTGATCTCCTTTTCGGGAAGGGAATAACCAGGTACTTTCTAGTGTTTGGCCATAAGAGTATACTTCATCAAAAATAGAAGTAAGGTTAATCATGCGTTCTTTCTTCGTTTTTCCCTCTTTGATCTTGAATTCTTTTCTCTTTTTACGTTTTAAATTTATTATGGTTTGTGTTTCAATTTGGAGTAGATCGCTGACACGTAATCCAGTATGGATCCCAATAAGGAAGAGAATATAGTCTCGTTCGGAACAATGACGTTTTAGAGCCCATTTCATATCTTCGATCTGTTCTTTGCTACGGATGGGTTGTACATCAATAAGATGTGGTTTTTTGTTCATGGATTTTGACCTCTTTATTTACAGTGTTTTGAATGTATACTTTTGTTGTTTATTTTGAGGATATCAGAGTGTTTGGCATAAAGTCAATGTTTAAGGGGAAATGAATGTAAACTAATATTTAAAAGTTTACATTGGAACTTGCAATTGAAATCTAACATACATTGCTATGAGCATTTACAACATAGTCTTGGGTGACAATAAGAAAAACCACAGCAATTGTTGTGGTTTTTTTATGTTAATGATAATGAAAGTAAACTAATATTCAAAAGTTTACTTTTAGTTTTTTGTAAAAGATATGGGATTTATATGTTATATTATTTTTACATTTATTAATAGTGATGGAGTGATTTTATTGGGGTTTTTAAAGGAAGTTTTAGGGTTTTTATCTAGTCCAGGTGGAGTAGTCATTTTTATTGCAGTCTGTGTTGTTTTAGTTATATTTATATTTAGAAAGCCATTAGAATCTTTTTTTAGAACTTTAATTAAGGTTAAATTTAGAGGTCTAGAGATGGAAGCTGTTGGTGAATCTTCTGAAAGAAGTAGTGATATTAATAGTAATAATTCTTTAATTGAGCCTGAGAAGATAGACAGTGATGAAAAAGCTCCTTCTTTAGAAATATCATCAACTGTTGATTCAAATAATGATATTTCCTCGGATGATTATTTAAAAAGTTTAATTGATGCTTTTAAAATTAAAGATAAAACGAAATTAAAGATGATTTATCAAGATTTTATG
This sequence comes from Bacillus pretiosus, assembly GCF_051294775.1. NCBI lineage: Bacteria > Bacillati > Bacillota > Bacilli > Caryophanales > Bacillaceae > Bacillus > Bacillus pretiosus. Next base: position 5,342 of record NZ_JBPPHF010000016.1, read on the forward strand.
AAAAATGAGACGGATAAAATTTCAAAAATAAAGTTGAAAGCTATTTATTATTCTTTGTTATATAGGTTAGGTGAAGATGTAATAAGTTTTTATTATAAAATTGAAAAAGAAGCTGAAAATACTGAAGCTTATCCTAATGTAATGTTATTTTTTGCTGATTCTTTTGCGGATACGAAAGATAATGATCGTGCTAAAATTTACTTAGAAAAAGGAATACATAATATAGGTTTTGAAAATACTATTCGTGGTATTTTATTTGAAAGATTATCTAGTATTTATGTTGAGTTAGGTGATTTTCAGAAAGCAGTTAATCTTTTATTACATGAAATTAATAGGCAGGAAGTAAGTGATGAAAATAAATTTGAATATTATTATCATTTAGCTAATTTATATAGGGATAATGATAATTTAGATTTTCAAATATACGCTTTAGAAAAGGCAGTAAAAATTAAGCCTAATCATAAAAGTGCTTTATTTTCTCTTGCTTATGCTTATAGTAAAATTAATTATACTGAAATGGCAGTTTTTTATTATGAAAAGATATTATTAATAGACAATACTGATAAGTCAGTAATGAACAATTTAGGTGTTGTTTATAGTAAATTGAAAATGAATTATAAGAGCATAGAATATTATGAGAAATCTTCTAACTTGGGGAACACGTTAGCTACTGCAAATTTGGCTTATAGTTATATGAATTCTGGTTTTATTGATAAAGCTGAAGAGATTCTCCAAAATGTTAAAGGGAATGAAGATGTTCATCAAAATGTAAATAGTGCGTTGTTAAAGGTTCAAAGGTTGAAAAAAGAAGAAGAAGATAAAAAAACGAATAAAATAGAAAGTGCTAAGGAAATTAAAGATTTCTTTAATAATTTAGCATCAGCAACATTTGAGAAATTTAGTATAAATTCTCAAATGTTTGATGGTTCTTGGATATTAAATGGTGATGAATCTATTACAGAAATAGTGATAAACCAAAGTCAAATTAGTATTATTTTAGAAACAAAAAAATTAGTTGGGAATTTTATTAATAGGCATATTACTTTTGAATTATATGAAAGAAAACATTCCATAGTTACTCAAGAATACCAATTTGAAAAGAATGGTCAAGCTGTTGGTTATATTAGTATTGACGGGGGCAAAATTAATATATTAGATTATAACAAAGATGGTTCATATAAAATTTACGTTTTAGAAAAAAAATAAAAATATAAATAATATATTTGTTTTTTTTGAAAGGGAGCTCTAGTTATTCTAGGGTTCTTTTTTTTTGACTTATAAAAAAAAAGCCAATCGTGATATAATTGAATTGTCGAGAAACAACTATAACGAGAGACTTTTTTATTGGTTAAATATATCTATTAACATAATAGCATAAAGAAAAGTCTCTTTGCTAGTTGTAAATACTAGTAACAAGGAGAAAATTTATGACAAATACTATCAATTTAAAACAATCTGAAAGAAATGCAAGATTGAGGGATATTGAGAATTCGAAGATCTTGTCAGAAGAAGAGATGTACATAGCAAATGAACTTCAAGCAAAAGCTAATTCGCATGGAATGAAGTTAGTGCCTGAACGGAAGATAAAAAACAAAGCTAAATTTGCCCAAATTATTCAAGAGAATTGGTTATATCTCATTCAAAATAATTATTTGAAAAACGAAGAAATTATGTTTTTAAACAAAATCATTGGATTTATAGGTTTCCGATCTAACTGTATTGTTCATGATATTAATGCAAAAGAACAATTACCTATGACTCAAACAGAAATTGCAGACAAAATAGGATCTAGTAAAAATACAGTTAGTAGATTAGTAAAGCAATTAATTGAAAAAGGTCTAATTGGACGTTTTGAATCGGGTAGAGATGGAATTAATGCTAGAATGTATGCACTGTACATAAATCCTAATGTAATTCTTTGTGGAGATCGTGACAATATTAATCAAACACTACAAACTATGTTTATAAGAAAACCTAAAGAATTAAAAAATTTACCAATAAAATTAGTGTAACCTGTATGAATCTCATACAGGTTTTTTTATATTTTTATAGTTATCGAATTCGATAACTAAAGTTATCGAATTCGATAACTATAAAAAATCCCAAATCCCTTGGTATTACTGACTTTTTTCTATTTTTGTATACTTGTCCCTTCTCACTCTCTATATAAGGAGCTAAAAGTTCCGCAAGGAACAGGTAGTATTTTTAAGCAAACCCTGCTTAAAAATCTCCACCTTTGCTAGAAAAAAGTAGCCTCGTTAATCCTCGGCTAAAGTCGAAGACTTTTCTTTTTTCTAACATCCTTGCGGAACTTTTTTTGGCTCGTTTACTTTCATCGCCAAGCCGATAAACTCAAAAGTAGGATTTAGGCATATCGGCTTGAGCTACTCATTATACGAGCCAAACCGCTTGATCTAACGTCCATTAATTAATTCTTATTCTATTTTTAGATACGTAATACGTGGGGTCTCCCCACACCCCGGCCAGCCTCTACCTCAAAAGTAGGGAGAAGACCAAAAACCACTTACGATAAGTAAGTGGTTACTGTGGGAGTGGTTTCTCTCGCTGTGATTCGTAGGAATCGTTGAAATTTAAACGTCTAAATAGATTTGTATTCCGGATTTTAATATTTTTTGGATCAATCATAGATTGCCATGGTTGTAAATTCTTTTTATTTTTTCTAAGTTTAGTAATTCTACTTATAACATTGTTTAATTCACGTTCATGGTCTTGGTTCATCACAATAAAAGTAAAACTTGTTATCACTGTTGGGAAACAAATCTTTAATAAAAATTCAATATGATAGATATCAGAGATTAGATTGTTAATCGTGATATAAGATGTTCCTGGTATTGGGATAATATTTGCTACGATTCGTAAAGATTCTTTTTGATTATTAATAAGTAATTTAAGAGAACAACGTGTAGTAAGGATTTTAAAGAGTTCATCAATAAATGTAATGAGTACATGAAGTTGAGTTTCAGGTGTCTCTTCATTGATTAACCACAATCCTCTATTTTCTTGTTTTGTCTTTATGAGAAAGTCGGTTACAAATTCCATATCAAGATTTTTAGGTATCTTGTTGTTTGGGAAGTATTCTCCAAAGTAACGTGTATCCTTCTCTTGTATTGGGCTAATTGGGAAAAAGGGATCTGTATGTAATAGATAGTAATGCTCGTGAGAGCAAAGTAATGCGGTTAATAATATTGGATCTGTATATTGTTTATTTAATTCTAGATAGTCTTCCATACGAGTAAAATGGCGGAAGAGTACATTCTCTCCAGGTGCAATCGGTAGTACCTTTTTTTCTTGGCCAAAATAATAGTAAGCTCGATAAGATAAATAAATATATTCAGCACCATAAAAGGATTTAGAACCAATTAACAGTTTATCCTCTAACTCTTTTAATTTTGCATAACCAAGTGTTCTAGATTTATTCTTTTTCCCTTTTTGGTAGCCGAATAGATCTAGGAACTGTGACTTTAACATGTAGGGCTGATGATGGAGCATAAATGTAAATAGATTATGATAATGCTTCATGATGAATAAATGTAATTCATCACTTAATTTTCTCTTATGTGAATCTTCCTGAATTTCATGTAAGTTTAAGATATAGGGTGAATTCGTATTATCCATAATTTCATGTACTGTATAAAAAGTATGTGGAACAATAAATGTTGGCTGTATTGCCATGTTCTTTCCTCCTATAGTTGTTCATATCCGGATAAAAATGTTTTCGCAAATTCTTGTTTTTGTTGGATATCAATCTCTTTATAGTTACGTGTTGTCACCTCTATAGCAATGTAACCACTATGCACTTCACTATAGACGGCCCCATCGGGCGTTGGTTGGAATTTTCCCTGCGGATGGGACTCTACTATTCTTTTTTTAAAATCATCGTATCTGGGGTCTTTCTGGGCCTCTGAATGCAATTGTTTTTCTGTTTTCCATGTTTCTCGTGTTTCTTTTGGTAGAGAGATGTATTTTTCAGAGAGACGAATATCATGTTTGGCGTTATTGATACCGGTTTTATATTGATACTCTTTTCCCTCTTTCTTAAACTTTTCTATCCCTTTTTCTCCTAAAACAATTTTTCCTGTGCGTTCTTCTAAATAGCCGCTATGACAAAGTTTTTTTAGACGATCTCCTTTGATGTTATATTCTCTTTCCATTTGTTCTCTGGTAGCTGTTCCAGTTTTCCAAAGCATATCCATACCTTCGATCTCTTTTGTTTTTAGAATCCGTATATGTTTTCGTGGCGCGGCCATAGGGATGCCTCCTGTCTTTGCTATATTTATGTATTTAATTATTTGGGAATCCATAGCGAAGCTGTGTGTCTTCGCTATGTGTACATTTACATATGTTCACATCGTTCGTTTTTTATGAAATAAACATTTGTTTAAAAATGTTTATTTCATTTCATTCAAAAAAGCGAAGCTGACTTTGAATGAATCAATCTAATAGCAAAGCTATAGATTGGAAAATACAAAATGTGATGCGAAGCATGACATTTTGATCAAACAAATAAAAATGCCGGAGGGCAATTTTATTTGTCTTTTTCTAAGAAGCGTGAGCTGACTTAGAAAAAGAATCTGGACAGATGCGAAGCGTTCTGGCCAGGAAGTCCCGCAGGGCAAAATACGCCTGAAGACCATTCACTCGGCTTGCCGAGCTTGTTTTTGGTTCAAGCGTAGCGAGAATCAAAAATGAATGCGTCTGACCGCAGGCATGGAAAAGCGTCAGCTTTTATCATGACAAGGCAGGCGTATTTTGCCCTGCTTGAATCTTGCAGGACGCAGGACGGCAAGATGATCAGTGGGTATGTTTTGACCTTCTTGATTTGACGCCGTTAGGGCGGATAAATCAAGCTCACCGAAGGGGAGCATATGTACTTGATTCTATGTAATACCACATAGAATCTGATTTAACTATATTATACAATATATTAATTTAAATATGAGAGATTTTGTAATAGGAATACATGAGGGAATAACTAGAAAAGGGTTGATCACGGAGTCCGTAACGTTTATGCCGCGAAAGTCACTTGACCATGAGGGGCACCCTCATGCAAACTCACCAGAGGTGGCCCCAGAAGGGTGGTTTTTGCCCGCTGGGGTTATCTTTGGGAGTTTGAGGGTGTAGAGGCTCGTGGTCAAGTGAACCGTGGAATAAAAAGTGTAGGACGGGACCCCAGAAAAGGGCAAAAACCAATGGAGTTATGGGAAATGGAAAGTAAAGATCTAGTAAAGGGAACGAAGCATTTTTTGTGATAAATAAACATGCATGTAAAGTTAATATAACGTCCTATTATTAGCAATCGTATATTCGTTAAAAGCTTTTTGGGATAATTACGATCCTATTGGGAACATTAATTTTTATGGAGGTGATTGTAATGAATAATAACAAACAACCAAACAAAACTTCTGCAGGAACAAACGCTGCATCTGCATCTAACAAATTTGGAACGGAATTTGCTAGTGAAACAGATGTACAAGCAGTAAAACAACAAAACGCTCAAGCAGAAGCTAAAAAGAACCAACAATCTAGCCAACAATAAAGTTAACAAACAAAGGATATTTTCTATAATCGTGGGAGATACACTTTGAGCAAACTATCCAAGATACGATAAGGCATCATTCGTGGAACCCAATTACGTAATAGAAAAAGACTACTTCTTCTAACTGGGAAAAGGTAGTCTTTTTCTGTTTTTAAGATGTATATTGTATACAATTTTAGTTAACATAATGTAACATTATCGGTAGCAAATTTTTCATAGAATCCTTGTAGGTACAGGGATTCTTCTTTTTTTGTCTCGCTATCTTGTATACAGGATTTTATACATTGTTGATGTAGCGGGGATTCTGAGGATCCTTGCTATTCTTTTTTTTCATAAAATTTGGTATAAATAAAAAAGATTTTGATGTGGGTATCGAGATATAACGAGTATTCATTTTTAAAATTGATATGTGTTCCTAAGTTTGGGTCTGTAATATGAATTATACAAATTACTCATGTAAATATTATGAGAGTTAAGAATTTGAAACAAGTGATACGTGAATTATTAGGAAAAAGGGTATATCATTGCTATAGCGAATATATTTTTGAGGTGAGACGCTATGAAGACGTTATATAGTCCCGGCGAAGTGGCAGAGCAATTAGGTATCCAATCTAGTACATTACGTAAGTATGCTGATGTACTAGAAAAAGAGGGTTATACTTTCATAAAGAATGAACGTGGGCATAGGAAGTATAGAGAAAGTGATGTAATGGTGTTTCGTAAGGTTATCAACCTAAAGAACGACACAGACATGACATTAGAAAACGCTACAAAACAAATAGTATCATGGCATCAA
>NZ_JBPPHF010000166.1:0-309 GCF_051294775.1 Bacillus pretiosus
GGCTCACACTGACCGAGGACGGACGCCGGCTCGACGTAGCGGCCCGCCGGATCCTCGCCGACGTCGAACGGGCGAAGGCGAAGGTGGCCGCGGTACGCGAACTCGTCTCGGGCCGCGTCGACGTGGTGACGTACTCGTCGTTCGCCTTCGATCCGATGATCGAGCTCGCGCGCCGCTTCCGTGACCGCTACCCGCACATCCTGGTGCGGATCGTCGACGCGGACGGCCCGGGCGGCGTGCACACTGCGCTGCGACGCGGGGAAGCCGAGATCGGGGTGACCGACTTGTCCGTCGAGCACGCCGGCATGA
>NZ_JBPPHF010000167.1:0-309 GCF_051294775.1 Bacillus pretiosus
GTAGTAGCTTTTCACACGATTCTATAAAGATAAGCTTACATTATGAAGAGCAGCATATTACAGCCGTATGGGTCTACCTAACAGTGAAATTTGAAGAGCATTGGAAACCAGTTGATGTAGAAGTCGAGTTTAGGTGCAAGTTCAAGGAGCGAAAGGTCAATGAGTAGGTTATATAGGGATATAGAAGATATAGAACATAGCAAAGAGCTGCTTTTGAGCAATGTTTGTGGAAGCGGTATTCGCAATATTTTAGTAGCTCGTTACAGTCCGGTGCGTTTTTGGTTTTTTGAAAGTGCGTCTTCAGAGCGC
>NZ_JBPPHF010000168.1:0-309 GCF_051294775.1 Bacillus pretiosus
CTACTGAGCATAACAATAAATGCTGTTGGATAAAATTTTGCTGCATATATAAAGAAATCGATTTGATAAATATCTTCGTAACTTGAAACGGTGCCTTTAAAGTAATTTGTAACCTTAGCGCTATATTTCCATTCATCAGGATCATCTATTAAATTACTCCCCTGATACCAATTAATAAACGCGGAAGTAATAAAGAACATGCATGCACTACCCAATTGAACCATTTGGTTTATTGTCAAAATGACCCAACCTCCTATTTTATGGTTATTATAGCGTGCATTCATACTTTCTGTAACCTTTTTGTTGTAA
>NZ_JBPPHF010000169.1:0-308 GCF_051294775.1 Bacillus pretiosus
TGGATACATGTTCCTACCTTACTTTGGTACAGACCACGAGTGATTCGTTTGCCGCTAAAGTAATATTGGACTCTATTATCCTTAGACCAACCTGGAACTGGATCTTTATCCAAAAAACTAGCTTTTGAAGTATAGCTTTCTTCTTGTTTCAAAAATCGGATGCCTTCTTTTACACACTTATTCTCAATTGCCGCAATCAAGTTATGAAACGGGATTTGCACAAATGTTTGATTATTCTTTTTTCCCATATCAGATTTTTGTTTCCAACCAACGTTATAGCCTACGACAACCGTATCTATGCCTAATGC
>NZ_JBPPHF010000170.1:0-308 GCF_051294775.1 Bacillus pretiosus
GGGTACAGGTACGTTTGTACCTCAAGAAGGAACAAATCCTTATATCGGGGAAACTGGGCAGTTAGAACGCGTAGAAGAAGTGCGAATCGAAACGTTAATTCCAGCTTCACTACAGCGAAAAGTGATTAAAGCAATGGTAACGGCACATCCATATGAAGAAGTAGCATATGATGTGTATCCACTTGATAACAAAGGTGAAACATTAGGGCTTGGAAAAATAGGAAATTTACAAGAAGAAATGACACTTGGACAGTTTGCGGAACATGTAAAGAAATCATTAGATGTAAAGGGTGCACGAGTTGTTGGGG
>NZ_JBPPHF010000171.1:0-308 GCF_051294775.1 Bacillus pretiosus
GTTTGTTGTAGAACCAGAGAAGTTAGCAAGTAAATAACCAGCCATAGCTGAATAGCCAGATAGATTGTCTGTTGGTCTTTTCATAACTGCTCGAACCGTATACCACTTACCTAACGTAGGAGCAGTTACTACATCTGAAAGATGAATTGATGCCCTAGAAGGACTCATACTGTTCCAATCTAATAAGACACATGCTCCTGTTATTGAACCACTAACTAACATAAAGTCTAATTCAACTACGTAGAACTTGTTATTTGGAAGGTTTGGAATAAAGTATCCTGTTGTAATTTGTGCTCCTACTTGTGTAG
>NZ_JBPPHF010000172.1:0-308 GCF_051294775.1 Bacillus pretiosus
AGTTTCGCAAAAAAGAATGCTAAACAGGCAAATATATTCGTCCTCACTCATAGTCAAAGTATTTACGGTACTTCGGTAGAAACTTGCAGGCCAAATCCCCGCGATTATATGAGTGTAGCTAACTATTTATTTTATAGAAGGATTATAACGCATTTTTTATACTTTGAAAAGCATTTCTTAATAAAACACGGACAAATTTTATAAAAACATCATTTTTGTTCGAGTTTTGTAAACTCTTACATATTATTTCAAAGTGTCGTTAAAATAATCGGCCCATCTTTTGTAATCGCAATTGTATGCTCATATGC
>NZ_JBPPHF010000173.1:0-308 GCF_051294775.1 Bacillus pretiosus
TGATTCTGGATGTACGGTAATGATTAATTTTTCAAACGAAGTAGGCAACGTTTGAACGATACCAGTTAAAATGGGTAACACATCAAGCAATCGTGACTCTACCGCTTGATTCACGATTTTTTCTGCTAGTTGAAAAGATTGATCCCATAATAACTCTGTCCATTCATATGCTGTTTCTTGTTGTTCTTTTTGAAACTGCATACGTGCTGCTTCCATCAGTTCCATTTGTTCATGAATATGCATTTGAAATTGTTCTTTATCTTGTAATAGCTGTTGACGCTCTCGTTCTAACATTTGTTGTTCTTGCC
>NZ_JBPPHF010000174.1:0-308 GCF_051294775.1 Bacillus pretiosus
AAATATAAGGCAGCTGGATATATGACGATGACTTCTGGTCTTGTATTAATTGGAGGGTGTTTTATAGTAGCAGAGCTAATCCATATGTTCATTCGAAAAAGAATGAATATGAAAAGAAAGCCGTATGAATTACAATATGCCCCTGTGTTTTTCCTTTTATTTTGTATGCTTATTACATTACAAAACATAACGAACTTTCCACCGCTTTTAAATATTTTTTAAAAGTTCGGTTTGCTGTATAGTAGCACTGGAATAGCCCTTTTATTTCTTTTATTTTGCATACGTTATATTCACTATCAATCGTATAT
>NZ_JBPPHF010000175.1:0-308 GCF_051294775.1 Bacillus pretiosus
ATGGATACAATTGTTGAATGGATTAAGTAATATAGCACTCACAAATAAAACTCCTTCTAGCTAAATACTTATTCTATTGAAGATTCAGTTGTTTTTCTAATGTATGAAATTGATTTTTCATGGAAAGATATGTTAGTATGTATACAGTTTGAGCGCTCTATTTTTTAGAGTCGAACAGGAGGAGAATGGATATGTCTGATATTGAAGGTGGCGAAGTGTTTACTCTCAGTGATGAGAATAATGAGGATCAGGAAGTAGAAGTACTCGGAGCGATGGATGTCGAAGGCGCAGAATATATTGCAGTTGCC
>NZ_JBPPHF010000017.1:0-8604 GCF_051294775.1 Bacillus pretiosus
CTCCAATAAAGTTAGTTTGTCTAGCATCTAAAAATAAAAATTGACGTTTCACGTTGTTTGTTTCGTTCAGTTTTCAAAGAACTACTCGGTCGCTCATTTGCGACTTCCTTATGTTAACATCTTCGTTAGTTAATGTCAACTAAGTTTTTCATTTTGTTTGCCGCGTTCTGCGTTATTGCATCGGCGACTTGTTCTATATTACACCTCTATATCCTAATCGTCAATACCTTTTATCCTTTTTATTTTATAAATTCTAAAGGGTATTGAACCTTCTTCATTTATACTCCGTTCCTAGAGATTAATAAACTGTTGCAATCACTTTCATAATTGACAGTTTATACTTTCTTACTTACACCTTTCTAAAGAATGAATAGCAAGCCAAACAAATATATATTAAAGGTAGCACTTTTTATTTCGAGTACATTCCAGCTATATTCACAATTATCTCCTACCACTTCTCTCTAGGAATTATAAATACACCATGCATTTACTAAAAATCTAATTAACTTAGGAGGCGTTATGAAATGCATGTTAATAAGAAGATCATTTATGTATCCCATGATGCCCATTTCCACGGAGCACAGCTGCTTTCTTTACATACTATTAAAGCTCTTAAAGAAAACTTTCATTACTCCGTCGCAATTATTTCTATTGGAACGGGCATTTTAATCCACGATTTTCAAAAGTATGGTCCTGTTTATTGCCTAGAGGAAGACTACCCAACAGAAAAAAGGGTCGAATTATTAATAAAGAAGTTACTATCACAAGACTATACCATCGCCATATGTAGTACCGTCATAAGTGGTGACATAGTTGCATTACTAGCTAAACACGATATAAAAGTTATTTCATTAATACATGAATTGCCGCATTTAATACAACAGTACTCTGCCGAGGGGAAAGCGAGAAACATCGCCCAGTTTGCTTACAAAATTGTCTTCCCTTCACAGTACGTGTATGAAAAATTCCGTACAATCACCCAATTAGATCATCAAAAATGTCACATCCTCCCTCAAGGCTTGTTTAACCACAATCCTTATAAGAACAATATTGCAAAAGCTAGAAGCGAATTACGAAAAAAACACAACCTGCCTCTAGATAGCAAAATCATTTTGGGAGTAGGTTTTGCTGATCATCGGAAAGGGATAGATTTATTCTCACTTATTGCTTACTCAGTAAGAAAAGTTCATACGAATATTCATTTTATCTGGGTCGGGAGAACGGATGTTCATTTCTTTAACACACTATCCCCAAGATATACAGCACATTTCACATTAGTTGAGCCTACTCCAGATATCGGTTTATATAACGCCGGGGCTGATTTATATTTATTAACTTCAAGAGAAGATCCTTTTCCAAACGTTGTTTTAGAAGCATTAGATACAAAAGTCCCTGTTATAGGGTTTAAAAACGCTGGAGGTTTTGAAGATGTTGTTACGGAACAAACTGGCGCCTTAGTAGACTTTTTAAATTTACCGCAGGTGCTGGAAAGAATATATGAATTTATTGGAGATGAAGACTTACGATTAAAAAAAGGGCGCTTTGGCCAAGAGCTTATTGAAAAAGATTTTAACTTTCTTCATTACATTTATCAACTGTTAAACCTACTTGATCATAATTACAAAAAAATAAGCGTAATCATACCGAACTATAATTACGAAAAATACTTACCTGACCGAGTTAAATCCATATTAAACCAAACCTATCCCCTTTACGAACTAATTTTCCTAGACGATGCCTCCACTGACAATAGCGTATCTATATTTAAACAGCTGCTCTCAAACGAAAATAAGCCCCACCTAAAAGTTCAGCAGATTATTAATGATAACAACTCTGGTTCTGTATTTAAACAATGGATAAAAGGCGTCTCTGCAGCAACCGGTGATTATATTTGGATTGCAGAGGCCGATGACTTATGTGATCAGACATTTTTAGAAGAAGTAATACAAGGGTTTCATATAAATGGTGATGTTACCTTAAGCTACACACAATCAAAACAAATAGATGAACAAGGAAATATCCTGGCCAATCATTATTTAGATTACACAAATGATATTGATAAAGAAAAATGGAAAAGTTCTTATTTTCGAAAAGGGATAGATGAAATACAAGATACATTACTTATCAAGAACACCATACCTAATGTCTCCAGTGTAGTTTTTAAAAACATAGATATAAAAACTACAGAAAAACAATTAGAAAAGTTTAAAGTAGCTGGTGATTGGTTTTTCTATGTTTCTATTCTTAAAGAGGGGAACATTTATTTCAATCCAAAACCACTAAACTATCATAGACGACATACAAATAGCGTAACGGGAACAGAAGATTCATATTCCCATTACAGTGAAGTTGTACAAATGCAGAATTTCATTAAAGAAACCTTTACTATCGACAATATTTCAAAAAAGAAAATGTACACATATAGAAAGTATCTTAAAGCATATTTGAAGATTGAATGATATACTTTCTTCGCCATCAGTGTCTCTTGTAAGACGTTACTATCATTTAAGGGAGGTTACTCATTGAAAGAATTTATAGAGGCAAATAAAGATTTGATTTCTCAAATTGCACACAACTACAATGTAAATGCAAGTATCCATCCAGAGGATCATATCTTTCAATTCCTTGTCACTAATCCAGTCTTCCCATCTAAAAAAGAAGCGATAGATTATTATTTTCAAGATGGGAGAAAATCCGCAGAAACACTCTTAGATTTAATTACGTCCTTTTATCCTCCTATAGACACTCCAATAAAATTATTAGAATTCGCATCCGGATACGGCTGCATAACACGTCATTTATTAAACCTACAAACGAACTTAAGTATAACTACCTGCGATATACATGAAGAGGCTATTACTTTTATTGAACGTACATTAAATACTTCTTCTATCTTATCTCACCCTGAACCTGAACAAGTAAATTTGACCTCCTCTACGTATGATATCGTTTTTTGTCTATCCTTTTTTTCTCATATGCCTGATACAACTTGGTTCCGTTGGCTTCAAACATTGTATAATGCTGTTTCTCCTGAAGGTTTACTCATTTTCACAACTCATGGTTATCAAAGTAAAAAGTACTTCAGCTTTCCAGATTTAAATAAACAGGGTTATTGGTTTCTCCCTTCTAGTGAACAATTAGATTTGGATGTTCATCAATACGGGCAAACGATTGTTAGTCCCTCTTACGTATGTGACAAAATTAAATTATTACCCTATAACCCTGTCATCAAAAAATACACTGAAGGTTTTTGGTGGGAACATCAAGACCTTTGGGTAATAAAAAAAGAAATAAAATAATAAACCACGCTCTACTTATACAAAAGTAGGGCATGGTTTATTATTTTTTACTATATAAGAACTCTTCAATCCATAGCTTATTTAATCTAATTCCACTTTTGAAATCTATTTTCGGTTCCCAATTACATTCTCGTCTTACTCTATCTATATTTAAAATGATTTTTTGAACATTTTCTTGCCTTTGTTTATAGCAGGTAAAGTCCACTTTTCTTTCCGTTAATTTCTCCAATTCTACTATAATCCGTTTTAAAGAGAGACCCTTGCCGCTCCCTATGTTATACACACAAGATTTCAAACGATTTAATTGTGATAGTTGTATAGTGATTTCAACTAAATCATCGATATAAATATAATCTCGAATAATCTCCTGTGGATTCCCATATATATTAATCTTTTCATTACTGAGATGCTGATACAAAAAACAGTTTATTGCCCCAACTTTCTTTAAAGGATTTTGATATTTTCCATATGGATTAGAATATCTACATACAACATAGTCAATTCCGTATTTTTTCTTATAAAAGTACAAGTAATTTTCAAGCGACACTTTTGTTATTCCATAAGGAGAAAGTGGTTTTAATGGATGTTCCTCATCAATAGGTAAATATTCCGGTTCACCATAAACCGTGCCTCCAGAAGATGCTAATACAATTTTTTTAACAGGAAAATTTTTAACACTTTCCATGAAGTTAAGAAAAAAAAAGCTACTGTTTATATCTCCGAAAACATCTTCAATTGAAGTTGCTACATTAGACGTTGCAGCTAAATAAATAATAATATCCACATTCACTAAAGCTTTATATATATCTTTAACATTTGCTAAATCACCTTTAATAAATTCAACCTCACTTATAATATTTTGAGGGAAATTATTTATATGTCTGGAAAATACTTTTACATTTTGACCTTGTTTCAATAAACCTAATGCGAGGTTAATACCAATAAAACTATTTCCACCTACTATTAAATAATTATTCTTCCTCATAATATCCTCTCTAGTAATAAGATTTTTGCTTATCACACCTAGAAATGCAACTAAATGAACTTGGTCACTTCTATTATTCATCCTCTTATCATTGTATGCTTCCTATAAATTTTCATTATCTTTATTTTATATTTTCCTTTTAGAATCGCTATCTTATTTAAGCTGACCGCAAAAAACACTCATACTATTTACTCATTCCCATGAATATATTGGATTAGTAAAAACTTCCCTTCTCCATAAATAAAAATTTCAAAAAGGAGGACTACATGTATGAAGAATGTAAATCAAGAGCTTTTAAATCATGTAATCCTACATAAAGATCGAATCCCACATTTCCATAAAGACTTTCCACTTATACTATTCTGGAGCCATAGAAGCGGATGTACCGCCTTAGCTAATTGGTTCTTTTTTCAAATTGGATTGTTTAATGAAGCAAAGAAATACCATGACTTTATTCATTACTATGAATTCTGGGTGTATAAAAACAACACTAACTACATACCAGAGTTACAAAATGGGCTTCTAGCATCAAATAAAGATGTTTGTAAACTTGTACGGAATCCCTACAAAAGGGCCGTCAGCTCATTTTTATTACTTGCTGACAATCCATATGCTAGCCCGCAATGGGAAAGTATCCGTCATTATTTGTATAATGACAAATATAGTAACCGTGGAGTATCATTTAAACAATTTTTATATTACATTCGAGCATTGGGTTCAAATTCCCTAGCAATGGACATACATTTTAGTCAGCAATACGTTCCAGGTGAAGAAAATTTCATCCAATACTATATTCCTTTAGAAGATTTTAATACACAAATCACCAAGATAGAACACACGTACGATTTGATTAAATCCAATTTAGCGCTTCTTACAAATTCAGATCATCATCGCGCTCATAAAATGCTTTATACAGGAAGCTATGCAGAACTTAGCATTACAGATGCCGCCTTCCCTCGCTTTCCAACATATGAAAGCTTTTATGATGAAGAAACAATGGCGTTAGTTACAGAAATATATACACAAGACTTTGAAATGTATCCGTACACAAAAGGGATATTCTAAGTCGATACATTCTTCAATGAATAAAAGCGAATGTATCGCATAGCATAAAGTGAAACTTTAATTAACGTGGGGTTCTCTCCCACTAATTATTCCATTCTACCAATCTCACTTTTATGGGTTCCCTAATTTCCACCCACTCTCTTTGATTTCGCTGATTGTTGACGTGTGTGTCATATGCATTTTTTTACAAAGGAGTGATGTCATGTGGAAGGTAATTTGAAGCACAATAATGGATATTGCGTTATTTGTGAGAAGGAAACTACATTTATAGAGCATAATGATTGGCTTAGAGATCATTACTTATGTTCTACATGCCACTCTATACCAAGGCAGCGAGCTATAATCCATGTTTTAAATACATTTTTTCCTAAATGGGGTTCCTATCATATCCACGAATCCTCTCCTGGGGGAATTACAACTCAGCTACTTATAAAAAACTGCAAAAACTATACGTATTCTCAATACTTTAAAAACTATCCTCTCGGCCAATACTTTCAAGGAATTAGATGTGAGAACTTAGAAGATATGACTTTCCAAAATGAATCTTTTGATTTGTTCATTACTCAAGATGTCTTTGAACATGTAATGGAGCCAAACAAAGCCTTTAAAGAAATAGAGCGTGTATTAAAGCCTGGCGGTGCTCATGTGTTTACTGTCCCTTGGTATCATACACTCACAAAGACTTTACAAAGAGCAAGAATCAATAAAGAAGGAATCGAATATATTGAGGAGCCAATTTATCATGGTAATCCTATTGATGAGAACGGGTCTTTAGTAACATTTGATTGGGGTCAAGATATGATTGAATATATTTATACACATGCAAATATGTATACCATTGTTTATTTACAAAAGGATAGATCACTGGGGTTAGATGCTGAATTTCTACACGTTTTTATTAGTAAAAAACACGAAAATGATTTTTAGGCACTATATAATTTGGAGGTTAACAAATGAATAACTTCAAGTTAGGAAATGATTTTGATAACCTTGTTAGCCCGCTTTCTGATGTTGAACTTCTAAATCTATTTATACAAAGTTGCTCACAAACAAAGATAAATGGCATTCCAGTACCTATGTTCCCCCCTGAAGAAATTCAACAACAGTTTGTAGGTGCTTCCTATGAACATGCTCTTTATGAAGCATATTTGTTTTATAGCCATGTAAAAACATATGCCCAAAATCTAGGTGTTCCTTTGAATAAAGGACGTAAAATTTTAGACTTTGGTTGCGGATGGGGAAGAATCATACGCTTCTTTTTCAAAGATGTTCGCGATGAAAATTTACTTGGTATTGATGTAGATCCCCTCATGATTACTCTTTGTAATGAAACGTTAGGAAGAGGGATATATAAAACAGCCAACCCACAACCTCCTGTAGGATTTATTAATGACAATTCATTAGATATCATATTCGCTTATTCTGTATTCTCACATTTATCCGAAGAAACAGCAGAAAATTGGATAAAGGAATTTTCAAGAATTCTTCGTCCAGGTGGCATCTTCATCGCCACAACACAAGCACGCTATTTTCTCGATTTCTGTCAACAATTTAAGGAACACCCTGAATTAATTCAAACGGGATGGCATAAAACTTTATCTCAAGCTTTTCCAGATATAAATCGTGCCATCTCGGATTATGAAAGCGGCAATTTTGTCCACAGCCCTACGGGAGCTGGAGACGTTAGAAACAGTAGCTTCTACGGGGAAACCGTTATACCTAGAACTTATATTAAAAACCACTATGAGAAGTATTTAAAGCTACGGGACTTTTTTGATGATACAAACCGGTTACCCCAAGCTCTATTTGTTCTCCAAAAAGATTAACTCTTTTCGCTCATTGTATAATGAAGATCATTTTGTATCTCAGCCGTATATATTAAATCATCAAAGATTTCCATATTAAGCACACTGTACAAAAGAATTCATTATGCAGCATAAACACAGTAAGTAAATAACATATCTCATGTTTTAACTAGATTCGAAAAATCAAAAGTAACTTCCCACCACTTGAACTACGAAGAACATAAGGGGGATATATCTTGAAAATAATCGCTTTTTACTTACCACAGTTTCATCAAATAAAAGAAAATGACCGATGGTGGGGGAAAGGGTTTACTGAATGGACAAATACTAAAAGTGCACGACCTTTATTTTCAGGACATTACCAACCTAGAGAACCTTATCAAGATTTTTATTATGACTTAACCACCCCATCCGTAAGAAAATGGCAAGCAGAAATCGCCAAAGCACATGGCATATATGGTTTTTGTTATTACCATTACTGGTTTAAAGGGAAGAGGCTATTGGAGGCACCCTTTAATGAGGTACTTAAGATGAAAGAACCAGATTTTCCATTTTGCCTTTCTTGGGCAAATGAACCGTGGACAAAAACTTGGGATGGTCTTGATAGTCACATATTAATGCCTCAAAATTATGGAGAATTATCGGATTGGAAAGAGCACTTTGAGTATTTATTGCAAGCTTTCCAAGATGAGAGATATATCCGTATAGACGATAAACCACTATTCATTATTTATCGCCCCGGGCATATCCCTCATTGTGAACAAATGCTTCATTATTGGAATACACTCGCACAAGAAAATGGTTTGAAAGGTATATACTTTGCAGAAACATTAAACAGCTTTCCACTTCCTAATATAAATGGATTTGATGCTAGCATTGAATTCGAGCCTTTTTATACAATTGCTCATGATAGCTCTTCAGACATAAATAAAACAATATATGAGTCTGGTAAACAAATAAACGCTTGGGATTATGATAAAGTGTGGATGTATATACTAAAACGATCTCCTCCAGAGAAAAAAACATTTCCTGGTGCCTTTGTTGACTGGGACAATACAGCACGCCGCAAAGACTTAAATAGCAGCATCTTCCTAGGTTCTACCCCTAGGAAGTTCACGATATATTTAAGCAAACAAATCCAGCGTACCTATTCTCTTTACAACAGCGAGTTTTTATTTATTAATGCGTGGAATGAATGGGCAGAAGGTACTTACTTAGAACCAGATAAAAGGTATGGATTCGCCTATTTAGAAGGAGTTAAGCAGGCAATTAACAGAGGTATGAAAGCATACAAAAAAGACGAGTCATTCTGACTCGTCTTAAAGTTGCTTGGCGACGTCCTACTCTCACAGGGACAAGGTCCCAACTACCATCGGCGCTAGAGAGCTTAACTTCCGTGTTCGGTATGGGAACGGGTGTGACCTCTCTGCCATCATCACCAAACTATGAA
>NZ_JBPPHF010000176.1:0-308 GCF_051294775.1 Bacillus pretiosus
GGTTTTCACACCTATTATAGGACATGCTCAAGAATTAAGAACATCGGGAATAGTCGATAGTTTTACAATCGAAAAAACAAAATTAACTTATGGGGAAAAGACTAGCATACATGTAAACTTTAGCGAAAAACCCGGCAAAGAGATGAAGGCAGGGGATACATTAACGTTAGCGCTACCGCCAGAATTAATAGGATTTAGTGGTACGATTACATTAAAGGATGAGTCAGGACGTGTTTTCGGTACGTGCCAGATTAATGCAAATAGTGTAGTTTGTACATTTAATGAGACGGTAGAGGAACGCGAAAATA
>NZ_JBPPHF010000177.1:0-308 GCF_051294775.1 Bacillus pretiosus
TACCGGCGAGGGAGTCCCTCAAGGATTGAGGGGTTGGGGAGTTGGATGAAAGGGGTCAAGGGGAAGAGTTCCCCTTGTAGGTTCGGACAAAGTCCGAGGTGTTTCTTTTCCATGCAGCGCATGGATTGGCGAAGCCAAAGAGCCTCGCAGAGCACGTCCAAATGAAATTTGGTATAACGTGCTAGACCATATATTCGTTCTAGCTAATCCCTTAGTTTTACTGGTTATCAAAAAGGGGAATCTCACTCATCGCTCATGTTCAAAATTATACAAGGGGATATGTAGAGGGATTGTCTTTTCATTGGGAC
>NZ_JBPPHF010000178.1:0-308 GCF_051294775.1 Bacillus pretiosus
GACATATATTCCTTTAGAGAAAAATGAGTCAGGTTACAATATTTTTGATGAAAATGCTCTTGAGCAAATGAAGATGGTTAAGCAATTACATCGAGAACAGAACTATTCAATAAAACAAATTGAACATTATTTTGCTACAGGTGGAGAGAGTATAAAGCCTGTTCCTAGTAAAGAAGCTGGAGAGATTTTAGCTGAGGAATTAAAATCATTAAAAAATCAATTCATATCCATTAAAATATAAAAAAATTAAGCATCCGACCAATACTTAACTTTATTTATAGGTTGTAGCCCTATAATTAAAAAAGGGG
>NZ_JBPPHF010000179.1:0-307 GCF_051294775.1 Bacillus pretiosus
TCGGCATCGTCTTATTTGTATTAGAGACAGCGATTACTGGAAAAAGTGCCGGAAGAGCAGTCATAATTGTCACAACTACTGAAGGAAAGTTCCGTGACCTATGTATTATTCATGTACTACCTTATATGACAAATCCAAAGTAAAAGAGTGGCTTCCTAGCCACTCTTTTACTTGATTTCAATGTTTGAATTTTTACTTGTAACAAGATTGATGAAGTGGTCTTTATCTTTAGGAGAAATAACTTCTGTTTTATGGGCGCCGTAAACAATTTCAAGTCGATCCAATGACAATGCATGAGCAGCTATTG
>NZ_JBPPHF010000180.1:0-307 GCF_051294775.1 Bacillus pretiosus
TTACAGCATTGTTTCCGCCACCGCCGACACCGATAACTTTTATATTCGCTAATTGATCTTGAGTAGTATCAAACTCTAACATGTCGAAATCCCCCTAGTACCTCATTTTTCGTGTCCAATTTTAATCCCATAAATAACGGAATACACGTTTTACTTTTGACATCATACGTTCATCATTTTGATTATTATTGTTTTGATTACGAGTTTTTTGTTTCGCAGGTTGCTGTTGTACCGGCGTTGGTGCTGGTGCTGGTACTGGGTCAAAATGTTCTTGCTTTTCCTGCACATTTTTTCCACGTAATTTAGC
>NZ_JBPPHF010000181.1:0-307 GCF_051294775.1 Bacillus pretiosus
ACACTAGATATAGAAAGAATACGACTAGATTACAGAAGAGAAAGAGGAGAAGTACATGATGAAATTAGCATCTCCGAAACCATATACATTTGAGGGTGGAGACCGCGCTGTTTTATTACTACATGGTTTCACAGGAAACTCAGCTGATGTACGTATGTTAGGGCGTTTCTTAGAGAAGAAAGGCTACACTTGTCATGCGCCAAGTTATAAAGGGCACGGTGTACCACCAGAAGAGCTTGTTCATACAGGTCCTGAAGATTGGTGGCAAGACGTAATGGAGGCATATCAGCTTTTAAAAGATAAAGGC
>NZ_JBPPHF010000182.1:0-307 GCF_051294775.1 Bacillus pretiosus
GAATTACGTGATGACATGGTTCCAATGATGCAGAAAATTTTAGAAGAACACACGAAGCAACAGTCTTAATATAAAAAAAGAGTTATTTCAGTGTACTGAAATAACTCTTTTTAATTATGAAATCGTCGAATGAGAATGCTGATAAGCGGAACGACGTACAGCATAGTATATGCGAGGTGCGATAATAGCACCGATAATGGTAAATGCAATATCTTTTACTGCGAACCACATCATAATCATCCAAGCCGCTTTATAACTCATATAACCACCCATGAAGAAATTGACTGCCCCGTACATATAAGTAGTA
>NZ_JBPPHF010000183.1:0-307 GCF_051294775.1 Bacillus pretiosus
GGGCTCAAGTGAAATGCTCCCTAGCACATCTATCATTTGTTCTTCGTTTATATCATTTCCAATATAACTTTGTAACATAATTCCTTCTTCCTCAAAATAGAGAAAAATTACTCTATTAAACATTAAATCTTTATTACCATTTTCTCTATGAACAATTACTGCCTTCTTACCATTTATCTCTTTTTCTTCATAACTTTTCGAGTACAGAGTTGGAAAATCTGAATTCCCTCCTACTCTCCAAAGAACGAATGAAAATCCCCCCATTGCGTAGTTATCTTTAAATGAATATTTCATAGCACTATCATCA
>NZ_JBPPHF010000184.1:0-306 GCF_051294775.1 Bacillus pretiosus
GCAATCTCAATCACTTGCATCGCTTGACCATTTGACACGCCAAATCCAAATTTCGAATCATCTTGGCCTGTTGTAATATATTCATGTGTGTGCGCCTCTACTCCGGGCGTTACACGACTTAATATGTTCACAAATTTCCCATGTTGCACTGCTAAATCATGCAAAATTTCTAATTCCAAGAAATTATCTACGACAAAACAACCAATATTCGCCTGAAGAGCCATCACAATTTCTTCTTCTGTTTTATAATTGCCGTGAAAATGAATGCGTGATGCCGGAAATCCTGCTTGCAGCGCAGTATATAAT
>NZ_JBPPHF010000018.1:0-5221 GCF_051294775.1 Bacillus pretiosus
GCCGCCAGCGTTCATCCTGAGCCAGGATCAAACTCTCCAATAAAGTTAGTTTGTCTAGCATCTAAAAATAAAAATTGACGTTTCACGTTGTTTGTTTCGTTCAGTTTTCAAAGAACTACTCGGTCGCACATTTGCGACTCCCTTATGTTAACATCTTCATGTTTCAATGTCAACTAAGTTTTTCATTTTGTTTGCCGCGTTCTGCGTTATTGCACCGGCGACTTTTCCTATATTACACCTCTAAGGTGAAATCGTCAACACCTTTTTATAAAGATATTCAATTTAATATTTTTATGCTCTTTTAGCTAGATATGCCTCTACAAAGAGTCATTACTAGAAACCAACTTCTGCTTCTCTTTAATTTATTCTTCCAAAACATATTCGATTTCATTTGAACTCTAGACTTAATTCTTGTAGACATGTCCCTCCAACAAAACTAGCAACCTTATTTTAACAAATACTAGTATATAATTAGAGAGTTGTTGTACTAGCAATAAAACTCTATTAGAAGCAGGTGAAAATATGAAAGATATACGTATCCTTATAGCAGACGATGATAAAGAAATCCGAAATTTATTAAAAATATATTTAGAACGAGAATTATATATGGTAGATACTGCGGTTAATGGTGAAGAAGCCTTGCAATTATTTAATCAAAACAACTATAACCTCGTTATATTAGATCTTATGATGCCGAAAGTAGATGGTATCGAAGTATGTAGAAAACTTAGAGATAAAACTAACGTACCTATATTAATGCTAACCGCTAAAGATCACGAAATTGATAAAATTTTAGGTTTAAGCATTGGCGCTGATGATTACATTACGAAACCTTTCAGTATTCACGAAGTAGTTGCACGAGTAAAGGCTCTTATGCGGCGTTTTTTAGTTCTTGGAAGTAACACTACTGCACAAGAGAAAACAATTTTAGCTTTCAAAGGACTAACTATCGATTTAAATACATACACAGTTCATACAAATAAAGAAGAAATCAGCTTAACCGGAAAAGAACTGGAACTGTTGAAATTCTTTACTTCAAACCCAGGACAAGTATTTACAAAAACACAGCTCTTTCGAAATGTATGGGACGATAATTATATAGAAGACGATAATACCGTTATGGTACATATTCGAAAACTTAGAAAGAAAATAGAAATCAATCCTTCTAATCCAAAATTCATTCAAACTGTATGGGGAATTGGTTATAAGTTTGTAGGTGAAAAACTTGAAGACTGATAAAACCCTATTCCTTATTTCATTACAACTTATCATTTGCGGGCTTTTAAATATACAAATGGGCCCAAAAGGAAAGATGTCTTTATTTATTACCCTTATTTTAATTACAATGTATCTCTTCTTTTCAAGAATACAATTCATTCAACATCGCAAATCAGTGGACACAAAATTAGGTCGTGTACTAAAAGGAAATTTACAAACGAGATTATTCACAAGCAATGACCCCTCATTACATAGTATCGTTTTTTCAATAAACGAACTGATAGCTGAATTAGAAAAGGTTCGGATCGAAGCAAAAAGATCCGAGGAATCTAGAAAACAACTTTTGTCTAATATCTCGCACGATATCCGAACACCACTCACCTCTATTATTGGATATATCGACGCTTTAAAAGATGGGGTTGCTGTTTCTGAAATAGAAAAGAAAGAATATCTTAAAATACTTTATATGAAATCAAATAACTTAAAACATCTAGTTAATGAAATATTCAATATGGCAAAGCTAGACGCCAATGAATTTCCACTAAAAGAAGAGGAACTCGACTTTTCTGAAGTTACTAGAGAAGTTTTGATTGAATTTTTACCTGAACTCTCAAAACATAATCTCGAACTACAGGTTCTCATACCAGAATCTACTTGCCCTATCATTGCAGACCACCTTAGCCTTATGCGAATTATGAGTAATTTGATAAAAAATGCCATTTATTACGGAAAAGATGGGAAAACATTAGGGATCGAACTACTAGAAACTGATACAGACTATGAACTTCTTATTTGGGATAAAGGCCCTGGTATTCCAAAACATGATTTACAAAATGTATTTGAACGAATGTACCGAAGCGAACAATCGAGAAACTCCTCTTCTGGTGGTAGCGGTCTCGGGCTTTCAATTTCTAAAGCACTCGTTGAAAGAAATGGTGGGCATATATGGGTTGAAAGTACTCCATGGAAACGAACTACTTTTGGCTTTTCAATTCCAAAATACATTTCTTTTAAGAAATAGTTAAGAAATGATTAATATGCAGTTAAGCCTTCCTTCTTATCATGTAATTAAGAACTTATAGAAAGTAGGTGTTTCCTATAAATACAATTATAAAAACGACTAACCTTACTAAAGTGTATGGCACACAAAAATCAGTAGATAATCTAAATATTAATGTTCAACAAGGCGAGATTTATGGATTCATAGGACGAAACGGTGCGGGCAAAACAACAACCATTCGTATGCTACTCAGTCTTATAAAACCTACAAGTGGAAATATTGAAATATTCGGAGAGGACTTATTTCAAAATCAAAAAGATATTTTAAGAAGAATTGGTTCTATCGTTGAGGTTCCAGGGTTTTATGAAAACTTAACTGCAAAAGAAAACTTATTAATTAATACAAAGATAATTGGGATTCACAAAAAGAATGCTATTGAAGAAGCATTAGAAATAGTAGGATTGCAGCATGAAACAAAAAAATTAGTTGGGAAGTATTCTTTAGGAATGAAGCAGCGCCTAGGTATTGCACGTGCCCTTCTCCATTATCCCGAATTACTCATACTAGATGAACCAACTAACGGGCTCGATCCCATTGGTATTAAAGAAATGCGAAAACTTATTAAATCTTTAGCTCAGGAAAGAAATATAACGATACTTATTTCCAGTCACATATTAGCTGAGGTAGAACAATTAGTTGATCGTATGGGAATTATTCATGAAGGAAGGTTACTAGAAGAAGTTTCTCTTAATACGCTACGTAAAGCAAACCGTAAGTACATAGAATTTCAAGTGAATAATGAAAACAAAGCCGCAATGCTATTAGAAAATCAGCTTCAAATCTTTGATTATGAAGTACATGATGAAGGGAATATTCGTATTTATTCTCATTTTGGACAACAAGGATACATCAACAGAACGTTCGTTCTAAATGGTGTAGAAGTATTAAAAATGATGATAAGTGAAGATAGATTAGAAGATTATTTCACTAAATTAGTTGGAGGTGGAACAATTGGTTAATCTACTCTATACAGAACTACTAAAACTAAAACGCTCTAATATGTTTTTAATTAGCATTATTGGGGCTGGTGTCGCACCTTTCTTAGTCGTAGTAGCTTCTTATATACATATAAAAACCAAACAGCCCACTCCGACTATTTGGTTCCATCAATTATTTACTGATGTTAACTTATATACTACTTTAGTGATAGGATTCCCCTTATATGGAGTAGTAATTGCTTATCTGTTTACCCGTGAATATGCAGAAGACACACTAAAGAATTTACTAACTATCCCCGTATCGCGTATTAGCTTTATTATAAGTAAGTTCATCACTCTTTTTCTTTGGATCATGATGCTAACTTTAGTCGCTTGGGCACTTACTTTAATATTAGGGCTATTGGGGAACTTCCCTGGTTTTAACACTGCTTTATTTTTAGGTTCTTTTCTAAAATTTTTAATCTGTGGTGGACTTCTCTTTCTATTGTCTTCACCTATTGTGCTACTAACTCTTGTAATGAAGAGCTATGTACCACCTATTATATTAACAGTCATTATTACAATGACTAATCTTATGCTCGTAAACTCCAAACATAAAGATTTATTTCCGTGGACCGCTACTCTTGATATCGCAAATAATGAATTACAACCCACATATCCACCGGAATATTCTTATATCATCATTTCAGCAACAGCGGTTTCAGGATTTTTTGCAACACTATTCTATTTCAAAAGAGTAGACATTCATTAATTTATAGGAGTGAAACGATGAGCGATATCATTATTGCCTTCATACTCGGTATCGTAGAGGGTTTAGCCGAATTTTTACCTATCTCTTCTACTGGTCACCTTATATTAGTCGGGCATTTATTAGATTTTGAAGGAGAAAGAGCGAAAACGTTTGAAATTGTTATACAGCTAGGGGCAATTTTAGCTATTGCAATTTTATATCATAAACGCCTCGTTTCTTTATGTAATATTAAACCTCTTCTGCGGAAAGAGAAGAAATTCAACGCATTCCATGTATTTCTTGGCGTATTTCCAGCAGTAGTTGCTGGTTTACTACTACATGGTGTTATTAAAACTTACTTATTTCAGCCCTATACTGTCGTAATTGGACTTGTAGCAGGGGCAATTCTTATGCTCTTTGCAGAAGTAAAGAAGAAAGAGGCAACCTCCTATTCACTGGATGATTTAACATACCGTCAAGCATTAACAATTGGATTATTTCAATGCTTAGCAGTATACCCCGGCTTCTCTAGAGCTGGCTCTACTATTTCTGGAGGTCTATTAGCAAAAGTAAATTATAAAACTGCATCTGAGTTCTCTTTTCTCATTGCTCTTCCTGTAATGGTAGGCGCTACAGGCTTAGACTTGTTAAAAAGCTGGAAGTATTTAAGTGTCAATGATATCCCTATGTTTGTGGTAGGATTCATTACCTCTTTTATAGTAGCAATGTTAGCAGTAGTAACATTCCTAAAGCTTTTAGAAAAGATAGGCTTAAAACCTTTCGCATACTATCGTATTTTGTTAGCTATCTTATTTACGCTTTTCGTATTGCTATAAATTCATATAAGTCACAGATAAAAAACCGATATTCAAGTTAGAATATCGGTTTTTATCCATTTCACATCAAGTACTACCTACTCCAATATGGCATAGCGGGAGTAAATCATCATTAATAATCCAAATGTTCTTCAAGCAATTTTAATCTTTACCGTACGACACAGCTCAAAAATTAAACACCCCTTGGACAGAGACCGAATGTGTATACAAACTATATCCATTCCGCATATATCATATATCATATTTCTTAATTCTCAATACACCGATACAAGTTCTAAATGTGTACAAAATGCTCATGCTTTATTAAACACGAAAAAACACAAGTCAAAAGACTTGTGTTTTTAGTTGCTTGGCGACGTCCTACTCTCACAGGGACAAGGTCCCAACTACCATCGGCGCTAGAGAGCTTAACTTCCGTGTTCGGTATGGGAACGGGTGT
>NZ_JBPPHF010000185.1:0-306 GCF_051294775.1 Bacillus pretiosus
ATACTGTAGCAATTGGTAAATCTCCACACACTTGTACATCAGTTACTGTAACAAATCCAACACGTGGATCTTTAATTTTACGACTGATGATGTCGCCTAATTCTTTTTTCATTTGCTCGCCTACACGGGTTGCACGTAATTTCATAACTCTTCACCTCATTCAATACCATTCCAATTGTGTTATTGTACGTTCAATTTCAGGAAATGAATCGAAGTACTCCAGAACACGATTCATTTCTTTTTCACAAATAACACGATTAGAGGATACAGAAACAATTGCAATTTCTGTACGTTGCCATACATCTT
>NZ_JBPPHF010000186.1:0-306 GCF_051294775.1 Bacillus pretiosus
ATTTGTGTTTAAGATGAAGCGACTGCTATTTTAGTAGGTTTAGAACGATATTGTGGTATGTCACCTCGAGGAACAAAGACATATGTACACGGCAGTTTTCGTGAGTTAGAGGATCATGCACTTAATCCCCTCTTGCTCGGTGTACATACAAATGAACATTATAATCGTAATAGTTTTCCGGTTAAACCGTTTGATCCTGACTATGAACAAAACTGGGTATGGGGCTACTCTTTATTACAAAACCGGCCACTTTTAGTTCCTGAATCAATTGCTTATTTTAGCCTCGGTCATCGAGATGCTTTCGTG
>NZ_JBPPHF010000187.1:0-306 GCF_051294775.1 Bacillus pretiosus
GAGTAGCATTATTATACATATCAATTAAATGTTCAAATCTAGCTTCAAATTTTGAATCATGGAGTTTAAACAAGTAAATATGTTGTTTAAGATGGGAACGCTCAGATTGAACGAAGAAAGGATTTCCTGCTCCATTATCAGAGAGCCCTGTTAATACTGAACATTACATCTCAGCGAAGTTATCAACTGGACCACGAACGAAATTTATTGAAGGGGTATCAGGATTTGTTGGGTCTATATAGAAAATAACACTTTCGGGAATCATGTGTGCCAATACCAAGTTATAGACCTTTTCACAGAAGTCAT
>NZ_JBPPHF010000188.1:0-306 GCF_051294775.1 Bacillus pretiosus
TGCTCCATGTGTAGACTCTTGGTTAGCTAGCGCTTCAAACGAAGAAGACATGAAAGTTGCCTTCGAAACAGGAGCAGAAGCAGCGGTTAAAGGGGCAGAGTATACGAAAGAAATCGTAGCTCGCATGGGCCGCGCCGGTACAGTTGGTGAAAGAAGCTTAGGCTATCCAGATGCAGGTGCACATGCGCTTGGGGTGAACTTTACGGAGATTGCGGGCAGGTTGAAATAGGAATGATGTTAGTGTGAAAGAATCCCCTTCATGGTAAGTTGGTTACTGTGGAGGGGATTTTTTTAGTTGATATATAT
>NZ_JBPPHF010000189.1:0-306 GCF_051294775.1 Bacillus pretiosus
GGATATTAAAGAAGCTCAAAAATACTGGGAAGCTGGTAAAAAAGAACTTGGTGTAGACAAAGTAGAGTTAGAGCTATTAAACTTTGATACTGATGATGCTAAAAAAATCGGAGAGTATATAAAAGGCCAATTTGAAAAGAACTTACCATGTTTAACAGTTTCAACAAAAATGCAGCCATTTTCACAAAAATTAAAACTTGAAGCAAGTGGAGATTACGCAATGTCATACGCAGGTTGGAGTCCAGATTATATGGATCCAATGTCATTCCTTGAAATGTATACGACAGGTAATGCGCAAAACAAAGT
>NZ_JBPPHF010000190.1:0-306 GCF_051294775.1 Bacillus pretiosus
TAGGCAGCGTGAGATGTTTATAAGAGAGAGGGATTATCGTCTTATCAGTAAGTGGTAGTCTACCTCTTAAAGAAGCAGATGCGATATTAACAAGCGGAATGCGCATGATGTCCTTTATCGGTGTTGTTATGATCGCTGCCGCTGGATTTGGCGCTGTTCTTCGAAAAACAGGACATGTTGAATCTCTTGTGCAAACGAGTGCACATATAATTGTAAATAACAAACCACTCGCTGCATTTCTTATGCTTGTGATTGGACTTCTCGTTACGATGGGAATTGGTTCATCCTTTTCAACCATCCCTATTT
>NZ_JBPPHF010000191.1:0-306 GCF_051294775.1 Bacillus pretiosus
GTCTATTAATGATGCTCCAGGAGCAGGTGCAAACTCGGTTCGATATGCTGTGCTGGCAAAGAACCGTGTAGGAACAGACGAAATGATGTCTGGGTTTATTTACTCTCCAACAGTAACTAAAAATGAATTAAAATCACCGTCATTAACTTCTAGTGCTAATGTTACTTACAATACAAGAACCTTTGTTGTAACACTTGGAGCTGCTTCTGACAATTTGGGTTCTTCAATAAGTTACACCATTAGTGGGATATCAAGTAAGTACACAACTATTAATGGAACTACAAATGTTACTCCAGGGAACATTAC
>NZ_JBPPHF010000192.1:0-306 GCF_051294775.1 Bacillus pretiosus
GAGTTTAATTACAAAAAGATATTACAATTCTCAGATGTGCATTTAGGGCCAGAATTTACATTGAAACAACTAGTAAATTTGGTAGAGAAGATGAATACGTTACATCCAGATATAGTAGTTTTTACAGGGGATTTAATAGATAAGATTGGATCGTATAAGGCAGAAAGAGAAGAAGCGATAAGCATTTTGCAGAAAATACATGCGCCCTTAGGGAAATATGCAGTGTTTGGGAAACATGATAGGGGCGGGGGAGGTAGGTTATTTTATAAATAGTATATGGAGGAAGCTGGTTTCTCTGTGTTAGTA
>NZ_JBPPHF010000193.1:0-306 GCF_051294775.1 Bacillus pretiosus
TGAAATTGCGATGTTAGTTACAGACGCGCGTGTAACGTATGCACATTGGAAAATGAACGAAGGTGAATTAGAGTCTGTTAAGCTATCGTTTTTAGAAGGGCAGCATGATGTTCTTGTAAGTACAACAATTATTGAGACGGGTGTAGATATTCCGAATGTAAATACGTTACTTGTATTTGATGCAGATCGTATGGGATTATCGCAGCTGTATCAGCATCGTGGTCGGGTTGGACGTTCTAATCGTGTTGCATATGCATACTTTGCATACAAACGAGATAAAGTGTTATCAGAAGTTGCAGAGAAGCG
>NZ_JBPPHF010000194.1:0-306 GCF_051294775.1 Bacillus pretiosus
CCATACCCCGATACCGCGTCTCGGCCAGCACGTGTGGCCGCCTGCCGAAAAGGCAAGCGGCTGAGCTGGACCCGGTCGGACGTGTCGACCCGTACTCGATCGGGTGCCCGGTGCCGTTCACCGGGACGAAGGATTGCCGGATGCGGTTGGTTAGCGTCGGACCCGCACGGAAAACGACGTGACCGCGTGCGCCTAGGTCACCGGAACGGCCCTCGCACGCACGCAGGGAAACACCGATGGCCCCGGACCCGGCGGTCGGGTGCGGGGCGGGGTGCAGATCAGGTCGTCGGCGGGCTCGCGCATGTC
>NZ_JBPPHF010000019.1:0-2717 GCF_051294775.1 Bacillus pretiosus
GCTTCCACCTCGAACCTATCAACCTGATCATCTTTCAGGGATCTTACTAGCTTACGCTATGGGAAATCTCATCTTGAGGGGGGCTTCATGCTTAGATGCTTTCAGCACTTATCCCTTCCGCACATAGCTACCCAGCTATGCCCTTGGCAGAACAACTGGTACACCAGCGGTGCGTCCATCCCGGTCCTCTCGTACTAAGGACAGCTCCTCTCAAATTTCCTACGCCCACGACGGATAGGGACCGAACTGTCTCACGACGTTCTGAACCCAGCTCGCGTACCGCTTTAATGGGCGAACAGCCCAACCCTTGGGACCGACTACAGCCCCAGGATGCGATGAGCCGACATCGAGGTGCCAAACCTCCCCGTCGATGTGGACTCTTGGGGGAGATAAGCCTGTTATCCCCGGGGTAGCTTTTATCCGTTGAGCGATGGCCCTTCCATGCGGAACCACCGGATCACTAAGCCCGACTTTCGTCCCTGCTCGACTTGTAGGTCTCGCAGTCAAGCTCCCTTATGCCTTTGCACTCTACGAATGATTTCCAACCATTCTGAGGGAACCTTTGGGCGCCTCCGTTACACTTTAGGAGGCGACCGCCCCAGTCAAACTGCCCACCTGACACTGTCTCCCGGGTCGATAAGACCCGTAGGTTAGAATTTCAATACAGTCAGGGCGGTATCCCACCAGCGCCTCCACCGAAGCTAGCGCTCCGGTTTCAATGGCTCCCGCCTATCCTGTACAAACTGTACCAAAATTCAATATCAGGCTACAGTAAAGCTCCACGGGGTCTTTCCGTCCTGTCGCGGGTAACCTGCATCTTCACAGGTACTATAATTTCACCGAGTCTCTGGTTGAGACAGTGCCCAAATCGTTACACCTTTCGTGCGGGTCGGAACTTACCCGACAAGGAATTTCGCTACCTTAGGACCGTTATAGTTACGGCCGCCGTTTACTGGGGCTTCAGTTCAGAGCTTCGCTTACGCTAACCCCTCTCCTTAACCTTCCAGCACCGGGCAGGTGTCAGCCCCTATACTTCGCCTTACGGCTTCGCAGAGACCTGTGTTTTTGCTAAACAGTCGCTTGGGCCTATTCACTGCGGCTTTCCGTTAAGAAAGCACCCCTTCTCCCGAAGTTACGGGGTCATTTTGCCGAGTTCCTTAACCAGAGTTCTCTCGCACACCTTAGGATTCTCTCCTCGCCTACCTGTGTCGGTTTGCGGTACAGGCACCTTTTATCTCGCTAGAAGCTTTTCTTGGCAGCGGGGAATCAAAGACTTCGCTCCATAAGGAGCTTCCCCATCACAGCTCAGCCTTCACGATAAGCGGATTTGCCTACTTATCAGCCTAACTGCTTGGACGTGCACAACCAATCGCACGCTTCTTCTATCCTTCTGCGTCCCTCCATTGCTCAAACGATAAAGAGGTGGTACAGGAATATCAACCTGTTGTCCATCGCCTACGCCTGTCGGCCTCGGCTTAGGTCCTGACTAACCCTGAGCGGACGAGCCTTCCTCAGGAAACCTTAGGCATTCGGTGGACGGGATTCTCACCCGTCTTTCGCTACTCATACCGGCATTCTCACTTCTAAGCGCTCCACCAGTCCTTCCGGTCTGACTTCACTGCACTTAGAACGCTCCCCTACCACTGATACCATTGGTATCAATTCGCAGCTTCGGTGGTGTATTTAGCCCCGGTACATTTTCGGCGCAGAGTCACTCGACTAGTGAGCTATTACGCACTCTTTAAATGGTGGCTGCTTCTAAGCCAACATCCTAGTTGTCTAAGCAACTCCACATCCTTTTCCACTTAATACACACTTTGGGACCTTAGCTGGCGATCTGGGCTGTTTCCCTCTTGACTACGGATCTTATCACTCGCAGTCTGACTCCTAAGGATAAGTCATTGGCATTCGGAGTTTGACTGAATTCGGTAATCCGATGAGGACCCCTAGTTCAATCAGTGCTCTACCTCCAAGACTCTTACACTTAAGGCTAGCCCTAAAGCTATTTCGGGGAGAACCAGCTATCTCCAGGTTCGATTGGAATTTCTCCGCTACCCACACCTCATCCCCGCACTTTTCAACGTGCGTGGGTTCGGGCCTCCATTCAGTGTTACCTGAACTTCACCCTGGACATGGGTAGATCACCTGGTTTCGGGTCTACGACCACGTACTAAACGCCCTATTCAGACTCGCTTTCGCTGCGGCTCCGCCTCTTCAGCTTAACCTCGCACGGGATCGTAACTCGCCGGTTCATTCTACAAAAGGCACGCCATCACCCATTAACGGGCTCTGACTATTTGTAGGCACACGGTTTCAGGATCTCTTTCACTCCCCTTCCGGGGTGCTTTTCACCTTTCCCTCACGGTACTGGTTCACTATCGATCACTAGGGAGTATTTAGCCTTGGGAGATGGTCCTCCCAGATTCCGACGGAATTTCACGTGTTCCGCCGTACTCAGGATACATTCAAGAGAGAACGAAGTTTCGACTACGGGGTTGTTACCCTCTACGACGGACCTTTCCAGGTCGCTTCGTCTACCTCGTTCCTTTGTAACTCCGTATAGAATGTCCTACAACCCCAAGAGGCAAGCCTCTTGGTTTGGGCTATGTTCCGTTTCGCTCGCCGCTACTCAGGAAATCGCATTTGCTTTCTCTTCCTCCAGGTACTTAGATGTTTCAGTTCCCTGGGTCTGTCTTCCTTACCCTATGTATTCAGGT
>NZ_JBPPHF010000001.1:0-155557 GCF_051294775.1 Bacillus pretiosus
TTTAATTTTTCTTGAATTCGCACACAATTGTAGTAATGAATGTATTCTAGCACAATCTTTCGCACAGTTGTGTTGGATACTTTTGTTATCTTTTGTGAATAGAAAGCTTCACTTTTTAAATGACCAAAGAAGCTTTCCATGACGGCATTATCATGGCAATTTCCTCTCCGGGACATGCTGGTGATAATGCCGTTTTCTTTTGCTGTATAAATACTTCCTTGATCCGAGTGAAGAAGGACATCTTTTACTTTTCGCCCTCTCATTGCTTGTAATTCAATGATGACACAACTAATAATTTCACGATTAAAGGCATCCATAATCGTTGATAAATACATGGAAGTGTTTTTTTCATGCACCACTATTCGGGTTCACTTCAAAGTGTAGTGAGTTTTTTATTTTGATGAAAGAAAGTTTACTATATAATAGAGTAGAGTTTGAGGAAAGAATGACTTTGTTTGAAAGGTGTTGGACATACAGCTTGGTTTATTTGTATGCAATGTTAAGACAACGCTCTATATTATTATTTTTATTAGTTGTTAACATATTAGGTACAATATACGGATTTATATGGTATGGAAATCAATTAAAAGAAACCGCACCTATATTTTGGCCGTTTGTACCCGATAGCCCGATGGCGAGTCTCTTTTTTGTCTTTGTTTTAATTGCTTTTTTAAGAAAGAGAAATTGGGGATTAATAGAGGCGCTAGCGATTGTTACTTTGATGAAATATGGTATATGGGCTGTTGTTGTAAATGCAATTATGATCTATGTAAAAGGTCCTATTGGTCTTATGGGGTATATGTTAATGCTTTCGCACTTTGCGATGGCAGTACAAGGATTGTTATATGCACCGTTTTACCGTATAAAAAAATGGCATTTTGCGGTAGCAGCTATATGGACATTACATAATGATGCAATTGATTATTTATTTTGGCAAATGCCGAGATATGGAATTATGCATTTGTTTGTAGAAGAAATTGGTTACTTTACGTTTTGGCTAAGCATCGTCACACTATGTCTTACATATTATTATTATTGCTTGCGTGAGAACCGAAAACAGTTTTCTTTATGATGGTTAGAACATTTAGGGGGAGAAAATGAAGAAAAATAAGAGTGGTACAAAAATATTGGATCGATTGATTACTATAGTTGTTTCATATAGCATAGCATTTTCTATATTTGCACTCGCAACAACAGCGGTTGTATACGGAAAATGGCTATATTATTTTGAAATTGATTTTTTAAACATTCCAGATTTAGCGGATATGACGAAGGATGATATTAAAAGAAATTATGATGTGCTTATTACATATTTATCGCCGTTTTATGATGGAGCATTGCAGTTTCCAACATTAGATATGTCTACAAATGGCCGTATTCATTTTGTAGATGTTAAAAATATTTTAGTAAAGATTCAATATGTAATGTATGCGACAATTATGATTGCAATAATAGGCGGCATTTATTTATTAAAAAAGAAAAATGAAAAGTTTTTACTACACGGATCAATTTTAACAATTATCTTTCCGATAGCGCTTATGTTACCGATCGCTATTAATTTTGAAAAGAGTTTTGTATTATTCCATAAACTTTTATTCAGTAATGATTATTGGATGTTTGATATTGAAACGGATCCAATTATATTAATGTTACCAGAAGAATTCTTTATGCATGCTGCGTGTGCTATTTTATTATTTATTTTATGCGGCAGCATAATTTGTTACAGTTTGTATAGATATTTCGTAAAAAAGAAAAGGGTTTCAAAGGAAAAATTCTCTGTTTAAAGAGAATTTTTTTGTTTGTAAAATGATAATATATTTTTCGGTCCAGTTCTGTTCTATTCTTGTCCAAATTAACATATTTTGTACTAGTAGTTATAGGGGGGACCGTGATGAAGAGAACATTAATTGGATTAATAGCATTTCTAATTATAATGTTTCCGTTACGTATATATGCTGAAGAGTGGAGTGAACTAACAGGGTTGTTAGACGACTCATTACAATTAGTGAAGCGTAATGAAGATGGAAAAGCAGTACAAGTATTACAACATTTCTCCGAGCAGTTTGTTATAAAGGGGAATGAAAAGAAGCAAGAAGTAACGCCAGATCAGGTTAGAGTTATTTCTTTAGCTTACGACAAGGCGAAACAATCTCTCTCGGAAACAGATTTAGGTAAACAAGTTAAAATTGATAATGTGTTAGCCCTGCAGCTCGCTGTTGATGCGCAAGTGTCGAAATATCAACCGCTTTGGATGGAAAGAGAAAGAAAAGTAATGGGTGCCTTTTCTCAAATGGAAAAAGCGATGAAAAAAGAAGATACGGGACAGTTTCAACAAACGTTAAACACATTTTTACATGAATTTAATATTATTTATCCAAGCTTAATGATCGCCCTGCCAGAAAATGAAGTGCAGCGTGTAAATGCCCATTTATCTTATTTGGATGAATTTCGTAACGTTATGTTAAATACGAAAGGGGGGCAAATGCAAGTAGGAATCATTAAAGGGGATTTGCAAAAAATATTTCACACAGTAAAAAAAGATGAAATTGCACCCTCTCTCATTTGGTTTATGACAATTACTGGAGGTCTTATTTTATTCACATTAACTTATGTTGGATGGAGAAAGTATAAAGGAGAGAGAGAAAAAAGAAAAAGTAATGTACACTCTAAGAATAGATAATGCAATAAATAAAGATACGGATTGTAAGTTTTATTCATTGACAATGATGGCAGAAGAAAATAGAATGAGAAGTACTATAATTAAAACTTCAATGGAGGTTCATGATGTTTTATTTAATTTACTTCGCGATCATAATGATCATACCGTTGTATGCACAGTCAAGAGTACGTAGTGCTTATAGCAAGTATTCACAAGTTTATTCAACATCAGGTATGACAGGAGCGGAAGTGGCTCGAAAGATTTTAGATGAAAATGGATTATACAACGTAGCTGTAGAAGAAACACCAGGTCATTTATCAGACCATTATGATCCAACTGCCAAAACAGTTCGATTATCAACAGATAACTATTACGGTCATTCAGTTGCTGGTACAGCAGTGGCAGCACACGAAGTAGGACACGCAATTCAAGATGCAAAAGATTATAACTTTATGCGTATTCGTCATTCGTTAGTGCCTGTGGCGAATTTTGGATCGAATATATCATGGGTATTTATTATGATTGGTATATTTGCGACAATGTCAAAACTATTGTTATTAGGAATTATTTTAATGGCAGCAGGTGTTGTTTTCCAACTCGTTACATTACCAGTTGAGTTTGATGCATCAAAGCGTGCAATGCAACAAATTGAAGCGTTAGGTATCGTATCAACAGATGAATATGGCCAAGCTCGTAAAGTATTAAATGCGGCGGCATTAACATATGTAGCGGCTGCAGCTGTAGCGGTATTTGAATTATTACGTCTCGTATTAATGTATACTGGTATGCAGCGTAGCGACGACTAAAGACTATCATTTGATAGTCTTTTTTTGTATTGTGGATTGAATTATATAATGTACTGCAAATAGAAATAATAGAAGCAATAGAAGTAATGCGGAAAGGCGGTGTGGGAAGTGAAATATCCAAGTCGTTTAGTAAAACAAGTGAAAGAACAAAGCGCTTTTTATCAGTTAGAAGGCTTTTTAAGTGGACAAGGTCCTGAAAATCCAAAATTTATGTTGTTAGGAGAAGCGCCTGGTGAAACAGAAATTCATAATGGGATTCCGTTTAGCGGGAGAGCGGGAAAACAATTAATGGGTTTTTTAGAACGGATTCATGTTACAAGGGAAGAAGTATATATTACGAGCGCTGTACGAAGCAGACCGTATAAGTGGCGAGAGAAAAAAGAACGAAATGGTGAGATCGTACAGAAAAAGTATAATAGAACGCCAAATCAAGGGGAAATACTTGCCCATGCCCCTTTGTTAGATTATGAATTAGAGAAAATAAACCCGAAGCTTATCGTCACGCTTGGAAATATCGGTCTTCAACGTTTAACAGGAAAAAATACAAAAATCACAGATGTACACGGACAATTATTAAAACAGCCTATTCAAAAATTAAAGAATATGCAAAGTGCAGCGTTTACATGGTCAGAGGAAGAATATCATATTTTCCCGACCTTTCATCCTGCTTCCATTTTTTATAATCGGAGTTTATTGGAGCTTATTTATGAGGATTTAGATAAACTTAAAAAATATGTAATAAAAAACTAGAAAAGCTAGAGAGCTTTTCTAGTTGCGTTTATTTATGTAACGGATTTTTATTTTCATCTAACGTAAAACCTTCACCAACTACATCATGTACATCACTTACAGCAACAAAGGCATGAGGATCTACAGAAGTAATAATATTTTTTAATTTCACGATTTCATTTTTAGCAACAACGCAATATAATACGTTCCGTTCCACTTTGGTATACGATCCAACAGCTTTTAAAAAAGTAGCTCCGCGTTCCATATCAGATAAAATTTTGGCAGCAATTTCATCGTTTTTATCTGAGATAATCGTTGCTCCTTTTGCCGCATAGGCTCCTTCTTGCATAAAATCAATGACTTTCGCCCCGATAAAAACAGCAACTAACGTATACATGCCCTCGCGGTATGATAAATAGGTAAGAATAGAGACGATAATGACGATAGCATCAAACATAAACATCGTTTTCCCCATACTCCAGCCAACATATTTATGAGCGAGTCTTGCGATAATATCTACACCGCCAGTAGTCCCGCCATATTTAAATATTATGCCAAGACCGACACCGATAAATGCCCCGGCGAATAAAGCCGCGAGTGTCATATCATTTTGTAAGTTTAAATGTAAGTTAAGAACTTCGTAACGTTGAAAAATCCATAGAAATAAAGATACGCTGAAGGTGCCGATTAGTGTATAGATAAATGTCGTTCTTCCAAGTAACTTCCAACCAATAAAAAATATAGGGATATTTAAAATTAAGTTTGAATAAGAAGGATCAAACTTAAATAGAAAATACAATAATAGTGTAATACCGGTAAATCCACCTTCTGCAAGGTGATTTTCAATATTGATATTCACAATACCGAAAGAAAAAATAGCGGAACCGATTAAAATGAAAATGATATTTCGAATCTTCAAATTTGATGTCATATAGAAATCCTCCTAATTATGTAAATTGCATTGCTCCGCTGATACGGTAAAACATAATGATAAGTAATTTCTAGTTGTTAGTAAAAATAGAGAAGGCTGTAAAAAAACGCAAAAGAAGTTTCTATTTACCTCGTTCCAACGGCTGGTAGGAGATAAAGCTCTGAAGAAGGACAAACCAGCCGTAGGAACCCGATTGGTTCTGGCTGATCTTTTGCAAAAAACGGAAAAGAAAGTTTCACTTTATTATAGTCTATCCAAAAAAGGGTCGCAAATAGGTGTTTGGCGGGGAATAATATTTGTCAAATCGCGATGAATTGGCTAACATGAAAGAGGAAGGATTAGAGGTGAATTGTATGGAAGCAAAAACGATGAAGGATATGCAGAAAGAAGTAGATGCATATATTGGTCAGTTTAAAGAAGGTTATTTCAGTCCACTTGCAATGATGGCTCGTTTAACGGAAGAAATGGGGGAGCTTGCAAGAGAGGTAAATCATTATTATGGTGAGAAACCGAAGAAAACAACTGAAAAAGAACGTAGTCTGGAAGAAGAACTTGGAGATGTATTATTTGTTATGATTTGTATGGCAAATAGTTTAAATATTGATTTAGAAACGGCACATAACATTGTAATGAATAAATTTAATACACGTGATAAAGATCGCTGGACACGTATTGATGAGGGAGAGAAAGAATAATGAAAGAAATTAAAGTAATTATCGCTGGACCAAGAGGACGTATGGGACATGAAGCAGTCCTTCTTATGGAAAGAACGGAACATTTTAATTTGGTAGCAGCAGTGGATTATAAGCATGGTGGAGAGAAAATTTCTGATTTACCGGGCATGCCAGCGTTACAAGCGCCAATTTACGCAGATTTACATACTTGTTTAGAGGAAGTAGAAGCAGATGTGTTGTTAGATTTAACAACGCCAGAAGTTGGGAAACAACACGTTACACTAGCAGTTGAGCGTGGACTTCGTTCTGTTATTGGTACAACTGGATTTACAGAAGAAGAACTAAAGCAATTAAGAGAGAATGCGAAAGAAAAAGCAGTAGGAACAATTATCGCTCCAAACTTTGCAATTGGTGCAGTTCTTATGATGAAATTCTCACAAATGGCAGCGAAGTATTTCCAAGATGTTGAAGTAATTGAATTGCATCATGATCAAAAGTTAGATGCACCATCTGGTACAGCAGTAAAAACAGTAGAATTAATTCGTCAAAATCGTGAATCAAAGCAGCAAGGTCATCCGAATGAAGTAGAACAACTAGAAGGTGCTCGTGGTGCAAATGTAGACGGCATTCACATTCATAGTGTACGTTTACCAGGACTTATTGCACACCAAGAAGTAATGTTTGGTGGAGATGGACAAATGTTAACGGTTCGTCATGATTCATTCAATCGTGCATCATTTATGTCGGGTGTAAAACTATCAATTGATACAGTAATGAATCTAGATCATCTTGTGTACGGTTTAGAAAATATTATCGACTAAAGGGGAGACAACGGATGAAAATTGCCTTAATCGCACATGACAAAAAGAAAGATGACATGGTTTCGTTTGCATACGCATATAAACCAATTTTTGAACAACATGAATTATTTGCAACAGGGACGACAGGACTTCGTATTATGGAGGCAACTGGTTTAGTTGTAACAAGATTTCAGTCGGGTCCTCTTGGTGGCGATCAAGAAATTGGTGCCATGATTGCAAAAAACGATATGGATATGGTGATTTTTTTCCGAGATCCACTAACTGCTCAGCCGCATGAACCAGATGTAAATGCATTGCTTCGTTTATGTGATGTATATGCGATTCCACTTGCAACGAATATGGCAAGTGCTGAAATGTTAATGCACGCATTAGAGCGAGGAGATTTAGATTACCGCAAGTTTAGAAAATGAGGGGAACAATTATGAGTGGATTACATATATTAGCGTTTGGTGCTCATGCCGATGATGTCGAAATCGGCATGGCTGGTACCATTGCTAAATATACGAAGCAAGGGTATGAAGTAGGTATTTGTGATTTAACAGAAGCTGATCTTTCTTCTAATGGAACAATAGAATTGAGAAAAGAAGAAGCAAAGGTGGCAGCTCGTATAATGGGAGTAAAAACGAGACTGAATTTAGCGATGCCAGACCGTGGTTTGTATATGAAAGAAGAGTATATACGTGAAATTGTAAAGGTGATTCGTACATATAAACCGAAACTAGTTTTCGCGCCGTATTATGAAGATCGTCATCCAGATCATGCAAATTGTGCAAAACTTGTGGAAGAAGCTATTTTTTCAGCGGGAATTCGTAAATATATGCCAGAGGTTTCGCCACATCGCGTGGAGTCTTTTTATTATTATATGATTAATGGTTTTCATAAACCGAATTTTTGTATAGATATAAGTGAGTACCTTTCTATAAAAGTGGAAGCATTAGAAGCGTATGAAAGTCAGTTTTCAACAGGGAGTGATGGTGTGAAAACGCCGTTAACAGAAGGTTACGTTGAAACTGTGGTCGCTCGAGAGAAAATGTTTGGAAAAGAAGTTGGAGTCTTATATGCCGAGGGATTTATGAGTAAGAAACCGGTTTTATTACATGCTGATTTAATAGGGGGGATGTAAATGAAATTAAAAATAGGTATTACATGTTATCCTTCTGTAGGTGGTTCTGGAGTTGTTGGAACAGAATTAGGAAAGCAATTAGCGGAACGCGGGCATGAAATTCATTTTATTACATCGGGTTTACCATTCCGGTTAAATAAAGTGTATCCAAACATTTATTTTCATGAAGTGACGGTAAATCAATACTCTGTATTTCAATATCCACCATACGATTTAGCGTTAGCGAGTAAAATGGCAGAGGTTGCACAAAGAGAGAACCTAGATATTTTACATGTGCATTACGCAATACCACATGCCATTTGTGCTTATTTAGCAAAACAAATGATTGGAGAGCGTATTAAAATTGTTACAACCTTGCATGGAACAGATATTACTGTGTTAGGTTCCGACCCTTCGTTAAATAATTTAATTCGTTTTGGTATTGAGCAATCTGATGTTGTGACGGCTGTCTCGCATTCATTGATTAACGAAACGCATGAGCTTGTAAAACCAAATAAAAACATTCAAACGGTATATAACTTTATAGACGAGCGTGTATATTTCAAGCGTGATATGTCTCAATTAAAGAAAGAATACGGTATAAGTGAGAGTGAAAAGATACTGATTCACATTTCAAATTTCCGTAAAGTGAAACGTGTGCAAGATGTTGTTCAGGCATTTGCTAAAATTGTTACAGAAGTAGATACGAAGTTGCTTCTTGTTGGAGATGGACCAGAATTTTGCACGATTTTACAGATAGTAAAAAATTTACATATTGAAGATCGCGTCTTATTCTTAGGGAAGCAAGATAATGTTGCAGAGCTACTTGCGATGAGTGATTTAATGTTGCTTCTTTCAGAGAAGGAGAGTTTTGGTCTTGTTTTATTAGAAGCGATGGCGTGTGGTGTACCTTGTATCGGAACAAGGGTTGGAGGTATTCCAGAAGTCATTCAACATGGTGAAACAGGATATTTATGTGAAGTTGGCGATCCAACAGGAGTGGCAAATCAAGCCATTCAGCTATTAAAGGATGAAGAACTTCACCGTAATTTGGGAGAGCGAGCAAGAGAAAGTGTTTACGAGCAGTTCCGCTCTGAAAAAATCGTCTCACAATATGAAACGATTTACTATGATGTACTAAGGGATGACAAAAATGGAAAGATTTAAAAAAGCTAGTTCTATTATTGAGACTTTAAAGCAACAAGGACATGAGGCCTACTTTGTCGGTGGAAGCGTACGAGATCTTATTATCGATAGGCCGATTGGAGATATTGATATTGCGACATCTGCTTTACCAGAAGAAGTGATGGCTATATTTCCAAGACATGTTCCTGTTGGTCTTGAGCATGGAACTGTAATTGTGGTAGAAAATGGTGAACCTTATGAGGTAACCACTTTTCGAACAGAGAGCGAATATGAAGATTTTCGAAGACCTAGTAGTGTTCAATTTGTTCGTTCATTAGAAGAGGATTTAAAACGTCGTGATTTCACAATGAATGCAATTGCGATGACAGAAGAAGGCAAAATGGTTGATTTATTTGCTGGACAGCAAGCGATTCAAAAGAGAGAAATTGTGACGGTTGGCAATGCTGCGGATCGTTTTCAAGAAGACGCCCTGCGAATGATGCGTGGTATTCGTTTCGTAAGTACGTTAGGTTTTTCTTTAGAAATGAAAACGAAACAAGCAATAGAAACATATGGACATTTGCTAGAACATATTGCAATTGAGCGAATTACAGTGGAGTTTGAGAAACTGTTAACTGGTACATATTGCGTGAAGGGCTTGCAAGAATTAGTAGAAACGAAGCTATTTTCTCATCTGCCATATTTACAAATGTCAGAAGAGAGATTATTAAAAGCTACGCAGTATAACTGGGATTCTTTTGAAACGGACATTGAGGCATGGGCATTCTTCTTATATTGTATTGGGGAAGAGCATCCATCTGTCTTTTTACGTCAATGGAAGTTTTCAAATAAAAAAATAAAAGATATCGTCGCAGTTTTATTAATACTCCGTACGAGAAAGGAGAAGGATTGGGATACAGTCCTTCTTTATAAAACGGGAATTCATATCGCTGAAATGGCAGAAAGAGTATATGAAGCGATGATTGAAAGCTATGATAATACATCTGTGAAACGAGTACAAACGTTGTTTGAAGCATTGCCAATCAAGAATCGACAAGAAATGAATGTGACTGGGAATGATTTATTAAACTGGGCAAATAAAAAGCCAGGTCCGTGGGTTGCTGAAATGATTCAAAAGGTTGAAGAAGCAATCTTACAAGGAAACGTAGTTAATGAGAAAGAGTGTATAAGGGAGTGGCTGCAAGAATGCAATCTACTATAAGAAAGCAGTTATTGCAAGTTTTTTCAGAAGCGGATGGCGCGTTTGTATCTGGCCAAACGATTAGTGATAAACTTGGTTGTTCAAGAACCGCTGTGTGGAAACATATGGAGGACCTTCGGAATGAGGGATATGAACTTGAAGCTGTGCGTCGATTAGGTTATCGAATTGCGAGTAAGCCAGACAAAGTAACTGCTAATGAAATTCAGTTAGGGTTACAAACGAAACATATTGGTAGAACGGTATATTTTGAAGAGTCTATTGAATCTACGCAGCATATTGCAGCAAAACTTGCTTATGAAGGTGCAGAAGAAGGAACGATTGTTGTTGCAGAAGAACAAACAGCCGGCAGAGGTCGTTTAAGTAGGAAATGGCATTCACCAAAAGGAACAGGAATTTGGATGAGTATTATTTTACGTCCATCAATCCCGGTTCATCATGCACCACAACTTACTTTATTAGCGGCTGTTAGCGTTGCACAAGCAATTGAAAAGTGCACGGGTGTAAACGTAGGAATAAAATGGCCGAATGATATTTTAATTCAAGGTAAAAAGGCTGTAGGTATATTAACAGAAATGCAGGCTGATCCTGATAAAATTAATGCTGTCATTATGGGTATTGGTATTAATGCAAATCAAAAGCAAGAGCATTTTGATGAGGAAATTCAGCATATTGCTACTTCTTTAGCGATTGAATCTGGTAAACCAATTGTTCGTGCAGAGCTGATGCAACAAATCTTTTTACAACTAGAAAAATTATATGAAGAGTATTTACAAAATGGTTTCTCTGTCATTAAAATTCTTTGGGAAAGTTACGCTGTGAGCATCGGGAAAGAAATTACCGCTCGAACGATGAGAGAGACAATTACAGGCGTAGCAAAAGGAATTACAGAGGATGGTGTATTGCTTCTGGAGGACCATGAAGGGAAAGTACATCACATTCATTCTGCGGATATCGAAATTAAGTAAAAGAAGTTCCTTTTGGGAACTTCTTTTTATTTGACTATTACTTTGCCTTCCATTCCTTTAAGAAGGTGGTACCGGCATATTAATTCATATGTACCAGTATTTTTAGGTTTCACGGTAATGTCTTTTTCTTTTCCTGACTCGACTACGACATCAATGCCGAGTTTTTTTACTGTAAAGGTGTGTTCATTCTTACCTTTGTTTTTTAATAACAATGTTGTTGACTCTTCAATTGGAATGGTGATGACGTTTGGATGAAAGTAATCATCATTCAGTTCGACCTCAATTACTTTCGTTGAATCGATAGGTTGTGTTACGACGTTAACTGAGGCAAATGCATGGAAGGAGCTAAAAGTTATCATCCCTACAATCATCAGAAGCAAACCGGTGAATAGAAATAACCATTTGTTCATAAACATGCGCAATTCTCCTTTTGTAAGTACTTTTCTCAATTAACCTGCATCATTAGTTTAAGAGTTATACGAGGCATTTTAAACAAAGCTGTATCTTTCTATGATTGAGTTATTTATAAAAATTTCACATACCGTAATAGGAATAAAAAATTATTTTTTCAAAAAAATGTAGTAATTCCTTTTTGGAGTTTGCTATAATTAGTTCGAATGTGGGCAGTATCAGAGCGAACTGCACCATGATTCGAAGCAATACGAAAAATAATAACTTGGATTCTGCCTTGATCCAATAACGGACTGGGACAGAGGGATGAATAATGCCGACTAACACACAACCCTTCTGCCCTTTTATGGCCAGAGGGGTTTTTTATATGATTTCGGCCATCTCCTCTCTCCTGTATAAAGGAGGAGTAGTTTTTGAAAACAAAAACAGATTTTTTGAAGATGAAAGAGCAAGGTGAGCCGATTACGATGCTAACGGCGTATGATTATCCATCTGCTAAGTTAGCAGAAGAAGCTGAAGTTGATATGATTCTAGTTGGAGATTCCCTTGGGATGGTTGTGCTAGGCTACGATTCAACAGTACCTGTAACAGTAGAGGATATGATTCATCATACGAAAGCTGTACGCCGAGGAGCGAAAGAGACGTTTATTGTAACTGATATGCCATTTATGTCGTATCATGTGTCGCCTCAAGATACGATGGTGAATGCACGCCGCATTGTTCAAGAGAGTGGTGCTCATGCACTGAAGGTAGAAGGTGCAGGGGAAGTGGTATCAACTATTCATTACTTGACGAATGCGGGAATTCCTGTTGTGGCACATTTAGGCTTAACTCCTCAATCTGTAGGAGTACTAGGTGGGTATAAAGTACAAGGAAAAGATGCTGAAAGTGCAAAAAAATTAATAGAAGATGCGAAGAGATGTGAGGAAGCTGGTGCGATAGCGCTTGTGTTAGAATGTGTGCCAATGCAGTTAGCGGAAGTAATTTCGAAGCAACTAACAATTCCGACGATTGGAATTGGAGCAGGGAAAAAAGTAGATGGGCAAGTACTTGTTTATCATGATCTTATCTCATACGGCGTAAATCGTGTTCCGAAATTTGTAAAGCAATATACGTCTGTTCAAGAGGAGATTGTGCGAGGGATTTCACAATACGTTACTGAAGTAAAGACAGGGCAATTTCCAGAAGAAAAACATTCATTCACAATGAAAGAGGAAGAATGCTTAGCGTTATACGGAGGAAAACAATAATGAAAATCGTAACTACAGTGCAAGAGATGCAGCAAATTACAAACGAACTTCGTATAAGTGGAAAAAGTATTGGTTTTGTTCCAACGATGGGTTATTTACATGAAGGCCATGCGACTTTATTACGTAAGGCAAGAGAAGAAAATGAAATTGTGGTTTTAAGCGTGTTTGTCAATCCGCTACAGTTTGGGCCGAATGAAGATTTAGATCGATACCCTCGTGATATTGATAGAGATGAAAATGTAGCAAAAGAAAACGGTGTAGATTATTTATTTTATCCGAGCGTAGAAGAAATGTATCCAGCAGAACAAACGACAACAGTAGCAGTTGTGAAG
The DNA here is from genome assembly GCF_051294775.1 of Bacillus pretiosus. Taxonomy (NCBI): domain Bacteria; kingdom Bacillati; phylum Bacillota; class Bacilli; order Caryophanales; family Bacillaceae; genus Bacillus; species Bacillus pretiosus. The sequence continues at coordinate 13,028 of NZ_JBPPHF010000001.1, forward strand.
CGTACCGATGTATTATGTGGCAAACAAAGACCTGGTCATTTCGCTGGAGTTGCGACTGTACTAATGAAACTATTTAATATTACATTGCCAACGCGTGCTTATTTTGGTATGAAAGATGCACAGCAAGTTGCTGTCATTGAAGGATTTGTCGCTGATTTTAATATTCCGGTTACGATCGTACCAGTGGATATTGTAAGGGAAGTAGATGGATTAGCGAAAAGTTCTCGTAACGTGTATTTATCACAAGAAGAGCGTGAAGAGGCTCCTCATTTATATCGCAGTCTATGTAAAGCGAAAGAAAGAATTGAAGCAGGCGAACGTAATGCAGAAATCATTACAACTCTTGTGAAAGAGTATATTGAGACGTATACGAAAGGCACTGTAGATTATGCTGATTTATATGCCTATCCTTCACTACAAGTAATAGATAAAATTGAAGGACGAATGATTTTAGCAATTGCAGTTAAATTTGAGAATGTACGATTAATTGACAATGTAACATTAACGGTTAAATAAGGGGGAGCATCTATGTTTCGCACAATGATGAGAGCGAAGTTACATCGCGCTACGGTAACAGAAGCAAATTTAAATTATGTAGGTAGTATTACAATTGATGAAGATTTAATGGATGCAGTAAATATTGTAGAAAATGAAAAAGTACAAATTGTAAATAACAATAATGGTGCGCGCTTAGAGACATATGTTATTAAAGGAGAACGCGGTAGCGGTGTTGTTTGTTTAAATGGTGCAGCTGCAAGGCTTGTACAGCCAGGGGATAAAGTTATTATTATTTGCTACGGTTTAGTGGCAGAAGAAAATATTCATAACCAAGAGCCGAAAATTGCAGTATTAGACGATGATAATCAAATTATCCAAATGTTAGGCACTGAAAAAGCGGGTACGATATTATAAGTAAGAAGGCTATCTCTATTACGGAGATAGCTTTTTTGTGCATCTTTTCATTAAGATGAGATAAAACGTGGTATAGTAACATTATATAATTTTGTGATTGATAGGTAAGAAATTGAGGTGTTACATATATGAGTAAACGTTATGTCGTTGTGGATTTAGAGACGACAGGGAACTCCTGGAAGGACGGGAAGGATAAAATTACCCAAATCGCAGCTGTTGTAGTGGAAGATGGAGAGATACTAGAGATTTTTTCATCTTTTATTAATCCGAAGAGAGAGATTCCGCCATTTATTACAGAATTAACAGGGATTGATGAGAGTATGGTTAAGCAAGCCCCGTTATTTCATGATGTAGCCCCGATGGTTGTTGAGCTATTGCAAGGTGCAGCTTTTGTTGCACATAACGTTCACTTTGATTGGAATTTTTTAACGGAAGAATTAAGGTGGGCTGGATATACAGAAGTACATTGTCCCAAAGTTGATACAGTGGAGTTGGCGCAAATTCTTTTGCCGACAGCTGATAGTTATAAATTACGTGATTTAGCTAAACAACATGAATTAGAGCACGATCAACCGCATCGTGCGGATAGTGATGCTCTTGCAACAGCGGAATTATTTTTACAATTTTTAAATGAAATTGAAAAGTTACCACTTGTCACCTTGCAATCGCTTTATGAATTGAGCGATGTTTTTCAAAGTGATATAGCGGATGTACTTTCTGAAAATATTTTAAAGAAAATGATGCATGGTAGAAAAGTGGCAGAGGGGTATGAAGTGTATCGAAATATTGCGCTTCGAAAACGGAATTATGCTTTAAATCTCAGTGAAACATGTTCATCTAAATTTGATGCTTTCTTGCACAAGGCAATCGATAAACTTGAATTGAATATGCCAAGGTTTGAAAAAAGAGAAAGCCAACAGATTATGATGAAGGAAATATATACAGCACTAAGAGATTCTAGGTTTTCACTAATTGAAGCAGGAACAGGAACAGGAAAGACTCTTGCATATTTACTTCCAAGTATTTATTTTGCAACGAAAAAAGAAGAACCTGTCATCATAAGTACCCAAACAGTACAACTGCAACAACAAATATTAGAAAAAGAAATTCCATTATTACAGAAAATAATGCCATTTTCATTTGAAGTAGCTCTTTTGAAAGGAAGAAAGCATTATCTTTGTCTACATAAATTTGAATATGCTTTGCAAGAGGAAGAGAAAAATTATGATATGGCGCTCACAAAGGCAAAAATTTTAGTGTGGTTATTGCAAACAGAAACTGGCGATCGTGATGAATTAAATATTCCTGAGGGTGGAAAGTTACTTTGGAACCGTATTTGTAGTGATGTACATAGTCCAGGTGGAATGCAAAGCAACTGGTATAGCCGTTGTTTTTATCAACGAGCAAAGAATAAAGCATTATTTGCAGATATCGTTATTACAAATCATGCGTTATTATTTCAAGATTTTTCAAGTGAAGAACCACTATTTGCTTCATGTGAACATATTATTTTTGATGAAGCTCATCATATCGAGGAAGCGGCGAGTAGAATATTAGGTGAACAGTTCTCCTGTATGTATTTTCAATTAGTTTTATCTCGTCTTGGTACGCTAGAAACAGATGATGTACTTTCTAAAGTATATAAAATGATGAAAAAATCAGAGCAAGCCTCTCGTTCGACTTTCCGTATGGTGAGTCATAGTTTGAAGGAATTGAAATTTGATGCGGATGAGCTATTCCAAATGTTACGTGCTTTCATCTTTAAACAAACAAAGCAGGAACAAGGGATAAGCAATATGCCACTCATTTATCGATATAACACGGAAGTAGAGAAAGGTAAGTTATGGGATAGCATTACCGAGTTAACAAATCGTTTTGTATACGATGTAAGAAAATTATTGACTATACTTGAGAAGCAAGTTGATATATTGCAAAGTAAATTAGAATGGGAGATGCATGTTATTACAGGTGAATTTATGCATTTAATTGAGTTGTTGAGAAAGATGGAAAAATCTTTACAATTACTCATTTTAGAAAAAAATTCATATGTGACATGGATGGAGACTGAAACGAAGGGAACAATTCATTCAACCGTTTTATATGCACAGCCTGTTCATATTGGTGAAAGGCTTGCGGATGAATTTTTAACACAGAAAAAGAGTGTTATTTTCACATCAGCAACGTTAACAGTAAACGATTCATTTGACTATATAAAAGAGGAGCTAGGTTTACATGATTTTGCTCCCAATACATTACAGGTTCCATCACCATTCCGTTTTGAAGAACAGATGAAATTAATGGTTTCAACAGATGTGCCTTTTATTAAGCAAGCAAGTAATGAAGAATATATTGAATCTGTGTCGGCACATATTGCAAAAATCGCGAAAGCTACAAAAGGTAGAATGCTTGTTTTATTCACTTCGTATGAAATGTTGAAAGAAGCGTATACGAATTTGAAAAATGATGAGGAATTAGAGGGGTATTTATTATTAACGCAAAGTGTAAATAATAAGAGCCGAAGTCGTCTCATTCGTAAATTTCAAGAGTTCGACAAATCGATTTTGTTAGGAACAAGTAGTTTTTGGGAAGGGATAGATATACCTGGAGATGCCCTTAGTTGTCTTGTTATTGTACGGCTTCCCTTTACGCCTCCTCATCAACCGATGATGGAAGCAAAAGGAGAGTGGTTAAAAAATCAAGGAGAGGACGTATTCGCTAAGTTAGCACTCCCGCAAGCAATCTTGCGTTTCAAACAAGGATTTGGTCGTCTGATTAGAACAAGTACAGATACCGGAACAGTATTTGTATTAGACCGTCGTTTGATAAGCGCTTCTTATGGAAAACGTTTTTTACAATCAATCCCAACTGTTCCGCTTTATGAAGGCCCTCTAGAAGAATTATTAGAACAATTAAAGGCATGGCCAAATAAATAAAATTGGAAGAAAAATACGCCTGAAGTACATTTAAGCTTCAGGCGTAAAAAATGTGGGTAGGAGGAATTTTATTTTTCTTACTTCTTGTATACAAAATGTATTGGTTTTCGACTTGAAACCTTTTTTTGCAGTACATGTCCTGCTATAATAGATGGGTGATGAAGCAGGGGTTGTAAAGAATGTACTCTTATTGTAACCGTATTGCGTTCTTCTATAATTAGAAATTTTTGTGTAACGGAGGAGTTTTTTCATGGATAAGAAAATCGAAGTCCTATCAACGACGCGTATTAAATATTCGTCTGACTTGTATAAAATTGTTGATAGTTTGAATCGTACGTTAAAAGAACAGGACCTCATGTTCGGATTAGCATTAGACGAAAAAGATAAAGAAATAGCTGTATTTACGATTTACAGAACGTAGTGATACAATGAAAAAGTGGATCTTTGCAATCGTTATCGTAATCGTTGCTAGCGGAATATATGGGGCGTATGTTTACAATAAAGCAATGGAAAAGAAAATCCCTAAAGAGGCAAAATCTGTAGAAATTGCGAAAGAAAAGGCAAAGCTTACAAAAGTAAAATCTGTTGATTATTATAATGGAAATTCTTCATATACAGTCGTACAAGGTGTAGACGAAAAAGGAGAACAAATTATTGTTTGGGTGCCTAATAAAAAAGGGAATGTCCTTGTGAAGAAAAAGAGTGAAGGTATTCCTGAAAAAGAAGCTTTGCAAAAGTTGGCTGAACAAGCTACAGGAAAAGGTGATGAGCCAAAGCCAAAGCCAAAAGAAATTATAAAAGTAAAATTAGGTGCTCAAAACGATATTCCGTTGTGGGAAATTACATATATTGATCAGGAAGATCGTTATACGTATTATTATTTAGAGTTTCAAAATGGGGCTTATGCTGGTCACTACAGCATTGAAAAATAGATGTAGGGGGAACTACAAATGAAATTAGCAAAGCGAGTAGCTGCTTTAACACCATCTGCAACTTTAGAAATTACAGCAAAGGCACAAGCATTAAAAGCAGAAGGTCATGATGTAATTGGATTAGGGGCAGGAGAACCTGACTTTAATACGCCAGAACATATTATGGATGCTGCACATAAAGCGATGTTAGAAGGACATACGAAGTATACACCAACAGGTGGATTACAAGCGTTAAAACAAGAAATTGTGAAGAAGTTTACACGTGATCAAGGAATTGCGTATGATCCATCTGAAATTATTGTATGTAACGGTGCAAAGCATGCATTATATACATTATTCCAAGTGTTACTTGATGAAGGAGATGAAGTTATCATCCCAACTCCTTATTGGGTAAGTTATCCTGAGCAAGTAAAGCTTGCTGGAGGTAATCCAGTTTACGTAGAAGGCCTGGAAGACAATGAGTACAAAATTACAGCGAAGCAGCTGCGTGAGGCAATTACAGAGAAAACGAAAGCAGTTATTATTAATTCACCGAGCAATCCAACAGGAATGATTTATAGCAAAGAGGAATTACAACAGCTTGGAGAAATATGTTTAGAACACGATATTTTAATCGTTTCAGATGAAATTTATGAAAAATTAATTTATGGTGGAGCAGAATATACTTCGATTGCCCAGCTTTCTAATGCATTAAAAGAACAAACACTTATTATTAATGGTGTATCTAAATCTCATTCTATGACAGGATGGCGTATTGGATATGCAGCAGGAAATAAGCAGCTTATTAAAGCGATGACGAACTTAGCGAGTCATAGTACGTCAAACCCTACTTCAATCGCTCAATACGGCGCAATTGCAGCATATGCAGGCTCACAAGAACCTGTAGAAACAATGCGTCAAGCATTTGAAGAAAGATTAAACATTATTTATGATAAATTAATTCAAATCCCTGGCTTTACTTGCATTAAACCACAAGGTGCATTTTACTTATTCCCTAATGTAAAAGAAGCTGTAGCTTTATCAGGATACGAAACTGTGGATGATTGGGCAAAAGCTCTATTAGAAGAGGAAAAAGTGGCTCTTGTACCAGGTACAGGATTTGGTGCTCCAAATAACGTTCGTTTATCATATGCGACATCTCTTGAACAAGTCGAGAAAGCATTAGAACGCATTCATACGTTTATGAAAAGTAAAGTGCAAGCTTAATTGTATATTTTATTAACGCAATACAAAAAACCTTCCTACATAATAGGAAGGTTTTTTTGACGAATTGTGGCAAAAAGAAATAGCGAAAGGTGTGTTATACTAGAGAGCGAGGTGTTTGGTGATGAAAAAGAAAATGATGTTACAGTGGTTTGAGCAGGGAAGCATTGCAATTCCAAAATTACTTATGATGCATTATAAAAAATTAGGGTTAAATGAAATGGAATTTATGGTTGTACTTCATGTACACACATTTTTAGAATCGGGCAATTCGTTTCCGACTCCGTCAGAGATTTCAGAACGGATGACGATTACTGAAATGAAATGTATGGAAGTAATTCAGACATTGATTCAAAAAGGTTTTTTATCACTAGAAGGTGGACAAAAATCAGAAGCGATGATGTGTGAAAGTTATTCTTTACAACCACTATGGGAAAAAATATTGCATTTCTTAATGAACGAATCAATAGAGGAAGAACAAAAAGAAATAAAACAACTGCAAGTAAATTTATATACAGTATTTGAAAAAGAATTTGGAAGACCACTTTCTCCGTTTGAATGTGAAACGTTGGGTATGTGGGAAGATCAAGATCAACATCATCCGAATTTAATTCAAGCGGCCCTCAGGGAAGCTGTAATGAGTGGTAAGCTTAATTTCAGATATATTGATCGTATTTTATTTGAGTGGAAAAAGAATGGTATTAAAACAGTAGATCAAGCCCAAAACCAAGGACGGAAATTTAGAGCAAATCAACAACGAACGCAGCAAACGACAAAACAAGAGACGAAATTTACTGGGAAAGTGCCTTTTTATAATTGGTTGGAGCAGTAATGTAGGAGGAAGTATATGTTAAATAAAACGCAAATTCGCTATTGTTTAGACACAATCGCGGATATGTATCCAGAAGCACATTGTGAATTAATTCATGATAATCCATTTGAATTAGTAATCGCGGTGGCGTTATCTGCACAATGTACAGATGCACTTGTAAATAAAGTGACGAAAAATTTATTTCAAAAATATAAAACACCAGAAGATTATTTAAGCGTGTCTTTAGAAGAATTACAACAAGATATACGTTCCATTGGATTGTTTAGAAATAAGGCGAAAAATATTCAAAAATTGTGCCAGATGTTGCTAGATGATTATAACGGGAAAGTTCCAGAAGACCGTGACGAGCTGACGAAATTACCAGGAGTAGGAAGAAAGACAGCGAATGTAGTTGTTTCGGTTGCATTTGGAATTCCAGCGATTGCTGTTGATACGCATGTAGAGAGAGTGAGTAAACGGTTAGCGATTTGTAGGTGGAAAGATTCGGTGTTAGAAGTAGAAAAGACATTAATGAAGAAAGTTCCGATGGATGAATGGGGCGTTACACATCATCGTATGATTTTCTTTGGGCGTTACCACTGTAAAGCACAGCGACCACAATGTGAAGAGTGCCGATTACTAGAAGTGTGTCGTGAAGGAAAGAAGCGAATGAAGGGGAAATAAAGGATGGAGCGAGTTATAGAAATACCGAAAGAATTTCGGTGCTTACCATTTTTTACAGAAAGCGTAACTTCGATTACGTATCATACAGATCAGTCTTTTGAAGAAATAATACAAAATACTTACTTTATATTTGATATTGAAAGACAATATGAGCCGTGGAATGAAATTGAAAATAGTATTCCTGTACTGTTTAATGTATGGAAAAGTAAGCATGAAGACATTGCTACACTATTTCGAAACAGAAATAAGCAAGAAGTTGAAGGTCCAATGATTCTTTTTGCAGCGCATTTGTTATCAATTGTATATTGGTTAAATGAGCAACCTATCCATAGTTTGAACGAAATGGAAGATTACACGAGTATATTGGAAGTACAACCAGTTAATTTTGTAGAGCGATATTCGTTCATTATAAAAAAACCGAATAATTATCATTCTTATATTCAGTTAGCGCAGTTGTATATTGAAATAGAAAAGCTATATGTAAAGAAAATGATAACAAAAAAGAAGTCCTTTTCTCGTTAAGAGAAAGGACTTCTTTTTTTGTATTAAGACTCTGTTATAACAGCATTTCCGTCTGCGTGAGGTGTATCTCCTCCGGTATTTTGTTGTTGTTCTTGTTGCTTGTGTTGTTCTTCTTCAGCTTTTTTTCTAGCAGCCTCTTCTTCAGCTTTCTTTCTAGCAGCCTCTTCTTCAGCTTTCTTTCTAGCAGCTTCTTCATCGGCTTTCTTTCTAGCGGCTTCTTCTTCAGCAGCCTTTTTCTGAGCTTCTTCTTGTTGTTTACGTTGTTGTTCTTGTTGTTGCTGCTGCTCTTGTTGTTTACGCTGCTCTTCAGCAGTTTTTTTCTGAGCTTCTTCTAGTTTTTGTTTATCTTCATTAGCTTTTTTCTGTACTTCCTCATCAGCTTTTTTCTTAGCTTCTTCGTCAGCCTTCTTCTTAGCCTCTTCTTCAGCTTTCTTAGGGTCTGGAGTTCCGCCAGGTGCAGTGAAGGATGCACCAACTGCAGGGCTTGTTCCAGTACCTTTTTTCGCTACTACAGAGAAGCTGTAAGTAACGCCTGGTTTAATACCACCAAGAGTAGCTGTCGTACCATTTATTGATAAACTACCACTTGAACCGTCAGTTGCTTTATAGCTTGCTGCATACGCATCAACTTCTGCTGGTCCAGACCAGTTTAGTGTAACGGTGCTAGCCCCATCGAAAGTAACATTAAGACCACTAGGTGCATCTACTTTAATTTGTTTAATTGCATCTTTTTTCGCACCTTTTACGTATAATTCTCCGTTTATTTCTTGTACAGAAGAAGGACGTTCAAAGCGAGATTTATCTGTAGCAAATTTGCTCATCATTACTTGGAACATTTGTTGTGCAATTCTAGTAGAGCGATCACCAATGTAATTTTCTGGACCATCCTTTTCGTAACCAGTCCAAACAGCCATTGTATATTGTGGTGTATATCCAGCGAACCAGCTATCTCTGTTTGCATCAGCTGGAATACCATATTTTTTAAGAACGTCTTCATCAAAGTTTTGTGTCCCTGTTTTACCAGCTACGTCAAAACCAGAAACGTATGCTGTTGGACCTGTACCACCAGAACCAGGTTTTACTACGTCACGAAGAACGTCAGTAACCATGTAAGCTGTGTAGTCTTGCATTGCACGTTGTTCTTTCGGTTTAAAACTTTTCTTTTTACCGTCTGGGAAGATGACTTCTTTTACGAAGTGCGGTTTATTATAGTTACCATCATTACCAAAGGTTGCATATGCACCTGCTAATTCTAATGGAGAACTATCGTTACTACCAATTGCTGTTGATTCATATGTTTTGCCGTCTTTAAATGTCATACCTAAGCCTTCAGCAAACGCTTGTGACTTAGGAAGACCAACCGCTTGAGCTGTCTTTAAAGCTGGGATGTTTAATGATTTTTTCAAAGCTTCACGTAGTGAAACGTCACCTTTGTAACTTTTTGTTGCATTTCGTATTTTCTTACCATTGGAATACGTATACTCTGAGTCGTTTAATTGATGGTATGTAGACCATTGTAAATTCTCAAATGCTGGACCGTAGTCGAAAATTGGTTTCATCGTTGAACCGACTTGGCGTTTTAAATCAGTTGCCATATTATGACCTTTGAAAGTAGACTTACTTTCTTTACGCCCAGCTCCAATTGCTCGAACTTCGCCAGATTGTGTATCCATAAATACGAATGATCCTTGGAATTGATCGTTCGGATACTTAATAAGGTTGCCATCCATAATTTTTTCAGCGTAATCTTGAGCATCTTGATCAATTGTTGTATGAATTGTTAAACCATCTGAACCGATATTTACATCGGGATATTCTTTTTCAACTTCTTTTACAACAGCATCTAAAAATGCTTGATACTTCATCTCAGTTATTTCTGAAGACGGTTGAAGACCCTCAGTTACAGAGATTTTCATTGCGTTATTCATTTCATCTTTTGTTATATAACCATGTCGATTCATTAATGATAATACGACGTTACGACGTTGTGTAGCTCGTTCAACGTTGTCTTTTTTTGTTGGATCATAAATATTAGGACCTTGTGGTAAACCTGCAAGCATTGCAGCTTCATGTAACTGTAAGTCTTTTAAATCTTTGTTATAATATTTTTTGGCTGCTGTTGCAATACCGTACGAACGATTACCTAAGTTAATCTTATTTAAGTACATTTCTAAGATCTCATGTTTAGAGTATTGTTGCTCTAATTTGTAAGATAGGTACCATTCTTGTACTTTTCTCTTCGCAGTTTTGTCCATCGTTAGAAAATAGTTTTTGACTACTTGTTGTGTAATCGTACTACCACCTTGAGATCCGAACCCTCCAGTGACATTTTCCATAACTGCTTTTGTAGTTCGTTTAAAATCAATTCCATTATGATCATAGAAACGTGAATCCTCAGTTGCAAGGAATGCACTTTCAACTACCTTTGGAATTTGATCATACGTAACGTGGGTTCGTTTTTCAGCACCGTATTCATAGAAAAAGTTCCCATTCTTATCAAGAAACTTTGTTGATAAAGGATTGACAAGTTTTGATTTGTCTAATTTTGGAGCGTCCTTCACCATAACAAAGAAAGCGGAAACGCTAGCTATAAGACCAACGATACCAAGAAGTAGACAACCTATAAGGAATTTTTTAAAAAAGGAGCCTTTTTTCTTTGGTTTTTTTTCTTTATTTGTTTCTTGCTTTTGATTTTGATTTTTTACATGATTTCGTTCTGTACGAGAACGATAATTATCTGACATTATACTTTCTCCTACCTTTCATTCTCTCCCCAAAAGTCGAAAAAAGAGCCTTAGTGATGACTCTATCACGAAAAATAAACCGTGTCTAGTACACGGATATAATCAATCCGAGGGTGATAACCGCATGATAATAAAGATCCATGCTCTTCTATTTCTTCTTTCGTAATCGATTTCCGTCCACCAGTATTTTGACGATTCCAAAATGCAATAATATGTTTTGCATCTAGTAAATAAAGTTCATCAAAAAGTGTAAATTTAATAATAACAAATGCAATTCCATCATGAACGATTACTTGCTTCATATGTTCAATTTGATGAAGGTGGAAGTTTTGAAGTGGAAAGCTGGTTTTATTTTTTGTTTCTTTCGCTTCAAAATCGATGTATTTCCCTTTGTATACACCGTTGTAATCTGTTGTAGAAGGTTGTTTAAAATACGCTTCTTTTACCACTGCAGCACTTCGAGCGGGGTAATCTACTTTTACAATTTGAAGAGGTGTAGGTTTTTTATGTACACATGCAATATTATGGGTTAAGTAATATTCATTTGTTTCATTCAATTCCTCTTCAAGGGACATACCTCTATTACTATAAGTATGTTTTTTAATTGGTGTTTTATGAGGTTGTGAAGCTTGATTGTACCGTTTTCCGTTTGGGTAACGAATGGTCATAGTGTGTCCACTCCCAACTTGCTAAGAATTACTTACAAAGGTGATTATAACAAAAAATGAAAAAAGATGTGACCTTTTTGAAGAAAGGTATGATGACTTATTTATGTTTACATGGAATGATTATGAGAAAATTAAACAATATCGTAAAAATATGGTTTGTACAGACGAAGAAAAAACAATCGTTTATAACATTAAGAGGAAAATAGAAATGGCTAATATGGACAATATTTCTCGAACACAGTCTTATCAAGAATATTATGTAAGGAACAGTGAAATTAGGTGGGCCTTTTTAGCAAGTATGGTCTCGAGAAATGCTGGATGGAATATGACTGATTTAAAAGGGAGATATTATGCTACTGTTTTACCTCAAACAGTAAAAAAACATTTGTTTCTGACTTATGAAGAAGCGAATTGGATTATTTTTTTAGATGCATTTCCTCAGCTATTGTTATACGAAGAAAGTAAGAGGAGGCAGGTACCACTATTCTATTTGTTACAATATTTTAACGTATCAATTTTTATGGAAAAAGAATGGATTTATTTTTGGGAAAAAAAAGATATAAATAGGCTCATGACAGCGCTTATTATAAATGAGCAAAATAAAATTCAAAAACCAGTTATCGAGAATGCATATTTTAAAAAACATGTATTCCATACTGCACTTTTTAAATTGCAAGAAATGCTTCATATTAGTGCTGTTATTTTTCCGACTGTTGAAGGGAGGATGTATGGTTTTTCAGTTTATCAATTTGAAACGTTACAAAAGCGTATAGAACTAGGGCAGAAATTAGCGGAGTTACTGTTTCATCCGAATTATAAAAGTTTATTCCATAGGTTTGCATTGCAAACTATACACACAGGATCAAGAGCAGATTATGAATATTATGTAAGAGAAGCTAGAAAATCTTGTACGCCAGCCCTTAGAGAGGTTTATCCTGTCGTTGCACATAAGGAAATAAGTATGAGAGATTGGTTTTGTAGAGATATGGAAATAAATGAGTTGTTTCTACTGGAAGAGTATAAGGGTGAAGTTGATATAACAGAATGGTATAAAAGAAAGAGGGAGCAAATCTATGTTGCTTCTATCGTAAATCGTTTTGTTAAAAGGATGGATGAGTTCGTGATATAATAAAAAAGAAGTCCCGTCTTCATAAATGAAGACGGGACTTCTTAATGTGAAGTAATCCTGCCGTGTATGCTAACAATTTAATCTCAAAACGTAATGAATATAGGAGATTAAGGATGCTTCAGAAATTAGCTTTTTGTAAAAGTGCTAAAGTTTCACTTTATCCCGCTACTTGCCGGGCAGTAAGACCCACGTCTCAAAATTCAGTGAAAGCAAAGAATTTAGGTGTGGATCAACTGCCCGTAAAAGCCCGATTGAGAAGGCTAATAATCAGTGGGGATGAACAAAACCCCGCTGATTAAAGTTTCACTTTATGTAGCAGGGAAGTTTGGACCATCTAACTTAGGGTTGCCAGTCTCGGGTTTATTTTGTTTGTTTTGTTTTTTCTTTTTGTCGTTTTTGTTCTTTGTCATTTTCATACACCTCCTTTTTGTATTGTTACCATTTCTATAAATGACATACAAAATGATTTCTTTGACGAATAACAACTAGTTTTGTCATGTGAGCAGGAGTGAGGAGTCATTCGGCGAAATTACATGACAAAGGAAAAGCAAAGAAGGGGGCGTTTTGTATATGGCGATGGTTCAGAAGGAAGATGTAATGAAAACAATGGATCAAATGTTAAGTTCTCTCGATTTGCTGGAAATGAATATAGGGATTAGAATGAATCATGCATTGAAGGATACGGGTGAAAAAATATGCAATAAGATAGAAATAACAGAAATGCATATTGAGCATATGGAAAATAAATTAGTGCATCACGAAGAAAAAGGGAATTGGGTGAAGGCATTTCAAAGCGTCGTAGTGAGTGCATAATAAGGTGGGAATAAAATGAAGTATGAAGCATTGATACAATCTTCAGAAAAACTCATGCAGTATAATAATGAAGCGAATGTGAAAAAAAGAGAAATGATTGAGTACGATTTTTATAAGGATATGAAACCATTTGTAGATATGGTAGATGAGGAATTAAAAGTGTGGAAAGAATTAGCTTATAAATGGATTAAGGAAGAAAAACCGAAGTATATACATGTACAGCAAATTGATCAAGTGTACGATAATTTACAGACAAATGTGTTGCAATGTTTTGTAAATAAAGGTAAAGGTAAGCGATTCTTTGAAACACATCAAGCCATTTCGTATACTTTGCAAAATATAATTGAGCAATGTAAGTAACAAGAGGGGAAACCCTCTTGTTTTTTTTTTATGCTTCTGTCATTGTTGTAGGTTTTGTTGCACCGTTTATTTCTAATTCTTTTATTAATGTTCGGTAATCTGAAATGCATATTTTCCCTTCGAGATACCAATGTCTCGCAAAGTCTAACAATTCATTTACATTCTCTGTGTAATACCCCTTTTTTTGAGAAAACGCTTGTTTTAAATCCCCTAATACCATGTTGATTCCTCCCCCATGAGAATCTTCTTCTTCACTATCATAGCATGGAAGGGTTTTCTTTTTTAATTTTTTAAAAATTTAAACTTCCGACAAAAATAGACAGATACTCCGTCACACAAATTATTTTACAAGTACATATTATATATGTAGAAACTTATGTGAAGGAGGAGAGAATGCATGTTTCAACAATCTAACGTATATCAGCAATCTTATCCATATGCACAGCAAAATATGTACCAATATAATACGGATACATATTTACGGTATAATATGTATCCTTTCGAGCCTAATTATGGAAATCAAAATTATTACCAGCCATTTGAAGTATCGTTTATGAATCAACCACAACAACAGCAGCAACCACATACGAATCAACAGCAGCAGCCCTATATGGAGCAACAGCAGCAACCACATACGAATCAACAGCAGCAGCCCTATATGGAGCAACAGCAGCAACCCTATACGAATCAACAACAGCAGCCCTATATGGAGCAACAGCAACAACCCTATACGAATCAACAACAGCAGCCTTATATGAATTCACAATACTATATGCCACCACCATCTCCCTATGGAAATCAACAAGCGATGTTTTATCCACCAAAACAACCGTACCCGACGCAGAATAAACAAAAACAACAACAGCAACCGAGTCAATTTTCTAGTTTTGTTTCCCAATTTAAAAACTCAGATGGTAACTATGATGTAAATAAAATGATGAATACAGCTGGACAAATGATGAATGCGATGAACCAAGTGACAGGTATTGTAAAGCAAGTTGGAGGTTTTTTTGGTAAGTAATTTTGGGGGTTGTCTATAAAAAGCATTACGTATAAAGCAGAAGGCTAGACAAATTTCCTTGTAATAAATGGGTATATATAACAAACGGCTTTCTCTCTTTTCTCATATTGTAAAGTGTAGTCAGATTTTTTTAACGAGAGAGGAGAGAAAAAACTATGCATCATTGTCATCCTTGTTTTGGAGGGCATAAGCCTGTAGGACCTATTTGTACAACTGCTCCTGTCATTCATCCGACGAAACAATGCGTAACACACTCTTTTTCAACAACGGTGGTGCCACACATTTTCCCAACGCATACAACACATGTACACCATCAACAAATTAAAAACCAAAACTTCTTCCCACAAACAAACTCGAATGTAAATGTGGTAGACCCAGTTGATCCAGGATTCGGCGGCGGATGTGGACCATGTGGTCATGGACATCATGGACATTTTGGACATCATGGACATTTTGGACATCAAATATCTCCATTTGGTCCAGGACCAAATGTATCACCATTCTTACCGAATAATGTATCACCAGTAGGTCCGAATATTGGACCAAACGTTGGTGGAATATTTAAAAAGTAAATGATATGTTAGAACTAGCGAAATGCTAGTTCTTTTTTTGTAATTGGAGTGTTGATATGAAAGTTATTGCTGTAACGGGATATAAGCCATTTGAACTTGGTATATTTAAAAATGATCATCCAGGGGTGGAATGTATAAAAAAAGCATTGCATCGAAAATTAACTACTTTTGTAGAAGAAGGTTTGGAATGGGTGATAATAAGTGGGCAGTTAGGAGTCGAATTATGGGCTGCTGAAGTTGTTTTTGAAATTCAAGTAGAATATCCAGATCTAAAATTAGCGGTATTTACTCCGTTTTTAGAACAAGAAGAAAGCTGGAAGGAAGATAACCGTGAATATTACGAATGTATTCTCTCTCAAGCAGACCATATTGATAGTATTACGAAACGGAAGTACGAAAGCCCGGAACAATTTAAATTAAAAAATCAATTTTTTATTGAAAAAAGTGATGCACTTTTAGCTGTATATGATGAAGAAAAACCAGGGAGTCCCAAATATATTGTAGAAGCAGCAAAGAAAAAAGGAGAAATAGAAAATTATCATAGTTATTTTATTCTTTTTTCTGATTTACAAGATATAATAGAAGAGGAACAGTGGAATAATGCTGAGTAATATGTAATATAGTACTCGTATATATGATTGACAAAAGGCATTGTTTCTGAAAAAATTTAGGTAATGAAAGTTTTGGCAAAAATTTGAGGTGAAGAAAATGATTTCGGATAAAATTAAATTAACGGCGAAAGATATTTTAGAAAAAGAATTTAAAACAGGCATGAGAGGCTATCAACAAGAAGAAGTAGACAAGTTTCTTGATATGATCATTAAAGACTATGAAACTTTCCACAAGGAGTTTGATCAATTAAAGCAACAAAATGCTCGTTTAAAGCGTGAATTAGAGGAACAAAAATTAGTAGCAACGCAAGTGCCACAACAACCAGTTGTACAAACACCAGTTGCACAACCTGTATATAACAACACGAATACGGACATTTTAAAACGTCTATCTAATTTAGAAAAAGCTGTATTTGGAAGTAAGTTATACGAATAATTTCTAGTGGTAAAAAGGTTAAAGCATTTTACATAGAAAAAAACATTGCAAAATCTTTTTGTTTCCACTATACTAATGGATGTCATAACGTTTGGGTAATCGCTGCAACGCCAACGTTGTAGAGGAAAGTCCATGCTCGCACGGCCTGAGATGGCTGTAGTGTTCGTGCCTAGCCAATTCATAAGCTAGGGTATTCTGGCTGTAAGGCTGGTTTAACGGCAGGGAAAAAACCTAAGTCCTTTCGGATATGGTTTGACTACCTTTAAAGTGCCACAGTGACGAAGTCCTTGAAGAAATGATAGGAGTGGAACGAGGTAAACCCCACGAGCGAGAAACCCAAATAATGGTAGGGGAATCTTTTCCAAGGAAATGAACGATGGGAAAGGACAGGTTGTATAACCTGTAGATAGATGATTGCCACCGGAGTACGAGGCGTGGGCCGTTTGCAGTACAAAGGAACAGAACATGGCTTACAGAACGTTATGAACCAACTATGAAATAACTCAGCTCTCCTTTGTTAGAGGAGGGCTTTTTATTTGTATGAAGTTATAAATTATGAGTTAAAATGGTTAATGAGAAAATTCTTCGTAAAATGTAATGATTAATAGGACAAATTGCTATTAATTATTGTTTAACTATACATAAGAGGTGAATGCAAATGGGAAAAGTTACTTTAATTGCAACAGCGGCAATGGGTATTGAAGCGTTAGTTGCCCGAGAAGTTCGTGATCTTGGTTATGAATGCCAAGTGGAAAACAGCAAAGTAACATTTGAAGCAGATGAAAAGGCGATTTGTCGCACGAACTTATGGTTACGTACTGCGGACCGTGTGAAAATTAAAGTTGGCGAATTCAAAGCGACAACATTTGATGAGCTGTTTGAAAAGACGAAAGCATTAAACTGGGGAGATTATATTCCAGAGAATGGGGAATTCCCTGTAATTGGTAAATCGTTAAAATCTGAGTTGTTCAGTGTTTCAGATTGCCAACGTATCGTTAAAAAAGCTGTCGTTGAAAAATTAAAAACAACATATAAACGTACAACTTGGTTTGAAGAAGATGGTCCGTTATTCCGTATTGAGATCGCAATGCTCAAGGATATTGCAACATTAACAATTGATGCAAGTGGTGTTGGACTTCATAAACGTGGATACCGTATGGATCAAGGGGAAGCCCCATTAAAAGAAACATTGGCTGCGTCTTTAATTAAGTTAACAAACTGGAAGCCGGATCGTCCTTTCGTGGATCCTTTCTGTGGATCAGGTACAATTCCGATTGAAGCAGCATTAATTGGACAAAATATTGCACCAGGATTTAACCGTGGCTTCGCATCAGATGAGTGGGGCTGGGTTGGTAAACAAAACTGGCGTGAAGCTCGTCAAGAAGCTGAAGATTTAGCGAATTATAATCAACCACTACAAATCATTGGATCAGATATTGATCATCGTATGATCCGAGTTGCTCAAGATAATGCAGAAGAAGTGGGCTTAAGTGATTTAATTACATTTAAACAAATGCAAGTAAAAGATTTCACGACAAAAGAGGATTATGGCTATGTTGTAACGAATCCTCCATACGGAGAACGTTTAAGTGAAAAAGCACTCGTTGAACAATTGTACAAAGAAATGGGACAAGTATTCCGCCCATTAGATACATGGTCAGCGTATGTATTAACCAGCTACGAAGCATTTGAAAAGTGTTATGGAAAAGATGCATCGAAGAAACGTAAACTGTTTAATGGATTTATCCGTACAGATTACTACCAATACTTCGGAAAACGTCCACCGCGTAATTCATAGTATAAAACTCCTCCAGCGCGCATATACTGGCTATTATGTAATGCGTAAAGGAGGACGTGATATGGATAAAATATACTCGGTTCATTGAGAACGGAGTATTATATATCCGTCCTATATTAACCTCATTCTTTTTTCCGACTGGAAGAAAGGGTGGGTTTTTTTTGTTGCATAAATTTGCGATAAAGGAATTTTTAGATGATAGAGAGTTACGGAATTTAAGCCGACATACATTGAAATCGTATAGGGGAATTTTGAAAATATTTGAATCTTTTTGTGTTAGTAAAGGAATATTCGATACCGATGAAATTAAACCAAAAGTAGCGAAAGAGTTTCTAATCTATTGTAAGCACGATCTAAAGAATAATGTTGCAACAATAAATAGTAAAAATCGGGCGCTTAAGGTATTTTTTAAGTATTTAGTAGAGGAAGAAATAGTCGCAGAAAATCCGTTTAAGAAGCTAAAATTTAGTAAGGAAGAAATTATCATGGACGTATTAACTGACGACCAGGTAAGAAAAGTACTAGAGCATTTTGAGCGAGGTCATTTTAAGGGATCTAATTTCGCGCTAATGCGTAATCGACTTGTAATAGTGATGTTAATTGCGACAGGGCTTAGGAGAGAAGAGTTGGTTAATTTAAAGTGGTCAGATGTAGATATGAAGAATCGAACGATTACAACGTATGGAAAAAAGCGTTCAATTGCGACAATCCCTTATACACGAAAATTACAAAAAGAATTAGCGGAATACAAAACTTTTCTCGAATTTTACTTCGAAAAACAGGAATTAATCTATGTATTTACAGATATGAGAAACGGACAATTATCAACGGAAGCGATTTCTACACTATTTAAACGATTAAAAAGGAATTTAAAGATGGAAGGCTTAACATGCCATGCTTTTAGGCGTTACTTTGCTTCTAAATGTTTGAAAATGGGAATGGATTCGTTAAATTTGCAGAAGCTTATGCGTCATGAAACGCTTCAGATGACTGAGAGGTACGTTAAATTATACGGACACGCTTTACATGATGTAAATGATAAATATAATCCGTTGAATTTTATAGAGGTTTAAAAGAAAAAAGTCTCCAGTTGCCGCTGGAGACTCAAAAATAATCGACTTAAAACTAAATAACGGACTCAATCCGATATTCGTTACCTTCATTTTATCGAAAAAAATTCGATGATGCAAGGACTATTAAGTATTGTCTTTTTTAGCTAACTATCGGGTTAGTCACGACGTGGATGCCGTACCAGGTCGTTAATTTAAACACGTAAAAGGTTAGCTGTGCCGATGCAAACAAAAACAGCGTAGACACACATTAAGCGTTCCCTGTTACGTTTGTGTCTAGTCTAGGCGAGGACTGCCATAAAAGGTCTGGACGGTTGCTTGGCGTGTTACGGCACGGATAGCGACGATCATGGAAAGGCGTAATTAGGTTACGAGTAATTGAGGATAACGTCAGTAGTACGATTCCTTCCCTAAGTTTTTCCGCAAGTAGGACAAGCATTACTTGTAGAAAGTTCGTTGTGGGTGAAAACCGACGTTCCAACAGGGTGTACACTACACGGATACCTTAACCCGATAGACCATGGAAGTGACAATGAGCGTCTACTTTATGTCGCTTTAACTATCTGTTTTAGCGATGTAAGGTAGACGTTCTCTGTCCTAGCCGTTGTCCTTACCGCTCATCCCATGATGAAGGACAGAGCGACCAAGGCAAGCGGAAAATACGAAATATATAACGAAGGGAATCGATAAATTTGAGCGGTACGGTAACGAAAGATAAATCGACAGGTAAATGGATGTTTGGTTTCGATAATACGAAGGACCCGATGACTGGGAAGCGGAGGCAAATCCGTAGAAGGGGATTCAAAACGAGACGTGAAGCACACGACGCTATGGTGAAGTTAAAAGCGGAAATATTAGGAGGTGAGCATTCGGACTTATCGAAACTATCATATGCTACGTTTGTGGACGAGTGGATGAAAGAGCGATCATTTCATTTACAAGAGTCTACTTACGAAATTCACAAAATGTATTTAGAAAACGTAATTAAACCTAGAATAGGGCATTTTCAATTAAGGCAGATTGAATCGATACATATGCAGAAGTTTGTTAATGATTTAGTTATTGATGTGGGTTATGCTCCGGCTACCGTTCATATTATTTTTAGGATAGTGAGCGCCTCTTTACGAAAAGCTAAAATTTTAAGATTGATAAGGGATAATCCTACGATAGGGATTACGCTACCAAAGATGAGGAAAAAGCCAGAAATAAACGTATGGAGCTTAGAACAGGTTAATTATTTTATTGATGAGTCGAAGAAAGTTCACCGGCTTACTAGATGTTATATTGTATTTGTAATTGCGTTACTAACAGGTATGAGACAAGGTGAAATTATGGGGTTACGATGGAAAGATATCGATTTTCAGAATCAAATCATATACGTAAGACAAACGTTAACCCAGACCGCTAAAATTAAATTTGGCGCTAAAAATAACGCAAGTGTACGTAATGTGCATTTTCCAGCGAAACTGATAGAAGAACTAGAGTTGCACAAAAAACGAATAGTCGAAGAGAAGAAGTACTATCAACGAGATTACCGGGATCACGGCTTAGTAATATGTACACGTGATGGCCGACCGATGCTACCACGTAATTTGCGAAAAGAATTCTATAACCTAATCGAAAAACTCGGATTACCTAAAATACGTTTTCATGATCTACGACATACGCACGCAACGATGCTAATTCAGCAAAACGTTAATGTAAAGCTTATATCAGAACGGTTGGGGCATACGGATATCCAGACTACCTTGAATACCTATAGTCATGTGCTGCCGACGATGCAGCGTGAGGTGGCGGATAAGCTTGATGAGATGTTTGGGGAGTAGTGAGAAAAAGAGCGCTATGCAAAGCGCTCCAATCATCCCAAGCTACACAACTCTATTTTCTTCTCGCTGATTATCAAACCACCTTATTACTTGTTGAGCAAGAATATCAACACACATAACAAATTCGTAAAGTTGCTCTTTTGGACACTCCATTCCCTTTTTTTCGTAATTAGTTTTCGCATGGGCAAACATATTTCTTGTATTATTGATGGCGGTAGATACTTCTTCAATCGCTTTTTGTTTATTATCTGGAGTGTTAGCTGAAACTAATCGTTTTGTCGCCTTTAAGAAAGGGGGAGCTATTGATAAAATTTCAGAAATATCACAGCAAGTTTGAACTGTTAATTTTATTGCTTGATGCTCTTTTTTGTTATTGCGGTAATCTTCAAATACTTTACCTAATTCAAGTATATACTCTGCATCTGGTTTTAGTGCTTTAGGACTAGCTAGTTTCTTTAAAGCCTCTTCAATTAATTCTTGTTGAATAACTGTTTGAGATACGTATTCTATTACTTTTGTATAATTCAGCATTAAAATTTCTGCATCAGCTGTGGACAATGTAGAATTATATATTTGTAACAACTCTCTAATCCCTTTCCCCTCTAATAAAGGTCGAGCTCTGGAAGGTATGTCATCATCTTCTTCATCATTTGTGTCAGTTAATTCAGGGATTACTCTTTGTGATGTATGTATATTTAATTTAAATGATGATTTTAATTCGAATAGATAAGCCTGTGCTAAATCGTCAATAACGGTTTCATCTATTCCATCGTCACATCTTATCTCTATAAAAATATCCTCGTAATTGAAAGCAGGTATATATTCTGTATACAAATCCTCAATAATAAGAGACATTCCGTAACTAGTTATATCCTCCACAATTTTAATAGTATATTTTTTATTTTTTATATATTGTGTTACGATATCCGGAGCTTGATACCTTGCTTTTAAAATAGAATCATCATGACTATCAATTGGAATTAATGCGACCTTATCTCCTATAAACTTGTAATCATCTATGGTTTTTCTTTTTTTTGCTTCTGATACTACATCTAGCAGCCTTTCGAGGCTAACATTATGATTTTCATATTCATTATTTCCACTATCGAAGTAGAAACTAAATTGTATCTGTCGGTCAACGAAAACATCTTGATCAGTATCTTCCCCGGTATAAAAATAAGATTCTAAATCAAATTCATCATTAGCAGTAATATTGTATTCCTCAAAAAAGGTAAATAACTCCTCTGCTTCATCCTTTAACTTCTCTGGAATAAACTTTATAGACATATATCTCCCACCTTATCTTGAAACGTATCTTAATTATAATGGAATTAAAATGCATATTAAACAAAAAAGGCAGCTATTGCAAGTGACTACCGCTAACTAAGCGAGGTGTAAACGCTAAGGGAGATCGGTAAGAGGACAGAGGGAAGGAAGACGTCAAGTTTAAGCTGAAATAACGAGATAATACATTGATAAAACGGAGGAGGAATTACGGTGATTAGGGATAAGATCGGCCTTGCATATTTCCTTATAATATATAGATAATAAAGAGTGAAATTAGTATAATTGTAGTGAAAATATAAAGGGCATAAAGAAAGGAATTATTTAGATGAATGAATATTACGGGGAACGTCACGGTTTAGCCAATAAGAATAAATATGACCTACGAGACTTAAGGGATTTATTTGTATTATTTCATGATAATTTACGTAAAGATGGGTACCTAATTAAATTCTATGGCGGTAAAGATAGCTGGGGAGGTTTCCATTCAGGTATTTGTGGGGATAATATGGACGTTTTTTGTTTTTCTAAAACTGGATATAAAGGACTCTTGCCAGTAGATTACGGTATCAGATATAAAGAATCTCAAATATTTACTTTGATAGAGATGTTTTATGCATATGTTAACGATAATGATCCTTTTTCTGATGGCGACGGAAAAATAGAGTATAGAAAGCGTATAAACAAAATACTTAACAATTATGGGGAAGGTTGGGAATTGACTGATGAAGGCTATGTGCGTGAATTAGTGGATAATGGATTATCAAATCTTTTAGCACAAGAATACGATGATTCAGATATCTATACTGATATCAGTGAAGCTAAACAAAAATTCCTTAAATATGGAGCAACACTAGACGATAAAAAAGACGCGTTAATCCGTCTAGGTAATATAATGGAGCCCCTTCGTGATGAAATGAAGGCATCACTATCTAAAGCAGATACGAGCGATATTTTTAATCTATTAAACAACTTCCAATTACGCCATAACAATGCTAAACAAAAAACGGATTATGATAAAGAAATTTATTATCCATGGATGTTCTATCAAATGTTAGCTGCGCTAGATGCATTTTTGAAAATCAAAGAGCGAGGGCAATAAAGGCGAGTGATATCTGCCAGGAGTACGGTTATTAAAAAGAGGCTACCTTAATTGGCGGCCTTTTTTGTTTTCCTATAACTGATAGCTAGCAAGGGGAGTAATTAGTGATATTTTACAAAAAAAGTATCTTGTTTATTACACCTATCTATTTTTTATTATATGTATCTTTAATAAAACTAAATGATTTATCCTTTAGATAAAAGCTCAAATGTGGATACTCTAAATTAAATAATAAATAATTAAATAACCCCCAAAATAAACTTTTTACTTTAGTTTCTGAGGTCTCTTTAATCCTCTGGAATATATGTTTTTTAACATTTTTGGGGAGTAAGTTGATAATATCCTCTATTACTCCTTCATCTAAATCCATTTTTAAATCATGTGCTAATCTATTTCTTAAGCGGTTTACTTTTGAAATTGTTTGGTACGTTTCTAATTCAATAAAACCAATACTTCTTATTAGTTCTAGTTTTTGAGAAAAATTAAATATATTCATTTTAGGGGTATTCGGAAAATAATCTACAAGCATCTTGTTCATTATTGATTCTAAATATAAATGACCTTTAATAAAAATATATAACGGTTCTTGATTTTCCATATCACTAAAAAATTCACACATAAAATCAAAGTGTTTATTTATTTTGTTTGTCATTTCCAAGTGATTTTCCCTCCCTCAGACATAAATACCAATTAATATTATTTAATTCTATCATACGAAAAGCACGCAAAAAAGACCGCTTATAGAAAGGGTAATGTCGAAATCGATTCTTTAAATGCTTGAATAAATCTGTTTGTTGATCCTTCCGGCATTTCGCGCGCTTTCTCGAGTTCCTCGTCGGAGTATGACGTTAATTCATATAGAAAGGACATTGTGGTGGGTAATTCATGCACCGGTGCATGTTTCCCGAATCGTTCATACACTCGAATAAATCCACGTAAACCTAACATAACTTAACAAATAAGCGTACTCTCACCGTTATACATTACGTTACATATTATCAGCCGTACGCTCGTGACGCACGTCCATCTCTCGAAACTCACCCTTCACACCAATCATATTAACTTAGTTATGCAAGAATTTATACAGTGCTTATCGGCATGTAAGCCGCTACAAACGTTGATACTACGCATGCATAAAATAAGTAACGGATAAATGAACGATAATAATTGCGCAAACGTTGGTATAATAACGTTTTGAATCGCAGCCGAATGTAACAAAAGATGATTCTGTTACATTGGATATTCGGAAAAATGTATAGAATATGCGAAATTGAATAAGGGGCGGGGGCGTCTTTTTAGTGGCCCGGCGACCAGGCGTGGGAAGAATTGACGAATCGAAAATTTCATCTCAGGCCTCAAATCTTTAAAATATCAGTGTCCTCGTTATGTTTTCTATGTAATAGTTCTTTCCTATGTATTTATAATACTCTGCATATAACATACTCAATTTCGCTGATATTAGTCTAGTAAAAACGATCTTAAAACGTAAGGTATTGACGCCAAAGTTGACGTTAATGGCTCACCGCAATATAAAGTAAACAATTCGAAAGGAAATACGTACTACATTACGGCTAGCCCGACTTATGTGGAAGTACGTTAATGTATCGCAAAGTAAACCGTCTTTGTAAAAGGAAGCGGTTCTTTTTTTATGTGAATTTTTGTTATAATCTATATATAAGGATTTAGGAAGGTGAAAATGAAATGTTAAAAGATAGGGAAGAAAAAAGTTCTCAAAGTGCTTTAATGTCAGTTCAGCAAAAGAGTGAACTTCAATCGCTCCAGAGAGAGTTTGAAAATCAGGTTGTAAATACTACCTTAGAAGCTGTTAAAAACGAATGGAAGATAGCGGTTTACGATGAGGAAACAGTGAGTAAAAAAGTTAAAGATGAAATTAATATAGATACTTTGGAGCTATCAAAAAAAGTAGAAAAGTTGCTAGATATTGATGAGAAAAAGTCTAATGAAGAAATTGCTGTTGAATTATTAAAAGATATTTCAATAAATAGTGAAAGTAAATTCATGAAAAAGTTAGCAACAAAAATGTTAAAAAGGAAATGGTGGGAAAGATAGTGTTAAAACAATTGTTCGGAAAATTGTGGGATAAAATCTTAAAAGTACTAAATAATGAAACCGTCCAAGAATTATTGTGGGAAGTGTTAATGAAAATCATTAAAGTTACAAGGGATAATTGGGATAAAAAGAAAGAGGAAGAAAAAAAGAAGAATCAATCGCAAAATGAACAAACATTTAACTAATTACGTTTTTAATCCCTACGTGTAACCTTATGTTTGAAGTCGTATGTGTTGGACGAGATGGAAGGGGAGTGAATACGAAAAAAAACCGCCTGCAATAGGCGGTTTTTTGCGTTATTTCACTATTTTATCCATTACGTCTTTATATTTAGCGAACTCTTCATCTTTCATATCACCATTCATTTGTAAAAGGAAGTTACCTTTTGCGTATGTATGCGAGAATAACATAGGAGCGGAGTTTCCTAACTCATCGTAATACTTCTTAGCTTTCTCTAAGTCTTCTTTTTTAGTAATCTCGAATAATCTACCGCCTTTATCTTCGCCAAGTGCTGGTATTACAATACGTTTCCCCTCTTTACGTATATTACCAAACTCTTTTTGAGGTAGATCAGTTGGACTTTCCGCTTCTAGCCCAGCGTTTTTAAATTCGGTAATAATAGAATCTACCGTTACCTTCGTTTCTTTCTTTTCTTTTTTCGCTTCTTGCTTTGGTTCAGCGGATGACTTTTCGCCGCCACTACTACACGCGGTTAAAGAAGCTAATGATAAACATAACGCCCCAACAATCAATGTCTTTTTCAAAGTGAACCCTCCCTAAAATACATTACGCATTTAATTATAACAATAAATGTATATATTTTCCTAGTGATATTCAAATTCGAAAAGGTTCATTTTAGATCAAATATGTTATATCGTCGTTTTTCTCCATAAAAAAGAACGCTATTATTTAGTAGCGTCCTCCTCATCTTTTACGATTAGTAGTAATTCATTCATATCGGTAATATTTAATTTATCTGCGATCTTCTCTAGCACTTCTTTCGGGTATCTTTTCATTTTTCCGCTCGTTAGTTCACTTATTGTTCTTGTAGATAATCCATTATCATCATCGATTAAATCCTTCTGATCCATACCACGAGATTTTAATATGTCACGCAGCTTAACTTCTATTCTTTTTGCCACTATGTATCACCTCTTGTCTATATTATATAGTCTAAGTAGAATTACGTAAAATGTAATTTTAGGGTTGACAGTTACGGTAAACGTAATTTATGATATAGACATCAGTTACGGTAAACGTAATTAAGGGAGGGGAAATGAGAAAATGCAATTCCAAAATATCGAAGAGATAAAGGTAAATATCACGGTGGAGAACGGAGATGGATCGAAAGTAACGTTTGCTGAGAAAGCCTTTAAAATCACGGATAAGCACGTTCTATCTATATATGAGGACGGAATTTCAATTGAAGAGTTTACTTATGGAAATAACGATGAAATTATTCTCGGCGCAACGATATTAGATTTACAAGGGGATTTAGACGAAAGTTTGGTCGATATTACTCAAATTGGAAATATAACGGCACTTGATTTTCTACTTGCACTTGCATCGATTAAAAAGGATATCCATTAAGGGAGGCGTTGAGGATGTTCGCAAAACTAAACGGTTACTTCGGGCTTGAAACGTTATCCGATCGCATCTACTATTATGGTGTTTTTGGCGTAGGTGGAGCTTTATTTTTAATCAATATGGCGATTGCGTTTATTTTGTAAATTCGAAAAGGTGAGTCGTTAGGCTCGTGTACTTTAGGCAGGTACATGAGCGGCGGCTGAAGTGGTGTGTTAAGGTGGTATGGAGCCTTAAGGTTGCGCCTTATGGTTGTATGTGACTTTTCGTCATCGGCCTATAAATAAAAGGAGGGAACAGAAATGGAGAAGATCACTATTAATTTTCATTATCAGGATGTAGATGGATTAAAGGAATCGAAATATGAAGCGTATTTATTATCAGATTCGGTATATTATGTGTTTGATGGGGAAAATCTAACGTTCCGAGAAATACCATTGCGAGAACGAGGTAAAAAGGAGTTAACGATTTACGATTCAGATAGTTACAGAGCGGTCGAAATTTACTGTAGAACGGCAATAGAAAATATACACGAAATGAGCGCCGCAGAATTTATTGAAGCGGTACTAGAAGGACAGAATTAAACCAGCGGCAACTGGTCGAAAAACAACCCCCGGGCAAGGCAGACGAAAACAACGACGGCAATTTTATATATAGAGCGAGTAAAGAACGTGCGGCCTACACACGTTCTTTTTTGCGTTTAATTAATCGGAAAGTGCGCGAAGTCGAAAAGTCATGCGTCCTACTTTGTATAAGGTAAAAAATTATAAAAAAGGAGAGATAGATTATGAAAAAAATTTATGAGGTTGTACTATTGGAAAACGGAGAAGAGAATATTGTTGATATTCTACGTATTGAAAGCCAGGAAGAATTAGAAGATAGAAAATCTCACTTGGCAAAAGGCTATTCGATAAGGGGATGTAGTTTAAGTTCGGATGAATTAATTGATTTTCTATTAATGATAAAAGAAATTGAAGAAGATGTTGAGTATATCGGCAGAGTCGGTGTTGATAGTGGGCAACTTTTAATTTCTGATCCATGTTACGTAAATGAAAAATTAGAACCGTTTGAATCCCTTAATAACCATAAACAGGTATTAAATGGACTAGCGCTTGCTTTTTCTTTTGCTAAAGGGGATGGAATTTACGGTGTTTATGCTAAAAAAGATGAAAAAGGACGTATTTATAAAATCGAAATCGAATAAATGAAGCGGCTTCGGCTGGTATCTCAAGGAAGCATCGTTTTATAACGGTGCTTTTTGTTTAATTCGTTAATCACTCCATAGTGACTTAGCAAAACTGGGGCGGAGTAACACAAAACGCACACTTTTACTATTAATTATATAAGCGGATGTGCACTTTTTAAATAACGTTTAAAACCAATGAGTAATTTTTACGCATTAAAAGAATAAAACCTTGCGGCTATAGTTCCGGCTAACGCCTCCACTTCGCCGCTACTATCTCTATTAATTCTATTATCGATAAATAAATACTTTATCGGTGAAGTAATAAAAGAGAGTGTAGCAGACGCCGTTAGGCGGATGCAGGGTCTTATGTATTACAACGGTATTAATACAAAATATTGGAGGGCGATGTGTAATGTTAAACGAAGTAATGAAAGAATCTAAGCAACAGTTAGAGATGGCAACGCCTCACGAAGTAAACGGAGAATCGGAAGTACTTGTTCAGCGATGGGAGTCAGAAATGCGTAAACATGGCGCTAGTCTACCGACACCACAAGACTTTATGTTCGCATATCACACGTTTGAGGCGTGGAATCATTCGAAAATACTAGACAAGCCTATTGTTATCGCAGCACCTCCTGGCTTCGGGAAGTCTACTATGTTATCGGTATATTTACGTTATATGGTCCGAGAACATTCCGACACATTCGGGGTAATAATCGTAAAGGAACGCATCGAGGATATGGAACGGTTAGCTGATTATATAAATAGTGAGGAAACCCAAAGAACAGCGGGATTATTGCGTAAGAAAAAATATGCTTATGTAATAAAAGGGTACGACGAATCTATCATGACGCGTGAACACTACGAAGAACAATTCACAACACAATCAAACTACAACATCGTTATTATGACCACAAAACAATTTGAACTCCAGGTCTTAAAAGATAACTTAAACTCATTTGCATCATTTCGAGATGATACTGACAGCAAGCGACCCCGCCGTACATTAATTATCGATGAAAAACCAAGTTTGACGATACCTTATCGAATAACTTCCGCTGATTTGAACGATTTAGTTGACGATATTCGAAAGGCAAGTAGTAAGTCGGGGCAAAAGTTAAAAAGGTTCTATGGGAGGGCATTACATTTAATTAATAAACTTCGTACGCAAATTGAATCACCCGAAATAGCAAATATCTCTAAAGTTAACCCTGTGGATCGTTTGTATTTGTTACCTCGGGAGTTATTACACCAATTTACCGCTGTACACTCGATTGAGAAGTTAGTGAATTTACGAGCGTTTGAGCATATCGTAAGAACAGGTGGACTAGTTTCACTTTTCCGAGGCGATGTAATAGTCCAATCAACGTTAAAACTTCATTACGAATGGACTCAATTTAATAGTTTTGTATTAGATGGTACAGGTAGAATCGATCCCGAGTATACAGGAGATAATTTTTATTTAATGGAGCCGAACGAGAAGCCTAATTACTCAAACGTTACTTTCCATATTTGCAACGATTTTAGCCTTTCGAAATCTAGTATCGAAAACGATCTTGATGCTTTAGATAGTATTGCTGATGAATGTAAAAGAATAGTTGAGAGTCGTGAGGGGCAGGTTCTTATTGTCACATATAAAGCACATAGTGAGGAACTAGAAAAGCGACTTGTTGACGAAATTGAAAGCGGTAAGGTTATTATGAAACATTTTGATGGTGGGCGAGGTTCCAATCATTATGTTACGGCTGATTCAGCAATTTATATTGGGAACTTGAACAAAGGCGGTCTTTATTATCCTTCAACAGCCCAAGCGACTGTAGGTGATCGCTTAAATATAGAATTATCTTGCGAGTATGACGTGAATAAGAAGAATGGTCTAGTGTATCGTGATCCTATCGTGGAGGAATACAAAAAGCTAGATATGGCGGTTAATATGGTACAGGAAACGAACCGACTTCGTGCCAATCAGAAGCAAAATGAAGTACATTTCTACGTATTTAATAAGGATAACGACATGATTAAACACATTACGGATGCTTATCCGCATTGTAGGACGATAAATTACGTAACAGCAAATAAATTAACGGGAAAGAAAACGTCTGAGGACGCATTAATCGAATACTTTGCGGGTATGCCTAGCGGTCAAGAAATTAAACAGGCGGCAATACGTAATGAGTTAGATATACATCGTAATACATTTACAAAAATTCTTCAAAAAGAACGTGTTCAAATGACTTTAAAGACTCACAGTATTACTAGAAAAGGTAATAAATATATAAAGGAGGTAGTTTAATCTTAGAATATGTGACCGAAATATAAAACCGTAAATTATAACTTCCAAAATGTCGTTTTACGCACCTATAAGGTAGGGAAGATAATTTTTTTTTGAAAAAATACTAGCACAAAATGGTGTTTTAGACACCTATAAAGGGGATAGACTTTTCGTAAAATAATTTGAAATTATAATTTGCTTTTTTGTCTTTTACGCACCTTATAGGTGCGAGAGGAAGAAATTTATCATAAGTAGTACCATTTTATACTGTTAGTTATCTATGCATTATGAGGGGACATAAAGAGGTAAACGTAATTAAAAATGGATTAGAGTACTAACAAATACGTAATATTGTATCAGGAATAGTGAGAAATACATCTAATTTTTGATGGCTCAGTTATCCTATTAAGTGATCCCAATTTTTTTTGGAAAGACTACTATTTTTTAACCTCTTAGTCACCTATACCTTATAGTCGGACATTTTATCGAATACTATTGCTTTTTGCCCTATTAGTTATCTATACGTAATGTAGATTCTACGAAATTAATTACCGTTTGACTATTGTATTTCAGAACGTTTTGCGGTTATACGTATTGAAGAGAGTACTAACTTTTATATCATTTTGTATCCTATTAAGTGAGAAATCCTAATCAAATTTTGAGGTAGTACCGACTGTAAGTAATTATTGTCGTTATTATATAAATTAATTGTTCTAATTTCTAACGCATTCGTTTTGCAAATGTTTAAAGGGCGCTTCCTTAGTGGAGCGTCTTTTTCTTTTACCTTCAATGTGAAGTTTTGGAATGAAAAGATAAAAGTTTATAAGAAAGGGGTTGAATTGGATTGACAATTGACGGCAAGTTGGTTCGTTTAATTCGTTTTGATGAGGGATTAACACAAGAAGCTTTTGCGAAAGCATTGGGCGTAGGATTAACTACGATTGCTAACGTTGAGACGGAGTATCGTCCGGTTTCTAGTTCGTTAAAAGTAAAGCTAATCCGTACGTTTAACTTAACGGACGCTAAATTGGAAGAATTGAAAGCGATAGAAAAGGTGGTTTTTTCATGAAATCAAATCCAACTTTTAGCAAATGACGCATTATCTCGCAAATCAAGTGTGATAGGAGAGGTCGAATGAAACAAATGAAAGAAGCAGTAGCAATTATATTTTTACGCAGCCATCCCGTAGCGGGTTTAGCGGTAAATTGGCACGTTGTTGATAAAGAATTAGGCGAGATCATTCATAATGACGCGTTCAGCCGATACCAATTCGAAATCGTAGACACGATGCATAGCGTTATGCAGGAAATCATCGGCGTGTGTAACGAAGCTGATTTACGCCTAGTTGACATCCAATTGAAACGGGGGTAAATGATATGAAACAAGAAGTCTACCGTGAAAAAAGTAATATCTTTATCGGCAACCAACTACAAGAGGAAACGGAGACTGTTGTTTATTACAACGACAGTAGTTTCGAAATATTACCACCGGAAACAACTTCAAAAGAAGAAGAAGATGAGTAAACCACGCCATATAAGGCGTTAAATATAAAACATTAGGAGGAATTGATTTATGTATAAAGACGTTTTTATGCTGACAAATGAAAATGTAGAAGGGCATTACAAGCAAGAGGGCTATATCTATACGGTGAAAGAGGAGACGGCTGATGAATTGATCAAGCAGAAGAAAGCTTCAGCTCCATATGACTACGGACTAACTCATTGGCGTGATAAAGCGGACAAGCTCAAAGAAGACTTCCAAAAAGAGTTAGACGCAATTAAAACGAATTCTCGCCTTACTGACATCGCTAAAAAAGAAGATATCCGTGCATTAATCGAAAAATATGACGGAGAATTTGCAGTTACACAACGGCTATATAAGGAGGATATCGAATCACGTTTAGCGGATGCTAAAACCGAGGAAGGCGTCGTAGCACTTAAAACTGTAAGTCGATTTGACTCTGAGAGGGTTCGCCAAGAGGCAGGAATCATCGTTACAGAATTAGTCATGGCAAGTAATTTAAAAGAAGTGGCTTCTTATATGGAAGGGAAGTTACAGTCCATTGATCGTGAGGTAGCACGTGAGGTATTGTCTCAATTCTCTAGTATCAAAGGAACATTAGACGATTTAAAAGGAAATACAGCGATGGAACGAGTGCAGGGAGCAACTAAGATTCGAGGTATTTATGAAGATTTAAAACATGCGGCAGCTGATGAGGTCCAAGTAAAAGCGAACTCTAAGGTAGCAATGTATTCAGCTGTTAGAGATCATCGCAGTGACTTGCTATGGAAATGGAACCAAACGAAAACCGCAGTTGAGTCGGCTCAAAAGAGAACGGTATAAAACTAGTTTATTAGGGCGCTTTCGAAAATGAAGGCGTCTTTTTAATACAAAAAATTAACGGAAAAATAGGAGGAATTTTATTTATGGGAATCGCACATATCGAGGCATTTCAGCCCCAAGAATTAAAGCTATCAGTTGAAGAATTGCTACACAATACGCCGCCAACTTTTGCGGATAAAGTATTACCGGACGTCGAATCGTTTGACACCCACTTCGCTTTTGACGTTGTTAGCAATACGAAACATATCGCCGGATTGATCGGTTTTGGAGCAGAGCCGCCGGTAATGGATAAATCCGCGGTCGCTTCTAAAATTGGCGAAGTTGCAAAGATGGGATTAAAGAATATTTACACGGAAGAGGAGTTACTGGAACTAATGACTCCGCGTAGTGAGGGCGAAAGGGCGAGCGCTATTAAAAAGATGTTAATGAAGAACGTCGATATTATTGGTGCGTTGCAGTTACGTATTGCCCTAATGAAATTAGAGTCTGTGATGAAGGGGGAAATCCGATACAACCAAAACGGAGTTAAAATGCACCTTGACTTTGGTATTCCGGAAGGGAACCGCATTGCATTACCAAAAGATAACGATTGGACTGATCCATCGCACGATGTAATTAACGATATTGAGGAATGGCTGTGGAAGTACGAGGATGTGAACGGTGAGCGTCCGGATTTAATTGTCATTCCGCCAGAGGTAGCGAAATTACTACGTGCTAACCAAGGTATTCGTGCAGAGGTTGCATATTTGGAGAATGGTCGTTCTGATATTCCGGTACATGTGACTAATGAGAAAATACAAAAAGTATTCGATGCGTTTGAATTACCGAAGTTGGAGTTTTTAGAACGTCGAGGTGTTATAGCACGCAACGTTTATACAGGCGAAGACGAACAATTTGAATACGCATTGCCAAACCGTATTGTTTTCGTGAAAGAACGTGCTGGCGAATGCGTTTATGGCCCGACCGTAGAGAACGGATTTAAGCCAGGATATTGTTTACAGATTTATGATAAACAAGAGCCTATCGAAAGTATTCAAAGAGGCGTCGTTGCAGCTTTACCGGTAATTAAGAAACCATCTTTAGTAATGTTTGCAGACGTGGTTAATAACGAAGAGCTTACGCAATAAAGCGTGAGTTCTTTTTTATTTTATAAAAATTTAGGAGTGATTATATGAGTACAGTCAAAAATTTAGCTGAAATGGAACAAATTGCATTGGGTTTAATGAAGACGCCAGGACCTCCGACAATAAAAATTCAAGTTGGCAGGTTGCTAGAATTATTTGGTCAAGAATCTCAAAGAGTTATTGAGTTAAATCAAGCTTTAAGCGGTGAACTAGATGAATTAGAAGCACTACGAAAATTCATCGAATCTCAGGGTCTATCAGAGAACTTTGAAGCGTTCCGGAAGATCGGATGTAGATAAATATGGCTACGAACAGAATTGAGGTACAACTTTTAGCCAATATAACTGATCTACAGCGTGGAATGCAACAAGCTACGCAAGCCGTGCGTAATTTTCATCAAGCGGTAAGTCAGCCGATAAATATACCGGCGCCTAACATGAGTGGTTGGAATTCCGCAGTCCAAAGCGCTGGACAACAAGTACAACAATTGAATAATCAAATGCGAAACGTAACACCGCCTTCATCACCAAATATGAGCGCTTGGCAATCTACGTTTCAGAACGTGGGAAATCGAGTGCAGGAAATGGGACATCGAGTACAACAAGCAGGGCAGACGGTACAGAATTCTTTTGCACCAGCTGCCACCGCATCGGGATTTTTTCTAGGGCGTATGGTGAAAGACGCAATGAACTTCGAATCTGAGACTCGTAGAGCGGCCATGTTAACAGGTGGTAGCTATAACAAAGTTAAGAAAGATATTTTAGAGATGGCGACCACTTCGGTGTACTCAACTGGGCAAGTAGCCCAGGCATATGCCGAATTAGGAGCGAAAGGATTTGACGCAGCAAAAGCAACAGCCGCATTACCAGGAGTACTTGTTGCCGCAGCCGCTTCGGGCGAAGACCTTGGACTTGTAGCAGATACAGTTACGAGTGCGCTTAACGCATTCGGGTTAGAAGCAGATAGGAGTGGCCATGTTGCTGACGTTTTAGCACAAGCGGCCAATCAGTCGGCAGCAGGCGTATTAGATATGCAATACGCCTTTAAGTACGCGGCAGGTCCGGCAGCACAGTTAGGTATATCAATGGAAGAACTCGCAGCTTCTGTCGGTATTATGTCTGATAATGGTATTCGTGGAGAGACGGCCGGTACAGCGTTGCGTGCATCTTTACTCCGTTTAGTAAAGCCACCAAAAGCCGCTGCAAACGAGTTGAAACGCCTAGGGGTAACCGTTACAGATCAACAAGGAAACATGCGTCCCCTAAGTCAAATTATAGGTGATTTACAAAAAGGCATGGAAGGTATGACAAAAGCCCAAAAAGGAGCGGCGTTAGCTACCATCTTCGGGACTGAAGCTGTTTCCGGTATGATGGCACTAGTTTCAGCAGGTCCTGATGCTATCAATAAGATGACAGACGCCTTAGTAAAAAGTGATGGGGCGGCAGCCGCTGCAGCTAAAAAAATGAACGAAGGTTGGGCGGGCGCAATAAAAGAAATGTTGTCAGTAGTCGATACCGCATCAAAAGCTTTTGTTGACGCATTAGGACCCGCAATTATCCTCGTCGCAAACACGGTAAGAGACTTAGCGAATTGGTTTACAAACCTCTCTAAACCGATGAAAACAGTCGTTGCAACTACAGCGGTAGCAATAACCGCGTTTTTAGCAATAGCTACTGTTGTTGGGATAATGATAAATGCTATAGGAGCCACCTTACTAGTATTCGGTAAATTATTTTTAGTTATAGGTAAGTTGGGTTCAATTATTGGTGTGCTAGTAGAAGGGGTAACAATTTTAGGTACTGTTATCGCAGCGCTTTTAGGTCCTGTAGGTATAGCAATTGGAATAATAGCTCTATTAGGTGTAGCGCTAATTCAACTATACAAACATAACGAGACGGTCCGTAACGCAATGAATAGTGCGTGGGAATCCATTAAAAACGTTACTGTTTCCGCAGTACAAGCAATGAAATCGGCTCTAGACTCATTTGGTACGTATCTTGCGACAATCCCTGCTAAATTTTCAGCGATGGGCGTTGCGATAGGTGCTTTTTTTAGTTCTGTAACCGCTAAGCTAAGTGGGATCGGACAGAGTATAAGTGGAGCTTTCGGTTCAGCTATTGAAGGTTTAACTGCCAAGTTTTCGGGTATGGGGGCAGCGATTTCACCAGTTGTAGCTTTTATAAAAGCATCGTTCTCATCAATCGGTAACACAATTGCTACATTAACACCGTTAATCGTTCGTTTAGGGTTAACGTTTTTAGGTGTGTCTGGACCTGTCGGTTGGGTCATCGCTATTGTTGCTTCATTAGGTGCTACGATTTTCAAACTCGTAAGCACAAATGAACAAGCGAAATCAGCGTTGATGTCAGCGTGGGAGTCGATAAAAGGCGTCTTTAGTACGGTTGCTTCTGTAATCATGCCGATTATCACTTCGTTAGCACAAGGCTTTATCGATGCCTTTGCGCCACTAGCACCTGAGTTTCAAAAGACAGGCCAAGTAATCGCAGAAAGTTTCGCTACTTTAGGACCAGCACTCGCTGAATTAGGAGCGGCGTTCGGTGAGCTTGGTTCAACAATTGCGAGCCTATTTGGTGAAGTTGTAAAAGCCGCGGTACCAATTGCGACTGAAATGTTCACTGGATTTGGTCAAATTATGCAACAGGTTATGCCGATGGTAACTGATCTTATTCGTATGTTCGCAGATACAACTATCCAAATTAT
The DNA here is from genome assembly GCF_051294775.1 of Bacillus pretiosus. Classification (NCBI taxonomy): domain Bacteria; kingdom Bacillati; phylum Bacillota; class Bacilli; order Caryophanales; family Bacillaceae; genus Bacillus; species Bacillus pretiosus. Next base: position 49,759 of record NZ_JBPPHF010000001.1, read on the forward strand.
GCCGATGATAAGTGAGGGTATCCAATTTTTATCTCAAATGTTTTCTGAGTTTGCAACTACGGTTTTACCGGTATTTATCGAAGCATTTCAAACTGGATTCCCAATTATTCTACAAGTTGTTCAAGCTGCATTTAGTATAGCTGGAATGTTGATACAAGGGTTTGGAGAAATCCTGACAATTATCGCTACTTCAGTTATTCCGATTATTTTGCAAGCAGTCCAGGCTGTTTTCCCAGTAATTGCAGCTATCATAAGTGCTGCAATATCGGTCGCGATCCCGATCATTCAATTACTAGGTCAAGTAATCTCTATCATAGCAACAACTGTGATACCTTTGATCTTACAAATTGTTCAAGCGGTCTTTCCAGTAATAGTTTCGATTATTCAAGCGGCAATCCCGGTAGCAGTTGCAATTATTCAAGGTTTAGCAACGATTATAACTGGCGTAGTAATTCCTGCGATCCAATTTATTTTATCAGTTGTTCAAGCGGTCTTTCCAGCCGTTATGAGCATAATTACATCTGCGATTGGGATTATAACCAATATCATAAAGTTATTTACTGCAGTTCTACAAGGAGACTGGAGTGGGGCATGGAACGCGGTGAAAGGGATAACCTCAAATGTAATGTCACTAATCGGAAACATAATCCAAGGAGCGATAAATTTAATAAAAGCGGTCGTGACTTCTGGATTAAATTTAGTGCAATCTGTTTTTTCTAGTGTTCTATCCGCAATTAGTTCTCTAGTAAGCTCGATTTTCTCAGGTATAGGTTCGGTGATTTCATCAACAATGTCCGCAGCAGGTAGCATCATTTCCGCAATGTGGAATGCAGCAAGTTCCGCTACATCTAGCATCCTAAACGCTATTTATAACACTGTAACTCAAATCTTTAATAATGTGACGTCATTCTTAAGCGGAATCGATTTAGGGAGCATCGGTCGTAATATGATGCAAGGACTATTAGATGGCATAAGCGGCATGGCGAGTGAAATCTGGGGGAAAATAACAGACATTGGTAACGGTATTAAAGATAAGTTTACAAGCATATTATCGATTCACTCTCCTTCACGCGTTTTCCGTGATTACGGTATATATACCGGCAAAGGTTACGTAAATGGTATTGACGGAATGAAAAGCGCAATAATCAAAACATCGGAGAACATGGCGGATTGGATGAAGCCGGAAATGTTAGCGGTGGATACAGGCTCCGTAAATACAGGCTTAGCGAAAGCCGCAACACCTTCGGTGTATGCAACGGATGCTGGGCGTAAAGCTAGTACGGATGCAACTTCGAACTTCCAACGTGAAATGACGATTGAAAACGTAATTATGATGGACGGTAGGGAAATCGCAAGATCAACAAAAGGATACTTAGACAATATGCGTATGCAGGACGTAAGTATCCAATCATATTTATTAGGAGACAAGGGGTGATTGTGTGGTACAGGAAGCACCAGTAATTGATTACGACAGGTTAGATAAAGAGATTGAGGAAATGCGAGCGAGAAATGAGGCGCACAGACAAGAACGTATCGCAAATGGATTGCCACCTGAGCGTCCGGATCGTTTCGTAGATAGAGAGGTATCAAAAGTATTAGCGGATAAAGTCGAGCATCTTTTCGACTATTTTAAGAAATATAGCGTTCTACTAGTAAAAACGCGAGCATTACAACCAACGGAATATAATACAATTCACCAGAAATATGGCGACTATCTTCTATTATTAAATGAGGCGATTGACCAGGCGCATAATGTAACAGGTTGCAGTCTGCGTGATTTATTAAGTACGATGAAACGTATTGATGCAGACGAAATCAGTTACGAGAAAGCTAGTCGTGAGATTTACTACACATTCAAGCTACTAGACTTACGTAGCATTGGGATAAATCAATTTACCGAAGAACCTTTACCGGAAATAGATGAAGAACGTTTAGAGAAGTTACGGAGTGACGAATCGTTCTTACAATCGGAAGTAGATCGTTATTTAAAACACTACGAGGAAATTAAACATTTAATATAAGGAGGAAATATTTTGGATCTTAGAGATTTACGACAGGAAATAACAGAAGAACAAGCACAAGCCGCCGTTAAATTGGTCGAGAATTCGTTTTCAGGAAGAGAACGAAAGACGCTCGAAGAGATTGCGGAAGAACTCGGCATCAGCCGTACTACATTATGGACTTGGAGCAATGATGTTAACTTTATTCGATATAAAGAATCACTCGCCGATCAATTGTTACGAGATAGCATCGATTTGGCTAACGGGCAATTATTAGCGCTGATTCGAGGAGACTTTACGGCTAATAAAACTCCTTCAATTAAAGCGTTAGAGTTATTCTATAAATTGAGTGGAAAGTTAGTCGAGAAGAAAGAAATTATTACTAACGTCGATAAGCCGAAAGTATCGCAAAGCGAGGTTGAACAGACCCTAGCGGAATTAGGAAAAGGGATTTAATTATGACGGCGGATTCTCCTACGTGGAGGGTTCGCCATTTTTTTTGTATATACAATCGGACGATGTCGTAGTTTATTATTGAGAACGCTAAATAAGTGTGTTATTATACGAAGATGTGTAAATAAACGTCTAATAATGTAAAAGCTATTGTATTTCCATTTCGTACATATTATTATTAGAGTAATAAAATACTGTTCGGAAAAAAGAACATGAGGAAATACGATAGGATTGGGCGAAGAGACGTTTGTTACCGTTACAGATTACTACCAATACTTCGGAAAACGTCCACCGCGTAATTCATAGTATAAAACTCCTCCAGCGCGCATATACTGGCTATTATGTAATGCGTAAAGGAGGACGTGATATGGATAGTTTCCAATTATCTATGATTCAAAAAGCTATTCATCGTACGTATGATGAGATCGGGAAAGAAGTGGATAGCCAAGGTGCGATTGTAGAGGAAATACAAAAAGCACAAGAAGAATATTTGTCAGCTCTTTCACACGAAACAGCGATTGATAAACGGTATTTAAAGTCATTAATATAGAAAAAAATTTTCCTTTTTCGAAAGGAAAATTTTTTTTCGTGTATTTCTATGTATGGCAACAGGGGAAAGTGGCTGCACACATATGAGTAGCAGTTGCTATATCTTTTTATAGAAAAACTTTTTGGTTGGAGGCTAAGGATGTTTACTGAGAAGAGATTACCATTTGAAGTAGGAAAACAAGATAATTTTTATGATAAGTTGAATGAATGGATTGGAGATGTGTTTTACGATATCCTTCCGGAAAAAGGCTTTGAAGAGCGTGATGAACAAATTTTTATGGCGTTTCAATTAGAGCGTGCTTTCCAAGAAAAGAAAGTAATGTTCGCAGAAGCGGGTGTAGGAACAGGGAAAACAATTGTATATCTTCTATATGCAATTTGCTATGCGCGTTATACTGGAAAACCAGCTATTATCGCTTGTGCTGATGAAACGTTAATTGAGCAGCTTGTGAAAGAAGAAGGAGACATTGCTAAGTTATCTGAAGCATTAGGACTATCTGTTGATGTTAGACTTGCGAAATCAATGGATAATTATTTATGTTTACGTAAACTTGAAGATGTTATGAGTGGACGAGCTCCAGAAGTAATTGAAGATGTATACTACGAATTACCACAGTTTGTATTCGATCATGGTACGATGCAAAACTTTACTCACTACGGCGACAGAAAAGAATTTCCACTTTTAAATGATGAGGAATGGTCAAAAGTAAATTGGGATTACTTCCAAGATTGCTTCACTTGTGATTCTCGTCATCGTTGTGGTCAAACTCTTTCTCGTGAACATTATCGTAAAGCGGCAGATTTAATTATTTGTTCTCAAGATTTCTATATGGATCATATTTGGACGTACGATGCTCGTAAGCGTGAAGGGCAAATTCCGTTATTACCTGAAAGTAGCTGCGTTGTATTCGATGAAGGACATCTCGTAGAATATGCAGCTCAAAAAGCTTTAACATATCGTTTAAAGCAAACGATGATGGAGCAACTTTTAACAAGATTGTTGCAAAACGATATTCGTGAAGAGTTTGCACATTTAGTAGAAGAAACAATTTGGCAAACAGAGCGATTCTTTGATGTGTTACAAGAAAATAAAAAGGAAATCGCCGGTTCTGATCGTTTAGAAATTACTGTGACAGAAAAAGTAACAGCTGAAGCGAATAGACTTTATGCGAAAATTGGTGAAGTCGGTGATGCATTAGTATTTGAAAGTGAAATGCATACAGTAAACACGTATGATTTAAATATCGTTGATGAACATTTAGATGTATTAGAACATTCACTTCGTCTGTTCATGCACGAGAAAAATGTAATTACATGGGGTGAAGAAGGTGATGGAGCCTTCACGTTAGTGATTATGCCACGTGCAGTTGAAGAAGTATTACAAGAGAAAGTATTCTCGAAGAAAATCCCGTATATTTTCTCTTCTGCTACATTATCTAACAACGATTCATTCGCATTTACAGCAAATAGCCTAGGGGTAAAAGATTACTTATCATTCTCAGTTGCCTCACCGTTTGATTATGAGGAGCAAATGGCAGTAAACTTACTATCGCATACGAAAGAGAACGAATGGGAAAGAAAGTGTCAATATACACTTGAAAATATACAGAAAACAAATGGACGTACACTTGTATTATTCCGTACAACACAAGAACTTGCAGCGTTTAAAGAATATGTAAGTAAAGAACAAATGTCCGTTCCGTTCCTATATGAAGGGGATCAAGAAATTAGTCAGCTCGTTTCTCGTTTCCAAAATGAAGAAGAGACTGTACTTTGTGCTGTTCATTTATGGGAAGGTTTAGATATTCCTGGTTCATCATTATCGCATGTTATTATTTGGTCATTACCATTCCCTCCAAACGATCCTGTGTTTGAAGCGAAGCGTAAACATGTAAATAATCCATTCTGGGATGTAGATGTACCGTATATGATTTTACGTCTTCGTCAAGGGATTGGACGTTTAATTCGTACGAGCGACGATAAAGGGGCTATATCAATCTTCTTATCTGATACAGAAGATGAGAAAGTGATAGAAGCGGTGAAAAACGTACTACCAGTAGAAGGTAAAGAATTATAAGGAGAAAGCTTGGCGCTTGCCAAGCTTTTTTTCTATTATAAAAGGAATTTAGGTTTCCATGTCGAATTAAGTTTGAGGTAGAAAAGGGAGGTTTTATACGATGACAGTAGCTACATATGAAGTAGAAAAACAATTTTTAACATATGTGAAGAAGATACAAAATTACGGTGAAGCATTAAGCTTAATGTTTTGGGACTTAAGAACAGGTGCGCCTAAAAAAGGTGTAGACCAGCGTTCAGAAGTAATTGGTATGCTTTCATCAGAAGTGTTTGTTATGTCGACTTCAGATGAGATGGGAAATTATTTAACAGAGCTTGAAGCTTTAATAAGTGAAGATAAACTTTCTGAAACGACGAAGAAAATGGTTGAAGAGTGTCGTAAAGAATATGATAGAAATAAGAAAATTCCACAAGCGGAATACGAGGCGTATGTGAAATTAGAAGCGAAAGCGGAAAGTGTGTGGGAAGAAGCTCGGGAAAAATCTGATTTCGAAATGTTCCGTCCGTATTTAGAACAAATAGTTGAATTTAAAAAGAAATTCATTACATATTGGGGTTACGAAACATATAAATATAATACATTGTTAGATATGTATGAGCCAGGTATTACAGTAGAAGTGTTAGATCACGTATTTGGTCAACTTCGTGAGCGTATCGTTCCGCTCGTAAAAGAAATATCGGAGTCACAAAAGAGATTAAAGACAAGTGCTTTATCAGAACATTTTTCAAAAGAAAAACAAAAGAACTTTACATTAGAGTTATTAAAGCAATTGAATTATGACTTTAAAGCAGGTCGTCTTGATGAAACGGTACATCCATTTGAGATTACATTAAATAGAGGGGACGTTCGTATTACAACACGTTATGATGAAAAAGATTTCCGTATGGCAGTGTTTGGAACAATTCATGAATGTGGCCATGCTGTATATGAACAAAATATTGCAGAGAAATTCGAAGGTACACCGCTATGTAGTGGAACTTCTATGGGTATTCATGAGTCACAATCATTATTCTTTGAGAACTTTATCGGTCGTAATAAATCATTCTGGAAGAAAAATTATGATTTATTAAAAGAGTATAGCGATGGTCAATTCAATGATATATCAGTAGATGAGTTTTATGATGCGATTAACGAATCGAAGCCATCGTTCATTCGTATAGAAGCAGATGAGCTTACATATCCGCTTCACGTCATGGTTCGTTATGAACTTGAGAAAGAATTATTTGATGGTACATTACAAGTGAAGGATTTGCCAGTGGCTTGGAATGATAAGATGGAAGCATATTTAGGAATTCGTCCGGAAAGCGATGCACAAGGTGTATTGCAAGATGTTCACTGGGCTGGTGGTTCATTTGGATACTTCCCATCTTATGCGCTTGGTTATATGTATGCAGCGCAATTTAAGCAAAGAATGTTAAAAGACATTCCGAACTTTGATGCATTATTAGAAGAAGGAAACGTAACACCAATTCGTGAATGGTTAACAGAAAATATTCACCAATACGGTAAAACGAAAAAGCCACTTGAAATTTTAGAAGATGTGACAGGTGAAGGATTAAATGCAAACTACTTAGCAGATTATTTAGAAGCGAAGTATAAAGAGATCTATGAGTTATAAAAAAGAGCTGCTTAATTGCAGCTCTTTTTTTCAAGGGGGATAGAAGAATGGCTTATACATATACAGTAATGACGCAAGAAGAAGCAGAAGAAATTGCATATAACTGGCATTATGAAGGGAGGTATTCCTTTTACGATATAGGTGCAGATGAAGAAGATTTAGCTGAGTTTTTACATGATGAGAGTAGAGGAAATCATACATTTTCTGTGAAGGAAAATGGCACTCTCATTGGTTTTTTTACTGTTTGTAAAATAAATGATGGAACGGTTGATATAGGTCTTGGAATGAGACCTGATATAACTGGAAATGGATTTGGTTTACAGTTCGTAAACGCTGGACTAGCTTTTAGTAAAGAAAAATATGGTTGCAATTATATAACACTATCAGTAGCGACATGTAATGAGAGAACGATTAAAGTGTATAAAAGAGCAGGATTTGAAGCTGTTGGAACGTTTATACAGAAAACAAATGGTAGTTGTTTTGAGTTTTTGAAAATGAATTATATATGTAAAAATGATTAAGAAACAGAGGGGATCTTCTGTTTCTTTATTTTGATTTAGAAGTATAGGATACATATTTTTGTACTTGTTGTAATTGAGAGTTTTGAAATTTTGACAGAGGATGTGTATGATTGAACTTTAGTAGCAAATAGCAGGTTTAGCAAGGAGAGGTAGAATGATTACAATTAAAACGAAAAATGAAATAGATTTGATGCATGAATCTGGGAAATTACTTGCTTCATGTCATAGGGAAATTGCCAAAATGATGAAACCAGGTATTACGACAAAAGAAATTGATACGTTTGTTGAAGCTTATTTAGAAAAGCATGGTGCAACATCTCAGCAGAAAGGTTACAACGGGTATCCATATGCGATATGTGCATCTGTAAATGCTGAAATGTGCCATGGGTTTCCCGCCGATGTTCCTTTAACTGAGGGAGATATTGTAACAATTGACATGGTAGTAAACTTAAATGGTGGTCTTTCAGATTCTGCTTGGACGTATAGAATTGGAAATGTTTCTGATGAAGCAGAAAAGTTATTGTTAGTAGCTGAGAATGCTTTATATAAAGGGATTGGTCAGGCGGTAATCGGTAATCATGTAGGAGACATTGGCTATGCAATTGAAAGTTATGTAGCTACTGAAGGTTTTTCGGTTGCAAGAGACTTTACGGGGCACGGGATTGGTAAAGAGATTCATGAAGAACCAGCAATTTTTCATTTTGGGAAACAAGGACAAGGGCCTGAACTACAAGAAGGAATGGTAATTACAATTGAGCCTATTGTCAATGTAGGTATGCGATATTCGAAAGTAGATTTAAATGGATGGGCTGCAAGAACGATGGACGGGAAATTATCAGCGCAATATGAGCATACAATTGCGATTACAAAAGATGGGCCGATTATTTTAACGACACTTTGAAATAATATGTAAGAGTTTACAAAACTCGAACAAAAATGATGTTTTTATAAAATTTGTACGTGTTTTATTAAGAAATGCTTTTCAAAGTATAAAAAATGCGTTATAATCCTTCTATAAAATAAATAGTTAGCTACACTCATATAATCGCGGGGATATGGCCTGCAAGTTTCTACCGAAGTACCGTAAATACTTTGACTATGAGTGAGGACGAATATATTTGCTTGTTTAGCATTCTTTTTTGCGAAACTCCAAAAGCGCGTCTCTCACTTGTAACGAGTGGTGGCGGCTTTTGGAGTTTTTTATTGCATAAGAGGGGGAACAAACATGAAAGTATTACAAGAAAAGATTTTGAACGAAGGAAAGGTTTTATCTGGTGACGTATTAAAGGTAGATGCATTTTTAAATCATCAAATTGACCCAGTACTTATGCAAGAGATCGGAAAAGAATTTGCTAAACGTTTTAAAGAAGAGAACATTACAAAAATCGTGACGATTGAATCTTCAGGCATTGCACCAGCAGTTATGGCTGCATTAGAGCTTGGTGTAAAAGTAATCTTTGCAAGAAAACGTAAATCGTTAACGTTACAAGATAATATGTACGTTGCAAACGTATATTCATTTACGAAACAAGAAACGAATGAAATTTCATTATCTCGAAATCATATCGATGAAAATGATCGTGTTTTAATTATCGATGACTTTTTAGCAAATGGTCAGGCTGCTTTAGGTTTAATGAGTTTAGTAGAGCAAGCAGGAGCAAGTATTGCAGGAATTGGTATTGTTATTGAAAAAGCATTTCAAGATGGAGGAAAGAAGCTTCGTGAACAAGGAGTTCGTGTTGAGTCACTAGCAGAAATTGCATCACTTGATAACGGCACAGTTACATTTGTACAGCAAGAAACTGCGGAGGTGAAATAAACGATGAAGCAACATCCATTTAAAATCGCATCGCTTGGTATGCAGCATATGCTGGCGATGTATGCTGGCGCAATTATCGTTCCGCTTATTGTGGGCGGCGGACTTGGTTTAAATCAAAAAGAGTTAACATATTTAGTCTCGATTGATTTATTAATGTGCGGCGTTGCGACGATTTTACAAGCATTATCAAATCGCTTTTTCGGTATTGGACTTCCAGTCGTACTTGGTTGCACATTTACAGCGGTTGGGCCGATGATTGCAATCGGGAAACAATACGGTGTGTCTTCTATTTATGGAGCAATTATTGCTGCCGGGTTATTCGTTGTTATTTTTGCGAAATTATTTGGAAAGCTTGTAAAACTGTTTCCACCTGTTGTAACAGGATCTGTCGTTACCGTAATTGGAGTTACACTTGTTCCAGCAGCAATTAATGATATGGCTGGAGGAGTAGGAAGTAAGGATTTTGGTAGTCTTGAAAATTTAGCGTTAGCATTTGGTGTATTACTATTTATCATCATTATGTATCGTTTCTTTGACGGGTTTATTCGTTCAATCTCTATTTTACTTGGTCTATTGTTCGGTACAATTGTCGCAGCATTTATGGGGAAAGTAAGTTTGCAAGCGGTTGGAGAAGCGGATTGGTTCCATGGTATTCAGCCGTTTTACTTCGGTACACCAACATTTGAATTAACGCCAATTATTACGATGATTTTAGTTGCTTGCGTAGGGATTGTAGAAGCAACAGGTGTTTACTTTGCATTATCTGATATTTGCAATAAAAAGATTGGTGAAAAAGAATTAACAAAAGGTTATCGCGCAGAAGGATTAGCGATGGTGTTAGGTGGTATTTTTAACGCATTCCCATATACAACATACTCTCAAAACGTAGGACTTGTTCAATTAACTGGAGTAAGAAATCGCGTTATTATTTATACTTGTGGTGGTATGTTAATCGTTCTTGGGTTTATTCCAAAAATCGCAGCTATTACAACAATCATTCCGAAATCCGTACTTGGCGGGGCGATGTTAGCAATGTTCGGTATGGTAATGGCATATGGTATTAAAATGTTAAGTAGCGTTGATTTTGGTAAACAAGAAAACTTATTAATCGTTGCATGTTCTGTCGGAATTGGGCTTGGGGTTACAGTTGTTCCGACATTATTCTCACAACTTCCTGAAAACATTCGTATTTTAACAGATAACGGAATTGTACTTGGAAGTGCGTCAGCAGTACTTTTAAATATCGTATTTAATATGGTGCCGCAGCGTAAAGTGAAAGTAAAAGAAGAGCCAGTGTCTATGCAAAGTGCAGTAAGAGAAGCGTAAAAAAGCAAGGTCTCATTATGAGACCTTGCTTTTCTTTTTAAGTGGCATCATTTTCCCATACGTACCAAGACGCCAAATGTACTCAAGTGGCCCGTATTGATAACGTGACAGCCACCAGCGGCTAATAAAGATTTGTAACGTATAGAAACTAATGCAAAATAGAGGACCTACCCATAATGGAGCAAGATAATCATTTTTGAACAATAGTCCGAATACAAGTAATGTAACAATTGTATGTGAAATGTAGTTTGTTAACGCCATTCGACCAACATACTGGAACGGACGTAATAATGTTTGCCATCTTTCTTTTTGTAATAAACGCATTAACGTGACAATGTAGAAGATGAACAATGTCTTTCCGCTTATCATCGTAATACCCATAAGCGAAAATGGTGTGTATGGTTGATTGTTCATAAAGAAGTAAACCATAATAAACCACATCGGTAATGTTAAAATGAACATAATGATTTGCCATTTTTTAAGTTTTAGATCTAATTCTTTAGCACGGCGGAAAATGTCTTTTTTACCGGCATATAATCCTAGTAAAAACAATCCTAGTGTTTCAGGAAGCATAATAAGACTGTTACTTATTGCTTCAGAATAGAAAGAATGGAATCTGTCTGTAATTTGTAAGCCCCAGTTTTCTAACGGCATAATGGCTATGGAAAGGCCTAGTTCATCTACCGGCACTAATAACATGAGAAGAGAACCTACTAATGTGAACAATTGCATGAAACTTAATAGTACAATTGACCATATTAAAATAGTACGTGGCTTTCTCTTGTAAAATAAAAATAAGAAAAATCCGGTAATTGCATAAGTATGTAAAATGTCCCCGTCCCATAAAAGAACGTAGTGTAAGAAACCAAATAATAATAAAATAAGTAAGCGGCGAACAAACAAAGTTTTTGGACGATCGGTTTTCGCCTCAGCACGATTCATAAAAATATAAAAACCTAATCCGAATAAAAACGAAAAAATTGTATAAAATTTCGTTTGAATAAACATATCGTAAAATAGGCGAATATAGCTGTCTATCCCTTCGTAAATTCCTGTAATATCACGTGAGTCAACCCCGGCGATAATTGGCCAGTTAACAAGAAAAATACCTAGTACAGCTATTCCTCTAATAATATCTATGGAATGTATCCTCTCGCCTTGTGAAATATTTTGTGTCATTATTTTCCTCCTTGTTAAGTAATTCCCTTTTATTATACAAAATGTAAAGAGGAGGGTATATAGGTAATTTCCAATTTTTAAAACTGTTAAGATATGTATTATGAGATATAATAAGAGTGCACAACAAGTTTTAACCTTCTTCAAAACAGGCAGTAAAGCTCCTTTCTATAAGGGGCTTTCTTTATGAAAAGTATTGATAATGATTCTCTTTAATGATAAAATGTATTTAAAAGTGATAATCATTATCAAAAAAGGTTGGTGCATGAGTATGGTATATGCATTAGTAGCAGGTACAGTCACTGTATATGCAGTTATTGCAAAGTATGTTTTAAATGGAGTAGGAACAGCAAAATGAGTGATATGACATAAAATCCCTTTCATTTGTAAAAAGAATGAAAGGGATTTTTTATTTTTAATGAGAATATGCTGAAAATTTAGTATGATAGTAAAGTGAAACTGTAATCGATGAGGGGATGTATCTCCTGATGATTATGAGCTCGCAAATAGCGGGAAAAAGTATATACATCTTGGATAAAGGGGAACAAGGGGATGACAAACATAGTACAGACAAACGGTATGAAAAAACTTGTTTGTTTTTATGAAGAGTGGCAAAAACACGGCGATGCAGAGAATAGTGTAAAGTTGTTTGAGGTGATTCAAAAATATAAACAAGAACAGCTTATGATAGCGTTCTGCGGTCACTTCTCTGCAGGGAAATCAACGATGATGAATCATCTATATAAAGCGCAGTTGTTACCAACAAGTCCAATTCCGACAAGCGCTAACGTTGTCAAAATTGAAAAAGGAATGGATCGTGTTGTTGTAACAGTTAAATCTGGAGAACAGTACGAATATGATGGTGCATATTCAGCTGAAGAATTAAAACAAATTTGTAAAGACGGTGATGAGGTAATTGGTGTTCATATTTATCGGAATGATGCGCCAATTCCTGAGGGTGTTATGTTAGTTGATACACCAGGGATTGATTCAACAGATGATGCCCATCAATTAGCGACAGAATCAACGCTGCATCTAGCAGACGTGATTTTTTATATGATGGATTATAATCACGTCCAATCGGAAGTGAATTTGCAATTTGTTAAAGAATTGAAACAACGTAATAAAACGGTTTATCTCGTTGTAAATCAAATAGATAAACATAAAGAAAATGAATTATCGTTTGAGGATTATAAAGATAGTGTAAAACAATCGTTCTCTAACTGGGATATTGAAGTAGATGGAGTGTATTATACTTCATTACGAATGATGAACCATACACATAATGAAATTGGGAGCTTAGAAACATTAATTACTTCTATTATGAAAGAAAAAGTGCAGTATGTAAGAGATGGAATGGAGCGAGAAACAGAATATTTAATGGGGGAACATTTTTCATTTATTCTTTCAGAAAATGAAAAAGCTCTTTTGAAATATGAGGAAGAGCTAGCATCGTCGCTTTCTATTTCAGAGATAGTTGAAAAGAAAGAAGAGCTAACGGAAACTAAACAACGCGAGGCTAGTAAAGAATCTCATGTGAGAAACGAATTTATAAAAGGCTTACAAGCTATATTAGATAACGCGTATTTAATGCCATTTGAAATGAGAGAATTGGCAAATGCGTATTTAGAAACGAAATTAACTAAATTTAAGGTCGGTTTGTTGTTTGCAAAAGGAAAGACGGAGCAAGAAAAACAGAGACGTTTAGATGCTTTTTATTCTGCTTTGCAAAAGACTGTTGAAACGCAACTTGATTTTCATGTGAAAGAATTTATTGTTGCCTTCTTAAAAGAAGAAGGATTGTTCACAGAGGAAATTGGGAAAGGCATATATGCTTTAGAAATTGCTTTTGGACCAGAAATGTTAGCTGAAGTCATTAAACAAGGTGCAGGTTTCACAGGTGATTACTTACTTCTTTATACAGCGGATGTAGCGAATGAACTGAAGAAACGTTATTTTACAAAAGCGCAGCAAATTTTTGATAAAAGTGCAGTCGTTTTAAAGCAAAAGGTGAAGGAAGCAGTTGCACGCATTGAAGAAGAGATTGAAAAATATATGATGTTGCAAACGGCAAAAGAAACGCAATTGCAATACAGTAACAATTTAGAGACATATGAAAGTTATTTGCAAAATGTTTGGCACGAGCGTGTTGCTACACCAGAAGGCTTGCAAATAGAGGAGATATTGCAAAGTAAAATACAAATTGTTAGTGAGAAATTCACACTACAAGAGCAGGAAAGCGTAAACGATAACGTAATGGCTTGTGAGGAAGAGATGAAAGGAAAAGCAGCTTTAAATATTCAGCGTATATTAGAGAAAGTGAAGAAAGCTGAAACGATATTAGAGCCATTGCCAGCCCTGAAACATGTACAGCAAGAGGTAATAGAAAAAAGGCGTCGTGTGGAAACGAAACAATTTACAGTAGCGTTATTCGGAGCTTTTAGTGCTGGGAAATCATCATTTGCCAATGCATTGCTTGGTGGGAATGTACTTCCTGTATCACCAAATCCGACGACGGCAACGATTAATCAAATTTTGCCGGTTACAGAGGAAAAACCACACGGAACAGTAATGGTTCAATTCAAATCAAAGCAAGCTCTATTAGAAGATATGAAAGCTGTTTATAAGTTGTTTCATTATGAGATTACTACGTTAGATGAAGCGTTAGCACAAATTGATAAAGTTATGAAATATCCTTCACCAACTGGGAAGCAAAAAACAACATTTAGCTTTTTAAGAGCGGTACAAAAAGGGTATGATACGGTTTCTGCTCATTTAGGGGAGCAAGTACAAGTTACATTAGAAGAGTTTTCTGATTATGTAGCGAATGAAGAAAAATCATGTTTTGTTGAGTACATGGAGCTTTATTATGATTGTGCTTTAACAAGGCAAGGAGTAGCGCTTGTAGACACACCTGGAGCGGATTCTATTAACGCCCGCCATACGGACGTTGCGTTCCAGTATATTAAAAACGCAGATGCTATTTTATTTGTAACGTATTATAATCATGTGTTCTCTCGTGCTGACCGTGAATTCTTAATCCAGCTTGGTCGTGTAAAGGATACTTTTGCACTTGATAAAATGTTCTTCTTAATTAATGCGGCCGATTTAGCAGAGTCTGAAGAAGAACTTGAAATGGTAAAAGGTTATATCGCAGACCAGCTACTGCAATACGGTATTAGAAATCCGCGTTTATTTGCAATTTCAAGTTTATGTGCACTTGAAGAGAAGCAAGGAAAGAATATTGAAAAAGAGAAGTACGGTATTTTACAAAACTCTGGGATTGCTAAGTTCGAGGAATCATTTACATCCTTTATGATGAGAGATTTAATGCTCGTATCTGTTCATGCTTTATATGGTACATTGCAAGGAGCAGATCAGCTTTTAGTAAATATGATAAACGGTGCAAAGCAGGGGAATGAAGAGAAAGAGAAGCAAACGAAAAAATATGAAGCAGAGCGTGATCAGCTACTTCATATTATTTCATCATATAGTGTGCTTGCTGAAGAGCAGGCGATGCAAAATGAAGTGAAAGAATTGCTTTATTACGTGCAACAGCGTCTATTCCTACGCTATAACGATGTGTTTACTGAATTTATTAATCCAGCATCGCTGCGAACGGATGGGAATGTGAAAGTGCAGTTGCAACAGTGCGTTATGGAATTAGTGGCATTTATTCAGCATGATTTACTACAAGAAATGCGTGCGACATCATTACGCCTTGAGAAATGGATAGATGAAGCGATGAAGCGTGCAAAGAATGAAATTGTGGTGAACTGTAAAGTAGAAAATGAATCAATTTCTATGAGTGGAACAGTGGATTATGAATATAAAGATATTGCACATAAAGAACCGTTCCCTTCAGTTGAAATAAAAGATTTCAAAAAAGCACTGGCGCATTTTAAAAATGAAAAAAGCTTTTTTGAAAAAAATGATAAAGCTTTCATGCAAGAAGAGGCTAAAGTTGTATTAGAGCCTTTCGTATCAAACTATGTAGCTGATGAAAAAGATTTATTTGTTCATCATTATAAGCAAGAGTGGGATTTGAAATGGAACTTATTCCAAAAAGTGATGCAGCAAGATGTGATGAATTATTATGAAAGTGTATTATTTGCATTGGCTGAAACAATTGATGTATCACTATATGAACAAAGTAAAGAACAATTGCAAAAGCAGTTAGTAGAGATTGAAAAAGAAATTTATGTGATATAGTCGTTATGAGAAAAAGATTCGTTCAATTTTCTTTTGCAATACTGTATCTAAAGATTTGACAAACCCAGCAAATTCATCGGTAGAAATCATATGAGTAAGAACGAGGCGTCTGCCGTCTGGTGTTTCACCGCATAAGACGAATGAAGAAAATTCATATGTTTTGTTTTCTACTACTAATTTTGGGTAGGAATACGTGTCGCTTTTCTTCTTCTTTCCATCAATAGAGATGACGTTGCACTTTTTCTCATTGTTGTCCATGGTGAATCCCTCCTTTCTATTATTTATGGTAGACAAGGAGGGTTTAGAACAATAGAGAAAGGGGAGTTTTTTATGTGTGTAGTAATAGAGTATATTTCGAAAGAAGCTATACCGAAACCTTTATTATTGCTTGCTGATCCAAGTGAGGGGCAAATTGATACATATGTACAAAGAGGGAAAACATATGTAGCTAAGCAAGAGGGGAGAGTTATCGGTGTATATGTTCTTTTGGAAACAAGGCCGAAGACGATGGAAATTATGAATATTGCGGTTGTAGAGCATTTGCAAGGAAAAGGGATTGGAAAGAAGCTATTAAGTCATGCCATAGAAACCGCTAAAGGATATGGTATGTCAAAACTTGAAGTTGGTACAGGCAATTCTAGTGTTTCACAACTTGCTTTATATCAAAAATGTGGATTTCGTATTTTTTCTATTGATTTTGATTACTTTTCGAAGCATTATGAAGAAGAGATTATTGAAAATGGGATTGTATGCCGTGATATGATTCGGCTTGCAATGGAATTGAATGAGAACGTATAACTTATTTAGGGGGAAGAGAAGATGGAAGTACATAAAGCAATTACAGCACATTCTCGTAAACAAAATGAAAGTGTAAAAGCATGTTTACAATTAGATGCGCAGCGTGAAGCAGCTATTGAAGCAGCCGTATCTCTTGCGTCAAATGGGAAAGAATTTTCGGTTGATGTCATTAATGTTGTAACAAAGCAAATTAATGATCTTGCAAAAAATGGTGTTACACTAGAGCGTAAATATGTTACAGAAGAAATGGTTATGGAGTATGTAAGTCGTTTGCAAGAGAAAGAAGGTCGTTAAAGATGATAGTTACAGTCGAATGGTTACGTGAGCATATAGAAGATGAGAATGTCCGTATAATCGATTGTCGTTTTGATTTAGCGAATCCTAATTGGGGTAGAGAAAAGTATGAGGAAGAACATATTCTTCATGCATTATATTTTGATTTGAATTTAGATTTATCAAGTCCTGTAACAGAACATGGTGGTCGCCATCCATTGCCGAATATTGAGGAGTTTGCAGACAAGCTTTCACAAGCTGGTATTGATGAACATACGACAGTAATTGCATATGACAGTCAAGCGGGTGCAAATGCTTCTCGTCTCTGGTGGTTATTAAACTATGTAGGACATGAGAAAGTATATATATTAGATGGTGGATTTCCAGCTTGGAAAGAGAATGGACTACCGATAACAATGGAAATTCCTGTTGCTATACGAAAAACATTCAAAGCAAATGTACAAGATCATATGCTTGTAACGATGGAAACGGTGAGAGAGAATATTCATGCAGGTGCAGATGTTACGTTAATTGATTCTAGAGAGCCAAAACGTTATGCTGGTGTAGAGGAACTAGTTGATCCAAAAGCAGGACATATTCCGACAGCAGTAAACTATTTTTGGAAGGATGGAATTGTACAATCAGGGCAATTTAAGAATGAAGCTGGGCAACAAGAACGATTCCGAAATCTTTCGAAAGATAAGGAAACAATTGTATATTGTGGTTCTGGTGTTACAGCCTGTCCAAATATCCTTGCATTGAAATTAGCTGGATTCCAAAATGTTAAATTGTATGCAGGTAGCTGGAGTGATTGGATTTCTTATCCAGAAAATCAAATTGCAAAAGAAGAAGATTAATCACTTGCATGCAAAAATAATTTGTATTAAAATAAGGTCACAAGCAAGAAATTGCTCGAAAAACTTTGTATTTTACACATTGGAAACAATGTGATAATATAACGACAAGTAAATAATACATCCTGCGGTGTACGTAACTTATTTATGTCTAAAACCGATGTTAGTTATACGGAAGCTCAATATTTAGCGACCATCATCAAGCCTTCCTTGTGGAGGAAGATGTACGGTAACTGTGAGGGCATCCACCTGCGAGTAGCGGGTTTTTGGACATTTACGAGGAGCGGCACGTGCGGGGGTCTTATTTCAACTAACATTATATAAAATTCCTACGGTGTACGTAGCTTATGCATGTCTTAAACCAATAAGTTTAATATGGAAGTTCAATATTTAAATGTAGCTAACATGCCATCTTTTTAAGAAGGAAGTTACAAACATTTGTGAGAGCATCCACCTGTGAGAGCAGGTTTATGGACATCTAGAGAGAACGGCATATGTGGGGCTATATAAAAACCTTACGTTTTATACGTAAGGTTTTTTTGTTGCATACATATATCTATTTTATCTGGATTCACCTGTGAAGTTTCCATAATAAATATAGCACTTTCTATCTTCATCAATCTCTCTTGAATCTAAAGCGAACTCCATATGCATGCCGTCGCGCTGAATATATATAAGGTCTGAATGAAGAGATGGCAAAATTTCTTCATAGTTCCATACATCTTTCCGATCTATTATGCTTGAACTCGTTTCACTTAGTTCTCTAACCTCAAAACCGATGTGAGAGTATGTAGGATCTGAAGAGTCATTTGCAAACTCTTCTTTTTGAATATATATAACTGCTGTTCCGTCTGGATCTACTGAAGTAGCAGTAACAACATATGTCTTGTTATCCTTTATAAAATATTCACACGTCATGCGTGCGATGATTTCAGAGTTAGAAATATTTGCGTAGTTCCATAAAGCAGGATACCTTTTCGTTTCATCATTAAGTCGATATTCTAAGCGCATTTTATCCCTCTTCTTCCTTTTTCTTCTACTTTATCATGCTATCTTATATAATAGGAATAGAATTTAAAAAGGGGAGTGCGAAGGTGACAAAAACGAAATGGCTAGTAGGTGGTGTCGTAACGTCTTTAATGACTGGCACTTTATTTGGCTGCGCACAAGATCTTCCCCCAAAACCGAATGATAATAGTTGTTCAGATTGGGATTGGGATGATGAACTTGGGGTATGGCAGTGTGATGATAGTAGGTCAGGTTATCGTGGGCATTATTTTTATGGTGGGAGTTACTATCAAAATAAATCCACTTTTAAAAATTCATCGGCGTTTAAATCTTATCAATCGTCTGCGGAATTTAAAGGTGGAATTGGAAGCGGTTCAAAGGGAGGATTTGGGGGCTAACATATGTCGCAATATATAAGGGATCGAAAAGAGTTCTATTCGAAATATCCGAATTTTTGGTCGGATTTATATGAATGTGAGTATAGTTTGTTTCATGTTTTCTCTATAACAAATCAGACTATGAAACAATTGCAATTAGCAACTGAACGAATGGGGAAAATATTTTTTAAGACTGCTAAACTTTTGCGGAATTTAAGTGACGAACAGCTTCTTGAACTTGGGTATCCTCCTGCAAGCTTATCGTTTATTAGAATGAAAGGATTATATCCTGAATCTGTTATTTCACGATTTGATTTCGTTTTAACAAGTGATAACCAAATTAAAATGCTTGAGTTTAATAGTGATACACCAACTTTTATTATGGAATGCTTTCAAATGAATGGAAAAGTTTGTGGAAAACTAGGCTATGATGATCCAAACTTGGGTCAAGAACGATTACTATCTTCTGGTGTTACAAAGGCCGTAATGGAAGCGACAAAGGGAATAGATAACCCAAATGTTGTTTTTACAGCACATCATGAACATATTGAGGATTGGAATACGACTATGTATTTGAGTCAGTTATGCCATGTTGAAAATAAAGTAGTGCCAATGTCAGAACTTAGAATTACAAAAGATGCTTTAGTGGATAGGGATGGAGTACAGATTGATATTTTATATCGCCAAACATATCCGATAGAAGATTTAATTGAGGATCAAGATCCTGAAACAGGAGACTTCGTAGGTGTGGAACTGTTGCAACTTGTAAAAGCCGGAAAGCTTTTTATAATAAATCCTTTGTCAGCATTTTTACTTCAGCCAAAATCAATTCAGTGTCTGATTTGGGGGTTAGCAGAAGAAAAGGCCTTTTATACAAATGAGGAACAACAGTGGATTAAAGAATATATGTTACCTACATATTTAGAATCAGATTTATTTTTAGGAAAAGGCTCTTTCGTTCAAAAACCTTCATTTGGTAGAGAAGGAGACACAATTACCGTTCGCGATAAGGACGAAAATATTATGATTCAAAATGCACACCAAACGTATAAAGCGTCACTGCCGATATTTCAAAAGTATACAGAACTTCCAGTCGTATCTTTGGAAACAGAGAAAGGGATGGAGAAACTGTCGTATGTGTTTGGTTCGTTTTTAATTGCTGGAAAAGCGAGTAGTATCGGTATTCGCGCTGGGGAAAAAATTACGGGGAATGAATCGTACTATTTACCGGTAGGTATAAAAAAGGAGGAAAGTATATGATTAATTTTTTATTATATTTAGCAGTAACACTGGGCCTTTTATGCATTGGTCTGTTCCTCATGGAAGTGACAACGAAAGTAAAAGAATTTAAGTTAATGGCCCAAGGGAATAAGGCGGTAAGCTATGTACTTGGAGGACGATTACTTGGGTTAGCTATTGTTTTATATTCGACAGCAGCTAATTCCATTTCACTTCTTGATATGGTTTCGTGGGGAGCCGTTGGGATTTTGGCTCAAATTATCGTCTTTTATTTAGCTGAGTGGCTTACACCACGCTTTAATATAAACAAAAGTCTTGAAGAAGATAATCAAGCAGTCGGTCTTTTTCTTATGTTTTTATCGCTTTCCATTGGGATTGTAATTGCTGGTTGTATAACTTATTAAAACCTTTACGTTTAAACGTAAAGGTTTTTATTTTATATACGTTAGTTCGCCATACCTTTCGAAAAAATTGTAGGCTACTGTTGACATCTATTTTAAATAAGAGTAACATTTTCTATGTAATAAAAATAAGTCTCTGTTAGGTGAGGCTCCTGTATAGAGAAATGCTACTGCCCAAAAATGTCGAGAGACGCCAATGGGTCAACAGGAATGATCGAATTAAGGTTTTTCTTAACGTAGCTGGTAATGTACCTATGCTATACAGTGCTAAAACTCGGCGAGGGAGAGGTCCGTAGATTTCTAATTGTTTAGGAATCGTTTATTTGTGTATGCCATGACCTTTACTCTTTTCGGAGTAAGGGTCTTTTTGTTACAAATCTATGAGTAACTTCATAGTATAAACTATAAAATTAAACGAGGAGGTGAGGAGCATGTCAAATTCTGACTCGGTTCCGTTACCCATATACTTCAAATCAAAAATATATGATGTAGGCAGGAAACGACTTGTTCCTCCCTCTATATTTATCATAATGTAGCGTTTATATGCATGTTTAAGCGCTAAACACTGTTACGGTAAAGTGGATAAATTGAGAAACAAAGCGTTTCTTCCTATGTTGTACAGGAGGAGACGATAATATGTTATATGCAAACAAAACTGTGGGTAACACGTCATATAAATTAAGTAAAAAATCAATGAAAGAACAAACAATGCTTCAAAAAAATAAAGATTTATTAATTGAAATCGCAACGAGAGATGTAAAATCTGTATTTGCGTATTTTAAAACAACAAGAGACGGATTATCTATGAAAGAGGCACAAAAACGTATTCAAGTATACGGCCGAAACGAATTAATTTCAAAAAGAGCGCGTATTGCGGAAGTAATGATGAAGCTAAGTGGAATGATTCCAGGTTTTTCAAAACAACATGTGCGTGATGGATTACAATGTGAGAAAATTACTGTGTCTCGAGTAGAATGTTCTAGTGTAACAGGTTTAAACGGTAAATTAAAAATGATGAATGTGCCAGTACAAGAGCTTGTTCCTGGGGATATGATTTTTCTTTCAGAAGGTGATACAGTACCAGCAGATGTACGTATCATTTACGCGAATGATTTATTAGTAAATGAATCCGTGCTAACAGGAAAAGATGCAAGTATTGAGAAATTTGAAAGTTGCTATCACCTTGAGCGTAAACGATTTATTCCTTTAAAACGAATGAAAGACTATAATCCACTTGAACTTGAAAACGTATGTTTCAAAGGGACTCATATTGTTGGCGGAAATGCAAAGGCTGTAGTTGTTTCGACTGGGAAAAATACGTATACAGGAATTCTTCATACTTGTTGTAGTAGAACGTCTTAATGTGTAAATGATGCTAAATATACAAAAACAATGTATAATAGACAAAGTTGAAAAAACGTAGAATGGTAATCTATTTATATAACCTTACGTGATGACGTGGGGTTATTATTTTTTTGGTAGGAGAGGGATTATGAAAAAAGTATTATTAGTTGATGGTATGGCACTATTATTTCGTGCTTTTTACGCAACAAGTGTCTACGGACAATTTATGAAACGACAAGATGGTACCCCTACAAATGGGATTCATGGTTATATGAAACATTTATTAACAGCTATGCAAGCAATTGAACCGACACATATCGTAACATGCTGGGATATGGGTAGTACGACATTTAGAACAGAATCGTTCTCGAATTATAAAGCGAATCGTGTAGCGCCGCCTGAAGAATTAATTCCGCAATTTGATTTAGTTCAAGAAATGACTGCGAAATTGTCTATTCCAGTTATCGGTATGAAAGGGTATGAAGCGGATGATTGTATTGGTACGCTTGCAAAACAATACTGTAATGAAGCGGAAGTTTATATTTTAACAGGCGATACGGATTTACTTCAGCTTGTTGATAAGAATGTTACAGTTATGCTCTTGCGCAAAGGAATTGGAAATTACGAATATTACACACCAGAGAAAATCATGGAAGAAAAAGGCGTAGAGCCGTGGCAAATCGTGCATGCGAAAGCGTTTATGGGAGATACGAGTGATAATTACCCAGGTGTAAAAGGTATCGGCGAAAAGACAGCGTATAAATTGATTCAAGAGCATGGAACAGTAGCAACCGTACTAGAAAATGTAGCAACATTAACGAAAGCGCAGCGCACAAAGATTGAAAGTGATTTAGAGAACTTAAATATTTCATTACAATTGGCACAAATTCATTGTGAAGTTCCAATTTCATGTTTACTAGAAGAAGGATTACACACAATGGATGAAGAAAAACTTAGATTCGTTTGTGAAGAAATGAATTGGGGAAGACCTGAAATATTAATCAATATGCTATAAATAGTTTTGAAAGAGGGGTGTTATATAAGTCAAACTTTGACTTATATAACACCCCTCTTTTTGTTTTTACGAACAGTATAGTAGTAAATAAAATTATATCGAACTCAATTTTAAATATATAAATGTTTCGACAAAATATATTGATAGAAGTTGATGACAATAGCAACTTTTATAATGAAATGAAGCAATTTCAAAATGGTTTTAGGATGATCACATTTTTGTATGTTCACAAAGTTGTCAGAAAATAAATGAAATTTTCATATAAAGTTCAAATGGAATTCACAACAATCAATTATTATAAGGGCACACAGATAATTCCTTATCTTTTATATAAACCATCCCCCAAGGAGGACAATGAAAATGAGAAAAAAAGTGAGAAAATCTTTTAAACAATTATTAATTGAAAATAAACAATCACTATTAAATAATAAAGAAAATATGAAAGAAATTGAAGAGAGAATTGAGAAACGACATGTAGCATATAGTGGTGCCAATAATTAAATAAAATAAAAAAGATAGCCTTTAAAGGCTATCTTTTTTATTTTATATTGAAAAAACTCTATTCCTCTCTTTAATTTTGTAACTATGCAAGATGTTTTTATAGTGTTTTTCTATCAATATTATTCATTTTTCGAGGTTGTAATTGGTATATATCAATTTTTAAGATTCACTATTCATAATATTACAAAAAATGTTACAATACATTCAAAATTACGCTATAAAATCATTTTAATATGAAAAATTGGAATGAAAAGAAGGGAGAGGAATATGAATAATGGTGTCGCTTTGAAATGATTATTATCATTTCAGTAGGAGTTGATGTAAAACGATGGATAGGTATGAAGAACTGGATTCTATACGAGGAATTTCTTCATTAATAGTAATGATTGGCCATCATTTAATGATTTTTTCAGTATTTCAAAATTACAGTTATGAAGATAATAAACCATTTGTTATTTATCTATTAAAAGAAACACCTGCTCGTCTAATTTTTAGTAGTGGTAACGAATCTGTTATTATCTTTTTTGTTTTGAGTGGATTTGTTTTGTATAGATCCATTCAAAAAAACTACGATAGCTATGGATCATTCCTTTTAAAGCGTATATGTAGAATCTATATTCCATATATCGTAGCAATAAGTATAGCTATTTTATGCCAGACTACAATGAGTAAATATGGTATTTCTAATTTAAGTGAATGGTTTAATCGCTCATGGACGATTGAAAGTTCTTTAAGCTTAATAGCGCAACATATTTTATTAATTGGGAAATATAATACAGATGCATATAACGGCGTAATTTGGTCACTTGTTCATGAAATGCGAATATCGATAATTTTTCCGTTAGTTTTGATGGTTTGTTTACGAAAAACGTTGAGGTATTCATTATTGTCATTGTTTAGTTTTAGTATATGTTCTGTCGTGATTTTATTTTTATTTCACTCAAGTTTAACATTAACTAGTTATGCATTAACGCTGCATTACACAGTGCTGTTTTTACTAGGAGCACTAGTTGCGAAATATAAAAATAATTTAATAGTTTTTTATAGTAATCGTACTAAAAATGAGAAAATTGCATGGTTTTTATTTGCGGTTTTACTTTATATGTATGAAGGGGTTGTTGGAGAAATAAATTTGCTTAATAATTTTATATTTCGAGACTACGTAGTAGCGATAAGTGCATGTTTATTTGTCATATTAAGCTTGTCAGTATCAACTTTGTCATCCTTGCTACGTAATAAATACTTGTTATATTTGGGGAAGATTTCTTACAGTCTTTATTTATACCACATCATATCTTTATTTTCCCTAGTGTATATGCTTCATGAAATATTTCCGTTACCTATTGTTTTAATGTTATCGCTCATTCTTTCGTTTATACTAGCAATAATTTCTTATTTGTTTGTAGAAAAATTTGCATTCAGGATCGGAAAGTATATAACAAAGCAATCGAATTTAGAAAAGAAAAGACTATCTGCAGAAAGTGAGTTGCAGGATGTCATTCAAACAAAGGCGGTGAAATAATTGAAGCAAGAAATTAGTATGAAGGATTTTCAGCAGCTATTGAAAAGAAGAGTAGTAACAATTATTTTGACGATGTGTTGTGTAACAGTTTCTTTAATTCTTATTTCTATGTATATATTAAAGCCTTCGTATCAATATTCAACGCAAATTCTCGTTGGGAATTTAGATGGGTTTAATAAGGAAAATGCAGTGAATAAAACACAGGAAAATAAGCAACTTGTAACGTCGTATGTTGATATATTAAAAAGTCCACTCATTATTTCAACGGTTAAAAAAAATTTGGAATTAGAGCAATCAACTTATGAATTAGCACAAAAAATTTCAGTGGTGAATATGGACAACTCACAAATCGTTACTGTCACAGTAAAAGATTCGGATCCTACAATCGTCAAAGAAATTGTAAAGTCATTGGCAGAACAATCTCAAAAAAGCTTTCAACAGTATACGAATGTACAGGGGATAAAAATATTAACTGACCCTGAGTTACAGGAAAAAGCTGAAAAGTTGTTTCCGAAATTTCAACTTATCATTCCTATCTCTTTAATTGTTAGTTTTTTTGTTGGGATAGGTTTAGCTGTATTTCGAGATTATTTTGATGAGCGTATATACGTGGAACAAGATTTAGAGAAAATAACAACAGTATCTGTTATTGGTCACATAAATATGAAACCGAATAGAAAAAAGAAATCTACAGAAGTTGATGCGCAATCATCTATATATCGAGGTGAACATGTCGATGTTTAAGACAAAGAAAAAGCTGCCATTTAATCCGCATGATGCTTTTATGAAAGAGCAGTTTTATACGGTGTATCACGAGTTGAAAAAATCGGGGAAACAAGTGTTCACAGTTACTTCAACGAAGGATAGAGGTGTTATCGCGTCGCTTATAGTAAATCTAGGGGTAGTGTTTGCAGAGATGAAAAAAAAGGTGTTACTTATCGACGTGAATTTTTCTGATCCTAAACTACATCTACTATTACAAAGCAATTATACGAAAACAGTGAACGATATAATAAACGATTCCCCTTGTAGTTATGAATCTTTTTCTAGTAATTTATCTAAATACTTATATTGTATTCCTGCCCAAAAAACAGTACACACCGGAACGCCTTTAGTTGCTACGGATGAATTTGATCATGTAATGGCGAAGTGGAAAGAAGATTTTGATTATATTTTCTTGTATTCCTCTGAAGTATTTGAGCTTCCTGCTACGCACATGATTGCAGGGAAATGCGATGGAGTGGTCTTAGCAGTCAAAAAGCGAAAAGATTCCCTACGTAAGGTGCAAAAAGTGATAGCAAATATAAAGAGGAAAGAATGTGAATTAATAGGTATAGTTTTATATTCTTGAATGTGGGGGTAACGATCTATGATTCGTGAAACAAATCAAGCCAAGTTGTATACGATTCCGGCTCAAGAAAAGACCAGTATTTTGAATCGAAGTATAAAGCGCTTGTTTGATATTATATTTTCACTCATATTGTTACTATTAACGCTACCAATTATGTTGTTCTTTTGTATTATGATTGCTTTCGAAACAGCAGGAGCTCCAATTTATTTTCAAGAACGTTTAGGGATTAATGGAAGGAAATTTAATGTATTTAAATTAAGATCGATGGTAAAAGATGCTGAAATAAATGGACCACAATGGGCAAATGAAAATGATCCAAGAATTACTAAAGTTGGATCGTTTATAAGGAAAACGAGAATTGATGAGTTACCGCAACTTTTAAATATTTTAAAAGGTGATATGTCTTTTGTCGGACCAAGACCAGAGAGAGAGTATTTTTATAAACAATTTGATACGTATATTCCAGAATTCAAGGATCGTTTAATAGTGAAGCCAGGGTTGACAGGATGGGCACAAATAAATGGAGGATATAATCTTGATCCGAAAGAAAAGTTGAAATTGGATATGGAGTATATTGAATTGAAAACGATTAAGATGGATATTCGGATTTTATGTAAAACTGTTTTAATAGTATTGAACGGTAATGGTGCAAGATAAATATATGTAAGTAGGTTGCTTGCAAAGGAGAGCAGGTATGGGGAGATCTATTTTAAATAATATTATCCATCTATTTTATAGCACAATTTTAGCTAATCTTCTTCAGGCTGTGAGTTTAATTGTTTTAGCAAATTTTTTTAATGCACAAAATTATGGGATGTTTAGTGTTGCCATAGCAGTGACGTTTGTTATGTTATTTTTTACAGATTTAGGACTTACGAATACGTTTCTTCGAGAAGGGGCAAAAGATGGAGTAGACTTAGAGACAATTTTATCGTCGTATATAAAAGTAAGGATGATTCTACTTATTTTTATTTCTATAATCGGCTATATTGCTATTCATTATATGTATGCGGATAGAAATTTGATTTATATGATGATAAACGTAATGTTTTTCATGTTAATAGGATTAACTTGGCAAAATATAGGGATTGCCTACTTTCAGCTGACGGAGCGTATGAAGTATATAGCGCTTATTAAAGTTGTATCAGCGGCAGTTGTCATTATCATTACATGTTTTTGTATTTTCGGAGAGTTACCAGTTTATATAACTGCTCGTTTATATGGATTTGGTTATATGATTGGTGGTGTATTCAGCATATATGTAATGAAAAGAAAGACGAGTATGAATATGAAGGTCGTAATTCATAAAGTGTTATTTTGGCAATTGACACCTTTTATTATTAGTGGTTTTTTAATAATGAGTACGCCACAATTAGCACCTATCTTACTTAACTATACATTGCCATTAAGTATGGTAGGTGTTTTCGCAGTGGCGTATCGGATGCCAGCAGCTTTATATCAAGTGCCAGGGGTGATTGCAGGTGCATTTTATCCAGTACTCTTTAAGCATTATAATCAGAATAATTTAGAAGAGCATACGAAATTAAACTTACTTCAAATAAAATCAATGGCGATTGTGGGAATATGTATGACGATAGGTTTATATCATTTAGCGCCATACTTTATTTCTATATTTTTTCAGGAGGAATGGAGAAATGCAGTAGAACCACTCCAAATATTATCATTTCTCATTGTGCTGCAAAGTTTAAATATTGCTATAGCTGACGGCTTAACAACGAGTGGACGTCAAAATAAAAGAACGGTGGTGCAATGTATAGCATTAGTGATAGGTGGGATTATGCTTTATAGCTTTAGTAGTATTGGTGGAGTGATAGGAGCGGCTTACGCTATGGTTTTATTTGAAATTGTGGCTTTAGTTGGGTATATAGCGGTAAGTGTAGTGAAGAAAAAAATTGTATTTCAAATTGTAATACCGTATACAATTTATTTTGGCGTAACTTTTATTGGAGTGCAATATATATTGCACACATATCATTTCATTGCGCTCGTTCTGAATACGTTAATCGTAGTAGTTGGTATATTCCTATATGATTACGAGCTGAAAAAACTTCTTCTTTCGTTTATAAGAAAAACACGCAAAAAGGATTATATTACGAAACAGGGGATATAGCCTATGGAAAATAATATAAAGATATCGATGAAATGGATTATGCTCTTAATATTATTTGTCATGTTAAGTAAATACAACATATATATTGGATTTTCGCTGAAGATATATATGATTTTTTTAGTTATATATTTTTGTTTAACAATTAAAAACTTTCATATTCAAAAGCTATATTTTCATGAAGTTGTATTTTTACTATTTTATTTCATCTATTGTTTGAGTGGCATTCTTTCTATATATTTAAATGCTAGTATTCGTATGATTCTTGGTGTGCTACTTGTATTAGGGTGTTATTTTATAATGAGAAATTTATTAGGAAATGTTGAAATAGCAACACTCGAATCATCTATCGTCTATGTAGGATTCGTATTTAATGTTGTAAGCCTAATACTTTATATAGTCGGTTTACAGCACTTTGGATTATACGGTGGAGAAGAGAGAGAAATTTTTGCTGGACTATTAGTTGATAGAGGGTATCCAAGATTAATTGGTTTGCTAGATGATCCTAACATTTTTATTTTTTATAATACAATATTTTTGATGTATTATATGACAAATCTACATAATATGACGAACATTATAGGATTGATTTTATGTGTTACGACAAGTTTATTAACTTTTTCAAGAGGAGGGATATTAGCACTTATGCTTGTCGTTTTTGTATATATATGTACATCTAGTTTTGCAAAAAAAATAAAAATAATGATAAGTTTACTATTATTTGGTGTAGTGATTTTTAGTTTATCAAATAGTGTAATGGGTGGCCAATTGGATGACATATTGAATAAACGAATTTCTGATTTTTCGCATGATAATGGAAGTGGTAGATTTACATTATGGGAAGCTGCTTTTAAATATTATTTATCCAATCCATATATCGGAATCGGTGCGTTTAATTTTTCGAATTATTATGAGTTTCAATTTAATGAAAAGTTATATGTACACAATACATTTTTAGAAATTTTATCTGAATCGGGTACAATTGGTTTTCTTTTATATAGCGCTTTTTTATTCATATTAATGTTCAAGTTAACGCAGTATACTTTGTTTCGTGAAAAACCGTACCTTTTATTGACTATGATTGCATTTTTATTTCAGATGATGTCATTGTCACTTATTATTAACGAAGCGTTCTTTTTATTTTTAGCAATGGTTGTGAAGTACATTTCAATATATGAAGGAAGGGGAAAGGTAGATGGTAAAATGTCTATCAGCACACAATAAGGCGCCTCATGTTTCTGTAATAACACCTTCTTATAATAGTATACGATTTATAGGTGAGACGATTTTATCTGTACAGAATCAATCATATGAAGATTGGGAAATGATTATCGTTGATGACGCTTCAACTGACCAATCTCTTGCAAAAATTAAAGAGATAATAGAAGGAGACTCGCGTATTAGATTATTATCATTAAAAGAAAATGTTGGTGCTGCTAAAGCTCGGAATATAGCGATTGAAGAGGCGAGAGGAAGGTATATTGCCTTTTTAGATAGCGATGATATATGGTTGCCTCATAAATTGAAGACGCAATTGTTATTTATGGAAGAAATGAATGCGGCCTTTTCATATGCATCGTATAGTTTAATCGATGAAAACAGTAATGAACTAAATCGTGAAGTGGATGTACCAAAATTTGTTGACTATCATTGTTTGGCAGGAAATACAATTATCGGTTGTTTAACAGTAATGATTGATCGTGAAAAAATTCCGCATATTGAAATGCCTAGTGTACAGCCGGAAGATACAGCGTTATGGCTGAACTTATTACATGAAGGACATGAAGCGAAAGGGATACAGCAAGTGTTAGCGAAGTATAGAATTGTAGCAAATTCTGTTTCGAGAAATAAAATTAGAGCCGCTTTTCGTTATTGGAAATTATTAAGGGAACAAAAGCGACTTAATGCTGTGCAAATCCTTTACTATTTTAGTAAGTATGCTTATCATGCCTATAGAAAAAATAAAATCAATGTAGTTGGGAAGACGCAATTATGAATATATTGTTGATGACAGATAAATTGATAACTGGAGGAGCTGAAAGTTATTTCTGTAAATTGGAAAGCAATTTGCGTGATGAGAAATTTACAGTTTATACAGCTGCAGGTGATGGAGAACTATATGAGTCTCTTACTAGAAAAGAAAATTTCATGTTACTTAGTCGATGGAATCATTTGAGAAATATTCATTACTTACGAAGTGAGATTTGTAAACGAAAGATAGAACTTATTCATGCAAATAGTTTGCGAATGGTATTATATTCCTTTTTAATTCGAAAGTTTATGAAAAAACAGATAAAAGTCGTGTATACGAAACATAATGTAACGATATTAGAAAAGAAAATGCCAACTCTTTTTCGTTATTTTATAAATAAATATGTGAATAATATTATTACAGTAAGTGAGTTTGAAAAAAATAATTTAATTTCAATGCATGTAGCAGAAGAGAAAATAAAGACAATTTATAACGGTGTGGATATTGAAAAGTTTTTATTCCAGCAGAAAAAGACAGAATCTATTTATAAAATAGGGATATTAGCAAGACTATCCAAGGAGAAAAACCATCAATTATTTGTAAAAATTGCAAATGTGTTAAAAAAAAGAGATGACTTTTTGTTTTATATTGCTGGTGATGGACCAGAAAAAGAATCTATTATGAAAGAAATAGAAAAGTATGGATTGCAGCAAAGTGTAAAGATGTTAGGGAATATTTCAGAGCCGCATAGGTTTATAGGAAATATGGATGCCCTACTTTTATTATCTTTTCGTGAAGTGTTTCCAATGGTGGTAATTGAAGCAATGGCTACAGGAACACCGATTGTTTCAATAGATGTTGGCGGAATAAATGAAGCGGTAATAGATGGAGAATCAGGCGTTTTGTTAACTGAATATTGTGAATCTATATTCGCAAGTGCGCTTGAGGAACTACAAGGAAATGAGGAAAAGGTGAATGGTATTAGACTGAAAGCACGAGAGAAAGCAGAGAGATATTTCTCATTAACTAAAATGATAGAAGAAACGAAAAGTATATATGAATTAAACAAATGACCGTGCAAGTCGTTTGTTTTTTTTATTAGAGAAACTTTTAAGAGAAAACTCACATATTATATGAAAAAAGTAATATGAGGAGTGAATTTATTTTGTCAGAATATATTTCTTCCCAAGAAGATTGTGCACCAGAAAATAGTGTCCATATTGATTGTTTTGGTGCAGTTCCGAACTCAGGGAATGATAGCTCATTAGCAATTCAACAAGCTATAAATTATTGTGTAGCGAACCGAATTTCGACGGTTAGAATTACAGGGATAAATACGTACAAAATTGTAAAACCGATTGTTATTAAATCAAATGTAAGATTAGAGCTAGATCCTACTGTTACGTTGCAAATTGATGGAGATTTTAATGCGTTTGAACTGCAACAAAATGCGTCTATTACAGGTGGTACAGTTCAAGTTATAAACCCAGTGTTTCAATCTGCTGTCATTTATGTTTCCGGTTCACAACAAATAGAAGTTCCTAATCACTCTCTTATATCAAATATTAATATAATAAATGCAACGTCGTCATATAAAGGTAAGGCTATACACTTTTATTGTCAAAAAGCATGGGATTATATTAGTTTCTTTCAAGTTAACTTTATTCAAATTAAAAACTTTCAAACTGCAATACATTTGAAGACAGAATATATAGATGATATAAATACACCTTGCTGGATTAACGCAAATGTATTTCAATCTATATTTATTGATGGATGTCAGTATGGGATAGAAGTTGATGGGAACAGTGATTTACCAAATGAAAGTTCAGGAAATACGTTTCAGGATATTCAAGTGCAATGTAGACAGCAAACGAAAAAAGTCATTCGTTGTACGGGTGCCTATAATACATTTGATTGTATGATTTGGGATACGTACCGGATGAGTAGTGAACAGATTGTCATTGAATTTTCTTCTAATTCACATCGTAACTACCTTTTTTCAAATTTACTTTCCACAACTATTGTAGATAAAGGACAATACAATGTTTGTACGTCTACCTATGAAGAATCTCTTCGAATTCAGTTACCGATTACGTTAAATAAACCACATTTAATAGGGAACCAAGATGATATTTTAGTAAACGCTCCGCAAAAGTATACTGTTAAGCAAGTAAGTGGGAAATTACCTTACGGAGGGAATCTTGCAAATTGCTTCAATTTAATAGATGAACAAAGTGTAAACTATATCGATGTTCCAGATAGCAATCCAGTTGTGATTGAGCTAGATTTTACGAAAAATCCAATCAAAATGTTAAATTGTTTTGGAATGTATTTTGGATGGGGAGAGAGCCCGAAGAAAATTAAAATTGAATATGCATTAAGTGCAACTGGAAATTGGGTTGTTGCATCGGATGTTCCATTAAATGTAGGCGATACAATTATATCGAATATGAAGGCGAGTCAACTATATAAAGTAAGAATTACATTGAGTGGTTATTCTCAAGACCATAAACGTTTTCGGATTAATCGTATGTTTGCAAGGTCTTCGATGGAAAATGGGAATGCTTGGTTAGCGACAACTGGTGGAAGAATGTTTGGAGATATTGAAATAGAAGCAAGTAAAGGTATTATTATGAAGACTGCTAGTGGAGCGAAATGGAAAGTAACGATTAATGAGGCTGGTCAGCTTATTACGACTAAAATAACTTGAGATGATGATTGGTTGTAAATGCTTGGATGAGTTATTAGGTATTACGATAAAGGGAATAAAAAAGAGATTGTAATTTGGTTTCAACCAAACTACAATCTCTTTTTGTTTAAATTAACGCCACCAAATCCAAGTCCAAAAGTAATTTCGTATATTTCGAGGGGTAATGCGTATAAAACGTTCGCCGTCAAAGAAACAATTGAAATTTGGAAGTGTTTCATCAGGATTTTTTGGAATAAAAGTGACGATGTTTTCGTTGCTTGTAACGGTTACTGTAATTGGTGGGTCGGTAGGCGAGACTTGAAGTTGTAAAGAAATATCCGCCGTATTTTTAAATTCATTATTAACAGGTGGACTTATCACTTGTACTGTGAATAACACGATAATTGTTTCGTCCGGTTCCAAATTAGTAGCGACTAGGAAACCGATATTCGGATTCGCTAGCGGAGAACGTTCACTGTTAATAAAGACAGTGCCGTTTATAAATTGTAAACCTGCTGGAATGGTATCTTGTAAAGAAACATTTGAAAGTGAAATATCAGAAGTATTCGTAATACGCACCGTATAATCAAAATACTGTTTTAAATAAGCCGAGCTGACGGAAGCATTTTTCGTGACTGTTGTAGTTATAAATTGAACTGGTATACGAACGGTATTTGAATTAACAATAAAAGTAATAATTGGGTCCTGTGGTGTCAATTGGAAGGCGGCTGTGACGGAAGCGGAATTGATAATTGTACTGTTTGAAGGAATAGAAGATACCAGAACTTTAAATGTTATCGTTGCTACTCCATCTGCAGGTAAAGCGCCGATATTAATACCCGTATCTGGACGAACATTTGGAACCGGAGTACCATTAATTGTTACGCTGTTTTCTATAAATGTTGTACCAGCTGGAATTATATCTAGGACGGAAGTACTGATTGTAGGAATTGGTGAATGATTTATTAATTCTAATGTGAAAGCTATAGTATCCCCTGTTGCTACGATAGATTTATCAGCTGTTTTTTCAATGCTAACTAATGGGTCAACTACTGTTGTTGTAACGGTATTTGTTTGCTTTGTAACGGTATTTATTTGCCTTGTAATCGTAATAGGTGGTTCGATTGGACCGACAATAGACGTATAGGAAATAGTCGCATCATTATTAATTGTAGATTGAAGAGTAGAAGAAGAAATTGTTACTTGGAATGTAATAATAATAGAGTCATTAGGAGCAAGAGTTCCTAATGTAGTACCATTTTCAGGATTTACATTAGGTTGATTGATTCCGTTAATTGTAACACTACCAATAACGAATGTTGTATCTACTGGTGCCGTGTCTACTAGAAGAAGATCTTCAATTGTGATATTACCATTATTCGTAATGGTAATGGTGTACGTTAAAGTTTGACCAGGCAAGGCGTTCGTGAAATCAACTGCTTTTATTGCAACGACATTATCATTTTGGACAGTTGTTATGACAGTATTTGTTGTAGTTGTATTCATAACAGGTACGTTATTTGGATTGACTATATAGTTAAAGATAGTAATTGCTTTGTTGTTGAGTGCATTTGGTGTTGGGATAGAAGTTACAGAAACTTGGAATGAAGCGCTAGCATTTCCACCTACAATTATAGTGCCAATTGGTATCCCACTTACTGGATTAACTCCCGGAAGGGCTTCTCCGTTTACAATGACGCTATTTTCTATAAATGTAGTACCTTGAGGAATCGTATCTTGAATGGTTACATTATTCGCTGCCACATTACCAGTTTGATTGAGTGTAATCGTATACGTTAACGTGTCACCGACTGTTGCAAATGCAAGGTCAACAGCTTTATTACTATTTAAATTTGCGTGATGAATTTCTGTTACGGCAGCTGATGAAATGATAGTTTCGGTAATAGGCGGCTGGTTTGGTATGGTGTATTGGTATTCGATTGTACTCGTGTTAGAGATTGGATTTGTTTGCGGAATCGAAGTAACCCGTACTTGAAATAGAATAGTTGCTGGCGTATTAGGCGGAATGTTATCAATTCGTATCCCGCTAAGTGGATTGTCACTTGGACGGGCGTTTCCATTCACAATAACACTATTATCTATAAAGCTCGTATTCGCCGGAATAATATCTGTAACGATAATGTTTTCAACTTGTATATTCCCATTGTTCGTGATGGAAATTGTGTAAGGGATAATCGTTTGTAGGTCAGCGTATTGGATAGGTGTTGTCTTTGTCGCAATTACATGAGCAGAAATAACTTCAGTGATAGTAATATTACTAGTCGATATTTGTTCTTCGCTATTAATTGTATAACGAGAAGTTGATTGATTTTGAATACGACCACTAGCTGGAAGAGCTACCACAGTAACGGAAAATGTGACTGGGATAGAAACGTTAGGAGCAATCGTTCCTACAAGTATACCAGTACTTGGATTCACGTTAAGCTGAGGAATATTATTTACTAAAACGCTACCTTCTATAAAGGTTGTTCCGTCAGGTATATTGTCTGTAAATACAACAGTAGTAGCATCTGCATTTCCTATATTCGTTAAAGTTGTTGTATAAGTTAAAATGTCACCAATCGTTATAGAAGTTAAATCAACAGTTTTCAGTGAAACGATATCAGCATCATTAATTTGGACGAAAGTGGTATTGGAAGTAGTAGATTTTTGAATTGGTGCAAAGTCAGGATTGAAAATAAAGCCGTAGACGATGTTTGCAGTATTAGGCGTTGGATTTAAAGCTGGCAAATTCGTAACGGAAACTTGTAACGTTATTGTAGTCGCTTGCCCTGACGCAATATTAGGAATGAAAAAGCCGATATTCGGATCTGCTGCAGGAAGTACAGTGTTGTTAACTGTTACACTTCCCGGAATAAATACTGTTCCATCTTCTATAGTATCTGTAAAAAAGATGGAGTTAGTTGTAGTAGATCCGTTATTTTGAATGAATACTGTATATTCAATGGTGTCATCAATATTAGCTAATACTTTATTAGCAGATTTTGTAGCGATAAGAATCACATCAATAAATTGTATATTTGTAGTATTGGAAGAGGTTGTTTCTGAAATTGGTGGTGCGCTTTGTTCCGGTTTATATTCATAGTGTATAACAGCGATATTATTAATAGTATTTTGTGCAGGTATAGAGACTACATTTACTTGGAACGTAACAATAATCGTATTATTTGGAAGGATAATACCAAGATTGATACCGGTAATTGGATTTTCGTTAGGTCTTGGTATGCCGTCTACAAGGATGCTATTTGGAACGAATGCAGTGCCAGCAGCAATTGCGTCAATTAGGATAGTATTTGTAATAGGTACTGTACCAGCATTTGTAACTGCGACAGTATATGTGATGATTTGACCGATACGTGTAATAGATCTGTTAGCAGATTTAATTGCACTAACATTTGCCGTCCGCACTTCAGTATTTACTGCATTTGATAATGATCTACGCTGAACAATCGGAGAACTAGGGTCAATTTGGTATTCATACGAAGTGTCTGAAATGTTAATGACAGTGTTGCCCTCTGGTATATTTGTAAGTTGTACTTGAAATGAAATAGTGACTGTTTCATTTTGTTGTATCGTGCCGAGAGTTATTCCATTTTGAGGATTTGCACCAGGCTGAATCACATTATTTATTGATAAGCTATCTTCAATGAATATAGTACCTTCTGGAATGTTGTCAATGAACACCGTATTGTTAGCTGGAACAGTTCCTATATTTTGTATTGTATTTGTGTAGGTAATATTTTGCCCGATGGCTACGAAAGTAACATCCGCCTGTTTAACAGAAATAATATTTGCATTTTGAAGTGATGTTGTAACGATATTAGAATTTGCAGAGCGATTCACTGGTGGAGCTGTAGGAATACTTACATATTGGTAATTTACAGATGATTGATTTACAATTTCGGTTGCAGTTGGTGGATTATTTGTTTGTACTTGAAATAGTATTGTTTTGGAACTGTTTGGTGTAATCGTTCCAATTGGTATTCCATTTTCTGGATTTACACCTGGCTGAAGTACACCGTTAATTGTGACACTGTCGGGAACGAATGTAGTCCCAGCTGGAATAGAATCTGTAAAAATAATATTTATTGCGTCAACGTTGCCGATATTTTTCACTTCAGAAATATAAAGTATAGTTCCGCCAATATCTACAGTTATTGGATTGGACGTTTTTGTAACTGTCAATTGTGCTTGCACGAAATTTGTAATGACAATATTACTTGTAGATGTTTCGGTAATAGGCGGTTGTCCTGGGTCTGGTTGAATTGTATATGTTGTATTAGATTGATTTGTAATCGATTGTTGCGAGAATGGATCGTTAATAAGAATTTGGAACGAAATAAGGTGAGTAGCGTTTGCTACTAGGTTAGGCAAAGTAACACCTGCATTTGGATTTGCACCAAGTATAGCTGTTCCGTTAAGTGTAAAACTATTTTCTACGAATGTAGTCCCTTCTGGAATCGTATCTGAAAATATGAGATTAGTAGCTGGAATATTTCCGGTATTTTCTAGCGTTATCGTATAGGTCAAAATGTCACCGGTTGTTGCTTGTTGTGCATTGACAGCTTTTAAAGAAAGAACATTCGCATCCGAAATTTGTGTGAAAGCTGGATTAGACGTAATTGTTCGAGAGATGATAGGAGCAGTTGGATCGGCGATAAAAGTATAGTCAATACGGGCTATATTAGAAATTGGATTCACGTTTGGAATGGATTGAACGATAACTTGGAATGTGACGGTGACGATTTCTGAAGGTGCAATGGCGTTTAAGGAGATTCCTACGTTTGGATCAGCACCCGGAGCTGAAACGCCATTTATGGTTACGCTATTTGGAATAAATGCAGTTCCTTCTGGGACCAAATCTGTTAAAGTAACTGTATTTGCAGTTGTATTTCCGTTATTTTGAACGACTACCGTGTAAGTGATTGTACCGTCAGTAGATTGTACGAGAGAATCTGTATTTTTAATTACAGATAGCGATGCATCAACGACAGCTGTATTTACCGTATTAGATGAAGATGTTGCTGTAACTGGAGGTTGACTTGGGTCGACAATATAAGTGTAACTTGTAAGTGCTTGATTTATAATCGCTCCTTGTGGTGGAATAGAACTTGCAAGAAATTGGAACGTAATAGTAGCAGAATCACCTGGTGCGATAATACCAACTGGAATACCGAGAGTTGGACTTGCATCTGGAAGTGAAATCCCGTTAAGCGTGACACTATTTGGAACAAATAATGCCCCTTCAGGAACTCCGTTAATGAGTAATACAGAATTTGCAGGGAAGTTTCCAGTATTCGTTAATGTTGCTGTATACGTAATTATATCTAAGGTAGATACGATTGTACGATTTGCTTCTAAAACAGTTGTAACAGTCGCGTTATTAATTTGTGTGGAAGCACTATTAGAATTTATTGTGCCTGTAACGGGAGGAGACGCCGGATTAACTATAAATTCGTATTGAATAGATGCAACGTTTGTAATTGGGTTCGAAGGTGGAGTAGATGTAACTATGACTTGGAACGTAACGGTTAAGGAACTACCGGTGTTCACGGTTCCGATATTCACTCCGTTATTTGGATTTGCACCTGGAATGCTACTTCCATTTACAGTAAAACTATTTTCCACAAAAGTTGTTCCTGCTGGAATCGGATCTGAGAAATTCACATTCGTAGCGTTTGTATTCCCGCTATTTTGAATTAAAACTGTATAAGTGATCGTATCGCCAATATTCGCAAAGGCAGTATTAACAGTTTTTACAGCTGAAAGGATTGCTGAATTAATAGAAGTAACGAAGACGTTCGTTTCCACATTTCCAGGTTGAGCCTGTAATGCATTTCCTATATTATATTGGAAGTTTACAAATCCTAAGTTTTGGAGCTCTGGTGTGAATGTTGTTGGGTTACTTACAATTTGAACTTGGAATACAATTGTTACAGTTTGATTTGGAATGATCGTATTTATGCCAATACCGTCAATGATAGAAGCGGATGGTAACGGAGTGCCATCAACAATAACTGATCCTGCCACAAATTGTGTCCACGATGGTATCGGGTCTGAGAAAATAACGTTATTAGCCGGAATATTTCCTGTATTCGTAATCGTAGTTGTATACGTAATCGTATCACCAATCGTTGCAAAAGCTTTATCTGCAATTTTAATTGTGTTTAAAATTGCACTTTCGATTTTTGTGGAAACAGTAGTAGAAGTAATATTTTTTGAAACGGGAGGATTAGCTGGATTAACGATATGCTGGAAGCTAATGCTAGCTTGATTGGTAATTGGATTTATAGGTGGAATTTCATTGGCATTAATATGAAATGCTACGATGACAAACTGGTTTGGTGCGATATCTCCAATTGGAACGCCAGTCAGTATGTCTGTATTTGGGATGGTAGTTCCGTTAAGTGTAAAACTATTCGGTTCAAAGGAAGTTCCGTCTGGAATTAGGTCGGTAAAAATAACATTCGTCGCACTAACATTGCCGCTATTTGTAATCGTAACTGAGTATACAATATCTTGCCCAATATCTACTGTTTCCACATTTGAATTTTTTTGTGCAGTAAGGATAGCACTATTAACTTGTGTTGTCGTTGTATTAGATTGATTGGAAGTCGAAATGAACGGCTGATCTGAATCAACAATATAACGGTAATTGGTAAGAGCCGAATTAGAAATAGGATTGTTGATTGGCAGGGTTGAAACGATCGCTTGGAATGTGACAATTGATGTGTTTCCACCATTAATTGAACCGATATTTACACCAGTAGATAAATCAGCGTTTGGAATGGTTTGCCCATTAACTGTGAAACTGTTTGGAACGAAACTTAAATTGCTATCAAGTATATCGATAACGGTAACATCAGTTGCAGCCACATTCCCTGTATTAGGAAGGTTAAGTGTAAATGTTATTGTATTACCAACGTCCGCAAAAGCAAGATTTGCTGTTTTTGTACTAATAATAGTTGCGTTGTTTATTTGAAGAAGCGTCGTATTAGAATTAGCTGTGCTTGAAACGGGAGGATTAACAGGATCAACAGTAAACTCATATGTCGTTGATGCTGTATTTGGTGCTGGGTTACTAGGAGGGATATTGTCCACGGTAACTTGAAAAACGATACTATATATTTCATTTGGTGGAAGTGTTACAAGCGATACACCGGTATTTGGATTCGCGTCAGGTTGTAAAACACCATCAACAGTTAATGTGTTAGGAACAAATGTGAGTCCACGCGGTAATACATCCGTGAATACAATATTAGTCGCATCCGTATTTCCTATATTCGAAATAGAAGTAGTATAAAAAGCAGTTTGCCCGATATCTGCAAAGGAGACACTTTCATTTTTCGTCATGGATAATATAGCTTCGTTAATTTGCGTTGAAACAGGATTACTAATTGAAGTTTCTGCATCAGGCGGTGAGACCAATTGATACGATGTTGATGAGAAATTTACAATTTGGTTTTCGGTTGGTAATGACGCCACGTTTACTTGGAATGCAACATTTACTGAAGACCCAGCTGTTATAGGTCCAATATTTACACCGTTCGATGGGTCCGCACCACTTTGAGGAACCCCGTTAATAGAAAATGAGTTTGCAATAAATGTAGTTCCGCTCGGCATTGTATCTGAGAAAATAACATTTTGTGCAGATGAGTTCCCATTGTTTGTTAAAGTGACAGTATAGGTGAGTGTGTCTCCAATACGACTAAAGGATTTATCGACTTGTTTTAATGAAAGAATGATAGCTGTGTTAATTGTAGTGAACACTGTGTTTGAAGTAACATTCCTTGAAACAATAGGGGCATTAGGGTCAGTGATAAATGTGTAAGAAGCACTAGCCGAATTGGCAATAGGATTTTGAACAGGAGTAGAAGTAGCGGTAACTTGAAATGCTATTGCTATTGAGCTGTTAGGAGCAATTGATCCAATTGTAATACCTGTATTAGGATTAAGACCAATTTGTGAGATGCCATTTATTGTGACACTATCCGAAACGAACGTTGTACCGTCTGGAATAAGGTCAGTGAACGTAATATTCGTAGCATTTGTATTCCCACTATTCGTTAAAAGTGTCGTATAGGTAATAGTATCACCTAGTGTTACAAGTGTTTGATCAACTGATTTAATCATCGTTATCATAGCATCTAGTACAGGGTTTGTAACGCTGTTCGTTGAAGTAGAAGTAGTAACAGGAGCTGCGCTTGGATCAACGGTATAAGAGTATAAAATTGTATCGTTATCCATAATTGAACTTGAAGGGGGAATAGAAATAACAGTTACTTGGAAAGTAACGGTTACTGTTTCGCCAGGAGTGATATTGGGTATATTGACTCCAAGTGCTGGCCGTGCACCAAGTTGCTGCATACCATTGATTGTGACCGAATTTGGTATAAATGTAGTGTTGGCTGGAATAGCGCTTGTGAAAGTAATATTCGTTGCTGCAGTATTTCCTGTATTTGTAATAGTAGTTGTATACGTAATCGTATCTCCGACAGAAAGAATGGATTTATCAGCACTTTTTGTAGTAGTTAATATAGCACTATTAATAGTTGTCGAAACAGTATTAGATATATTCGTTTGTGATACGGCAGGTTGGCTAGGATCGACCACATGTGAATACTGTACAGAACTAAAATTTGAAATTGGATTTATACTTGGAATGTTTGTTACAAGTACGTTTATCGTAATAGCAATCGTACTGCCAGGATTTATATTTCCAACTTGAATTCCGTTAGCGGGGTTTCCAATTTGCTGAGCACCAGAATCATTTACAAGAGTACCAGATATAAATGTCGTTCCATCAGGCAAAATATCCGTGAAAAGTATATTTTGTGAAGTGACATTTCCAGGGTTGCTTAATGAAATTGTATAGGAAAGTGTATCCCCGATCTTTGCAAAAGTTTTATCTACAGATTTAATTGCCAAAATTTCTCCGGAATTTATTTGTGTTGAAACCGGATTAGATGTTGTACTTCGTGAAACGAGTGGTAAATTAGACCCTGTCATAAATTGATAATTAATAGAAGCTCCGTTTACAACGGGTGAGTTTGGTCCCCCAGGTCCAATTGTAAAAATAGGATTTGGGATGCTAACTACTTGCACACGGAAGGTGACGTTTATAAAATCTCCTGCAATAATATCCCCAATCGGTATCCCGTTCGCCGGATTTACTCCAGGTAATAAAACCCCACCTACTCGAACGCTATCTTCTATAAATACTGTATTATTTGGAATCGGATCTGTAAAAGTGATATTAGTAGCAGTTGTGTTTCCTATATTCTCCAATAAAACTGTATAAGTTAAAAATGAATTTCCGGGTGCGATGTCAGAAAATAGACGATCGACACTTTTTGTTGCTTGAATAATTGCTTCGTTAATTTGCACTAAAGTTGGATTACTTGTAGCCGTTTCTGTCACTGGCGGCTGGGTAGGATCCACAATGATAGAATATGTCGTACTGGATTGATTCAACATAGGATTTGTAGCTGGTATTGAGCCAACGATAGCTTGAAAGCTAATTGTTGTTGTTCCTCCAACTGGAATGGGGTCTAAAGAAATCCCGCTATCTGGTCTAAATCCAAGTTGTGGGATGGTATTAATTTGTAAGCTATCAGGAACGAATGAAAGTTCAGGTGGTAATATATCGATAAAAACAGGTGTGTTTGCGGTAGTATTTCCGCTATTAGTGAGAGTAGTTGTATACGTAATTGTATCTCCAACAGCAGCAAATGTACTGCTTGCAGTTTTTGTTGCAATAACGGAGGCAGTATTTACTTGAGTAAAAGTTTTATTGGATTGAACGGTTCGTGAAACAGGCGGTTCATTTATATCAACAATAAAGCTATATTGAAGCGATGATTTGTTAGGAATTGGATTAGGATTTGGGATTGTTGTAATGTTTACTTGAAAGCTGAGTATAACTGATGCATTTGAATTTATGTTCCCGATATTGATACCGTTTTGTGGATTTGTATTAGGAATAGTTATTCCATTTACTGTAAAACTATTTGGGGTAAACGTCGTACCATCTGGCAGTAAATCTGTAAAAATAACATTGTTTGCGGTAGTGTTCCCGGAATTAATAATGGTAGAAGTGAAAGTGAGTGTATCTCCAATAGTAGCGAATGTTGAATTGACAGTTTTATTTATAGATAGAGTAGCATCAATAATTGGAGTAACCGTCGTATTCGTAATTGTACTACCAACAGCAGGTGATTGGTTTGGATTCACGTTATATTCATAATTTACAAGAGCATTATTTGTTAATGTGCCACTAGGTGGTATCGCTAAAATTTGTGCTTGAAAAGTAATGAATATATTATCTCCGGGAGGAATGTCTGCTAAGTGAATACCAAGTGATGGATCTAATCCTGGCTGTGGAACATTATTAATAGTTACAGAATTCTGGATAAATGAAGCCCCTGCGCCAAGTCCATCCGTTAAAACAGTTGCACTAGCGGGAATATTTCCTGTGTTCGTAACTGCAATCGTATAGGTAACGATATCTCCAATTGCAGCAGTCGGTGTGTTCACTGATTTCGTAGCGCTGATTGTAGCGTTATTAATTTGAGTAGTTATTACGTTACTTAACGCATTGGAGGATGTTGGAGGTAAGTTAGGATTTACGAAATATTGATACGTTGTGTTACTTTGGTTCGGGATAGGGTTCGGATTCGGAATGGAATTTACTTGCACTTGGAACGAGATGGTCGTATTTGCATTAGGATTTATCGGATCAATTGCTATGCCATTTGCTGGATTTGTATTAGAGAGCGTAGTACCATTTACTGTTACACTATTTGGAATAAAAGATGTCCCGCTTGGAATGGCATCTGTAAATACTATACTTGATGCAAGTGTGTTCCCAATATTCGTTAAAGTAGTCGTATACGTAATAATATCATTTACGTTCGCAAACTGTTTATCAGCAGATTTTGCAGAGGTAATCGTAGCGTTATTAATAGCTGTTTGTACAGTGTTAGAAGCAACCATCTGCATGATGGCTGGTTTGGATGGATCGTACGTGTATTGGAATGTAGTGCCTGATTGATTCGTAATTGGATTTACAGCAGGAATAGTTGGTACAAAAACTTGGAATGAAACGGTACGTGATGAATTTGCCCCGATCGTACCGATCAAAATGCCGTTAGCAGGATTTGCATTTGCTATAGGGACACCGTTAATCGTTACAGTATTAGGAAGAAAGATGGTACCATCTGGAATGATATCTGTAAACGTTACATTAGTAGCAGGGATATTGCTGTTATTCGTTAAAATTGTTGCATAAGTTATGACATCGCCAACATCAGCGAAATTTGTACTTGTTAGTTTCGTAGCAACAAGATTTGCGGTGTTAATTTGTGTCGTTACGATATTGCTAGTGGCATTTCTAACAACAGCAGGTAAATTTGGATCTGCGATAAAGCTATATTGTAGTGCAGCACTATTTTGAACTGGATTTGGTGAAGGTAAACTATTTGCACTAATTTGAAAAACAATGGTTGTAATTCCACCTGTGGGAATTGTTCCAACTTGAAGACCAACACTTGGATCAGCACCTAGCTGTAAAGCGCCGCCTATAAAAATACTATTTGGTACAAGAGTCGTACCAGGAGGGAGTATGTCGGTAACAACTACATTATTCGCTGGAGTATTCCCAAGGTTCGCTAAAGCAATTGTATATGTGATTGGTTGCC
This sequence comes from Bacillus pretiosus, assembly GCF_051294775.1. Classification (NCBI taxonomy): domain Bacteria; kingdom Bacillati; phylum Bacillota; class Bacilli; order Caryophanales; family Bacillaceae; genus Bacillus; species Bacillus pretiosus. The sequence continues at coordinate 94,705 of NZ_JBPPHF010000001.1, forward strand.
CAACATCAGCAATAGTTAAATCTACCTGTTTGACAATAACTACATTTGCTAAATTAATTTGTGTGCTTACAGTGTTACTTAAAGAGGTTTCTATAGTTGATGGATCGCCTGGATTTAGAATAAAGCTATACTGTGTACTAGATGAATTTGTTGTTGGATTTTGTGTAGGTAAAGCAGTGACGGTTACTTGATAAGAAACAGTAATTTCACCGTTAGCAGGAATGGAAGGTAACGGAACACCGGCGTTTGGATCAGCGTTATTTTGGAGTACACCATTAATAAGGAAAGTGTTTGGAATAAAGGTAGTACCGTCTGGATTCGTATCAACGAAAGTAGGGCTATCAGCAGTAACACTTCCTGCATTCGTTAAAAGAATAGTATAAGTTAATACATCCCCAACAGTAGCAAACGCCCGATCCACTGTTTTTGCTGAAATGACATTTGCATCGTTTACTTGAGTAAATGTAGTGGTTGAAGTAGTGTTCTTACTTACAGGTGAAGCGTTTGGATCCACGATAAAGTTATAGGAAATAGAAGCGCTATTTGAAATAGAATTTGGATTTGGGATGCTAGTTATTAATACTTGGAATGAAGCTGTAATTGTAGTATTTGCATTGATGCTACCAATATTGATGCTAGCTGGTGTAACACCTGGCTGAGCAACATTGTTAATTGTAACACTGTTTGGTACAAAGGCAGTACCATTCGCAATTGAATCGGATAGTACTACATTGTTCGCCGCAACATTTCCATCGTTTGTAAGAGCAAAGGTATAAGTTAATACATCTCCAACTTCCGCAAATGTTTTATCTACAGACTTCGTAGCTTGAAGGTTTGCTAGTCTAATTGTTGATGTAACAGAATTAGAATTTGCTGTTTTTGAAGTTGGTGGCAGACTTGGATTAACAGTATATAGATAAGAAGCGAAAGCATTATTAATGATAGGATTTTGGGCGGTAATATTAATAACTGTTACTTGAAAAGAAAGAGTAAAAGTAGCTCCGCCAGGAATTGTTCCGATAGGTAAAGCGACGAGAGAATTTACATTTTGCAAAACTCCATTTAGTGTTACAGTACCAGGAGTCAATATCGTTCCATTTGGAAGTGGATCTGTTAGTTGCACGTTAGTTGCGGCTGTATTTCCACTGTTTGTAATGAGGATTGTATAACTTATCGTTTCGCCAATTGTAGCAAATTGTTTGTTTGTTGATTTTGTTAATGTTAAATTCGCGTTGTTAATTTGAGTGGAAACAAGATTAGAAGAGATATTTTTTGTAACGGGTGATTGGCTAGGATTGACGGTATATTGATAAGAAGCGCTTAATCCATTAGAAACGACATTTGACGCGGGTATTGTGTTTACTACTACTTGAAACGAAATATTTTTTGTTGAGCCAGTTGTGATCAATCCAATGTTCACACCGTTAGTGGGATTTGCGCCCACTTGTGTCGTGCCATCTATTGTTAAACTGTTTAGAACAAAAGTTGTGCCAGTGGGAATGACATCTGTAAAAATAACGTTATTCGCATTCGTATTACCTGTACCTGTAAAGGAAACGGTGTAAGTTAATGTATCACCAATATCTGCAAAATTTTTATCTACTGCTTTCGTCATTGTTACAGTAGCATTATTCACTTGAGTGGAGACAATATTTGTCGTATCAGTCCCGCTTACTGCTGGCTGATTTGGTACAGGAATGTATTGATATGTTGTTGTGCCACTATTTAATATTGGATTTGTTTGCGGGATAGAAGGAACGAATACTTGAAATGAAACAGTAGTCGTAGAATTAGCAGCAATGGTTCCTATGGATATACCATTAGCGGGATTCGCTCCAGCTTGAGTAACGCCGTTAACAGTTACACTCCCTGGAATGAAAGTTGTCCCGCTAGGAATCGGATCCGTATATATAACGTTCGTTGCCGCGATATTTCCTATATTAGCTAAGGCAATACTGTATGTTAACGTTTCTCCAATATCAGTAAAAAGTTTGTTAACTGATTTTGTACCATTAATATCCGCAAGATTAATTTGTGTTCCTGCAGAGTTGCTTGTTGCAAGACCGTTAAAAGTTGTTCCTCCGGCAATTGGTGTATATTGAAATGTAATATTCGCATTGTTAGAAATCGGATTCTGATTTGGAAGGGAAACGACAGTTGCTTGGAAAGTTACTGTACGAGAAGCATTGTTATTAATTGTTCCAAGAGATATACCAGCAGCCGGATTTGCATTTGTTTGTGGTAAGCTATCTACCGTTACAGTGCCAGGTATAAAGGAAGTGCCGTTAGGAAGACTGTCTATAAAAATAACGTTATTGGCGGGAAGAAGCCCGGTATTAGGGATAGTAACGGTATAAGTGAGAACATCTCCAATTGCTGCGACGCTTTTATTCACGCTTTTCGTTGCTTGTATGTTAGGCGAGTTTATATTAATTTGTAATCCGACTGTATTTAACATATATGCATCTCCGTTAGTAGTTAAACGGATTGCGGCAGACACTTGGGAATTTGTTAAATAAGGAGAAATATCAATAGAAGTAATGTCCCAGCCTTGCCTTCCTGCGGAGATATTTGTACTTGTAGAAGCACTTTGATTTCGTGTTCCAAATGTCCCAGTTGTATCTAAATTTCCGGCAGCATTATTCACTTGAGAACCGAAGAAATTATTTACAGCATTATTTGGCCCAGATAATGCATTTAATGAACTGAAATTTGGTCCAAATAATGCTTGATCCCCAGTTAAATCAGCATCCCCTTCAGTAGAACTTATAAATAATCTCCCGCTTACAGGTCCTCCGGCAGGTGTTAAAAACCCTGAGACAGATACATCTGCACTACCAGTTTCTACAGAAACACGGTTACCAGCTACGTAAATTGTTAAATTTCTTGCGGGTAAGGAACCGTTTTGATAAGCGACAATGAGCGTCCATCCAGAAGAATTGATAGCTCCGTTAGAAGCATCTAAAGGATCAACAAGTCCAGGGACAGAACCGGTTGTATAAGAGCCAGATCCTCCAGCTTGAACGAGGGATGTTACATCTGCGGAACGTGTATAAAATCCAAATGTGACAGATCCAGAAACGAATGTTTGATTTGAAGCTGTAACAGCTGAAGGGGTAATCGAGTATGTTGAAACAGGTGTTGTAAAAGAAACCGGGTTTCCTAATACACTCGTAATGTTTTGATCACGAGATAAGTAGTTTCCACCCCAAACGAGTTCTGCGTAAAGAATAGTACTACCAGCAGGGATATTTAAAATAGCGGTAGAACTATTTTGTGTATAGCTTAATGTTGTACCAGCAGGAAAACTCGGTACTTGTAAAGCGGTATTTGTAGTTATAAATGCACCAATTGCCCCGATTGTACCAGCCCGGTTTTGATTACTAATTTTACTTAAGCCTAAAGTATTACCTGTAATCGCGAGTGCGCCGTTAGTGGTGGTAGAAAATCGATTCGTAATGGGCATGTTGTCACCTCATTTATAATATAGTCTTGGTCAAAATAGGATATGTGTGTGACAAATAAAGGGAAACATGTACAAGTTGATTTAATAATAATGATTTAAATGTCTAGGGAAGGGGATGAAGTATGCTTGAATTGGAAATTAAGGTGGAGCGTCTTAGGGAAGAACAAATAGGCGATATTGTAGCATTATCTTCTTATATTGGGTGGGATTATAATAAAGAAGAAATTGAGACTATTTTTGACTCAGGTATTATATACGGTGTGTGGAATAAGAGAAAGGAACTTATTGCTAGCGCGGCAATTATATTATATGGGGAGAAATTAGCGTCTATCGGAATGGTCATTGTACATCCGAAATATGAGGGGAATGGGATTGGAAAGGCGATAACGAATTCATGCATTAAGAGCGTATCGGCTCAAACTCCAATTATGCTTATTGCTACGGATGAAGGAAAGCCGTTATATGAAAAACTAGGATTTAGGGCAGTAAGCTATGTTTCTAAATACATATGTAACTCTTACAATGTGAATGATTATTGTGTAGGAAATGAAGATTATATGATGAATTATGAAGAGTGTGATTTAGAAAAAATAATAAAATTAGATGAAAATGCGTTTGGAACAAATAGAAAAGCATTTTTAACGAAAAGAATTATACAAAGTGAACAGTGCATCGTTGTAAAGGACAACAACCAAAATGTATTAGGTTACGGTTTAAGTATACAAACACCAGAAAATAAAATAATAGGTCCAGTCGCTGCGAAAAATGATGCGATGGCAATGAGAATTGTGCATGATTTAGCAAGAGAGCACCATGGTAAATTAAGAATTGATGTACCAGAAGGAAAGAAAGGTTTCATGAAAGAATTAGAGATTACTGGTTTTCAAAAGGTTAATACACCGCCAATTATGATGAGAAATAGTGATCAATTTTTGAAAAGAAATGGGGAACTATACAGTATTGCAGCGCAAATTTTTGGATAAAAAGAATCCTTCTAAATGAAGGATTCTTTTTTATTAATCACGATATTGGTCGTGAGTTGGTTGGAAGAGGTCTTCCTCGATATCTCTCACCATAGAAAAATGATCCACATTATAATGACCGTGTAGAACTTTATTATGGTGCTCAATAATTTGTTCTGCAGATAACACGTTAGAATCAGTTGTGGAATGACCGTTTTTAATTAATGTAACATCAAATCCTTGTACAGTAGCTGTTCTAACTGCGGTGTCGATGCAATGTTCTGTTTTACATCCACCGATAACGATATGATTAATTTTTTCTTCTTTTAAAAGTTCAAGTAGAGAAGTACCATAGAATGCGTTTGTTGCTGCTTTATTAATAAGGATTGCAGACTGAGGTACTTTAATTTCATTATGTACTTCAAATCCTTCTCCGCTACCAGAAGCAACATCGATATCTCTTACGAAAACAATAAGGGTATTTGCATGTATTGCTTTTTGTACGGCTGTATTTAGTGTAGATAATAACTCTTTTTTGCGAAAAACTTCTTTTTCTTGTTCATTCCCATCCATTAATTCTTGCTGCGCATCGATAATTAATAGTGCTTGTTTCATCGTGTCTCCCCTTTAATATGAAATAAGTTCCACTATACATATTCATTCATATTGCAAGGAAATCCTTTATTGTCTATGCAGTAGACGATAGATTTACAAAGTTGTCAAAGAAATTTCATTCTCATAGCGTGTAAAAACATGTATGATAGGAGATGGAGAATTTTTGAGTAGGTGGGAATATCATGCAAACAGTAGAAGATTATCTTTCATTCTTACATACGAAAGGATTTAAACTATCAGAGGAAGCACAAGGGTTTATTATGTTTGGACAAGGATATACTGGTGCATCTGATGGAATTGTGAACGCAGCAATAGAAGCGACAATTAAACATCAATTACAGTTTGATGGGAGTTATTTTGTTGCGTTATTAGAACGTTTGAAAGAAGAAGAAATTACAGATAAAAAAAGCGCTAAGGCTTTTATGCGGAAGTTACAAGCGTAACTTCACGCAGCCTGCGCTTCTTTTTTTGTTTTGGAAGGTAATTCAACAAAAACCATGCCTAGGAAAATACATAGGCATCCGATAATAGCGGAAATAGAAAGTTGTTCGTTTGCAACGAGAACGCCTGTTAATGCAGCAAAAACAGGCTCCATTGCGAAAATAATTGCTACTCTCGTTGGAGACGTATGTTTTTGTGCTGATGTTTGAATAAAAAAAGCAATGGATGTCGCAAATAGGGAAGTTAGAAATAGAGCGAATAAAAAGGAAGAATTCGTCCATAGTGCTACTGAAAATAATTTTTCCCAATCTTCAAACAAAAAGGCGCAAATAGAAGAAAACATACCGACAGCTAATACTTGCGACGTGCTTAATAATAAAGGTGATATTTTCTTAGAGAAGAAGCCGTTAACAAGAATATGGGCAGCGAAAGCAACTGCACAACCGAGAACGAGTATATCTCCAATGTTTAATTGAAAAGAATCACCAGCAGTTAATAAGTATAAACCTGCTGTTGCTACAGCAATGCCCATTACGATAAAAATGGTAGCTTTTTGTTTTAAAAAGATAAAAGACAAAATTGGTACCATAACGATACTAAGACCTGTTAAGAAACCAGCTTTTGAAGAAGTTGTATAAAGTAAGCCGAATGTTTGTAATACATAGCCAACGCATAAAAAAAATCCAACGATTAATCCAGCGAGACTACTCTGTTTTATATCTTGTTTTGAAGATTTTTTTGAGAAAATCATTTGAACGAATAATAAAATAATTCCAGCGAATAAAAAGCGAATACCATTAAAAGTAAATGGACCAACGAAAGACATAGCATTTTGAACGACAACAAATGTAGCTCCCCAAATAAAAGAGACAAATAATAAAGCAAGAGGAGCAATCCAATCTTTTTTCACACTCATACCCCCGTTAATTTTGTAAGATAGCTTTTCTAGCTAACTCATCAGCAACTTTATTTTGATTACTTGGAATCCACTTAATAAAAAAGAGATCGAAACTTTTTATGTACTGTAATGCTTCTTCTAATAGTGGTGCAAACATTTTATTTTTTGCGTATTCTTTTTCGACAGCTCGCTCGACAAGTTGCGAATCTGTACGAAAAGAGACAATGTTATAATTATGCTCCGTGCAATATTTTAATGCCGCAAGTAAAGCGTGGTATTCTGCTTCATGATTGGACATTGTCCCAAGGGGCAATGATAATTGTACAGCTGGTTGCACCCCTTTAATAAACACTCCAGCACCAGAAGGACCAGGATTTCCTTTTGATGCACCATCAATATATACTTCAATCAAAATGAGAAACCTCCAAATTATAAGATGATCCCCTACTTATATGTTTCTTTGAAGTAGGGGATAGAGTAACTTAGCCGATTGTAATACTATAACGACATGTAAATGTTTCATTCGCTTGTAAAGATTGAATTCCTTTTTTTTCCTTGAAATCTTTTGCTGGATTTACTTCATCAGCAATACCGTACCAAGGTTCAATACATAAGAAAGGTGCGTTCTCACCTGGTGTCCATACGCCAACAAATGGGAAGCCATCAAATTCTACTTTTACAAATTTATTATGTTTATGAGAACGAATAGAGATTTCATCCGTATTCATATTTTCAAAAATAAGCGCATCATTTTTGAATAAATCGTATGTAAGTGGTAATTCATTCGTATTTTCAGCGATTAATTGTTTTTTACTTGAAAGGTAAGGTCCTTCTAATACGCTTGTTTCTAAGCGTTCAGAACCATTAAATGATAAATGATAATCTGTAAATGATTCGCCCTCTAATAAGGGGAAGTTGAACCCAGGATGTGCTCCGATTGAGAAGAACATCTCTTTTGAAGTAGGGTTATTTACTTCATATGTTACATGAACGATTTGTCCGTCTAGCTCATAAGAAACGAGTAATTCGAATTCGTATGGGTATTTTTTTAATGTTTCTTCATTACTAGTTACAATATAAGTGATTTTCGTTTCACCTTGTTCTTGTACAGAGAATGTAAGATCACGAGCAAAGCCGTGCTGTGTTAAAGAATATGGTTTACCATCTACGTAGTATGTATTATCTACTAATCGGCCGACAATTGGGAATAAAATTGGTGAGCGGCGCCCCCAATAAGAAGAATCGCCTTGCCATAAGTATTCAGTGTTATCTTCTTTTAAGCGAACGCTTTGTAATTCTGCACCTTTGTCAGAAATGGAAACGACCACTTTTTCATTTTGAATTGTTGCTGTCATGAAGTGAAACCTCCTAAAACTTTCATATGTTTTATTATACGTTGTCTAAAAGAAAAAAGGTAGTTAATGATAGGAATCTATTGACGAGAGAGTGTGTATTGCGTAGAATATATTCTTGTTGCTTAAAAAACGAATAACGTGGTTCGAAACCATCCCACGTAAAAAAACTAAGGAGATTTTGTCATGAATATAAGAACATTAGTCGGTAATGGTATTTTAGCGGCATTATATATTGCTGTTTCTATGCTTATTCAGCCATTTGGCTTTACGAGTGTACAGTTTCGTATTTCAGAGATGTTTAATCATCTTGTTGTATTTAATAAGAAAGCAATTTACGGAATTGTATTAGGTGTATTTTTAACAAATCTCTTTTTCTCACCTATGATCGCTTACGATTTAGTATTTGGAGTAGGGCAATCTATTCTTGCATTAGTTGCAACGATTATTTCTATGCGATTTATTAAAGGTGTTTGGGCTCGTATGATTTTTAATACAGTTATTTTTACAATTACAATGTTTATGATTGCAATTGAACTTCATCTTGCATTTGATTTACCATTTATGTTGACTTGGTTAACATGTGCCATCGGTGAATTTGTTGTCATGGCAATTGGTATGCCTGTAATGTACTGGATTAATAAACGAGTACAATTTGAAAGATTTATGCAATAGATGAAAGAGCTATTCCTATAGGGATAGCTCTTTTTGTATGTAATCATATTGAATATAATGCTGTGACTCTTGATACAATATAATAAAATAAAGTGAGGCTTTCATTAGCTGACTACATATAAGAAGTCTTATATAAGGGGAATCTAGTATGAAATATAAAATTCATTGGTTGTATAAAACAAAGAGCGGATTGCAGACGGAATTAACGACAGATTATATGAACATAGACGATATATTGCAATTTGCAGAGGATTTCGAGAAAACAGGAAGAGTGAAAGAACTATCATTTTATGATGAAATGGATGCAGAATGGTCATTAAAGGAAATGAAAAAGCTGAGTAAACAAGTGGAGGAAGAGCCCCAAGAAATCCTTGTTTATTTTGATGGCGGTTATGATGTACAGACGAAAGAAGCTGGAGTAGGTATATGTGTATACTATAAAAAAGGAAATACAAAATACCGAATTCGCCGTAATGCATATATAGAAGGTATATATGATAATAATGAAGCGGAATATGCATCATTACTATATGGCATGAATATACTCGAGGAATTCGGAATTAAGTATGAAGCAGTTACACTTCGCGGCGATTCTCAAGTTGTACTGCAGCAATTGGCTGGAGAATGGCCTTGTTATGATGAGCATTTAAATCATTACTTAGATCAAATTGAACAAAAAGCGAAGCAAATGAAACTAAAACTTGTAAGTGAGCCGATATCTAGAAAACAAAATAAAGAAGCGCATCAATTAGCTACGCAAGCATTAGAAGGAACAGTCATTGATAGTCATAAAGAAATAACCGAATAGAGAGGTGCAAAGGTGGATAAAAAGCAACTCATTACAGAGGTAAATGACTTATTAGAAACGTATTGTGAAGGATGTTTCTTGCGAGAACATAATCGAAAGACAAATAGTAAGTATTACGCTCATTCATTTTGTATACGACAATGTACAGTTGGAGAAACATTGAAAAAGTATGGGGAACAGTTATCATGAAAAAACATCCAGAGAAAATTCTCTGGATGTTTTTTAGTGTCTTGCTTCGTTTAGTTGATGCTCGCATTTACTTAATTTCTTTTCCTCATTCATTAAAAATGGCTCATCTAAATCTGTCGCAACAGATTTCATAATTTCAAGCTGAGAGCGAGCGGCTTCTACAGCAGTAGTCGCATGCTCTAATGTATCTGGATCCATTGAAATTGTCGCTGACCCTACCATTTTTTGTGCTGTTTCTACACGGAATTTCACTTCTTCAAAATCATTTACTTCTGATCCCATTATTACTTCCTCCTTTGTATATTGCGCATTTCACATAGTTTTTGCTCTGTAAAACGGAAATATACAAAGGAATAACAAAGGAGGTTACCAAGTAAGGTAACCTCCTGTTATATGTTGGATTAAAGTTTTACTACGTTAGCAGCTTGAGGTCCGCGGTTTCCTTCAGTGATATCGAAAGATACTTCTTGACCTTCTTCTAAAGCTTTGTAGCCGTCACCTTGAATAGCAGAGAAATGTACGAATACATCGTCAGCGCCTTCCATTTCGATAAATCCAAAACCTTTTTCGTTGTTAAACCATTTTACTTTTCCTTGCATGTTACAATTCCTCCTAAAAACATTTGCTTTTTTCATTTAGTGAAATTCATTTGAAAGATAATATAAACTAAAAATGCTATAATCTTGAATATTCTGCTAAATGATTAATTTAAATATACACGAATTGGTAGAAATTAGTCAAGTAAGCGATTTTATTTTTTTGTATTTTTAAATAATTTTTCAGCCGAATTTTTAAATAGGTATAGGACAGGCCGAGTATGTAATATTCTTAATTGAATGCTATACATAATGAGGTGAAAGAAAGAATGAATGAGTCTTATTTATTAGATAATGAAGGAATGAGAACGAGAACTGACATACCAAATTGGGTTACAAAAGAATTTCAAAATTTTTCGAGTGTCGTGCTAGAACCAACTTTCCCATGTTATTTCGGCTTAACAGCTTTGAAAAAGAATGAACTTCGTTATTCATTTCTCTCTCATAATGATTGGAGTCATTTGCCACATACAATGTTATCTTTTTTAGAGTTAATGAAAGAGCGCCCAATTGTAAGAAGAGGATTCTTTCTTTTTGTGGAACCGGAATGTGAGGAACAATCACTGGAATATTATCGTGAGTACTTTTGGAAAGTACTACAATATTTACATGAAAACGATGACCAAACATGGCCGAAGCAAATTCCTGAAGACCCAGACCATTACTTATGGGAATTTTCATTTGGTGGTGAACCGATATTCGCATTTGGAAATGCGCCAGCTTATAAACAACGAAAAACTAGGCATTTAGGAAATTCTCTCGTTATTGGATTTCAACCGCGTACCATCTTTGATGGATTAGAAGGGGAGCGCCCTAAAGGAGCATATTCAAGACAAACGGTCCGAGATCGAGTTGAAAAGTGGGATCAGCTGCCGAAACACCCTAACATTAGTCATTATGGTGATCCAGATCATCGCGAATGGAAACAATACTTCATAGGAGACGATGTAGAGCCGATAAAAGGAAAATGTCCTTTTCTTCATAAGTTAGAAAAGTAAGAGCCATCATCCAGATGGCTCTTTTGCATATTTTGGATAAAAAAGGGTATTTTAGTAGTAAATATTTTGATGAAAGCTAGTCTATTTTTAATCATTACACCATTACTTAATAGTAAAGGAAGTAGAAAGGATAAAGCGATGTTTGGAGCGATTATACAACAAATTGTATTAGGTATTTCATTAGCTGCGCCAGTAGGTCCGATTAATATTGAAATGTTAAAACGAGGAATTGAACGAGGTTTTTGGCATGCATGGGTTGTTGGAATTGGTGGAATGACTGCAGATATTTTGTTTATGCTTCTCATTTATTTCGGTTTATCTTCTGTGTTTATGTATACATATGTACAAGCTTTTATGTATTGTACAGGGTTTTTCTTATTATTTTATTTAGGATTTCAAAGTGTAAAACAAGGAATTTCCCACTCGAATATGGAATATAAAAAGGAAGAGGTAGGTGGCCTTAAACAATCGTTTATGGCAGGTTTTTTAATTGCAATATCCAATCCATTAAATCTTGTTTTTTGGTTTGGTATATACGGAAGTACACTTAGCTCATTGCTTACGAAGGTAACGAAACAAGAAGCCTTTTTGTACAGTCTTTGTATTATCGTTGGCATTATTTTATGGAATTTAAATATTGCTTTTTCTGTCCATTTTGGCAGAACTTTATTAAAGCAAAAAGCACTTGGCTATATAACAGCCGGAGCCGGTATTATTTTAGTAGGATATTCTATCCATTTTGCATACAAAGCTTTACAGTTGTTCACATAAGATTGAAGGGGAGATTTTTATGTATCGAACCACTATTGACGGAAAAGAAATTATTATTACGTTAGCACCCAAAATCCGAAAAGAAATTACTGATAGGAATCCACTATATGAAGCGGTATTTCATAATGCAGCAAGATTACTGCAAACAAAGCAACCAACGTTTGCGTTAAATCATGAAATATTTGGGCTCATTATTGGAGAGGTACAAAGAGGAGAAGTAACAGTGTTTGCGGTGGAACATATTATTCCAAAGCAAAATATATTTGGATCGAACAATTTTTTCTCGACAATAGAGCAGCAGGCAAATTTGTAAAGTGAATAGAATAAAATAAAAAATAGAAGAAATAGTCGTAACGATATGTTGCGGCTGTTTTTTTGGAAAAGGGGGAAGGAAGATGAAGAGAGTGGGGAAAGAGTTCTTTTTACAACATGATATCGTTATTATGTATAGTATTTTATTTATTTTCATCATTATTTTAAAAATGCAATTTTTCACATGGATCGGTATGTTCGCGTGTTTGTTTGGGATTGTTTTTTATACGCTTAACGAATATATGACACATCGGTTTTTATTCCATTTAAAGCCACCTAAAAACGTAGTTTTATTAAAAATGTTAAGAAGATTACATTATGATCATCATGTATATCCAGATGATTTAAAACTATTGTTTTTGCCTGTATGGTTTAGTATACCTAGCTTTACTATATATTTACTTATAGCATATGGTATAACAAAAAGTGCTACTATTACACTTTCATTCGGAATTGGAATGATTATCATGCTTCTCGTTTATGAATGGAAACATTATATTGCACATAAGCCGATTCGTCCGTTCACTAAGTTTGGAAGATGGCTAAAAAAACAGCACATATTACACCATTATAAAAATGAAAAGTTTTGGTTTGGTGTTTCAAATCCAGTATTCGATTTCATATTTGGAACGCTTAAAGATGGGAAAGACGTTGAATTAAGTGAAACAGCTCGTAATTTAGAAAAAGAGAAAAAGACAGAAGTAGTGCGATAAGCACTACTTTTTTTATTTGGAAATTTGCCGGGTGGTAAAACTCCCGCCTCACAATCCGGCAAATATGAGGAAGTTAGATGGAAGATAACTTCCTGTAAAGCTTGACTGGTGAGGAATTGAAGTACGTAATTTTTATGTTGAAAAAGTATATTAAAAACTTAGGAGAAATTGGCGAAAAATGTCTATCGAAAAATCTTTGCAGGAATGTATGGATTGTCTAAAATAGAAATAAGTTTCTGAATATTTATAAAATTTAGTCTTTAGGTATACAAGGGGGAATTGTATTTTCAGTAAGAGAGGGGAATGGGAATGAAAAGAGATGATACATCAGCACGTAAGTTACAAAATGAAGTGAATTATACAGAGGTTGTTCAGTCAGAAGAATTTCAATTGCTATTAAATACGAAAAAGAAGTTTATCGTTCCGATGAGTATTTTCTTTTTAAGCTTTTTTATTGCATTACCTATTTTAACATCGTATTCAAAGGTGCTCAATACACCAGCATTTGGGGATGTTACGTGGGCATGGGTGTTTGCATTTGCGCAATTTATCATGACGTGGTCATTATGTATGATTTATAGCAAAAAAGCAGAATCCTTTGATGAAATCTCGCAAAAAATTCTACAAGATATGCAAAAAGGGAGGGGCTAACTTTGAATATAACTGCTTTTGCATTATTTTTAATCATCGTTCTTGGTACACTCGTCATAACTTATTTTGCGTCGAAGAAAACGAAAAATGCGAGTGAGTTTTATACAGCTGGAGGGGGATTAACTGGTTGGCAAAATGGTCTGGCCATTGCGGGAGATTACATGTCTGCTGCGTCATTTCTTGGTATAGCCGGAGCGATCGCATTAACTGGTTTTGATGGATTCTTTTATAGTATCGGTTTCTTAGTTGCTTACTTAGTTGTATTATACTTAGTTGCAGAGCCACTTCGAAATTTAGGGAAGTACACGTTAGCAGATATGATTGCGGCGCGTTTTGATGCGAAAAAAGTTCGCGGCGTTGCAGCGCTTAATACGATGACGATTTCGATTTTTTATATGATTGCACAATTAGTTGGGGCTGGTGCACTTATTAAATTATTATTAGGGATCGAATATACGACATCCGTTTTAATCGTTGGTACATTAATGACAGTGTACGTTATTTTTGGCGGAATGACTGCGACGAGCTGGGTACAAATTGTTAAGGCTGTATTACTTATGGCTGGTACATTTATTATTTCTGTTATCGTTTTCTCAAAATTTAATTTTAGTGTGACTGAAATGTTCGCTCAAATGAAAACAGCTACGCCATTAAAAGATTCATTTTTAAATCCAGGGGTAAAGTATAAGGATGGTCTTGATACACTGTCTTTAAATTTAGGACTAGTTCTTGGTACTGCCGGATTACCACATATTCTTGTTCGCTTTTTTACAGTACGTGATGCAAAAACGGCACGGCAATCTGTTGTGTACGCTACGTGGTTAATTGGCGCATTTTATATTATGACAATCTTCTTAGGATTTGGGGCAGCAGCATTTGTAGGAAATGAGGCAATTATGAAAGCAAACCCTGCTGGTAATATGGCAGCACCTTTATTAGCTAAAGCGTTAGGTGGAGATTTCTTATTTGCTTTCGTATCAGCAATTGCCTTTGCAACTATTTTAGCTGTAGTGGCAGGCCTTGTATTAACAGCAGCATCAGCATTTGCACATGATTTTTATAATGAAATTATTCGCAAGGGGAAATCAACGGAAAAAGAGCAAGTGTCAATGGCTCGCTATGCGTCTATTGGGGTAGCGGTATTATCCATTATACTAGCGTTATTTGCTCAAACGTTGAACGTAGCATTTTTAGTTTCATTAGCATTTGCAGTTGCAGCGAGTGCAAATCTACCAGTTATATTATTCACAATATATTGGAAACGCTTCAATACAACAGGTGCCATTTCGGGTATGGTCGTTGGTCTTGTATCAGCAATTGTTCTCGTAGCGTTAAGTCCAAATGTTTGGAACCCTGTAGCTGGAAAAGCTATATTTGTTGGGGAAGCGATATTCCCATATACGACACCTGGAATTATTTCAATTCCGCTTGGATTCCTTGCAGCATATTTAGGAACCGTGTTATCTAGTAAGAAAGAAGATGCTGCGAAATTTGATGAGATTCTTGTGAAATCTAATACAGGTCATGGTGTTAGTGATGCATCGTCACATTAAAAAGAGAAGGGCTTTTCGATATATAAGAAAAGCTCTTTTTTTCTTGTAAATATTACTGTATTGTAAGTAGGATTTTGTCTTAATTTTGTGGAATGAAAATAAGCAGGGAGAAAATTAAATCATCATGGCACCAGCACAGCTTTTGTGAAAAATAAGTTGTTATGGAAGGTGGAAGAAATGATGAAAACGAAACAGACTGATGAATTATTAGCAAAAGATGAGCAATATGTTTGGCACGGAATGCGTCCCTTTAGTCCAAATAGTACAATGGTAGGGGCAAAAGCAGAAGGGTGCTGGGTTGAAGATATAGAAGGGAAAAGATATTTAGATGGTATGAGTGGTCTTTGGTGTGTGAATAGTGGATATGGCAGAAAAGAGCTCGCAGAGGCGGCTTATAAGCAATTACAAACATTATCATACTTTCCAATGTCACAATCGCATGAACCGGCTATAAAGCTTGCAGAAAAATTAAATGAGTGGCTTGGAGGAGAGTATGTTATTTTCTTCTCTAATAGTGGCTCGGAAGCGAACGAAACAGCTTTTAAAATAGCAAGACAATACTATGCTCAAAAAGGTGAACCGCATCGTTATAAATTTATGTCACGTTACCGCGGGTATCATGGAAATACAATGGCAACGATGGCAGCGACTGGACAAGCACAGCGTAGATATCAATATGAGCCATTTGCTTCAGGATTTTTACATGTAACGCCGCCAGATTGTTATCGTATGCCTGGAATAGAAAGAGAGAATATTTATGATGTAGAATGTGTAAAAGAAGTAGATCGCGTTATGACATGGGAATTAAGTGAAACGATTGCAGCTTTTATTATGGAACCAATTATTACGGGCGGAGGCATTTTAATGCCGCCACAAGACTATATGAAAGCTGTTCATGAAACGTGTCAAAAACACGGTGCCTTGCTCATTAGTGATGAAGTGATTTGCGGTTTCGGACGTACAGGAAAAGCATTTGGATTTATGAATTATGACGTTCAGCCAGATATTATTACGATGGCAAAAGGGATTACGAGCGCATATTTACCGTTATCAGCGACAGCTGTGAAAAAAGAAATATATGAAGCATTTAAAGGGAAGGGAGAATATGAATTCTTCCGTCATATTAATACATTTGGTGGAAATCCTGCAGCTTGTGCATTAGCGCTTAAAAACTTAGAGATTATGGAAAATGAAAATTTAATTGAGCGATCTACACAAATGGGCTCGCTTTTATTAGAGCAATTAAAAGAAGAAATTGGAGAACATCCACTTGTAGGGGATATTAGAGGAAAAGGCCTACTAGTTGGAATCGAACTAGTAAATGATAAAGAGACGAAAGAACCAATTGATAACGACAAAATTGCAAGTGTTGTAAATGCTTGTAAAGAAAAAGGTTTAATTATTGGACGAAACGGCATGACAACAGCAGGATATAATAACGTCTTAACATTAGCACCACCACTTGTTATTTCAAGTGAAGAAATTGCCTTTGTTGTTGGAACGTTGAAGACGGCGATGGAACGTATTTAATGAATCGAGCGAGCTGTAATATACAGCTCGCTTTTGTTTATTATGTGAAATATGATAAATTTTCAAAGGGAGGGAACTTTTATGAAGAAATATGACCCTAGTCAACATTATCACATCGGGTATTATGAAGATGGATACGATTTAGAAGTGACGGCGTACAAAAGAATAAATGAACCAGTTTGGGACGCTTATATTCCCCACTATGAGGTAGACAATTTTTATAAGAAAGTGGAGAAAATGAAGCTAGGTGAATATATAGATGATTATGGCAGTATGGTGTATTCATTTCGTAATGATATGGATGATGAAGAAGCACGAATTATTTTTGAAAAATGGTTAAAAACGAATAAAATTGTTTAAAGATAAAACGAAAAAGGAGATTGCTATCTTATAAGATAGCAATCTCCTTTTTTATTAAACTTATTTACTTGCTTTCATTGCTTTATCTTTTGCACCAAAAGTGTATTTTAACATTGGTGGTGTAATCATTGTAGTTAAAATAACGACAATAACGATAGCTGTAAAGTAATCTTGTGCTAGTAGACCTGAAGAAAGTCCTGTTCCTGCGATGATAAGTGCAACTTCACCACGAGAAACCATTCCAGCACCGATAATTGCAGAAGACTTAGCGTCAAATCCAGTCATTCGTGCACCAAATCCACAACCAATTAGTTTCGTTAATACAGCGATTACTGTTAATGCTAGGATGAACCAAATTTGATTGCCAATACCGTCAAATGTAATATTCATACCGATACTAACGAAGAATACTGGAACGAACATAGCGTAAGCGATTGGTTCTACTTTCTTTTCTACTTCATGTTTGTAGTTCGTTTGAGAAATAGCGATACCAGCGGCGAAAGCACCGATAATACCAGCAATTCCTAATAGTTCGCCGAAATATGCGAATGAGAAACAGATGATAAGAGCCGCGCTCACGATAGACTCAGATACGCGTAGTGGTGATAACCAGCGCATAATCGCAGGAACACCTTTCCATCCGATTAAAATAATAGAAGCGAAGAATACAACTTTCTTCAAGATAACCATTGTTAAGTTAACATCGTCTGTACCTAAGAAGCTCATTGCAAATGCTAATAAAATAACAACAAGAATGTCATCAAATACAGCCGCGCCAAGCATAGTTGTACTTTCACGTGTTTTCATCTTTCCTAAATCACGAAGTGTTTGTACGGAAATACTAACACTTGTCGCACATAGAAGTAATCCTAAAAATACAGCATTTCCTTGTTCCATTCCCATAACAAGACCAGAAACGTAACCACCTACGAATGGTAGAATGATACCTCCAAGTGCAACAGCTAAAGAAGAATTACGATTTGCATTTAATTCCTCTAAGTCTGTTTCAAGTCCTGCCATAAACATTAAAAGAATAACACCGACATTACTTAATTGTGTTAGAAGCTCTGAATTTTCAATCCAACCTAATATAGCTGGACCGATAACGATACCGACAATTAATTTACCGAGTACAGAAGGTTGACCTAGTCTAACACTAAGGTCACCAGCAAGCTTTGTACTTAATAAAATAAGTGCAATTTGAAAGAAAAATTCGAAATCCATCGGATCATCTCCTCATCATTTTTATTTTTATCATACGATTTCTCGGAATTTGCCTAATGAAAATATGTAAAACCCATTAAACAAAGGGTCTGATTACAAGTTCTTTTGAACTCGTAATTTGAACCTGTAATTAATATATAATAGATTTTACAAAAAATCAATGGAAAAATGGGAGCTTTTTTGGAGAGAAAAGGTGTTATTAGGGATATACATATAAGAATAGCGTGTGAATTTTTATATGTATGAAGCCCTTTTTCATTACAAATAATAAAGCCTAAATACAATTTCAAGAATTATAAATGTGAAAGGGAGGGCTTATCATTTGAAGTCATTAAAAAACAATTTGTCTATCGTTGCTTTAGGTGGAGTAAATGAAATAGGAAAAAATATGTACGCTATTCAATATGAAAATGATATTATCGTTATTGATTGTGGATCTAAATTTCCAGATGAAAGTTTATTAGGAATTGATTTAATAATTCCAGACATCACATACTTACAAGAAAATAAAGAAAAAATTCGCGGGTTAGTCGTGACGCATGGACATGAGGACCATATTGGTGGAATACCATATTTTTTAAAACAACTAAACGTACCAATCTATGCGACGAAGTTAACGTTAGGTTTAATTGAAATTAAATTAAAAGAGCATAATCTTCAAAATGATACAGAATTAATCGTTATTCATGCAGAATCGGAAATTAATTTTGGTTCTATTAAGACGACCTTTTTTAAAACGAATCATAGTATTCCAGATTGCCTCGGTATTGTATTCCATACACCAGAGGGTGCTGTAGTTCATACAGGTGATTTTAAATTTGATTTAACACCAATAAATAATCAACATCCTGATATTCATAAAATGGCTAAAATAGGTAGTGAAGGTGTACTAGCTTTACTATCTGAAAGTACAAATGCAGAACGACCAGGTTTTACCCCATCAGAAAGATCGGTAGGGGAACGGATAGAAGAATTATTTTTGAAAGCTAGCAGAAAAGTAATTATTTCTACATTTGCTTCTAATGTAAATCGTGTTCAGCAAATAGTTGAAGCTTGCATAAAAACAAATCGAAAACTGGCTTTGCTCGGGAGAAGTATGGTAAATGTAGTAGAAGTTGCTCTAGAGAAAGGGTATTTACATATTCCAGACGGCATGTTAATTGAAGCGAGTGAGGTAAATCGTTTAGATCCAAAGCAGGTCGCAATACTTTGTACAGGAAGCCAAGGAGAACCAATGGCAGCTTTAGCGCGCTTAGCTAGTGGAAACTATAGACAAGTGGACGTTTTACCAGAAGATACGGTTATTATAGCCGCAACTCCTATTCCAGGAAATGAGCGTAACGTTTCACGAATTATAGATAATTTATTTGCATTAGGAGCAAAAGTAATTTATGGATCAGGTAGTTCTACTGGAGTCCATGTATCCGGTCATGCATATCAAGAAGAGTTGAAATTGATGCTCACTTTAATGAAGCCAAAGTATTTTATCCCAATTCATGGAGAGTTTAGAATGCTACATCACCATAGTTTGTTAGCAGAATCAATTGGTGTCGAAAAAGAAAATATCTTTATCGTTCGTAATGGAGATGTTGTAGATATAAGTAATGAAGTGGCCATTCAATCTAGAAAAATACAGGCTGGAAATATATATGTAGATGGTTTAGGAATTGGTGATGTTGGAAATGCCTTATTACGTGATCGAAAACAACTTTCAGAAGATGGAATGCTCGTAATAGTTATTACCTTTAATAAAATAGATGGAGAAATTATTTCCGGTCCTGATATTATCTCTCGTGGATTCGTCTATGTTCGTGATTCAGAAGAATTTTTGAAGGAATTAAATAAATTAGCTGTTATTACGATTAATAATTTAAAGAAAGAGAATGTGAATAGCTGGGGTATTTTGAAAAGAGAAGTAAGAGAGGCTTTAGGGAAGTTTATATATACTAACACGAAAAGAAAACCGATGATCCTTCCTATAATAATAGAGGTTTAAGATTTAATAAAAAGAATTCTCTTAGGGGAATTCTTTTTTGTTTTGAAGACAGAATGAACATATAATGAAATAAATAGAAATGGAAGGAAATAAAAGATGTTATTAAATAAACGTTTTACAATTGGAGAAATGGCAAAAATGCATAATATAGCGGAATCTACTTTACGCTATTATGATGAAAAGGGGATTTTTCATCCGTCCATTGTGGACCCGCAAACAAATTATCGCTATTATACGATCGATCAATTTTCACTATTAGATACGATTAAATTTTTACGCCAATTAAATATTCCATTAAAGGAAATTAAGAAATATATTGATGAAAGAAATCCGGCATACGCACTCAATTTACTGGAAAAACAACAAGAAATGATGTTGAAAAAACAAAGAGAAATTGAGTATGCTTTGGCGAAAATGGAACATAAAATTCATTTAATTAAGGAAGCGACAAAAGCAAAAGCTGAACAAATGGTAATTAAAGAGATCCCGCAGCGAAAAATTACAGCAATTGCGGTTGCCCCGAATACGACGGATGATATGTTTGAGTACTATATTCATTCGTTGCAAAAAAATATGAAACAAATGGATGATAGCTTATTTTCTGGAGATATCGGTGTAACAGTTGCGAAAAAAGGATTAATGCAAAATGAGTTTCAAGCATATAGCAGTGTTTTTATTCTTTTAGATTACATGCCTTTTCAAATACATAGTTCAGATGAAATTAAAGAAGGCATGTTTGCCTGTGTATATCATCATGGACCATATGAAGAAACGGATGAAACATATAAGAAGTTAATGAAATATATTGATCAAGAAGGATACGAAGTAAGTGGAGATGCGATTGAGATTGCATTAATTGATTGGTCTGTAACAGAAAATCCAGAGGAGCAAGTAACAGAAATTCAAATTCCTATAATGAAAAAACAAAGCAATAAGTTGTAGGACTCGTATCATTACAAATTGGCCGCAAACATGATAATTAAGTTGCCTATTTTTTAATTCTCTATTGACCTTCAAGTAACTTGAAGGTTTAAACTGTGAACAGAGCATTGAAAAAGGAGCATTTATATGATGGAAACAACAGAAAAGTTAAGAGAAAAACCAATAAAAAGTTTATTTATTTCTTATTTAATACCAGCCGTTCTTGGAATGGTATTAATGTCAGTTAATATTGTGATTGATGCGGTTATGATTAGCAGGGGAGTTGGAGCGAACGGATTAGCGGGAGTAAACGTGGCTATTCCAGCATTTTCAATTTTCTTCTCTATTTCATTGTGGATTGGAATGGGCGGAGCAACGTTATATTCCATTGCACTAGGTGAAAATAAATTAGATAGGGCAAGATCTATTTTTACTCAATCCATGACGGTAGCAGTAATTATCGTAGGTGTTTTAGCAGCGATTTGCTTATGGAGAATAGAAGATTTAGCATACTTATTCGGTGCAAACGAAGTGATTTTACCGTATGCTTTAGACTATTTACACGTATTATTAACATTTGGAATGATATACGTTTTAGAAAATATTTTAAGTACATTTATACGAAATGACGGAAATCCTAATTTAGCAATGGCAGGTCTAGTTGTAACTGCTGTATTAAATATAGTGTTTGACTATATCTTTATTTTCAGTTTTGGATGGGGCGTAACAGGTGCTGCTTCAGCAACTATTCTTTCAGCAGCGATTGGATTCCTTGTATTATTAACGCACTTTTTTAGAAAAAGTAGTATTTTAAAATGGACGAAATTCCATTTTGAATGGGATACAGTTAAACAAATTATGATCATAGGTTTCCCTAGCTTTACAGCAGAAAGTACAGTAGCGATTGTTACGATTGGTTTTAATATTGCATTCGTTCGATATGCAGGAGAAGTAGGAGTCGCTTCTTATGCGATGGTGAACAGTATTCATGCGATGACATTACTATTATTCTTCGGTGTTGGAGCAGCGTTACAACCGATCGCTAGTTTCCATTACGGGGCAAATTTATCAGAAAGATTGCGTGAAGGATTGCAGTTTGCTGTAAAAATTGCAGTTGTACTTGGGGGCGTAGCAATAATTGTCGGATTATTCTTCGGGAAATATATTATTGGTCTCTTTGATGTCCAATCTCCAGAGTTATTGGAGTTAACATTAACGGGTATTAGCTTGTTCTTTATCCAATATGTATTTTTAGGCTATAACATTGTGTATGGAGAGTACTTCCAATCCGTGCGACAAACGAAAAAATCAGTGCTGATTATAATGAGTCGAGGGTTACTATTTATTATTCCATTATTATGGATTATGCCAAAATTATTTGGGATAAACGGAATTTGGCTCGTTATGCCAGTAGCTGAAGTATTGACAGCGATTATTGTATTTACGATGAATCGTATGAAACATCCTGTTCCATTAAATATGGCGGGAGAGAAAGAAGCGATATAATGAAGAAAATCCCCTTGAGCAAGTAAGGGGATTTTTTTACTCTTTTAAACTAATCGCAAAAGATCCATCTGTTTCTTGAACAGACGCGAAAGCAACGCTTTTAATATTAGTGATGCCCTTTTCTTTTAATTCTTTATATAACCACTTTTCGTCCTTATGAATTAACTTTAAGTTATCGTATTGAATTTGCGAATCAACGATAAGGGCAATTGGTAATCCAGCATACGTAACATCTATGTTCAAATCTTTTGGAGTTAATGGTACAAGTTCACGCTTTGGTAAAATGCTAATGGCTCCGTTCGCTTCTAAAATAGCATATTCAATTTCGTGAACACTTGGATATCCTGCGACGCGAAGGTTAGACAGTAGTTCAGCGATTGGATATCTACTTTTTTGTAAGTTTTCAAAAATAATATCACCATGTTTAATTAAAATGATAGGGTGCCCGAGAATAAAACGATTTAGTTTGTTTAGTAAGCTTAATTTTGTAAGAAGCAAATGCAAACATGTAATAACGACCATACCGAGAAAAGCTTGCAAAGCACCAGAGACAGGTATGGCCTGAAAAGCTAAATAAGATAAAAAGATAATAGCACCAAAATCATGAGGAGTTAGTTGTGCTAAAGCTGATTTACCGAGCATTTTAAGTGATAGTAAAAATAAGATGAAAAAGAACGATACGTTACATAAAAAGAGAAGCAATAGAGACACTCCTTCGTGCAAAGTTGTACTTACTGTTCCCGAAAGAAATATAAATATTACTTTCCAGAGGATAAATTAGGCTGAATTGGAATTTGTCTCTATACAAACAAATAAATGGATATTATCATGAAAGAAGCAAAGAACATAGGAGTATATGGATATGAAAAAGAAGAAAATAATTAAGTATATGATAGGCATTATAATGATTTGCGCCGTTTATGTGGGATTTTTACAATATAACATTTATAAGCATGGGCATATGAACGCGACCTACGATGCGGATTATATAGTTGTATTAGGCTCGAAAGTAAATGGGACGAAACCGTCGTACTCATTGCAATATCGTATTGATAAAGCAGCTGAGTATTTACAATCACATGAGAAAACAATTGCTATAGTATCTGGAGGGAAAGGAAAAGGAGAAGATATTTCAGAAGCATTAGCAATGAAAAATGGACTAATGAAACTAAAAATTGCAGAAGACCGCATTATAATGGAAGATAAGTCAACGAGTACAGATGAGAATATTAAATTCTCAAAACCGTTAATTCCAGACAATATGAAAAAAGGAATGATCGTAACAAACGATTTCCATATGTTTAGAGCGAAAAAAATAGCAGCAAAACAAGGTTTACAATTAGAAGGTCTTTCGGCCGAAACACCGAAGCGAATTGTCATTCCATCGAATATACGAGAGTATTTAGCTATTACGCAATATTGGTTTATGAATCGAATATAGAAAAAGTAATCCCATCTGGAAGTCCAGTCGGGATTATTTTTGATGAAAATCTTACAAATATGTCATGTTCATGAAAGGTAAAGTGATAGTTTCTAGAACCGATTCCTGACATAATGAAGATAACAAAAACTATTTAGAGGTGAATCGGATGAAAGGAAATAATATATTATCTTCACTATGTTACTTTAGTATCTTTTTTGCACCATTTTTACTGCCAATTATCGTCTACTTCGTTGCGGAGGATGAAGTGAAATACCACGCGAAAAAAGCATTTTGGTCACATATTTTCCCGTATGCGGTTTTATTTGGTGGATTAGCAGTATCCGGCATATATGGTTTAAGCTTCAATCAATCTGATGGTGCTGGAATTGGAATGATGATCACATATGCAGTATTCATTCTTGTAGGGATTTATTACTTCATTTGGAATATCGTAAAAGGTATTAAAGTTTTGAAAACAACGTAATAAGACAAGAAATAATTTGATGTAAACCTGTCGGTATTTGTTGATAAGTCGATATATTTGAAAAATCGTTGATATAATGCAAGGAATCGTCGATATAATTTCATTTACCGTACTAATAGACGTTTTAAAAAAGAGCAATTCAAAAAGAATTGCTCTTTTTGTGCTTATAAGTTGTGAATATTGAAAAAGATATGTTAGTTTTTCATTATGAAGAGAAAAAAGGAGTGTTTTTCATGAATGAGATCATACATAAAATGGAGCAACACGTTTCAGTTCGTAAATATAAAGAAGAATCAATTCCGAAAGATGTAGTAGAAAGAATGGTGCAAGCTGCGCAGCATGCTGCTTCCTCGCATTTTGTACAGGCGTATTCTGTTATATATGTAACAGATCAAGACCTAAAGGTTAAACTAGCAGAGCTATCCGGAAATCGTCACGTGAAAGACTGCGCAGCATTCTTTGTTTGTTGTGCAGATTTAAAACGACTTGAAATGGCGTGTGAACAGCATGGTACAGAGATTAAGCATGAAGGAGTAGAAGACTTTATCGTTGCGACGGTAGATGCTTCACTGTTCGCGCAAAACTTAGCGTTAGCAGCAGAATCGTTAGGATACGGTATTTGTTATATTGGTGGTATTCGTAATAACCCGAGAGAAGTAAGTGAATTGCTTCATTTACCAGATAAAGTATATCCTATATTCGGAATGACAGTTGGTGTACCAGATGAAAATCATGGAGTGAAACCACGTTTACCAGTAGCAGCAATTCTTCATGAAAATGGGTATGATGAAAAGAAATATGATGAATTATTAAACGAATACGATGAAACGATGAGCTCGTATTACAAAGAAAGATCAGCAAACAAGAAAAACGTGACATGGACGGAATCAATGAGTTCGTTTATGGCTAAAGAAAAAAGAATGCATATGAAAGACTTTTTAAGTGAAAAAGGATTTAATAAGAAATGAGAAAAAAGGCAGACCTGCATGCAGGTCTGCCTTTTTTGGAGGAGAAAAATGAAGCAAGCTTTAATCGTTTTATCTTGAAAAACTTACTTATAATAAATGCAAACTTTCAATAAGAAGATACATACCCGTACAACTCAAAAGGATGTACGTAAATATTTTAAAAATCCGTTGATTAAGCCATTTGAAAATAATTTGACCTATATACAAACCTAGAAATACGATTGGAATAGCATATAAACTGGATTCCCAAATTGTTTTGTTTGTCCCAGTGAAGAGTATTTGAGTTAGTAGGCTAATGAAATATATAAATAGATAAAAAGCCAATGTAGTTGCTCGTAACTTCTCCTTTTTCGTATCAGTTCCTGTAAAATAAAGTAACAGTGGAGGTCCTGGCATACCGATACTTGTCGTTAAAAGACCAGATAGTCCGCCAACTATGAAATCTCTAGATTTTGTTGATTGAATCTTAAAGTTGCATATTAGCATCAACGTTAATAGTAAGAGAAGGATGCTAATTGCTAATTTAAATGTGTTGATGTTAATGGAAGTGAAAATGATAATACCAAAAGGAACACCAATTATACTTCCGAAAATTAATCTTTTCAGTAGAATAAAATCAATGTCCATTCTTATTTTCCAGATGAGTGATATAGAAATAATTAATGATAAAATGATATTTATTTGTATAGCTTCTTGTGGTAGAAATAGCATGAGTAAGAAAGGTGTTGCCATAATAGAAAAGCCAAAACCTGTACTTGTTTGTAAAATAGAAGCTACTAATATAATACATATGAAAGTGAATATAATCTCCAAAATAGTCCTCCTACATAATCAGATCCAATACATATTTTAACATAAAGTGAAACTTTAATCAGTGGGGCTTACTGTCCTTTAAAACGGGAAAAAAGCGGCAAAATAGCCGCTTTTTATGTTGAAGTTAATATTCCAATGATGAACCGGTAGCTTTAAAATATTTTTCTCGTGAAGGTGTCATTACCCGGATTGCTAATAAACAGGAAAGGAAAAGAATGAGTAATGAGCTACTGATTACAGTGATTTGAACGGAAAGAAATTGTGCGGATGCCCCAATTGCTAAAATGAAAAAGATTTGGATGAAATTTTTTATGGAATCAAATACGCTATCAATACGTCCCATCATATGTACAGGGATGTTATTTTGATAAAATGTTATAAAGCCAGTACCAGCAAATGATGAAGAAATGCCAAGTAAAATGAAACCACTCGCTGCAACTATAAATGAATTTGAAAAGGCGAAAATTACATAGCCTATTGCTGTGAAAATCATACCTAATCCGATACAATGTTGAATTGGTAATCGTTTAGCAAAGAGAGAAACAAGAAATGAACCGAAAACGTAAGCAGCACCAGTTATACTAACAAGCATGCTATATTCTATATTGGATAAAAACAGTACTTGTCTTGTGAAAACAACTTCTTGTGAATCGAGTGCCATAGAAACAAGCATAGTGGCTTGGAATAAAACGAATATGAGAATAATGTAAGTTTCAGTTCGAGCGAATGAAAAAACTTGTTTCCAATCACTTCGTAATGTTTGTACGAAAGTATTTGCAACTTCTTCGTTTTGCTTTGTTTGTAATGTAATGTTTGGCAAGAAATAAATGAGAATAGTAGAAAGTAGAAAAGAAAGTGAGTTGCAGTAAATCACAAAGGATGCTGAGTACGTGGTGAGAAGTATTCCAGCAAGAGCTGGACCGATAATGAAAGCCCCGTTTGTAAATAAGCTATTCCAAGCGTTAAATTGAGCGCGTTCTTCAGCTCGTATGAGCATCGTTTTATAAGTGAATGAAGCTGGATCGAAAAATGATGTAGCGATGCGAGTTAAAAAGATAAAAATATAAATGGCCCAAATAGAATCAAATAGTGGAATACAGCCAATAAGAGCTGCCCGAATTATATCTGTGATGAGCATAATGGACCGTTTGTTTAATCGATCTACTATGCTACCAGACCATATTTTTGTAACAACGGTCGCAATTGGACCAACAATCCATAATCCTGCTACAGCAGCAGGGGAGTTTGTGCTATTTAACACCATTACGTTTAGGGCGATGAGATACATAAAATCACCTAAACGAGAAATTCCTGTTCCTGACAATAATAATAATTTATTTTTCATGAGCAGCTGGACCTTTCTTTCATTGTTTTTTAATTTTGCAGGAAATAGCGTATTCCTCTTCGGAGTTTGATTGACGAGCGGTTTTGTTTTCCCAGCGTAATAAAACTTGTGAAACTTCCCAAGTAAGCTGTTGTAATTCCTCTGGAGTTAAAAATAAATGAGATACAATATGACTACCTGTATTCGTTCCTTCTGTGCCGCTTTCTTCAATATAGAAATGAGCAGATTTTGCCTTGTAATATTTTTCAATAATTCCTCGTTTTTCTTTCGTGTCTACTAATTCAAGTACCCCTCCATCATATAAAATTTGAACGTGATAATGTACGCTACCAGCAGATTTATTTAGTTTAGTAGCTACTTGTTTTGCTGTGAGTGCCTCGTCTTTTAAAAGGTGAAGAATTTGAATGCGAGTTGCATTAGAAATGAGCTTCTGCTGCTCAGCTGAAATAGTAAGTCTATCGTCAAACATTATGATATCTCCTTTCTTATGATCTAAATTTATTGTACATTCTAAAAAATTAGAACGTAAGGGAAATAAATCGCCTTTTTCCTTTATATTTCGACATAAATAAAAATAGCATGTACATAAACATGCTATTAAGTGTTAGTAGATTCTTCACTCAGTTTCCCGCGATAAAACAGGTAAAGCCATATAAAACTAACAAAAATACAGCATAGAGCTAATAGGCTACCAATAATTTGCGGAGAAAGAATTTCTAAAAGCGCTCCTGTAAAAAACATGGATAACTGAATAAGTGATCCGTAAATGGAATAATGGAATGAAAAAACTTTACCCATCTTTTATATCAGTAAAAAATGCTTTTTTCTTGTTACAAGTATCATGAGAAGGGACATTCATAGTATAAATAAAATAGGCTGAAATAAAGTATGACAGGCTATTTACTAAAAAAGCGAACTCAATATGTAAAGATTGTGCAATTATCCCGCCCAAAGAAGCACCCATAATAGACATAAAACCATTAATTGTACTAGAAAGAGAGTTAGCAGTTACGAAATGATTTTGGTGTACGATATTTTTTAAGGTTGCTTGTTTAGCTGGTTCAAATAAACAAGAAAGTACGGATAAACATATATTAGAAATGAAAATAATCTCAATTTTATATAGTGCAAATAAGTAAGTGAGGACGATCATGCCTCGTAAAAAATCGGTAAAAATCAGAATCTTCTTTTTAGAAAAACGATCTACAACTCCGCCTATAAAGGGGCTAAGAAGTAGCTGTGGTAAACCTTTACTTATAAAAGTGAGTGCAATTATAAATGGAGATTCCGTTATGCTATAGACGAATGTTACTAAAGCTACAGTATGAAACCAATCTCCAAGTACACTTAACGTTTGCCCGTAAAATAGTTTATTGAAGTTTTTATTTGTTTTTAGAAGTGTGGAATAAGAAACTGACATAAAATTTAATCTTTATGTAATGATGATGCTTGAACTTGTTTTTTCCACTCGCTTAAATACACTTTCTCCGCTGTAGGAAGTCCAACAGGTAATTGTGCGATCAATTCTAAACTATTTCCGTCAGGATCGTTAAAGTATACAGCGGCATGTGCTAATTCTGGAAAAACAATCGGTTCAATTGGTTCCATTCCAAAATCTTTTCTTGCTGAAATTCCTTTTTGATTTAGCCAATGAATCGCATTTTCTAAATCATGTAAGCTTACTTGAAAGGCGATGTGCCGTAAAGAGGGATGATAATTAACTTTGTATTCTGTTCCTTCCCAAAGACCAAGCCAACTTTCGTTTTCTTTAATCCAAAAGAAAGCAATATCATCTCCTCTTTTATATAATTTCAGTCCAAGTGATTCATAAAAAGATATTGATATCTCTAAGTTACTGACAGGTAAGTGTGCTTCGTAAAGACCTTTAATCATTGTAATCCTCCTTAGTAAAACATTTCTTATTTCATAGTAAACGTTTTTTTATTAGTTGAAATCACAAAAAAGAGGGATATCACTTCATACGAAAGTATGAAAAAACAGCTCAAATATGAGCTGTTTTCGTATAGTTTTTCGTTCATTTGTTAAGGATAGGATATATTAGTATCCGTATCCGCCGCCACCCCAGCAGCTACATCCGATGATGATTAGAAGGATGAATAGTACGATAAGCAAAGCAAATCCACCGCCGAAACCAGAGCAACTTCCACCATAGCTCATATGTTTTCCTCCTTTTGAGTAAGTTAATCTATATAATTCATGGACTACTATATACAGTATGTTTTTTGTATGGAAAAGGAGCCAGTCTCTTTTGTAATTAGACAAAGGCCTGTATGGTTATTTTGATTGTATATTGTGCTAGGGGTATGTGAAGAAATCGTTATATATTTTGCGATTTGTTCATAAAAAAATATAAAAATTGTAAAAAAAACCATTTTTATATTTTTTTATGAGAGGATTTGTACTATAATTTTACAAGTAATATTATGGGAAAAGGGAGTTTTAGTAAAGAGATGGAGATGGGAAAATTACACAATAAAATAGAAAACAAAAAGAAAGAGCTAATCCAGCTTGTTGCTAGACACGGATTGGATCATGATAAAGTTTTGTTATTTAGCCGAGATTTAGATATACTTATTAATAAGTTTATGAATGTAAAAGATAAAGTACACAAATAAATAATTTGTATTTTTTTATATTAAGATATTTTGTGAAAAAGGAGAGGAAAGTATTTGGAACATTTACAAGAAGAGATGTATAAACAAATAAAAGAAGAAAAAGGTATTGTTACAATTTTTTTAAAGAGTGGCGTTAGAATAGTAGGAGAAATTGTTGCGATAGACAAATTTACCGTTTTAATGTTAGTTGATGGAAAACAACAGCTTATATACAAGCAGGCTATATCAACGATAATGAAATAAGACACTCATATTGAGTGTCTTTTCATTATCGTTTGCAAGCTTCCACGTCAATGCCGGCAGCGAGTAATTTCTTTTCTCCATCCTGTTCAATCATTTTTTGTAATTTAGATAGGAAAGAATCAAAGTTTGTATGCTTTGCTACTTGGAATGTCATTTTATGCTCAATTGGTAGCCACGTATCAATATCAGCTTCGTTATGCTGAATTTTCACCTCAAGCTTATCAAGTGCGTTAGCTACTTTTGCTTCGTACGTTTCTTTCGCTTCAAACTCCATCCATAAATCATATAATTCCTCACCGAGAGAACCTTTTAATGTTCGTTTAATATTTAAAATGGCTTCTTGCTCATTTATTTGTTTTTGTAATTGTAATTCATGACTATTCATTGTATCAAAAGCAGGAATATCACCAGCTTCAGCTTCGACTAGGTCGTGAATAATAACCATTTTAAGTAATTTTTCAATATTTACTTTTTGATCTAAATAAGGCTCAACTAAAATGGCCATTAGAGACATGCGCCACGTATGTTCAGCAACGCTTTCTTGACGCCCGTTAGAAAGCCAGCTATGTCGCATTTCGTATTTTAATTTTTCTGCTAGTGCAATGACTTGTAAAATGTTATGTTCCATCGTGATCCTCCTCATATTTCCATACTATAATTCTAATATGGAAATGAAATGTGTCAATTTTATGAGTATATTGCGATAAACAGATGATAAGCGTATAATACTTATTATATGTGAAAACGCATTATTAAAATAAAAAAATGTTTTATAAAAATGAAAAGGAAAGGGCAGGAATATGGGAGACGAAAATCAAGGATTTGCTAGACCACAAAGAAGAAAAAGGAAGTTTGACATTTCTAGCCCAGTCGGCATTATAGTAGGTTTTGCTATAGTGATAGCGGCAATTATGATTGGCGGCGGCGGAATAAAAGCTTTTAAAAACTTTTTAGATGTTTCATCTATTTTAATTGTCATAGGGGGAACTACAGCGACAATTGTTGTGGCATATCGATTTGGAGAAATAAAAAAATATACGAAAAGCATTTTTACTGTTTTACATAGAAAAGAAGAAAATTTAGAACAGTTAACGGATTTATTTGTTGATTTTTCTAAAAAGTCTAAAAAACACGGCCTACTTTCTTTAGAAGTTGATGGAGAGCAAGTAGACAATCCTTTTATTCAAAAAGGAATTCGATTAATGTTAAGTGGTTACGATGAAGATGAATTAAAAGAAGTGTTAATGAAAGATGTTGAAACGGAAGTGTATGAGTTAAGAAAAGGGGCAGCATTATTAGATAAAATTGGCGATTTCGCTCCAGCTTGGGGCATGATAGGGACTTTAATCGGTCTTATCATTATGCTTCAAAACTTGCAAGACACATCGCAAATTGGTACAGGGATGGCAGTTGCGATGTTAACGACATTGTATGGGTCAGTACTTGCAAATATGATTGCAATCCCTCTTGCTGAAAAGGTGTATCGTGGTATTGAAGATTTATATACAGAGAAGAAGTTTGTTATTGAAGCGATTTCAGAATTATATCGCGGTCAAATTCCTTCTAAATTAAAGTTGAAACTCGATACATATGTATACGAAACAAAGGTAAAAAAAGTAAAACGAGCAGCCTAATATTTCAAGGAGTGGTATGGTTATGATGAAACGACCGCAAAAGGGATCGCCTCGTTGGATGACGACTTTTACAGATTTAACGATGTTATTATTAACTTTCTTTGTATTACTAGTTGCTACATCAAAGCAGGATGCAGTAAAATTGTCAAAGATGCTTGAAAAGTTTAGTGACGTGGAGCAAGTAGATGCGAAAGTAATGGAAAATACAATACCAGATATTTCGCATGAAAAAAATGATGAAAAAATGGTCTCGAAAAAAAGAATGGATGAATTATATAAGAAATTAAAAGCATATGTAGATAATAACGGTATTAGTCAAGTGAATGTATATCGTGAGGATACAGGGGTAAGCGTCGTTATAGTAGATAATTTAATATTTGATACGGGTGACGCAAATGTTAAACTGGAAGCGAAAGAGATAATAAGTCAATTAGTTGGATTTTTCCAATCAGTACCAAATCCGATTGTTGTTGAAGGGCATACAGATAGTAGACCGATTCATAACGACAAATTCCCTTCTAATTGGGAGTTATCTTCAGCAAGGGCAGCTAATATGATTCATCACTTAATTGAAGTGTATAATGTGGATGATAAAAGGTTAGCTGCGGTAGGATATGCAGATACCAAGCCAGTTGTACCAAATGATTCACCGCAAAATTGGGAGAAAAACCGTCGCGTTGTCATTTACATAAAAGAATAGTATATTATCATTTTAATAATAAAATAATGAAAATACGAAAATTCTTTTAAAAAAATATTAAATTTTATCATTTTATTTTGTATAATGAGTGAGAATGATAAGGTGAAATATTAAGATATATTTATACATAGAAGGAGAGAATTAAAAAGAATGGCACATAAAATTTTAGTTGTAGACGATGCGATGTTTATGCGAACGATGATTAAAAACTTATTAAAAAGTAATTCTGAATTTGAAATTATTGGTGAAGCAGAGAATGGAGTAGAAGCAATTCAGAAGTTTAAAGAACTTCAACCGGATATTGTAACATTAGATATTACTATGCCAGAAATGGACGGACTTGAAGCATTAAAAGAAATTATTAAAATTGATTCAAGTGCAAAAGTTGTTATTTGTTCCGCAATGGGGCAACAAGGTATGGTATTAGATGCAATTAAGGGTGGAGCAAAAGACTTTATTGTAAAGCCGTTCCAAGCGGATCGAGTAATTGAAGCTTTAACAAAAGTAGCAAACAGCTAATATAGAAGGGGTGCCACAAGGAATCTAAACATTGATAGCGGATATGCGTGTGGCCCCCTTTTTTCTTGCTTTAAAACACTAAATTGTTATACATAAATGAAATGTTTGTTAGACAGGTAGGGGATGAAAATGCAAACAGATCTATTAAATATATTTTTTGAGGAATCAGAAGAACATTTACAATCGCTAAATGAAAATGTGCTAACTTTAGAACAAAATCCCACTGATATGGATGTTGTGGGAGAAATATTCCGCTCAGCCCATACATTTAAAGGTATGTCAGCGAGTATGGAATTTACGGAAATGGCGGATTTAACGCATAAAATGGAAAACGTTTTAGATGAAATTCGTCATGGGAATATAGTTGTAAATGCAGAGATTATTGATGTGATTTTTGAGTGCATTGATAATTTAGAGAAGATGGTTGCAGATGTGCAACAAGGCGGAATGGGCAATATTGATGTAATTACAACTAAGCAGAAATTAGAAGCATTATTGAATGGCAATGTAGAAACTCCTGCGGAATATATTGAGCAAGAACCTATAAATAATGATGATGCAGTTTCGCATGAAGTGCATATAACTGTTGAGCAACATGCTATTTTAAAAGCAGTACGTGCAATTATGTGTATTGAAGCACTGCAAAATGTAGGTAATGTACAAAAAACAGTTCCAAGTATTGAAGAAATTGAAGCAGATGCTTTCGGTTTTGAGTTCACAGTATTTATGGATACTGATCAAAGTGAAGAAGAATTAAAACAAGTAGTGCTTCATGTTTCTGAAATTGAGAAAGTAGAAGTGAAGCAAGGACATACATTAAAAGAAGTAGTCTCGAAAGAATTGGGTATACAAGAAGCTATGCAGGAAGGTTTACAAGCGGCTACTCATGTGGAATCAACTAAAGAAGTATCGAAGCAATCTGCTAATGCTACACCTGCTAAAAGCGCTGCAAAAACGAAAAATGGTAAAGTGGAAAATCGTTCCATACGTGTACAATTAGAAAAAATTGAAAGATTAATGAACATGTTTGAAGAAAGTGTAATTGAGCGTGGTCGTATAGATGAATTGGCACAAGCAATTCAAAACAAGGAATTAATTGAGCATTTAAATCGATTAGGTGATATTTCAAAAGATATTCAAAATGTACTATTAAATATGCGTATGGTACCGATAGAGACTGTTTTCAATCGTTTCCCGCGTATGGTACGTATGTTAGCGAAAGATTTAGGAAAGAAAATCGATTTACAAATTACAGGTGAAGACACCGAAGTTGATAAAATTGTTATTGATGAAATCGGTGATCCACTCGTCCATTTAATTCGTAATGCAATTGATCATGGGGTTGAAACTGTTGAACAACGTCGTGATGCAGGAAAAAATGAGACAGGTACGATTAAATTAGAAGCGTTCCATAGTGGAAATCATGTCGTTATTCAAATTACGGATGATGGAAATGGAATTCATAAAGGGAAAGTATTAGAAAAAGCGATTAAAAATGGTGTTGTAACAGAATCTGAGGCAAATAAATTAACGGACCGTGAAGTATTTGATTTGATTTTCCAACCAGGATTTAGTACAGCTGAAGTTGTATCAGACCTTTCTGGGCGTGGCGTTGGATTAGATGTAGTGAAACATACGATCCATAGTTTAGGTGGACACTTAATTATTGATTCTGAAGAAGGGAAAGGTAGTACATTTAGAATTGAACTGCCATTAACGTTGTCCATTATTCAATCTATGCTTGTTCAAACAAATGATAAACGTTATGCTTTCCCTCTTGGCAATATTGTTGAAGCAATTCGGATTAAAAAAGAAGACATCCAATCCTTACAAGGAAAAGATGTGTTAAATTACCGTAATCAAATTATTGAAGTGAAGCATTTAAGTACTGTATTTGGTGAGAAAACAGTAGATGAGGCGTTTGCGTCATATGATGGTCAAATGGTTCCTGTGTTAATTGTTCGTAATACACATCGCAGCTATGGACTTATTGTAAACACAATTATCGGTCAAAGAGAAATAGTCTTAAAGTCATTAGGTGACTTCTTTGCAGAGAGTTCTAATTATTTCTCTGGTGCGACAATTCTCGGTGATGGACGAGTGGTCCTCATTTTAAACCCAGAAGGTTTATAATAGGAATGAAGGAAAGCTCCCCACTTGTATACAATTGGGGAGCTTTTTGGTTAATCGTTACTAATCTAAAAATGGGAATAAATACATATTAACGTTTTATATAATAAGTTTGTTAAAATAAAATGAGAGTTTATATCATTTGATAGAAAAACAGAAATGAGGAGGCAGAGAAAATGCCTGAGCAACACACAAAAGGGGATACGAGCACAATTGTGCTAGAAAAAGAAAATGAGCATTTAACGCCTCAAGAATGTGATATTCTTGGCGAAATTGCAAATATATCATTTGGTTCAGCTTCGACTGTATTATCAACAATCTTAAATAGGCAAGTAAGTATTACTGCTCCTCGCATAGAATTGGTAGATTTATATGATTCAAGCGACGTCGAAGTTCCACACGTTGTATTAAACATTCATTTTACAAAAGGATTAGATATGGAAAACCTTCTTGTCCTTAAGCAAGATGTTGCATTATCCATTGCTGATTTAATGATGATGGGAACAGGTGAAGTGGAAGACGGAAAAGAACTTGGTGAATTAGAGCTAAGTGCTGTACAAGAAGCGATGAATCAAATGATGGGGTTCGCAGCTACATCTATGTCAGAATTCTTTCAAGATACAGTAGATATGTCTCCGCCGACAATTAAAGTTGTAAAGTTATCAGAAGAAATGGAGAAAATTTCTGAGATTGATGGGAATCAAACGATTGTTAAAGTATCGTTTGATTTAAAGATAGATAATCTTGTAAACTCTAAACTTGTGCAAATTGTTTCAGTTGAACATGCGAAACGAATGGTAAATAAATTAATGCAATTATCTGGTGGAGTAGAAGAAAAAGATGAGCCAGCAGAAGTAGTGGAAACTGAGATTGTAGAAGAACAAGTTGAAAAAGAGCATTTAACACAAGAAGAGAAAGATGTCCTTGGTGAAATTGCAAATATTTCAATTGGTTCAGCTTCAACAGTATTGTCAACACTATTAAATCAGCCAGTTACAATTAGTACGCCCAATGTAGAATCAATCAATGTTCGTCATTATGACGGAGTACCAGTCCCGTTTGTTATTTTAAATGTTGATTTTGTTGAAGGGCTAAAGAATGAGAATGTATTCGTATTTACGAAAGATGTCGCTTTAACAATGGTAGATTTAATGATGATGGGAACAGGGGAAGTTGATCCAGAGAAGGAGCTTAGTGAATTAGAACTGAGTGGTATTAAAGAAATCATGAACCAAATGATGGGACATGCTGCGACAGCGATGTCAGAAATGTTTCAAGAAAAAATGGACATGACACCACCAAATGTTAAATTCGTAACGTTAAAAGAAGAAATGGAATATTTGGGAGAGTCAATGAAAGTGGACGAACTCGTCCAAATTACGTTCAACCTTGAAATTGGCGACCTGCTTCAATCGAAAATGTATCAAATTTTACCGATTTCAGAAGCGAAAGAAATGGTAAGAAGACTTCTATATCCAATGGTGGAAGAGGAAGAAGAGATTGTTACGGAAGAAATTGAAGAAGAAAAAATTGTAGAACCTGTTGTGCAAACTATTGAATTTAAAGAAGTAAAACAAATGGAACCAGTATACATGGACACATCCATCTTACAAAATGTAGAAATGAATGTGAAATTTGTATTTGGAAGCACAGTGAAAACAATTCAAGATATTTTAAGTTTACAAGAGAATGAAGCGGTTGTACTAGATGAGGATATTGACGAGCCAATTCGTATTTATGTAAATGATGTATTGGTGGCGTATGGTGAACTTGTAAATGTAGATGGATTTTTCGGAGTAAAAGTGACGAAATCGCTATAAGTCGTTGAAATAGGAGTTTGAGCTAGTAGATGAAAAACGTAAAGTTTTTTCTAATGAGCTGGATATTCATAAATGTGTGTCTGTTCTTCCCTCTGCAAAGTCAGGCGGAAGAACAAATTGAGCCAGATCAAAAACTAAATGAAATGAATGTACAAGAAGAAAACAAAGAAGTTCAAGAGCAGCCAGAGCAAGTGGAAGTGAATCAAGGTAAAGAGGAACAACAAGAAGTAGCAAATGAACAAGAAATCGAAAAAATGATAGAAACGGATCAAGGGGTTATTACAGTAAATAAGCCAGAATTAAAAGTTGGCGAAGAAGTGCGGGTTATTGTAGAGCCGAAAGAGCAAAATGTTCAAAGTATAAAAGGTATTTTGCGCTTGCCAAAAAACGGCGATCAGTATGAACAAGAAAGAGTGCTATCGTTTAAGTATGAAGAGGAAACGAAGCGATGGATTGCTAACTACAAGGTCGAGACTTTTGATTTGCAAGGTGATTGGAATCTTCAGCTCATTCAAAGTTCTAAAGAAACTGAGAAAGAAGAGCTTATAGAAAATGAAGTGAAAGTCCCATTTATTCGTATAAATAATGACACGCCAACAATAGATAAAGAGCTACCGAAGTTGCATAAAGTTACTGTTGACGAGGCGAAAGAGAAGCTAATTGAACGGAAACAAGGCGGTTCTATACGTGTGCGAGTGAAGGCGACAGACGTAGAATCAGTTGTGAAAGAAGTTCGTGTTACATTAAAAGGGAAAGAAAATAAAGAGATTACATTTTTATTAGATTACAATAAGCGCGACATGGATTGGCAAAAAGTATTTGAAATAACGGATGCGTTGCCAATCGGGACGTACGAAATACTTGTAGAGATAGTGGATGCGGCCGGTAATAAACTGGTTGAGGAAAGTGAGTATATCGTTTCTATTTTGGAGCAAAAACCAGAAGATGATAAAAAGATAGAAGAACGAGAGAATGAAGATAAATTAGAAGATAAGGAAGAACCTGAGAAAGAACCAGAGAAAGAACCAGAGAAGCAGGAAGACTCAAAAATAGAGATTCCGCTCCTGGAAGAAAAACCGCCAGTTGTTCAAATTCCGAAGCAAGAAGAGAAAATAAACGATTTTATAAAAGAGCCGCTGAAAGAGAAAGAAGGAATTACTTACTTTATAAAAGAGCCGTTGGGAAATCATAAGGAAGTAAGTGATGGAAAGGCTCAAAAAGAGAACAAAAGTAGAAATGACAATGGAGTCGTTTCGAAAAAGAAAGAACAAATAGAAGAACCGCAAAAGAAAAAAGAAGACAGTAGCGAACAAGGAGTACAAGCTTCTAATGTGTTTGCTATTATGTCAGGTTTATTCGTACTATTTTTAGTTTTAAAGAGTAATAAAGAATGGGGCTAATTATTTCATAGTAGTGGAGGCGCTTAGATGGAGATTAAACGTACGACAATTGAAAATAAGACGCTACAACCATTAAAACAGCCTGCAGCTATTTCGGAACATGAAATCCAGAAAGAACGAAAGCATAGTAATCTAGTGTTTACTGGACAGTCTAAGATTATTTCGAAAAATAATGAAATAGGGATTTTACTTGCGAGTTTAGGTGATGGAAAGGTTATGAAGGAAATGCTTTCTAAAGAGATGGATACAGTGTTACAACTTTTTAAAAAGTTGCATACGTTATCTGGAGAAGGGAAGCAAACAGAAAAAGTATTTGAACAAGTAATGAGAAGTTTACAAGGGCTTGTTAAGCAGGCGCATATAAAAGAACTTCCTTTGTTAGATGGAACGTATGATTTCGCAGAAGTACAACTATCATTTGGTAGAAAGGTATATATTCCGTTATTAGATGTAAGTGCACTCATTTCTAGAGTGGAAAGTGATTCTTCAGAAGGAAATATAAATTTAATGGTAACGGTTATTACTGCTTACATAACGAAATTGTCTAACGAAACTATTTTAATTAGCGTTACAGATCGCACAGCTAAAGAGCGGGATGTAAGTGTATGGAGAGCGCTCGCAGAAATGAATATGACACAATTATCACAGGCCCTGAAACAAACGATGCAAGAACATAAATGGTCTATGACATTTCTTTTTCTCTTTGTATGGATTGTTGCTATTATTTTAATTCGAGTTATATAAAAAGGTCGTCACTTTACATTGTGACGACCCCTTTTATATTTTTTCGTAGAAGAATGTATCAAATCTCTGAAGATTATAACGTTCAGGTGTTAAAATTTGTTCGGTACTACCAACAAATAGTACGCCGCCTTTTCGTAAAGAACGACTAAACTTTTCATAAAGTTTTATCCTTGCTTCTTCAGTAAAGTATATCATTACGTTGCGACAAATGATTAAATCGTAATTTGTA
Source organism: Bacillus pretiosus (assembly GCF_051294775.1). Classification (NCBI taxonomy): domain Bacteria; kingdom Bacillati; phylum Bacillota; class Bacilli; order Caryophanales; family Bacillaceae; genus Bacillus; species Bacillus pretiosus. The sequence goes on from NZ_JBPPHF010000001.1 coordinate 134,330, forward strand.
TCGAACGACTGCATTAACAGGTCGTGTTGTTTGAACGTGACGTTTTGCTTAATATTTTGATGTAATGAATATATATCATTTTCTTTTGTGAAATGACGCTCTTTCAAATCGATAGGTAATTCTTTTAAAGAACGTTCTGTATATTGACCGCGTTTTGCAGTTTCTAAAATGTGAAAATCAAGATCTGTTGCTTGTATTTCAAAACGAAATGGAGCTAGATGCTTCGATAAAATTAAAGAGAGTGTATATGGTTCTTCACCGGCAGCGCAAGCGGCACTCCATACTTTTAATTTTCCGTTATTTTGTTCAAGTAATTTTGGTAGTGCTTTCGTCTCTAACGTTTGCCAACGTTCTTTATTTCTAAAAAATTCTGAAACGTTAATTGTAATATAATCAATAAAACTTAAAAATAAATTTTGATCGGTACGTAAATTGCTTAGAAAACTAGTGTAGTTCCCAAAGCCCTTTCTCGAAATAAAAGCATCGATTCTACGACGCATTCTATCTTGTTTATATGAAGCGATATCCATATTGAATTGTTGTTTAAAACTCGCGATAAAATGATCATAATCTTGTTCAATTATCATATTTATAATAGGCACAATAACGATATTGTGCCTCCCCCTTTACATCATACGGATTTTTTGTTCAAAGTTTTTTTTCATCTGTTTTTCATGTAAACCTGGTAAATCATAAATAACAGCATCAATTCCTGCTTCTTTTGCAACGTCAACGGGAATGACAGATGTATGCTTGTCCCCATTATAAAAACAGAGAACTAAATCGGTATCTTCGATTATTTGTTTTACAAAAAACATATAATCTGATCGGTAAATAGAGTCGGAAGGATGATCAAAAGCGACATACTCGGCTCCGTGTTTTTTTAAGTAATCAACGACCTCTTGAAATTCATCTGTTAATGCTTGTAACGGCTGTAGCGTGTAAAGGCATAAATTTTGAGCGAGTCTTTCGTTTTCGATGAAAAAACGAAGAATCTCATTTTCGATAGATTTATAACATAATATGTAAATTTTATGTTTGTGAGCATAGTCAGTTAAAAATTTTTTTATTTCTTCTTGATCTAATGCTGTTAATTGATTTGAACCACAAAGAAAAATATTCATAGATTTGTGCCACCTCATGCTAAATTGTAACATATCTTTTATAAAAAATAACTGCAAAATATTAGTGTTCAGAGTATAATTATAAATAACTGGATTTTACGATTAAGTTTAGGAAGAAATAAAAAAATAAATAGGTGATATATATGCTGCGTTCGATCTCGCATAATCCAATTTTATCGCATATACCGCCTGCTACTCAAATGCCGAAAGAAGCAAATGTCAGGACAGGACTTGCATTTTCGGATAATTTGCATGCAGATCCGAAAAAAGATAAATTGCTAGAACAAATGGAAGCATTTGTCGATAACATTGGAGAAATTAAAGAGAAAATTGAAATGGAATTAACGCTTGATAATGTAATGGAATACAAAAACACAGTAAAATCATTTTTGAATTTTTACGTAGATAATGTATTGCAATATAAAGATGTCATGTCTCGTCATCCGCGTTACGGATATTCACAGAAAATGACGATTGTGAAACAGGCGGAAATGGGATTAAATGAGTTAGAAGATGTTATGAACTTAATTAATACGAAAACAGGACATTTAGAAATGTTAAATCAAATTGGAGAAATCCACGGTTTAATTGTAAATTTAGTCTTGTAAAAGGAAGGAAGCTATATGTACATACAATTATATGAAAAGCTTGTTATTATTCAAAAAGCGTATGAAAATATTCAAACGCTCGGAGAACAAATATATGAGAATTTGAAACATAAAAATGTAAATGCAGTTCAAAAATTGCAAGTAGAGCAATTGCAGTACATTGATGGTTTAAAAAAGTTATCAAGTTCATTTGAAGAAATGGTTGTTCAGTTTTGTAAAGAAAAGGGCGTGGAATCATTTCGTGTAAGTGCATTATTTTCGCATTTTTCTAACGAAGAAATTGAAAAAATGGAAGAATTACAAAAAAATGTAGCTGAATTAGAAGAGAATGTAAAAATGATTCTTTTGAAAAATCAATATTACTTAAACGTACTATTAAAAACTACAGAAAGTATTGTGGATTCCGTTTCTGAATATAATTTAGAGCGAAACAATAATTCACAAATCTTTATGAACGAACTATTGTAAAGGGGAAGTGAAACATTATGAGACTATCTGATTATAATACGCCGTTATCGGGTTTGTTAGCGGCACAAATGGGATTACAAACGACGAAACAAAATTTATCTAACATTCATACGCCTGGTTATGTGCGTCAAATGGTGAATTACGGATCGGCTGGAGCAAGTCAGGGCTATTCACCGGAACAAAAAATAGGTTACGGTGTACAAACGTTAGGCATTGACCGTATTACAGATGAAGTGAAGACGAAACAGTTTAACGATCAATTATCTCAACTCTCTTACTATAACTACATGAATTCGACTTTATCACGTGTAGAATCTATGGTTGGAACGACAGGAAAGAATTCATTATCTAGTTTAATGGATGGCTTCTTTAATGCCTTTCGTGAAGTTGCAAAAAATCCAGAACAACCAAATTACTACGATACATTAATTTCTGAAACTGGGAAGTTTACAAGTCAAGTAAATCGTCTAGCGAAAGGCTTAGATACAGCAGAAGCACAAACGACAGAAGATATTGAAGCGCATGTAAATGAATTTAATCGTCTTGCTGGCAGCTTAGCGGAAGCGAATAAAAAAATTGGACAAGCAGGTACACAAGTGCCAAATCAACTTTTGGATGAACGTGATCGTATCATTACAGAAATGTCTAAGTATGCAAATATAGAAGTGTCTTATGAATCTATGAATCCTAATATCGCGAGTGTTAGAATGAATGGTGTTTTAACAGTAAATGGACAAGATACATATCCACTTCAATTAAATAAAGAAAAAGAACCAATGACTGCTGAAATTTACGGTTCGGAAATTCCTTTAACTAGTGGAGCAATCCAATCAGCGATCGATACGAAAGCGAAGATTGCTAGTTATAAGAAAAACCTTGAAGAATTAATGATTTCTGTAAAGAATGAAGTGAACACAGAAATGGGAAAAGAGTTCTTTGTGGAAGATCAAGCGAAAGATATGAAATTAAACCCTGAATTTGCAAAAGATGTTTCGAAAATGAAAATATCTGCTGAAACAGCAAATAACCTAGCAGCAATTACGAATGATGATTATAAAGAAGGACTTACATATAAACAAGCATTAGACCAATTTATAGTTGGTGTAGCATCTGATAAAAGTGCAGTGAATGCTTATCAAAAAATCCATGGGGATTTATTAGAGGGAATTCAGCAAGAAAAGATGGGTGTTGAAGGCGTTAATATGGAAGAGGAAATGGTTAATTTAATGGCCTTCCAAAAATATTTCGTCGCAAACTCTAAAGCTATTACGACGATGAATGAAGTGTTTGATAGCCTATTTTCGATTATTCGATAAGTGATAGTAGTTGATTGGAAATATATAAGGAGGAGATAAAAATGAGAGTATCTACATTTCAAAATGCAAGCTGGGCAAAGAATCAGTTAATGGATTTAAATGTGCAACAACAATACCATCGAAATCAAGTAACTTCAGGGAAGAAAAACCTTCTTATGAGTGAAGATCCACTTGCAGCAAGTAAATCATTTGCGATTCAACATTCATTGGCGAATATTGAACAAATGCAAAAAGATTTAGCGGATTCGAAAAATGTGTTAACACAAACTGAAAATACTTTACAAGGTGTTTTGAAATCTTTAACAAGAGCAGATCAATTAACAGTACAAGCATTAAATGGAACAAATAGTGAAAAAGAATTGAAGGCTATTGGTGTAGAAATTGATCAAATTTTAAAACAAGTTGTATATTTAGCGAATACGAAAGAGCAAGGCCGTTATATTTTCGGTGGTGATAGTGCAGAGAAGCCGCCGTTTACAGAAGATGGTACATACCAAGGTGGAAAAAATGATGTGAACTGGCAACTAAATGACGGTTATGAATTCAAAGCGTTTCGTAACGGAGAAGCATTATTATCCCCAGTTATAAAAACGTTAAAACAGATGAGTGAAGCGATGCAAAACGGTGACCCAAAAGCGTTAAAATCGTTATTAGAAGGAAATAAGCAAAACTTAGATGGCATCATTAATCGTACAACTGAAGTTGGTTCGACAATGAACACAATGGAGACGTTTAAAACAATTTTAAGCGAGCAAAATGTAGCACTTCAAGAAAACCGTAAAGAAATTGAGGATGTTGATTTAGCGGTCGCAATTTCTGATTTAGCTTATATAAACGCAACGTACGAAGCAACATTAAAAGCTGTTAGTACGATGAGTAAAACGAGTATTTTAGATTACATGTAAATGATAAGGAGTGAAAAATATGGCAGGGACAATATCTAATTATGGTGACAGACAGCAAATATGGAATTTAGGAAATAACATGATAGATACAAAGAAGTTAGTAGATTTAGAGTTACAAGCATTGGAAATGAAAAAATCACCATATACTACACAAAAACAAACGTTAACAAATGAAAACAAAGTGTATGCGAGCATGAAAAAAGAGTTTGCAAATTTTGTGCAAGTATTCAAAGATTTAAACACATTTAAAGGTGATGAAAAGAAAACAACTCTATCCAAAGATGGTTTTATGACAGCACAGGCGGATGCTGCTGCAATTCCTGGAACATACACAATTACAGTAGAGCGAGTAGCAGAAAGGCATCAAATAACTACAGCTCCACTTACTCCCCCAAAAACTCCTGAAGGTACGGAGCAAAAATTCAGTTTAGATTTAAAGCTTGGAATAGATGATGTATTCCAGATAAATGGAAAAGAAGTTAAAATTTCGGGAGATATGACGTATAAAGATCTTGTCAATAAAATTAATAATGGAAATTATGGTGTATCCGTATACACATTAGGGGATCAACTATTTTTTACATCTACTATTGCAGGAAAAGAGGGAGAGCTGAAATTAACGGATGGTGCCAATGGCTTTTTACAAAATATAGGACTGGTTACTTCTGCGAAAAATACGGATGGAACGAATGCCATTGCACATCAAGTGACAGGGGCAGCAAATGCAGAATATACAATAAATGGAATTAAAGGAACTAGTAAAACAAATAAGATTGATACAATTCCAGGATTAACTATTAACTTAGAAAAGGTAACTACAGAGCCAATTAAATTAACTATCGAAGATTCAGATTTAAAAAATTCGATAGATTTAATCAAAAAAATGAAAGATGAGTATAATAACGCTGTTAAAAGCTTAGATTTGTTTTCTGGTGAAAATGGAGTAATGCAAGGGAATAATGTTTCATTTGCTATAAGTAATGCAATGACAAGCATTTTTAGATTTTCCCAAGATGATAAGTATTTATTTTCTTTTGGAATTCAAATTGATAAAACAGGAAATATGACTCTTGATGAAGAGAAATTGAAAATAGCTTTTAAAGAGAATCCAGAATCTACAAAACAATTTTTCTTTGGTTTTAATGGCATTGGTCATGATATAGATAAAAAGCTCGAGGGAATCTTTGGAGATGAAGGGATTATTGGAAAACGCTCTAAAAGTATTGAAAAGCAAGTAACTGATTTAGAGAGAAAAATTCAAGATATTGATACAATTAATAAGAAAAAACAAGAATCAATTATTGATAAATATGCAAAGTTGGAAAGCCAGCTAGCATTGCTTGATAGTCAGCTGCAGACAATCAAAGCAATGACAAAAACAAAAAGTAATGATTAATGAAAGCTGAGGAAGTGATTATATGCAAGCATGGCAACGTTATATGCAAAACGATATTATGACGAGTAATCCGATTAAAAATACAATATTTATTTATGAAAGATGTATCGTAGAGTTTCGTAAATTAGAAGAACTTTTAAATACATTTAAACTTCAAGAAGGAGACGACCTTCTTGAAAAGTTAGAACGTATATTTGAAGAGTTGAAGCTTCAATTAAATCCTGATATTTCGAAAGATTTATATGACAGTCTATTTGGTTTATACGATTGGATTAGCATTCAAATTCAAACGATGAAAGTAACGCGCCAAGCAAAAGACATTGATGCGATTGTACAAGTGTTACAAGATTTAATAGACGGTTACCGTGGAGCGCTCGAAAATGAACAATGATATTTATCGAACGTTTGTCAGTTGTTTTAATGGAATCGGTGAATTGCAAGTTTCAGATGAAGAATTTGCTGAGAAAAGTGAGATGTTAAATCGTTGGATGATGACATTGGATGAAGAAACGCGCACGCAAGTTGCAATGGAAGTTACCCCGTGGATTATTAAGGCAGCGCAGCATATTCGAGATAAGCAAAAGATTTTGGAAGAAATGATTATGGAAAATGATGGGCGAATGAAAGCTAATTCATTTTATGGTAAATATTAATGATAAAGTATGGAAACGGATTCCCCTTTTTAAAAGGGAATCCATTCCTTGTTTAAATAAAGAGTTCCGCTGATTGAGGTTTCACTTTATGCCTGTAATGAGAAAATAATCTAAATAATATAAAAATTGACTTTGATTTGTATTCCATATATCGAAATATTTCATGGATTACTACGTGTATACATTTTTTTGTATTCTTTTTTTATATTTTTGTATTTTTCTAAAGACAACAATGGAAAAATGGAATAAAATATGTAAGGGTACATAATAGTGAATATTTTAATAAACACATATAAGAAAATAAACAATGAAGTGAAACTTCCATCAGTGGATCTATTAAGGTAGAAAAGGAAGGGTGTGGAATATGCCAGATTTAGTGAGTGATGTAAGCCACTATATGAATTATTTAGTGACGAAACGAAATACTGTTTCTAGTAATATTGCAAATGCGAATACGCCTGGCTATAAAGCACAAGATGTAACATTTGCTGAGCAGATGAGTAAGAGTAGTGCGTTATATAAGAACAATGCGGCTGATTTAAAGAGCAATCCAGATTTATATCAAACGAATGAAATGCACTTACCGACAGTAAATATGAAAAATACATATGCAAAGATTCAAACGAAATCAATGCAAACGAATCAAGATGGAAATAGTGTGGATGTAACGACAGAAATGCTAGATTTAATGAAAGCAAATCAGTTATACGGTATTTCAATTAACGCGATTAATACACAATATGCAATTAACCAAGCGGCACGCGGACGTTAAAAGTAGAAGGAGAGACAACGATGTTTCAGGCAATTAATGCAAGTGGCTCAGGGCTAACGACAGCGAGAAAGTGGATGGAAGTTACTTCAAACAATATTGTAAATGCAAATACAACGGCTGCTCCGGGGGCGGATTTATATGAGCGTCGTAGTGTAGTGCTAGAATCAAACAATAGTTTTGCAAATATGTTAGATGGGTCTCCTACTAATGGAGTAAAAATAAAAAGTATTGAAGCAGATAAAACTGAAAACTTAGTGTATGATCCAACACATCCGCATGCAAATGAAGAAGGATATGTACGTTATCCAAATATTGACGTGACTGCTGAAATGACGAATGTAATGGTTGCCCAAAAAATGTACGAAGCAAATACAAGTGTATTAAATGCGAATAAAAAAATGCTTGATAAAGATTTAGAAATTGGCCGAGGATAAGGGGGAATATAGTAATATGAAAATCCAACCAATGTTAAATACGCAGCCATTTGGAGCAATTCAGTCAATTGGTGCACCGAAAACGTCTCAAACATCTGTAGTTGAGGGGAAAAAGTTTATCGATTTATTGGAAGATATGAATCAAACGCAAAACAATGCGCAAACAGCAGTATACGATTTACTAACTAAGGGGGTAGGGGAAACGCATGACGTTTTGATTCAGCAGAAGAAGGCAGAGTCCCAAATGAAAACGGCTGCTCTCGTACGTGATAATCTTATTGAAAATTATAAGTCACTAATTAATATGCAAATTTAGGAAAGTGGACGGGTGTGTTTAAATGGAAAAGATAAAAAATGTTATCCAATCATTAAAAACGTGGCATAAGTTAGTAATCGGTGCTGCGCTTTTAGCGATTGTAACAGGAGCACTTTTATACTTCACCTTGCCAGATAAATATGTTGTTGTATATCAAAATTTAAATGATACAGATAAGCAAGAGATTACAGCAGAATTATCGAAGTTAGGTGTCGATTATCAATTAGCGGCCGATGGTTCGATTCGTGTGCAAAAGAATGATGCTCCATGGGTTCGAAAAGAAATGAATGGAATGGGCTTACCGTTTAATTCTAAAAGCGGTGAGGAAATTTTATTAGAAAGCTCGCTCGGTTCAAGTGAGCAAGATAAAAAAATGAAGCAAATCGTCGGTACGAAAAAGCAATTGGAGCAAGATATCGTAAGAAACTTTGCGACAGTTGAAACGGCGAATGTTCAAATTACATTACCTGAAAAAGAGACAATTTTTGATGAAGAAAAAGCAAAAGGAACAGCGGCAATTACTGTAGGTGTGAAACGTGGCCAATTATTAACTGCAGATCAGGTTGCAGGTATACAGCAAATGATTAGTGCAGCAGTTCCAGGTGTAAAAGCAGAAGAAGTAAGTGTGATTGATAGCAAAAAAGGTATTATCTCAAAAGGAGCAGATGAAGCACATTCTACTAGTTCCTCTTCTTATGAAAAAGAAGTAGAGATGCAGCAACAAATTGAAGGTAAATTAAAGCAAGATATTGATGCAACATTAATGACGATGTTTAAACCGAATGAATATAAAGTGAATACGAAAGTGTCTGTAAACTATGATGAAGTTACACGCCAGTCAGAAAAATATGGTGATAAAGGTGTACTTCGTAGTAAACAAGAGCAAGAGGAAAGCTCTACTGCGCAAGAAGGAGCAGATACGAAGCAAGGTGCTGGTATTACAGCGAACGGTGAAGTGCCAAACTACGGTACGAACAATAATCAAAACGGTAAAGTTGTCTACGATAATAAAAATGGTAACAAAATTGAAAACTATGAAATAGATAAAACAGTTGAAACAATTAAAAAACATCCAGAATTAACGAAAACAAATGTTGTTGTATGGGTAGATAATGATACGTTAGTAAAACGAAAAATAGATATGACTACTTTCAAAGAAGCAATCGGCACAGCTGCTGGGCTTCAAGCTGATCCGAATGGAAACTTTACAAACGGTCAAGTTAACGTTGTAACTGTTCAGTTTGATCAGCCGAAAGAAGAGAAGAAGAAAGAACCAGAAGAAAGCGGCATAAACTGGTGGTTATTCGGTGGGATTCCAGCTGGTTTATTAGCGATTGGTGGTCTAGTATGGTTCTTCTTAGCAAGACGTAAGAGAAAGAAAGAAGAAGAGGAATATGAAGAATACTTAGCAGAAGAGGAAATTGCTGCAAGTAATGAAAGTATCATGGAAATTCCTGAAGAAAAAATAGTACCAGAGCCAAAACCAGAACCAGAAGAACCGAAAGAACCGACGTTAGATGAACAAGTGCATGATGCTACGAAAGAACATGTAGAAGGTACTGCAAAAGTAATTAAAAAATGGTTAAATGGACAGTAAGGGAGGAACAACGATGTTAGATGAAATCTCCTCCAAAGAAAAAGCTGCCATCCTTATTCGTACATTAGAAGAAGGGGTGGCAGCAAAAGTCATTGAATATATGACGGCTGAGGAAAAAGAAGTATTACTTCGTGAAATCGCGAAATTTCGTGTATATAAACCAGAAACGTTAGAAAATGTACTAGGAGAGTTCTTGTATGAATTAAATGTAAAAGAATTGAACCTAGTGACTCCAGATAAAGAATATATTCGTCGCATATTTAAAAATATGCCAGAAGACGAACTGGAAAAATTATTGGAAGATCTTTGGTATAACAAAGATAATCCGTTTGAATTCTTAAATTCACTTGCAGATTTAGAACCACTTCTTACTGTACTTAATGATGAATCGCCACAAACGATTGCGATTATCGCTTCTTATATTAAACCGCAGCTCGCTTCTCAATTAATTGAGAGACTACCAGATCATAAGCGAGTAGAAACGGTAATGGGTATTGCGAAACTAGAACAAGTAGATGGTGAATTAATAAATCAAATTGGTGATTTATTAAAATCAAAATTAAATAATATGGCATTTAATGCAATTAATAAAACAGATGGCTTGAAAACAATAGTAAACATTTTAAATAATGTTTCACGAGGTGTTGAAAAAACAGTCTTTCAAAAGCTGGATGAAATGGATTATGAGCTATCTGAGAAAATTAAAGAAAACATGTTTGTATTTGAAGACTTACTCGGACTTGAAGCTCTTGCACTTCGTCGTGTATTAGAAGAAATTACAGATAACGGTGTTATTGCGAAAGCACTTAAAATTGCAAAAGAAGAAATTAAAGAGAAATTATTTACATGTATGTCTTCAAACCGTAAAGAGATGATTCTAGAAGAATTAGATGGCTTAGGACCGCTTAAGATGACAGATGCTGAAAAGGCACAGCAAACGATTACAGGCACAGTGAAAAAGCTAGAGAAGGAAGGAAGAATTATCGTTCAAAGAGGTGAAGATGATGTCCTTATTTAAAAACAGAATTCCGAAGAATTCTGTTTCTTTTTCTGAAGAAACGTTTGAATTACAATTTCCAAAACCAATACCAGTTCAAGTAGAAGAAGAAATACAGGTGGACCATGAAGAGCTTCTTGCACAGCAACAATCATTACATACTGAACTGAATCAACTAAGGCAAGAACAACAAATGTTAGAACGAGAGCGTCAACAGCTATTACAAGATAAAGAACAATTTCAAATGCATATTCATGAACAAATGGAACAGATGGAAGCAGCACGTATGCAGTTTCAAAAAGAACAACAAGAAACAGCATATGAATGGACAGAGTTATTATGGGATCAATCTTTTCAACTAGCAGAAAAAATCGTGAATCAAGCGGTAGATTCACGATTGCTTGATGTGTTACCCATTTTAACTGGTATCGTTCAAACGTTGCCTACTTCGTTTGAAAAATTAATCATTACCGTACATCCAGAAACATTTGAACGTATTCAAGAAGAGAAGGAAAATACGAAAGAATATTGGTTACTACAATTAGTAGAATGGAAATATGATTTCTCCTTACAGTTCGGTGAATTTGTTCTAGAAGAAGAGAAAGAGTTCTTTGAATTTAAATTTGCACCTATATTTGCGAAACTTCGCCAGAAATGGGAAGAAGAGAAGTTATTTGAGGAGCAAAATGTATGAACAACAAGCTCATAAATGAACAGAATAAGTGGAATACGTTTATCGAAACACCGTTTTATACGAAAATTGGTAAAGTTCATAGTGTACAAGAACAGTTTTTCGTAGCGAAAGGACCGAAAGCGAAAATTGGCGATGTTTGTTTCGTTGGAGAACATAATGTTTTATGTGAAGTAATTGCGATTGAAAAAGAGAATAATATGTTACTCCCATTTGGACAGACAGAAAAAGTATGTTACGGGGATTCCGTTACATTAATTGCAGAAGATGTTGTTGTACCTCGTGGTGATCATTTACTTGGAAAGGTGTTAAGTGCGAATGGTGAAGTGTTAAATGAGAACGCTGAAAATATTCCACTACAGAAAATAAAATTAGATGCCCCCCCCATCCATGCATTTGAGCGTGAAGAGATTACTGATGTATTTGAAACGGGAATAAAGTCCATTGATTCTATGCTAACAATTGGTATCGGTCAAAAGATTGGTATTTTCGCTGGGTCTGGTGTTGGTAAATCTACTTTACTCGGAATGATTGCGAAAAACGCAAAAGCTGACATTAATGTTATTAGTTTAGTAGGAGAACGTGGCCGAGAAGTAAAAGACTTTATTCGAAAAGAATTAGGTGAAGAAGGAATGCGAAAAAGCGTCGTTGTTGTAGCGACGTCAGATGAAAGTCACCTAATGCAACTTCGTGCAGCGAAACTTGCAACGTCTATTGCTGAATATTTCCGTGATCAAGGTAATAACGTACTACTTATGATGGACTCTGTTACTCGTTTTGCTGACGCGCGTAGAAGTGTTGATATTGCCGTTAAAGAGTTGCCGATCGGTGGTAAAACACTCTTAATGGAAAGCTATATGAAGAAGCTGTTAGAGCGCTCTGGGAAAACACAAAAGGGATCCATAACAGGTATTTATACCGTACTCGTTGATGGAGACGATTTAAACGGCCCTGTACCAGATTTAGCGCGTGGTATTTTAGATGGACATATTGTATTAAAACGTGAGCTTGCAACACTTAGTCATTACCCTGCTATTTCAGTGCTAGACTCAGTGAGTAGGATTATGGAAGAAATCGTTTCGCCAACTCATTGGCAACTTGCAAATGAAATGAGAAAAATCTTATCTGTTTATAAAGAAAATGAATTGTATTTTAAATTAGGGACGATTCAAGAAAATGCAGAAAATGCTTATATTTTTGAATGTAAAAACAAAGTAGAAGGTATAAATACGTTTTTAAAACAAGGTCGATCTGATAGTTTCCAATTTGATGATATTGTTGAAGCGATGCACCATACAGTATAGGACCTCTGCCCAAGAGGTCTTATTTTTTTGTTTTTTAATATTTCACAGATTTTTTTGGAAAAAAACTATATAATAGAAAAAGAGAGCGTTATAATAGGAAGGGGCTATAAAAACAGGTGGATAAGCAGCAGTACGACACGATAAAATTGCAAATAAATCAAGAAAAAGAACAGATTTTGAAAGAAGTGTATGAATTAACAGGTGAAAAAAGAAAAATAGAACAAAAAAAAGAATATGATTTATATGTAGTAAAATCGCGTAGTAAAGTCGTACAAACTGGGCAGCGTATAATGGCCGGTATGCTTTCGTCACATACGTTTTCACCTGAAAGAATAGAAGAATGGAATCGGAAAATTAAAAAAACGGAAGATTTTATTCAAAAAAATGAAAGCCTTTTAGAACAGGTAAAAGAAAAAGAACGTGTCATTGATGAGATGTATCAAGAAGATTGTAGAAAGCTTACAAAAGTACGAGAAAAGCAGGAAGAAAAAATGCTTCTTGATTTGAAAATGTGTATGAATGGATGAGGTGAATATAGTGATACAGTCTGTATTACCGGTGCAACAAAGTTTACCTCCGCAAAAAGAAAAAGGGCTAGAAGTACAATCAAAAAGTGAAGATTCTTCATTCGATCGTACGATGAGAATGGAAAATAAAAAGCAGCCGAAAACGGAGAAAATGAAACAAGAAGAAGCACCAAAAGAAGAAAAAAAAGAATATATTCTTTCTAAACAACCAGTAACGAAAGAAGAGCCAATTGTAAAGAAAGAAGAAAAAAAAGAGACAGAACAGTTGTTATTAGCTGTATCTGAGCAAATGGTTGCAATTGAGCAATTACGTGTGCAGCCAGAATTGTTATATCAATACATACAAAAAATACAAGAGCTGTATAAAGAATATGGAAATATAAAACTTAACGAATTACCCGCCAATGAATTACAACAGTTACAAGAACTGCTTTCAAATATGAATATCAAAAATGCTATATGTTTAGAAGATACAATGCAAATGGCATTAGATAAAGTGACGATGCCGGAGCAAACGATGCAAGCATTAAAAATTGTAGAAACAGAAACTTGTAATATCGCAAAAAAACAAGAAGATTCCAAAGACTTAGATATAGATCTTCCAAAAGCTGAGGACGATGATGTAAAGATAAAGTTGCCTGAAGGTGATGTGTTAAACGATTCGAGTTCAACGGGTGCGGAGTTACTAAATAAAGCAACGGGTACGGATCAAATAGGAAAATCAAATAGTGGCGCTGAGAAAGTTACGTTACCTGATTTAGGAAAGAAAATGGAAGCGCAAGTAGAAGCATTGCAAAAATTTGTAGTGAAACAAGAGCGTGTTTTATTTCAGTTAAATCCAGAAAAACTTGGTACATTAACAGTGTTTATGAAAAAACATGGAGATCAAATTGATGTTCACGTAGAAATGGAAAAACACGATGCGAAAAAACGTGTTGAAATCATTTTTGATGAATTGAGATTGAAGTTAAAAGAAAAAGAAATCAATATTCAAATTAGCTATTCAGATAAAGATGAAAATCGAAAAGAACAGCGAGAACAAGAGCAAAGACAAAAACAAAAATTAGCAAGTACGAAACATGAAAAACAACATGCAAAAGAATTTGCGGGATTATTGGAGGAATAAAGTGTGCCAACAGTTGGATTAAATACAACGAGTACAAATCATATTCCGTTACAAGCAGGAGCACAAACAAAAAACGCATCTGTTACTGGTGCACAGTCGACAGCTCAACAAGCAAACGGAGTATCAGCAAGTACTCAAAAAACACCCGGTATTATGGATAAAGATGATTTCCTGAAACTTTTCTTAGCAAGCTTTCAACATCAAGACCCGTTTAATGCGATGGATATGAACCAAATGATGAACCAAACAGCACAGCTATCTCTTATGGAGCAAGTACAGAATATGACGAAAGCAGTAGATAAACTGCAATCAACGATGTATTCGACGGCTCTTGATGGAGGGATGAAGTTTTTAGGAAAGTACGTTAGAGGTGTAAGCAATAATGGAAAGCAAGTGACTGGTCAAGTGGAAACAGTTCGGCTTGCTGAAAATAACGATGTGCAACTTATTGTTGATAATCAAGTTGTCTCACTTCGTTTCATAGAAAGGGTTTCTGATAAACCGATAACAGAAACTAATCCGGAAGATGAGAAGAAAGATGATATAGAAAAAAATGAAGAGGTTAAGCCAGATTAATAAAAGGAGTGTACAAAGGTTATGATTAAAGCGTTATATACAAGTATTACAGGGATGAATGCAGCACAAAATGCATTAAGTGTTACTTCAAATAATATTGCAAATGCACAAACAGTTGGATATAAAAAGCAAAAGGCTATTTTTGATGATTTGCTATATAATAATACGGTTGGTTCACGTGGTGATGGTGCTTATGCTGGCACGAATCCAAAGAGTATTGGTAACGGTGTAAAGTTCAGTGGGACATCTACAGATTTTAGTGATGGTTCTATTACTTTAACTAGTGATAAGATGGAGACAGCGATAGAAGGAAACGGTTTGTTTTTAGTTGGTGATCGTAACGGTGGAAATGTAGAGTATACGAGAAAAGGGTCTTTTGGTGTATCGAAAGATAGCTATGTTACAAATACAGGTGGACAGTATGTGCTAGGTTATGGTGTAAAAACAGGAACACAAGAAGTAGATTTTTCTTCACGACCAAGCCCAATTCATATTCCAATGGGATCAGCTGTTGGTGGGATTCAAACAGATAAAGCGACAATAGGCGGAAACCTTCCTAGAAACCAAAATGCATTATCTCACGAATTCACAGTTTTTGATGCGGAAGGGAACTCGTTAACGTTACGTGTAAATATTAAGCAAAAGACTACAAAAGAGACTGTAGATGGTAAAGAAGTTGAAAAGCCAGTGCCAGGCGAATATACATATACAGTTTCTGTAAGGAATGATTCTAAAAACGAAAAAGAATTTAAGCCTGTCGAAGGCATGACGGGCGAAAAAAATCTTAAATTTGATACGTTAGGAAATTTAAAGGAGACAGATGAACCTGTACAAAAAGATCCAGTAACTGGTGAAATTACTAAAGGTGGATCCATTAAAATTCCTTTTGGCAATGGTCTAACACTTGATTTAAGCGGATTAACAAATTATCCGACAGGGAAAACTATTTCTACAACAGAAGTAACGGGGCGCCCAGCTGCAATTGCAAATGACTATTCTATTTCAGACGGTGGTTTCGTTATGATGAAATATTCGGATGGTAGTATGAAAGTTGTAGGACAACTAGCTGTAGCTACATTCCCGAATTCAGGTGGATTAATGAAAACAGGGAATGGAAATTACGTTGCGACACCATCAGCGGGTATTCCAGGAGTAGGTGTTGCTGGTGAGAATGGTGCAGGGAATGTACGAGGGTCAGCAAAAGAAAGTTCAAACGTAGATTTATCTGTAGAATTTGTTGATTTAATGCTTTATCAACGTGGATTCCAAGGAAATGCGAAAGTAATTAAAGTGTCAGATGAAGTATTAAATGAAGTTGTAAACTTAATTCGATAATATATCATAAAGTAAAATTGTAATGTAGTAGAAAGGGTTTTTTATTCGTATGACGACAAGACAAGAGCGAATTTTACAATTGCCTTTTTTCGAAAATAAACGTGAACTTGCTGAGCAAGTGTTAAAAATGGAACGAGAAGAGCATATATATTTACCTGATCAATTTGAAATTAAGCAAGTACCTCCATATTCATTTGGCGAAAAGCAGTCAATCATTGGCCGTATTCATGAGTTTTATTTCGTAAGTGTTGGTAGCGAAGGAGAATGGAAGTATCAACTGTTTAAGGACGAGATGAAGTGCCGTGAGTTTTTTATTACACTATCAGGGATAACGGATCAGCAGATTGCATTTTGGTTCAATAACATCGAGTTGTTGAAAAGCTCTTAAAAAGATCTAAAAAGACCTTAAAAGCTCTTTTTAGGGTTGAAGAGAGGACCCAGCGTTGTTTTGGAGCGGTTAGTGCCTAATAGGGCCTCGACTGGTGTGTAAGGACAGAGGTATGGAGAGTTACTAGGGTAGTATAAGAAGAGGTAAGCGAAGTTTGGTGTGAATAAACAGTTATGATCCAGACGAGCTGCTAGTTGTAAGAATAGAGCTATGGAGGCGTACTGAGATGGTGGGGATGAGATAATCATTTCATAGTAGGTCAGTGCCTTTTGGATAGTTTATGGTGATAGATTTTAATAAAAGGAGAGGTGAGGAGGATGGCGCAGAATAAGTATCGCGTTACATTCATTTCGCCGAGTGAGGTTGAGCAGCGGACTGTAATGGCGGCGAGTAGTTTGCCGGATTTAATTCGTAAAGTAGAGAGTATTATTGCAGATCCGAACGGTTATTTTGTAAATGATAAAAAAAATAATTGCTATTTTAAAGTGATTAAAGAAAATGTTACATTTATTCAATATGAGTTACTATTTTCGGATAAGGAAATTCATATTGAAAAATTAAAACATATAGCACCATCTATATTGAAACAATTATTTAAAAAAATAAATGATCCAGAATTATATGCGCTTGCGCTACTTGATGTTGATATAGCGACGAAAGAATATGTGCTAGAAGAAATGGATTCGGAGCTAAGAATAAGAGTAGAAACGGAGCTTTCGAAAAAGTGGGAAGCACTGCCGACAGAAATTGTAGGAGCACAAGAAGTATTATTAGAGGCACTTGCTTCGTTTATACAAGATTAAGCGTGTTTTAAAATAAATCGTTCGACTATCTATATTTTTCATATAGGTAGTTGACTTTTTCGGTTTAATAAAGCTTAATAATTAGATATACGGAATTAATGGAAGGGGAGCGACACCTTTATGTCACAAGCACAAAGTATTTTATTAGAAAGTGGAACAAATGAATTAGAGATTGTCACATATACTGTTGGTGAAAACCTATTTAGTATTAATGTAATGAAAGTACGTGAAATCATTAATCCATTCCCTGTTACAACTGTTCCAGAATCTCATCATGCAGTTGAAGGTGTTGTTCAAGTACGTGGTGAAATTTTACCTGTTATTAATTTAGCAACGGCTCTTAATTTAAAATCAACAAAGCCACTTGATCAAACGAAATTTATTATATCTGAATTAAACCAAATGAAAGTTATTTTCCGCGTTGATGAAGTGCATCGTATTCAACGTATTTCGTGGGAACAAATTGATGAGCCAGCTTCATTATCTATGGGACTAGAGGAAACGACATCTGGTATTGTAAAGCTAGATGGAAAAATCATCTTACTATTAGATTACGAGAAAATTGTATGTGAAATTAGCGGTACTGGCTATGACAATAAATCACTTGCAGGTTTAGAGCAAAAAACGGATCGAGCTGAAAAAGTTATTTATATTGCAGAAGATTCAGCAATGCTTCGTCAAATATTAGAAGAAACATTATCATCAGCTGGATATACGAAAATGAATTTCTTCAGCAATGGTGCAGAAGCATTAGCACAAATTGAAAAATTAGCGAAAGAGCAAGGGGAAAAAATGTTTGAACATATTCACTTGCTAATTACGGATATTGAAATGCCGAAAATGGATGGACATCATTTAACGAAAGTGGTTAAGGATAGTGAAGTAATGAATCGTTTACCAGTCATTATTTTCTCTTCATTAATTACAAATGAATTATTCCATAAAGGCGAAGCTGTAGGAGCAAATGCTCAAGTAAGTAAGCCAGATATTCAAGAGCTAATTGGTTTAGTTGATAAGTTAGTGTTGTAAGAAAAGCGTTTTTTTTTAGCTGGAATAGAGGAACTAGCTAGGTATGGCAGCGGTCAGTGCCTAATAGAGACACGTGCGATGTAAGACTAGTATGGAGCATTTTTAGGTAATTGGGACGAGAGAGCCGCCGAGATAGTTTTAGAAGAAGTGAGACTTCGATTGAGGATTTGAAGTCTCGGTTTATAACTCTATTCTGTTAGAAAGGGGAAGGAATTAGCCATGTGTAGCATTGGCTAGTTCCTTTTTAGTATTATATACTTTAAAGTGGTAGAAAAATGAAAGGTGTCTGGGTTGTTTGTCGCTGTATGTGTGAATAATCTTCATTTAGAGATTTTTGATTTAAAAATATAAGCGAACATATTTTTTGATTACTTTAGTAACATTTCGTGGTAACGCAAATTTTTTCGGTGAAAAAACATCCAAAATACCATATAATATAATTAAATGTAATTAATATGCAATTTTACATATTAATAAAAAACATTTTCCAAATTTTTATACTTTCTATACATTTTTGTATGTTTAATATTTGACAGATAATTTCGAAATGTTATAATATGGATATGTAAAAATTGCTATTTTCTGAGAAGACATGGGAGTCAGATGAGAATTGTGAAAGGATGAGGGGGAGTGACACAGATTATGTATCACCACACAGCAATCAATGTATTAAGTCTTTTACAAAACATGTCAAATAATAAAATGAACGATGTGCAACTAGAAGAGGAATTTAAAAAAATAGAGAAACAATTCCGAGTAGAGTATGAAGAATTAGTTGATTTATATAATAGAATGGTATTATTTCAAATAGATATAGAAAAAAATGGTGGGATGCGAGCATATGAAAAATCTACAATTACATGGCTGAAGTCTGAGCTAGAGTTACTGTATGAAGTGTATCAATTTTCCCAACGTCACGGTTTAAACATTATTAATATTTCAAAATACATTAGTAAAAAAGAACTAAATCTTTTTCCAAAAACAGCAAGTCAATTGCAAAATACGTATTACAAATTAAAAAAATGTGAAATACCGTTTGAAAATATTGAAAAACAAAAACCAGGACGAAAGCGAAAATATACGCCTGTAAAAGAATCAATTGTTGAAATGAAAAAAGAAAACAAACAAGAATTAAGAAATGAAGTTCCAAATACAGAGAACGAAAAAAGCCTTGTAACAGTTATATCTGGTATTGTTGATAATTTTGAAACGATTAGCCAGTGTAGTGAAAGAAAAGAGCATGAACTACATCAGTTCATGGAAGGAATCTATAAGCTTTCTAGCATGGCTGCAGAGCGTTCAAAAGATGAAAAGAATGCTCGTGGTCTCGAAGGCGAATTACATGTATTACGAGCTGAAAATGAAAGGCTAAAACGAGAAAAGGAAGAGCTTGTTCATGATATAAAAGAAATGACGCATCATTTAATTCATTTCATTACGAGCTCTGATATTAATCAAATTCGCACATTACCTTTCTTCGTAAAAGAATGTAAACAAGATTTGCATAAATTAGGGTTATATAACGCACAAGACGGTAAAATGAAAATTATGGTTGATCGTAGTGGGCAGGTTATGACTGTAACGCAGTAATAAAATTTGGGTACAAAATAAAAGGGAGATACATAGTTTATATGTATTTCCCTTTTGTTTTGTGTGGAATCGTTCCAAAAAAGGAAGATGAATGTTTACGATTGTAGTAATATAGAAAGCATTTGCGGTATTTGATTAGCCTGTGAAACCATACTGAGCGCAACTTCAGTTAACAATTTAAACTTTAAAAAATCGCTCATTTCCTGCGCCATATCCGCGTCTTCAATTCGAGAAGAAGCATCTGTTAGGGCCATACTTTGACTATTTAAATTTTCAATATTAAACTGTAAACGATTCATCATAGCCCCAAGATCAGCACGATGAAGTGATACATTTTGCAAGGCCTCTTCAATTTTACGAACCGCCGCTCTTGCTTCTTGTTCTGTTGAAATCTTGATGTCATGTTGTGTAGGGGAAGGGGGAATATGTTTCGTCATATGTACTGTATGACCAATATCATCTAACGTAATAGGGCGGATTTGTCCATTGAATACGGATAAATCATTAAACTCAGTTGTCTCACCAATATAGCCAATTTGTTCTGTTAAAGATTGAAACTCTTTATTCAGTGAATCACGGTTTTTATTTGAATTTGTACCGTTCGCAGATTGAACAGCTAAATCACGCATACGCTGTAAAATATTCGTCACAGTTTGAAGGGCAGCTTCTGCCATGCGAAGCATCGATATCGTATCTTCATTATTACGAATTGCAGCGCGCATACCACTTGCTCTCGCATGCATACGAGTCACAATTGCAATATTAGCGGGATTATCAGAAGCATTATTTAATTTCTTACCAGTTGCCAAATGCTCCATCGCAACATTCATACGTTTCTCATTCTCATACAACGACTGCCTAGCATTCATACTCAAAACATTCGTACCAATACGCATAATAGACACTCCTTATAGATTGATATAGTCGGTATCTTTTAATCTAATAAACAGTTATGGAAGGATAGAGGGGCTTATGCTTATTTACTGTTTGTGTTTTAACATAAGAGGGGGTCAAGATAAGCACTGACCGCTTCTAAGCATCGGGGATACTCTCTTCCACATAAAAAAGAAAGTTTTATAAATAATCTATCTATATAGAAAAAATAAACCTCTCCGCAAGCAGAGAGGTTTATTCAGGAAACTAACTCAAATGGCTTATTGTAATAATTTAGAAACCATTTGAGGAGTTTGGTTAGCTTGAGAAAGCATGCTGATACCAGCTTCGTTCAAGATTTTGAACTTAGTCATTTCAGACATTTCTTTCGCCATGTCAG
>NZ_JBPPHF010000001.1:155655-362582 GCF_051294775.1 Bacillus pretiosus
TCAGACATTTCTTTCGCCATGTCAGCGTCTTCGATTTGAGAAGCAGCAGAAGCCATGTTAGTAGCTTGGCTAGTTACGTTGTTTAAGTTATGGTCTAAACGGTTTAATTGAGAACCGAAAGTTGCTCTTGCATCAGCAACTGCTTGGATGGCAGTATCAATTTTACCCATTTCAGTTGTTGCTGCAGTTACAGCAGCTGCTGAATCAGCACCTGTTAATTTTCCAACAGCAGCACCAAGTAGTGTATCAACCTTTGCATCAATAGCTGTAATAACAAGAGTATCACTTGCAGCGTCAGAAAGTTGGATAGTCACATCTGAGCCCTTCTTAGTAGCATCAGCATCAGCAGAGTTTAAAAATGCATTACCGTTAAAGTTAGTTTTTTCAGCAATATGGTTAATTTCTTTTGCTAATTGTTGGTACTCTTCGTCTAGAGAAGCTGAATCTTTAACATTATTTGTACCACTAGCAGCTTGCGTAGCAAGATCACGCATACGAAGTAAGATGTTAGAAATTGAGCCTAATGCTGAGTCACCAGTACGTAAAGCAGACATAGCGTCTTGTGTGTTACGCGCCCCAACGTTTAATCCGCCTTCTTTCGCACGCATACGAGTAGCGATAGCTAAACCAGCAGCATCGTCAGCCGCACTGTTAATAGATTTACCGCTAGATAAACGATTCATCGCAGTATTCATTTTGTCTTGGTTTTGTCGCATGTATTCTTGCGTACGCATGCTGTTAATGTTTGTATTAATTCTCATGTTAAGAACCCCCATTTTTTTATATTGATTTTTCTGTTAATTGTTAAACATAAATATGCAAAAAAATCAATTTCGAGATTAATTGTAATCCTTGGTATATATCGTGTCAACGAATAATTGTAATTAATGAATATAAAAAAATGATAATTTCCTATTTGTTCATTTTTTTATTACAATATTATCAAAAGGATTATTGCAAACTTTTAAAAAAAACTCTAATATTAGATTATCTTTGTTTACCGAAAAGGTGATATTATGATAGTTGGAAATATAGTAAAAGAAGTGCTTGCATATAAGAAAGGACAAATTCAGCAAAAGCTAAGTAGTCCACAAGCATTCGTTAGTAGTCGTTTTCAAGAGAAGTTGCAGAGTGAACCTGCGAAGGAGACGAAGGGTACTGCGCAGCCGGCAAGTGTAGAGAATATGAGTCAGCCGGTACAATCTACGAAAATAGAAACGGTCGTAAATAAACCGGAACAATCTATTAATAAAGTAGAGGAAGCGAGTAAGCCTGAAGAAAAAGCTGAAACGAAGAACGTAGATGAAGTGCAAGTCGCACAAAAAGAGTTTGAACGACGTTTCCCAGAAACGAAAAATGAGGCTGCTGATACGTGGGAATTAACGAAGAAGTATAATATTCAAAAAATACGTTCTTCCAATGAGGGGAAGTATGAGGATATTATTGATCGCGCTAGCCGTACATATGGAATTCCGAAAACGTTAATTCAAAAAATGATTGAAGTAGAGTCTAATTTTAATCCGAAAACGGTGTCACATGCAGGTGCGATGGGTCTTATGCAGCTTATGCCAGCGAATGTGAAAGAGATGGGTATAAAAAATCCATTTTCACCAGCTGAAAGTATTGAGGGCGGTGTGAAAGAGTTAAGCGGTTATTTAAAGAAAAATAACGGCGACTTAGTATTGGCACTTGCCTCTTATAATGCTGGCCCTGGTAATGTGAGAAAGTACGGAGGCGTACCGCCATTTAAAGAAACGCAAGGATATATTAAAAAAATATTAAATATCGACGTTTCAAAATAAGAAGTTTCATATATAGAGAGAACATGAAATTTTCGTGAACATGATATGGGAGTTGGCTAGATTTGAAATTACAAGATGATATTCCGTTAACAATTTATTTTGAAATCGGAAATACGAAAAAGAAAATTGAAGATTTGCTTCATATTACGAAAGGTACATTGTATCGTCTTGAAAATTCAACGAAAAATACGGTGCGTCTTATGCTTGAGAATGAAGAGATTGGAACCGGAAAGATTTTGACGAAAAACGGGAAGATGTACGTTGAAATCGTTGAATTGAAAAGGTAGGGAAGGGGATTGTCATGAGTGGCGAAAAATTAAGCCAAGAGCAAATTGATGCCCTGCTGAAGGCGGTAAATGAAGGCGAGGAAATGCCAGCTTTCGCACAAGAAGCAGGGAAGCAAGAGAAATTTCAAGAGTATGATTTTAATAGACCGGAGAAGTTCGGTGTTGAGCATTTACGTAGCTTGCAAGCAATTGCTTCTACATTTGGTAAACAGACGTCACAGACGTTGTCAGCGCGTATGCGTATTCCAATTGAGCTAGAGCCTTCAACGGTTGAGCAAGTTCCGTTTACGAGTGAGTATGTGGAGAAAATGCCGAAAGATTACTATTTATATTGTGTTATTGATCTTGGCCTCCCGGAGCTTGGAGAAATTGTTATTGAGATTGATTTAGCGTTCGTTATTTATATTCATGAATGTTGGCTTGGTGGAGATAGTAAGCGTAACTTTACGATGCGCAGACCACTTACCGCATTTGAGTTTTTAACACTGGATAATATTTTTATGCTCCTTTGTAAAAATTTAGAGCAATCATTTGAAAGTGTTGTGGCGATTGAACCGAAATTTGTAACGACGGAGACAGATCCGAATGCATTAAAGATTACAACAGCGAGTGATATCATTTCATTACTGAACGTAAATATGAAAACAGATTTTTGGAATACGACGGTGCGTATCGGTATTCCGTTCTTATCTGTTGAAGAAATTATGGATAAGTTAACGTCTGAAAATATTGTCGAACATTCTTCGGATAAACGTAAAAAGTATACGTCTGAAGTGGAAGTGAAAGTAAATCAAGTGTATAAACCTGTTCACGTTGCAATTGGCGAGCAGAAGATGACAATGGGTGAGATTGAACAAATTGAAGAAGGCGATATTATTCCGCTTCATACGAAAGTTTCGGATGAATTACTTGGTTATGTAGATGGAAAGCATAAATTTAATTGTTTTATTGGGAAAGATGGAACGCGTAAGGCGCTCTTATTTAAAAGTTTTGTAGAGTAGGAGGATCCATATGAAGCATGAAGTATCTCCTGTGTCATTAATGGGATTAGAAGATTTTGCAGGGAAGCGAAATGAAGCAGGTAAAGCACATATTGATACTGTTTCAGACATTTCGATTGAACTTGGTGTAAAGCTTGGGAAGTCATCTATTACGCTTGGTGATGTGAAACAGTTAAAAGTGGGCGATGTTCTGGAAGTAGAGAAAAACTTAGGACATAAAGTAGATGTGTATTTAAGTAATATGAAAGTCGGCATCGGTGAAGCGATCGTAATGGACGAGAAGTTCGGTATTATCATTTCTGAAATTGAAGCCGATAAGAAGCAAGCTGCGCTTATGAAAGCGCAAAGTCAAATGCAAGATAAAGAGTAGAGGAGGAGTCATATGTCGTATATGACGACCTTATTTCAAGTCGTTTTACTGTTTGGTGCGCTCGGTTACGGTGCATATTATATGACGAAAAAGACGCGCAAGCAGCAGTTTTTTAAACAAGGTGAAAATGGCCATATTCAAGTAAAAGACGGCGTGTATTTAAATCATCAAACGAGCGCCTTTTTATTTGAAGTGGATGGCAAGCAAGTGTTCACTGTTATTAGTAATAACGGTGTACAATCTGTGCAATTAACAGGAACAGGAAATCAGTTTCAACAAGCGCTAGAAGACGCGGTAAAGAGTGAAACGAAAAAAGTAGAGGATCCATCATGAGAATAAAGAAACAGTTATCATTATTAGCCGTTATTTTCGTATTTTCTATCGTTTTTTCAATTATTTTTGTAAATCCAGCGTATGCGGCCCCGAACGGTTTTATTAATTTCGAAAATGGAAAAGAGTTTACGAGTAATTCAAGTGTACAGTTATTTGCGCTCGTTACCCTATTATCATTATCTTCTTCTATCGTTCTATTATTTACACATTTTACTTATTTTATGATCGTTCTTGGGATTACACGTCAAGGACTTGGGGTAATGAACTTACCACCGAACCAAGTGCTTGTAGGACTTGCACTATTTTTATCCCTCTTCACGATGCAGCCTGTACTCGGGCAATTGAAGAGCGATGTGTGGGATCCGATGACGAAAGAGAAAATAACTGTAAGTCAAGCTGCGGAGACGACAGCTCCGATTATGAAAGAGTATATGTCAAAGCATACGTATAAGCATGATTTAAAAATGATGCTGAAAGTGCGCGGAGAAGAGTTGCCGAAAGATTTGAAAGATCTTTCCTTATTTACGCTCGTACCATCCTTTACGTTAACGCAAATCCAAAAAGGGTTGTTAACGGGGATGTTCATTTATTTAGCGTTTGTATTTATAGATTTGATTATTAGTACACTTTTAATGTACCTCGGGATGATGATGGTACCGCCGATGATTTTAAGTTTACCATTTAAAATACTCGTTTTCGTATATTTAGGTGGATATACAAAAATCGTCGACATTATGTTTAAAACGGTCGCCTGAAGCGTTTGATGCTATGTGATAGGAGTCATATAAATGAATACGTCACCAATTATAGATATTTTTCAAACCTTTTTTTATAAAGGGGTTATGATTTTAATGCCGGTTGCCGGCGTAAGTATGATTGTCGTTATTATCATCGCTGTCATTATGGCGATGATGCAAATTCAAGAGCAAACGCTGACGTTTTTACCGAAAATGGCGAGTATTGTACTCGTTATTATCATTTTAGGTCCGTGGATGTTTCAAGAGTTAACGACGCTTATTTTAGATTTATTTGATAAAATCCCATCGCTATTGCGTTCGTACTAAGATAGGTGAACTGAAATGAATATGGAATTATGGGCGGCGACGTTTTTTGCGTTTTGCCGCATTACTTCATTTTTATATTTTTTACCGTTTTTCTCAGGTCGATCCATTCCAGCGATGGCAAAGGTTACAGTTGGACTTGCTCTTTCGATTACAGTGGCCGATCAAGTTGATGTCTCTCACATAAAGACAACTTGGGACGTTGCAGCTTATGCAGGTACGCAAATTGTAATCGGATTATCGCTTTCAAAAATTGTAGAAATGCTGTGGAATATTCCAAAAATGGCAGGGCATATTTTAGACTTTGATATCGGTTTATCACAGGCGAGTTTGTTTGATGTAAATGCAGGCTCACAGTCTACTTTACTATCAACCATTTTTGATATATTTTTCCTCATTATTTTTATTTCACTTGGCGGCATTAATTATTTCGTTGCCACGATTTTAAAGTCGTTTCAATATACAGAGGCGATTTCAAAATTGCTGACGACTAGTTTCCTAGATAGTCTACTCGCAACGTTATTATTTGCGATTACATCAGCGGTTGAAATTGCTCTTCCGCTTATGGGAAGTTTGTTCATCATTAACTTTGTTTTAATTTTAATCGCAAAAAACGCTCCGCAATTAAACGTTTTTATGAATGCGTACGTCATTAAAATTACATGTGGTATTTTGTTTATTGCGATGAGTGTACCAATGCTCGGTTATGTGTTTAAAAATATGACGGATGTATTGCTTGAGGAATATACGAAACTATTTAACTTTTTCTTAACGAAGTAGGGGGACGCGCATGGCAAAGGATAATAAAACAGAAAAGGCCACCCCGCAGAAGCGTAAGAAATCGCGTGAAGAAGGGAATATTGCCCGGAGTAAAGATTTAAATAATTTATTTTCCATTCTCGTATTAGCAGTTGTCGTTTACTTTTTCGGAGATTGGCTCGGTTATGAGATTGCCAATTCTGTAGCGGTGCTGTTTGATCAAATTGGAAAAAATACAGATTCGACCGAGTATTTTTATTTAATGGGTATTTTATTACTAAAAGTTTCAGCGCCAATCTTAATACTCGTATACGCTTTTCATTTATTCAATTATATGATTCAAGTCGGTTTCTTATTTTCTTCTAAAGTTATTAAGCCGAAAGCGTCGCGTATTAATCCAAAAAACTATTTTACGAGATTGTTTAGTCGTAAAAGTTTAGTAGATATTTTGAAATCACTATTTTATATGGGATTAATCGGGTACGTTTCTTACGTTCTCTTTAAAAAGAATTTAGAGAAGATCGTTAGTATGATTGGATTTAACTGGACTGCGTCACTTTCTGAAATTATTAGGCAAATTAAATTTATCTTTTTAGCTATTTTAATTATATTAATCGTTCTTTCTATTATTGATTTTATTTATCAAAAATGGGAGTACGAACAAGATATTAAGATGAAAAAAGAAGAAGTAAAAAGAGAGCATAAAGATAATGAAGGGGACCCACAAGTAAAAGGGAAACGAAAAAACTTTATGCATGCGATCTTGCAAGGGACAATTGCGAAGAAGATGGATGGTGCAACGTTTATTGTAAACAATCCGACTCATATTTCGGTCGTACTTCGGTACAATAAACAGGTTGATGCGGCGCCAATTGTCGTTGCAAAAGGGGAAGATGAGCTCGCATTATATATACGAACGCTTGCCCGAGAACAAGAAATACCAATGGTGGAAAACCGTCCGCTTGCTCGTTCTTTATATTATCAAGTCGAGGAAGATGAGACGATTCCAGAAGATTTATACGTAGCTGTAATTGAAGTTATGCGCTATTTAATTCAAACGAATGAACTTGAAGTATAATAGCGCGGTTGGAGGAGATCTCTTGTGTTTAAGATAGATTCTGCAAGAACCTATTTTTCTATCTTTTTAGCAGCGTCATTCGTAGTGGCGCTCTTAATTCCACTTCCACCATTTATACTTGATATCGTTATCGTTTTTTTACTAAGTATGTCAGTGCTTATTTATATGCGAGCAACAAGTATTAACGAGTGGGATGAATTAAAGTCATTTCCGACGATGTTGTTATTAATCGGGATATTCCGCGTATCGATTAACGTATCGACGACGCGAGCGATTTTGACAGACGGAAATGCGGGACATGTTATTGAAGAGTTCGGTCAGTTTGTAATTGGCGGGAACTTATTAATTGGTATCGTTATATTTACAGTATTAATCATATTCCAGTTTATCGTTGCAAACGGTGCATCTCGTACAGCTGAAGTTGCAGCTCGTTTTACACTTGATTCTTTACCCGGGAAACAAATGTCGATCGATGCAGATTTAAACCAGCGTATCATTACTGAAAAAGATGCACAGGCAAAACGAAAGAAATTAAATATGGAAACAGAGTTTTACGGAGCGATGGATGGTGCCGGAAAGTTCATTAAAGGGGACGTTATTTTCGGGATTGTCATCTTATTCGTAAACATTATTTTCGGTTTAATTGTCGGGATGATGCAGCAGGGGATGAGTTTTGCTGATGCAGCTATTCACTATACACAGCTAACTGTCGGTGACGGAATCGTAAACCAAATCGGTTCGTTAATGCTTGCGATTTCAACAGGTATTATCGTAACACGTGTATTTGATGGTTCAGCGGATACAGTAACAGAAGGTATCTTTAAAGAGTTATTAGCACATGAAGTTGTTGTATATGCGCTTGGTGGTTTATTTATTGCGATGGGTATTTTCACTCCGCTACCATTTCTACCGTTTGCTCTTGTTGGTGGAACAATTATTTTATTAGGAATTCGTAATAAAAACCGAATAAAGAAAGAAAAAGAAGACGAGCTTCAAAAAGAATTAGAAATGATTCAAGGCGAAGATGAGCAACTGCAACAAGTGGAAGATTCATTCGGAGTATTTACAGATAAATATCCAATTATTGTAGAACTCGGTTTAGATTTAGCAGCACTTGTAAAGCAGAAGATTAACGGGGAAACAGCTCGTGATAAAGTTGTTCTTATGAGGAAGTCGATTATTACCGACCTTGGTATTAACGTTCCTGGCATTAACTTTAAAGATAATACGAGTTTTAGACCACGCGGACGTTACATTATTCGTATTAAAGGTGCGAAGGCAGCTGAAGGTGTTTTAAAATCAGGTTATTTATTAGCATTGAAAACACCGAATGTAATGGCCGATTTAGATGCAGAACCAGCGAAAGATCCAATTTTCGGTGAAGATGGATATTGGATTTTAGAGCATATGGTACAAGATGCACAAATGAAAGGCTATCAAGTATTAGAGCCGCTTAGCATATTAATTACACATTTAGATGTTGTCGTTAGACGTAATCTTCATGAGTTAATTCAGCGTCAACATGTAAAAGACTTAATTAACTCGCTTGAAAATGATAACGGTGTTTTATTAGAAGAGATTAAGAAGAAAGAAATCGACTTATCACTCGTTCAAAATGTTATTAAACAATTGCTAAAAGAGGGTATTTCTATTCGTGATTTACCAACTATTATCGAAGGTATTATTGACGGAAAAGAAATTTATCAAAATCATGTAGACGGTGTAACGTCATTCGTCCGTGAATGTATTTCAAAAGTGATTTGTGAAAATGCAAAAAATCCTGACGGTAAAATTTATGCGGCGCTCTTCTCAGATTCAATCGAGTTAGATGCGGATGTTGTAAATAATTCATACCAAGGTTACTTATTAAACTGGGATTTAGATTTAGAAACACGTGTTGTTGAACAAGTACAGCGTGTCTTTAAACAAGCTCGTTTAATGGGAAGAGAACCAGTATTATTAACGCGTAGAAAAGATTTCAGATTTGCGATTGTAAGACTTCTTGAGCGTTATCAAGTAGAAGCGCAAGTACTTTGTATTAGCGAATTAGCACCGGAAATTGTTGTAGATCAAATTGCCTATATTGAATAGTAGGGGGTGAAGTAATGGAAAGTACAGAAAAGAAAGAAGCGTTAATGCGAATAAAAGCAGCTTCGAAAAATGAATTGTATCGAAAGTTATTTGACCAATATGGTACAGATTATTATTACGTTGTCGATGAAAGTGTAAAACGAAATATCCCGTTTTTTTGGAAAAAGAATTATGAAATGTTAGTTGCTTTTCCAGAGGATAAACAGGAAGAAGTGAATGAAGGCACAGCTCAATTTCATGAACAACTAATGGATGTTGTAAATGATTCTTCAGAACAAATTGTGAAGGCGAACGGAATTCAATCGGTACTGCACAATTTAGAAAACGTGACGACTTCTATGTCATATGCGGCGATGCAAACAGGAAATAGTGAAGAATGGACAAGAAAGAAAGAGAAACTATTAAAGCTGTTTGAAAAAGGTATCGTCGTTGTGAAACAGACGGAAGAAACGAAAGTAACGAAAAAGCAAAAAACTGTGAAAAAAGTCGTTCCCGTTAAGAAAGAAGAAGTTGTTGTAAAGAAAGAAAAGCAAGAATCTGTACCGTTTATTATTCAAAAGGTAATTCGCATGCTAGAGCAAAACGATGTAGAACAATATTTCATTCATGCATATGCTGAAAAGTTAAAAGTGAAGTTTGAGAATGCGACGATGATTACAGAAGAAGAAGTGATCGGATACATATTGGAAGATATGAGATCTCATTTCAATACGGAAAACGTTTTTGAAAAAGAAGTGCAAACAATTGCATTAATCGGTCCAACTGGAGTTGGGAAAACGACGACACTTGCGAAAATGGCGTGGCAGTTTCACGGTAAGAAAAAAACGGTTGGTTTTATTACGACAGACCATTCACGCATCGGGACAGTGCAGCAACTGCAAGATTACGTCAAGACAATTGGATTTGAAGTAATCGCTGTACGTGATGAAGCTGCAATGACAAGAGCGCTTACGTATTTTAAAGAAGAAGCGCGCGTCGATTATATTTTAATTGATACCGCCGGAAAAAATTATCGTGCGTCAGAAACAGTAGAAGAAATGATTGAAACGATGGGACAAGTAGAGCCAGATTATATTTGTTTAACGTTATCAGCTTCGATGAAAAGTAAAGACATGATTGAAATCATTACGAATTTTAAAGATATTCATATTGATGGTATCGTATTTACGAAATTTGATGAAACAGCAAGTAGTGGTGAATTATTGAAAATTCCAGCAGTATCATCAGCTCCAATTGTATTAATGACAGACGGACAAGACGTGAAGCAACATATACATATCGCTACAGCTGAACATTTAGCGAAACAAATGTTGCAAACATCATAGAAAAGAGGTGAAGGATAAGGCAACTGCCTTATTCAAACGAGTATGAACGGTCTTTATATAGGTTCTATGGGTATGATGAATTACATGCAGCGCATTAATGTTCATTCGAATAACGTTGCAAATGCTCAAACGACAGGATTTAAAGCAGAAAATATGACTTCTAAAGTATTTGATGTACAAGACACATATCGCCGCGGAGATGGAGCTGTGACAAATATCGGTTCGGTCGATTACGCTGTAGTACCAGCCGCAACGCATGTGAACTTAGTACAAGGAAATATACAAATGACAAATAGTGCTACAGATTTCTTTTTAGATGACGGTACGGCCGGCACATCATCATTTTTCGTTACATCTAAAAACGATGAAACATTTTTAACGAGAGATGGTAGTTTTACATTAAATAGTGATCGTTATTTACAAACAACTTCAGGCGCTTTCGTAATGGGAGAGAATAATGAACGTATTCGTATTCCAGAAGGAGCAAAAGTAGCTGTACAAGCAGACGGTACGTTATATGATGCAGTAACACAAAATAATATTGCCCGTCTGCAAACAAAAACAATAGGTGCAGAAGCGAATAATCGTCTCGTACAAAGAGAGAACAAAAGCTTTACACTAGCAGAAGGAAACATTGCTGATTTACCGAACGGAGTAGGGACAGTAAAAAATCATATGCTAGAAAATTCAAATGTAGATATGACGAAAGAGATGGCTGATCTTATGACGGATCAAAAAATGATTTCAGCGTCACAACGCGTTATGACTTCATTTGATAAAATTTATGAAAAAGAAGCGAACGAAATATTGAGATAGGAGACTTTCCTTAGCGGAAGTCTTTTTTTATTGCTTTTATTACAGTTACATCATAAAATGATAATGATTATCAACATCGTTATTGTGAGGATAGAATTTCATAATGATAGCAATGCTTATTTAACTAAGTGAATTAAAAAAGGGGTAACTAACTGTTACGATTTATTTAACCAATTATAACCAAAGTTAATTAAATATATCAGCAAGCCCTGCTAGTCAAGTGATTGGCTAGTAGTGAGGGTTAACTGCGGGCAATCCCTAAAGCTGATTGAACTACAACGTGGCTAGAAATAGCGAGTGTGAATGTCGCGAAAGCAGAAAAAATCAATCAGATGGTGCAAGGTTAAATCCTAAACAGTAGAATAATGGGTCTTCCGCCTCGAATCATCTAAGGCAAAATGGATAAGATGAATGTTCAACGACTATCTCGTATAACTGACGAGAGTACACCACAAGCCTATGGTGGTGGAAAATCCTCTATCTCTAAAGAGATAAACATATAGTCTGCGCTCATGTGAAAACATGAGAAGTTCATAAGAGAACTGGCTAAGGAATTGCGCCCTTAGTTGAACGAGATAAATTTTATTAAATTTATCAAACTTCATTGAATATATCGAACGTATGTGCTATGGTGGATTCAATGAGGTGAGAATAATAATGAAATTTTCACGAGTTAGTCAAGTATCGGAATTAACAGGTTTGTCTCCTAGTAGTCTTAGGAGAATGCTGGTGGAGTACGCTATTATTCAGAAGAATAAATCTTTCATTATCTGAAAGGTGAGTGCCCGAATAATCGCACAGTAAAGGAGTAGGCTTCTGATGATATTGGCGAAGAAAGTCAGACTGATTCCAACGCCTGAACAAGAAAAAGTGCTTAGAAACCATGCTGGTGCTGCAAGATTCGCTTATAACTATTGTAAAAGAATGAGTGATAGATACTATAAGCTATTTGGAAAATCTGTTTCACAGTTAGCTTTACAGAAACGATTTACAAAGATCAAGAAGCGAAAGAGATATGAGTGGTTAAATGACATCAACGCACAAGTTCCCAAACAGGCTTCAAAAGATTTTGATAAGGCGAGGAAACATTCGTTCAAAAAGTACAAAAATGGTTCTCACACTTCTTATAAATCCAAAAAAGATTTAATCCAAGGATTTTATGCTAATTATGAAAGACTGATTATAGGAAAGAAAGTAGTTCATATTCAATCCGTTGGAGAAGTGAAAACAAGCCAACAACTACCAAGAAACAAAAAGCCATCCAATCCAAGAGTTACCTTTGATGGTCGTCACTGGTGGATTAGTGTAGGGTTCCAAGAAGACTTTGCATCACAAGAACTAACCAATGAGTCGATTGGTGTGGATGTTGGTTTAAAAGAGCTGTTTGTAGCTTCTAATGGTACGAAAGAACGAAATATAAACAAAGATGCTAAGGTTAAAAAACTTTTGAAAAGGAAAAAGTCAGCGCAAAGAGATATGTCTAGGAGATTTAAAAAAGGTGTAAAAATTCAATCTGCCGGATATGAAAAAGCCAAAACTGAGCACCTGCGGTTATCTAGGGAAATTATGAATATCCGAAATAACCATATCCATCAAGCAACAGCTAAATTGGTGAAAACCAAACCAATGAGGATTGTTGTGGAAGACTTATCTATCTCAAACCTGTTAAAAAACAAAAAACTATCGAAAGCATTTTCATTTCAAAAATTAAACTTCTTCTTTCAATGTTTATCATACAAGTGCGAGAAGTATGGCATTGAGTATGTAAAAGCTGATAAATGGTTCGCCTCAAGCAAGATTTGCTCATGTTGCGGAGTAAAATACGACCATTCAGTTCAACCAGAAGGACAGTGGAGTTTAAAAATACGTGAGTGGTGTTGTGCTTCATGCAATAGCCATCACGATAAGGATGTAAATGCTTCGATAAATTTATCAAGATGGGTAAAATAAATGCTTGATAATAGGAGGTAACGATACTGCCTCGTGTGGAGTGTTATACCCCTCGTCCCCTCGGGGTTGCGAGAACACGATGAAGCACTAATTTGTATAAATTTGATTGAATTGTATAGATTTAGTTAAGTTTATCGTATCGGAAGAGTATACAGGTTCTACTTTACGGGAGCATTTGGAGGAGAATCTATCAAATACGTTGCAGCTAAAATAAGTGGAATAGTATGTAAAAAAAGCCTTTTAATTAGAAGGCTTTTTATTTTCGGATGAAATTTCAGAATTATCAATTGACTTTACAGTTCTGTTTTTTTATATTAGTAGGTATACTAATAACTACTAATATATATGTATCGTTTTGAGATGAGAGTTATATAGAATGTGAGGGATTACCGTTGGATGAAATAATAAAGGAATTACAAAAGTTAGGTTTTTCCCAGTACGAATGTAAAGCGTATATTGGATTATTAAAACATTCCCCAGTAACTGGGTATGAAGTGAGTAAACAGACAGGAGTACCTCGTTCGATGATTTATGAAGTGCTCGGTAAATTGATGGATAAAGGAGCAGTGCATATCGTTCCTACTGAACCAGTGAAATATGTACCAGTACCAGCTACGGAGCTAATGGATCGAATGCGAAAAGATTTTGAAAAGTCCTTTGAATTTTTAGACCGGAAATTAAATTGTTTAGAACAAGAGAGACAAATAGATGTAATTTCGCATATTCGCTCCAATGATCGTGTTGTAAAAGAAATATGCAATATAATTAATAGGGCAAAGGACGAGTTATGGATTTCTGTATGGGAAGATCAAGTACATGAAATTGAGCCATATATTCGTCAAAAGGAAGAGGAAGGTGTACATATATTTTCAATCTTATTTGGCGCTCCAAATACAAAAATAGGCGCGACGTTTCACCATAATTATATGACGCCCCACGTTGTTGAAAAGAGAATGGGTGGTCATTTAACTGTTATTGCTCGTGATAGAGAGGAAGTATTAATTGCGAACTTTTCAAATGATTGTACCTCATGGGCCGTAACAACGTATGACCCAGCTTTAGTGCTCGTTGCTACAGAGTATGTGCGGCACGATATTATGGTTGAAGAAATCACGAAGGAATTTGGAGCTAATAAGTTAGATACGTTATGGCGTGAAAATATAGATTTAGTTCATGTCGTAACAGGAAAACGAACGATGGAAAGAATGGAGGATGATACGAATGAGTAAAGCTCAGGCACATGTAGCTTTGCAGAGCGATGATACATTTCAGCAAGGAGTAAAAGATTGTTTACCAACTGTATTTGGTTATTTAAGCATCGGTATAGCAGCTGGTGTAATTGCAAAAACAGCAGGTTTCTCCATCATTGAAATTGCATTTATGTCCACTTTAATTTATGCAGGTTCTGCCCAATTTATATTAGCTGGTATGTATGCAGCTGGTGCGCCTGCTTCAGCAATTATTTTTACCGTCTTTTTTGTTAATTTACGCCACCTTCTAATGAGTGCTGCGCTCGCGCCGTACTTTACGAAACTTCCCCTAGTAAAAAACGTAATGATCGGTTCTCAAATTACAGATGAAACGTTCGGCGTTGCAGTGCAGCATGCAGCGCAAAAAGGATATTTAGGTGAAAGATGGATGATCGGGCTTAACGTAACAGCGTATTTAAATTGGATTCTTGCTACTATTATCGGCGGGCTGTTTGGTGAATGGATACCAGATCCGCATACGTACGGCATGGATTATGCATTACCAGCAATGTTTATCGGATTATTTGTCCTTCAGCTCATAAGTAGTAAACCGAAGTTAGCAATTCATCTTACTGTTGCAATTGTAGCGATTATGATCGCATACGTTTCACACTTATTTATGCCAGATAGTATAGCGGTTATTATCGCAACATTACTAGCTGCGACGATTGGAGTTGTGATTGAAAAATGGAAATGAGATTAGACGTACTATTACTTTTATTAGCAGCTGGAGCTGTCACACTCGTGCCACGTATTTTACCTCTACTCGTATTTAGCAAACTACAAATTCCAGACTGGGGTTTAAAATGGCTAAATTACATACCAATTGCGATATTAGCAGCACTTTTAGCACAAGTACTATTTATGCATGAGACGATGCAGTGGGATTACCTTATCGCAGCAATCCCAACATTTCTTGTTGCAATATATACTCGTAGTTTATTAGGTACAGTATTAACGGGAGTGATTGTGATTATTTTGTTACGTTTCTTTTTCTAAAAAGGATTACGCTCATATAATAGCGAAAGGTGTAATAACATGAAAGATATAGGGGTGGTGTTATGATACTTTTAACGATAGGAGCAATTTTGTTAACGTTGTTTATTTTATTTATTATCGGCTTCGTCACGTTTATGATGTTTGTTGATAAGGCGACACCTCAAATATATTATACACCTTGTGAATCAGTGACAGTGAAAACTAAAGGTAAACATAGAAGGAAGAAAAGTTGAATGTTGGCTTTTCTTTCTTTTATTTTATCTGATTTTTCTGTATAATTTAAGTTAGTTATCTAACTAACTTAAAAGGAGGTTGTAGAAGTGGCAAAACCGAATGTTGTTAATAAGAAGAAGTTATTAGAAGCGGCAAAAGCAATTATTGCAGAACACGGGATGGAAAAGTTGACATTAAAAGCAGTTGCAGAAAGTGCTGAAGTTACACAAGGTACCGTATATTATCATTTTAAAACGAAGGATCAATTATTACTTGAAGTAACTGAATCGTTTTGTAAAGCGTCATGGGAACAAATAGGAAAGGATGTACAGTTAGAGAAGGCTTTACAGTCTGCGGAAAGTAGATGTGTGAAAGATTCAATGTATCATCATTTGTTTTTTCAATTAGTAGCTAGTGGATTACAAAATGATGCGATGAAAGATAAAATTGGTGGATTGTTACATTATGAAAATCAAGAATTAAAAGGTGTGTTAAATAAAAAAATAGGAGATACAATGACAACTCAAATTTCAACTGAAACATTGAGCATTTTATGTAATGCATTAATTGACGGATTGGCATTGCAAGCATTATTCAATCCATCTTTTTCTACAGATAAAGTATATGGTGATTTATATACGCTCTTGGAAAAGTTTTCAGTGCTGCAAAAGGGAGGTAATGTCAGTGAATAATAGATTTTGGCTCACTATTTTATTTTCGATTGGTATATGGTTTTTTGCCTCAGCATTCTTCATTATTTTCGGTTCTTCCGTTTTATTAGAATACACTTCAAGTAGATTTTTTCTACAATTGACGTTTCTTGAATTAGGCACAGCTATAGCCTTATACTTTGTAATGTGGTTATACAAAAAACTAGATACTACGAAATATGCAGTTATTAAGTTAGGTATATGCGGTACAGCAATCGGTTTAATTTTAGATACTTACATCTTATATAATTCTTCTAATCTATTCTCACAATTCTCCTCAGAGCAAATCATATCATTTACCATTTGGATGGTTATTGCTTATGCTTTATATTTACTAATTCCTTTCGTCATGGAACGAAAAAAATTGTTGTAAAGAGGTATGTTATCCTCTTTACAACAATTACATCCCGGAAAGAACTAACAAAAACAACCCAAATAAAAAACTAATAAAGGAAAGAAAGCCAATACATATTGAGAACACACGATTGTTTCTCCATTCGCGCCAGAAAACGATAAGTCCTAAAATACAAAGGAGAAACCAAATGGGCAAGAATAGGAATTCGCTAACTTTATCGGGAAGTAACGTATAAAAAGATGTTAAATATAAGATCCAATTTGTAAAAAATAAAATGTAAACGATAATAGATTGTAAGTAGGGACGTTTGGAAAACTCCCCCTTTTTTACGGTTGCAATAATGATAGTTAGTGCTGAGAAAAAGGCAATGAATATGAAAAAAAGTAAGAGTAATGTAAGTGTCATTTAGATCTCCTTTATAAGATTGTTCTTGCAAGAAATGAATCTATTATATTGTATGCTTGCTTTGTAGAGTGCTCGTTATATTTTTCTGTGTACGGATTTAGGAATCCATGCTCACCGTGTAGTTGTTTTATTTCTAATAAAGGATTTTTTTGTTGCTGCAATGTTTGGATTAAAGAGGATATTGAAAAACTAACTTCTTTTTCAGGGAAAATAAGTAAGGTAGCACATGTTGGTTTCATATGAATATAGTCACGTATACGGG
The DNA here is from genome assembly GCF_051294775.1 of Bacillus pretiosus. NCBI lineage: Bacteria > Bacillati > Bacillota > Bacilli > Caryophanales > Bacillaceae > Bacillus > Bacillus pretiosus. The sequence continues at coordinate 172,723 of NZ_JBPPHF010000001.1, forward strand.
AACCGTAACAGCCGATAATAAAATCTATTTTCGGATTGTTACTGCATAGCCAAGAGATGGTAGCGCCAACACTAAATCCGATAAGTCCAATATGTGTATAATTACTTGAAAGAGTATTGATGAATTCTTTAATTTGTTCTTTTCCATCATCAAATCCAATATTATTTACAAAATGTTGATATGCTTTTTCTTCATCACTATAATGAAATGCATGTTGCGATTGTAGAAGATTAGGACAGAATACATCTATATGAGATGAAGTGAAGTGGTGGATAACGTGATGCATATGGTCGTTCACACCATATATTTCATGAACAGCAACGAGAGCTAATTTTTTCTTCATCGTTACAATGTACCTCTATGAAACTTAAATTCTTTCTCAACAAGGCAGATACGTAGATGGAAGTTTTCATACCATTGCTCACGACCTCTTTTTTTCGCTTCTTTATGTAAGGCGTTCTGTTTCCAATTGTCAATTGCCGCAAGTGATTCCCAATAAGAAATTGTGATTCCGAGTCCCGAATGATTTCGTGCACTTTCTACACCTAAAAATCCAGGTTGCTGCTTTGCAAGTTCCTCCATTTTGTCGGCAACGGTACTATAATCTGTCGTATCATTTGATAAATGAGAAGTGAATATAACTGCATAATAATGATTGTTTTTTTCTAAAGCAGATTTCATTATCTTTCCCCCTTAATATATAGTGCGAATAATTCATTTATAGTTTGTATTTTAGCAGGTTAAAAAAAGAAAAGAAGTAGAAGATTCTTATTTTTTCAGTTGTTGTAAAACAAGGGGGTATAGAGAATTTATATGAAAGTAAGAAAAATGCCACTTCAAAATCGAAGCGGCATTTTTTATATTTCCTCTAAGCTATTAACGGGGACCGTTAATTCGCGGTCTGGATTTTTAACTTCATATATGCGGGCGGTTTCGTTGCTTTCATCGACGTGTTGAATTGTAACAGGCATGCCTTGAAAACTAACATTAGCTTGCTCCGCTGACACAGAAAGCTCTTTTGCACGTTGAATATTCATTTATATTCCTCCCATCATTATTATCTTTGCTAAAAAAGAGGAATAATATACCATTTAGAGACATTCTTAAAGTTTTTGTATTATTTGTAATGTTTCTTCAATAAATGAAGAGAAGATGGAATCAGGATAGCTATCTATCGCTTGAACTGCTTCTTTTGCTTCTTTCAAGGCAGATTTTTTATCTTGAAGTTCTATATAGCAAAGGGCACGATAAGATCCAGCTGTTAATAACCACGATTGATCAAGTGGATGACTCATATAATCCGGTATGATAGCACGATCTAATACTTCTAAAGCTTCCTTGTAATGTTTTAAACCATACAGAGATTTTCCTTTTTCAAGATAATACAGTCCATCGTCTTGAAAAATTGGTACATCTTTTAGTTTTTCTCGGAATTGTTCTAAATGTGCTAATGCAATTGTATATTCATTCGTAACGGTATTGTAGTAATAAGCTTTTAATATATCTATATTTGCAACAGATAAAGTATCTTCTGTAAAAATGGCAAATTGCTCAGATTTTTTTATGTAATATAAATATCTTTCTTTATCAGTTGTAATGATTTTTTGATAAGATAAAATACGGTAAAATTCATCTGTTTTATAATACACTTGATGTTTTTTTGAAAATGCAAGTGCATCTAAAATGACTTTTTCACATTTTTCATAATTACCATATGCGAGTAAAATAATTGCTTCTTTTAAATATAATTGTATATGTGTAATAAGATCCATTTCTAAATTCTTCGTTTTATATTCATCGCGAATTTTGGTAATCAACTGTAAACATTCTTTATATTTTTTCCGTTTGTAGAGCATATAGTAAAACAGTAGTTTCGTTTCAGTACTTTCGCGATACAAAGTATATTTTTCAAATATAGAAACAGCTTTTTCAACGTAATATTCAATATTATAATCGTTCATAATAGCCGCTCCAGTTATGAACTGTTTATATAAACGTGCTGTATTTAAAGTAAGAGGTAGTTCTTTTTGAACGATAGGTAGTAAAGTCTCATATACTTCATCGCATTTATTTGCTTTTATTAATGGCTCCATTTTTTGAATGAGTGCTACAATTTCTACATCATCTTCTTCTAATAAAAAACTCGTTTCACATTCAAGTTTTTCTGCAATATATTGTAATGTTTTCATAGAAGGTGTAGCTTTTCCATTTTCAATTTGACTAAGCATGCTTTTTGTCAATTCGGAACCTGCCAGTGCTGTTTGAGTAAGCTTTTTTTCTTTTCGCAATGCCTTAATTTTTTCTCCGAGAGTTGCCATATTGTAGCTCCTTTATAATTAAAAAAGTTAAATGCAATTAAACTTTTTGTTGTGATAATTGGAAAGTTGATTATATAATAAGTTTAACACAATTTAACTTTTAAGGGGAGAGTGTCATAATGGAAGATGTAAGTATAGGTCAAGCTGATTCAAGAATGAAGATTGCAACGAGAAATATCATTTTAATGATGATTGGAAAGATGACGTCTTTGTTAGGGGCGGGTATTTATACGTTTGCAATGGGGTTATACGTACTAAAGACAACTGGTTCAGGAATGGGGTTTGCAATTACGCTCGTTTGTGGATCGCTTCCAAGGATGATCTGTGGTCCAATTGCAGGTGCTGTAGCTGACCGTGTCAATCGAAAATGGCTTGTCATTGGTACAGATTTATTAAGTAGTTTAACGATGCTTATTATGTTTATTCTTGCTACTATATTTGGACCATCACTTCTTTTTATTTATATTTCAGCAGCATTATTATCAATTTGTGCAAGTTTTTATTCTGTTGCATTAACGTCGTCTATTCCGAGTTTAGTGGATGAGGGGCGTATTCAAAAAGCGAGTGCTTTAAATCAAACGGCAGCTTCTTTATCAAATATTTTAGGGCCGATTATTGGTGGAGTTGTATTTGGTTTCTTTTCAATTAAGTCGTTCTTTTTGTTAAATAGCATTACATTCTTTTTAGCGGTTATTTTGCAATTATTTATTGTGTTTGATTTATATAAAAAAGAAGTGGCTGAGAGTAAAGAGCATTTCTTGACGAGTATAAAAGAAGGTTTTTCATATGTAAAACGACAGCATGAAATATATAGCTTAATGAGAATAGCATTGTGGGTAAACTTTTTTGCTTGTGGGCTAACCGTTGCACTTCCATACATTATCGTCCATACATTGCATTTATCTTCAAAGCAACTCGGTACTGTAGAGGGAATGTTAGCAGTCGGGATGTTAATGGGGGCGATTGCTTTATCAGTGCGTAAAGAAGTGAATAATCCGTTTCGTTCTATTTATACGGGACTGTTTTTGTTTGCTGGTTTGAGTTTATGTACAGTCTTCCCGTTGTTAGTTACCATTCCAAAAGTGGCAAGTTTTATTTACTATATTGCTTTTATGATGTTAACGGGTATATCAATTATGATTGTAAATATTCCGATGCAAGTACATATGCAAAAGACGACAGATCCGAGCTACTTAGGGCGTGTGTTTGGCCTACTTGAAACAATTGCTACTGCAATTGCACCGCTCGGTATGATTGTATATGGATTATTATTAGATATGTTGCCAACTAGCATTGTTATGATGACATTAGGCGGAGGTTTATTGTTAGTTGTATTAGTTGGAGTAAAGCAACATATGGCGAAAAAACAAGTGGACGTGTCGGCTTAAAAATAAGAAAATACTAAAAATTTGACTTATCATTATAAAAATGACCAAATTAGTATTTTAGTTTTTGAAACTCTTTTTCATGTATGTTACAGTATAGTGAGCAAGCAAAGAAAAGGAGAAAACATCATGAAAAAATTAAGTTTTGTTATGCTTTTTCTATTAGTCGTGATGGCTGGATGTAGCAACTATGACACATATATTGAAACAGGTATGCAATCATTGAAAGATGAAAAATATAGTGATGCAACGATGTGGTTTGGAAAAGCAGAAAAAGAGAAATCAGGAAATGAAGCGAAATCATATAAAGAAGTTGCTGAGAGAATGGATCACGGGGCAAAAGCATTAAAAGACGGTAAGTATTTAGAAGCGAAAGATATTGCAAATGTAGTGTTACAAATGAAAAAGGACGATGCACTTGAAACAGCTGTAACATCAAATGCAGAGAATATGCTTCAAAAAGCAAAAGATGTGGAAAAGAAAGTAAATGAAAGAGTGGCAAAGCGTAGAAAAGTAGAAGAAGAAGGAATTGATAAACTTATCAAAGCTGTCGATAGCATAGATGACGTGAAAGAAAAAGAGAAAAAATTTTCAGAAGCATTAGATAAGGCTGAAGAGGCACAAGCAAGAATTGAAGCGAAGAAAAATAAATAGAGTTGTAGTTTAAAAGGCTGTCGTGTATAACGACAGCCTTTTAACTTTTTTCTGCATAAGAAGTGATGCTATGTAGTAAAAAAGAAATAATTTTAGAATTCCATCTGTCCTCATGATGAATTGTATAAATGTTACGCTGAAATTCAAATTCAGGGATAGGTATGTAGCATAGTTCATTTCGTTGTACTTCTTGTTCAATAGCGAGTTTAGAAATAAAAGCGACACCATTACCGTATTTTAAAATTTGTTTCATCGTTTCTAATGAATCTAATTCAATTTCGGATTGGAATGTAATGTTATGAGCTAACATCCATTTTGTAAGTAAATCTCTCGTTGTAGATGGATTACGATGCAATAATATACGTTCCTTTTCAATGTCTTGTAATGATACATTTTCTTTTTTGGAAAAAGGATGTTCTTTGGAGAAAACAAGAACAAGTGTATCAGGCATTACAAGCGTCTGTTTTAAAAGTGATTCATCAAACGGTGCCGCAGAAATTACCCCGAGATCAATTTCATGATTTTGTAGCATTGTTCGAATTTCAGGAGCTGTTTTTACCATAAGTGTTATTTTTATATTTGGAAATTCACATTGAAATTGGTGAATAATTTCTGGTAAAAGATAAGTCGCTGGTACATAACTAGCGCCAATTGTTATAGCGCCTTTATGAAAATCTTTAAACTCTTGCGTGACCCGCCTAGCTTCTTTCATAAGTGCATCTATTTTACAAGCATAATGATGCAATGCCTCACCAGCCTCTGTTAAGAAATATCTTCCAGAACGTAATTCAAATAAAGACACACCGAGTTCCTCTTCTAAGCTTTTTATATGGAATGTAATAGTAGGTTGTTTAACACCAAGTTTTTCTGCAACAATCGTAAGCTTTTTATATTTCTTAATAAGCACTACAATTTCTAATTTTAAGAGATTCATGGCAATTTGCCCCTTTTTCTTCTAACTATAGAAAAAATCTATAGAAATAAATAGTTTATTAGAAGTTTTTTAATTTAATCTTTACAGTACATTAACATTCAGTATAAATCTTCCATATAGAATGAAAGCAGGTTAAGAATGAGGGGAGAGAGGTGAAACGATGGACATTAAAATTAGTGGATTAGAAAAGAATTTTGGAAAAACGCAGGCGTTAAAGCCGTTACAAATTGTTATGAAACAAGGTGAATTTACCACACTTTTAGGACCTTCGGGATGCGGGAAAACGACTTTACTTAGAATGATTGCAGGACTTGAAGAACCAGATAAAGGAGAAATATATTTCGGAGATACGTGCATGTATTCTAGTGCGAAAAAAATAAAAACATCTCCTCATGAACGTAATATCGGTATGGTATTTCAAGATTTCGCTTTATGGCCACACATGAATGTATTTGAAAATGTTGCATTTGGTTTAAGGGCTACAAAGCAAACGAATCAATTACGGGAAAAAGTAGAAGATGCAATAAAGCGAGTTCGCCTGCAAGGGATGGAGAAAAGATATCCACATGAACTCTCTGGCGGACAGCAGCAACGTGTCGCATTTGCTAGAGCGATTGTAACAAAACCGCACTTTATTTTGTTTGATGAACCGCTGAGTGCACTCGATGCAATTTTGCGAGAAGAAATGCGATTAGAGCTTATGGATATCGTTCATTCGATCGGTTTAACGGCATTGTATGTCACTCACGATCAAACAGAAGCAATGTCAATGTCAGATCAAATTATTGTCATGAAACAAGGAGAAGTATTACAAAAAGGAACACCAGAAGACATTTATGTGAAGCCATCTCATGAATTTGTTGCAAAATTTGTTGGTAAGGCAAATTGGCTTGTAGAGGGTAAACAAATGATTCGTCCAGAGCATGTGAGCTGGACGAAAAATGAAGTGTGTGAAATGTATACAGGTAAAATTCAGCACGTTACATATGTAGGAGAACGGTATGAAATGAAAGTAAACATGGGTGCACTTGGAATATGGACAGCTTATCACAATAGTAAATTAAGCATCGGTAAACCAGTATCGTTATATGTGCCAAAAAAATATATTCATCATATAGGGGGAGAATCGTATGAAGAAATTCAGTTCGCTTAAGTCTTTATTTGTATGTACGTTATTATTTTCTGCTGTAGTAACAGGGTGTAGTTCAAAGACAGGTAGTGCAGATGCCAAAAATAAAAATGCGAATGAAAAGAAAATTGTTGTATATAGTGCGGGGCCAAAAGGATTAGCAGAAAAAATTCAAAAGGACTTTGAAAAGAAAACGGGTATAAAAGTAGAAATGTTTCAAGGAACAACTGGTAAGATTTTAGCGAGAATGGAAGCTGAAAAGAAAAACCCAGTCGTTGATGTTGTCGTACTTGCATCTTTACCAGCGATGGAAGGATTAAAAAAGGATGGGCAAACGTTAGCTTATAAAGAAGCGAAACAAGCTGATAAGCTTCGTTCTGAATGGTCGGATGATAAAGGACACTATTTCGGTTATAGTGCTTCAGCGTTAGGAATTGTATATAACACAAAAAATGTGAAGACAGCGCCTGAAGATTGGAGTGATATAACAAAAGGGGAATGGAAAGGGAAAGTGAACCTTCCAGATCCGGCACTTTCAGGTTCAGCTTTAGACTTTGTAACAGGATATGTGAAAAAGAATGGGAAAGATGGATGGAATTTATTTGAACAGCTTAAGAAAAATGAAGTTACAGTAGCAGGTGCAAACCAAGAAGCGTTAGATCCAGTAGTAACAGGTGCGAAAGACATGGTAATTGCGGGTGTTGATTATATGACGTACAGCGCAAAAGCAAAGGGTGAACCGGTTGATATTGTCTATCCAAAAAGCGGAACAGTTATTAGCCCGCGTGCAGCAGGTATTATGAAGGATAGTAAAAATGTAGAAGGTGCAAAAGAGTTTATTGATTATTTATTATCAGATGATGTGCAAAAACAAGTTGCTAAAGCGTATTTATTACCAGGCAGAACAGATATAAAAGCTGAAAATAGACCGAATGTAGAAGAGATTCCCGTATTAAATATTGATTGGAAGACAGTTGAGAAAGAACAAGATGAAATAGGAAAACAATTTAAGAAAGTATTTCAATAAGATGGTGATTACATGGTAAATCGATTCGTATCAGTAAGACAAGTTGGAATGACGGTAGCGTTGTTACTTGTGGCGATGTTAATCGTCATTCCGCTTTTTCTCATTTTATTTTCTAGTGTATATGAAAATAGTAGTTGGAATTTTTTAAAGCCTTTTGAAGTGATGCAGAGTGGTGGATTAGCTGGGATTTTTCTAAACTCAATGCTCCTAGGTGTACTCGTAGTAATAGGAGCAACCATATTTGCATTTCCATTAGCATTTATTATGAGCAAAACAGATGTTGGAAAGTATAGTAAGTTAGATATTATTTTTATGATTCCATTTATGACACCGCCATATATTGGATCGATGGGCTGGATTTTGTTCATGCAACCGAACGGCTATTTCGAACAGTTTTTCCCGATGCTAAAGACGATTTCATCTTCGTTTTTTAGTTTAGGTGGTATGGTTTTAATTATGAGTCTGCATTTATTCCCATTTCTTTACTTCATGTTGAAAAACACGTTACTTCAAATTGGAAGTAGTAAAGAAGAAGCGGCAGCAGTTCATGGTGGAGGATTTTTCTATCGTTTACGAAAAATAATATTGCCGTTATTAGTATCAAGTTATGTAATGGGTGCTTTACTCATTTTCGTAAAGACGATTGCTGAATTTGGAACACCGGCTACATTCGGACGAAGAATAGGATTTCATGTGTTAACATCAGAGATTCATAAATTTATTTCGAGTTGGCCGATTGATTTTAGTAGTGCAACAGCATTATCTTCTTTATTACTTAGTGCGTGCATGCTCATTTGGTATATGCAAAATGTATTAAATCGAAAGTATTCATATGCAATGGTTAGTGGAAAAGGTGTGAAATCTAAAAGGTATACATTGTCTATATTTACACGCGTTGTGGCATGGGGCTATGTAATTGGTTTATTAATCGTATCAATTGGAATCCCATACTTTTCTATAATGATTGCTTCATTATCAAAATTAAGAGGCGGCGGCTTGCAGTTAAATAACTTTACAACAAGCCATTATGAAGCATTGTTTACAATTGGCTCTCCAGGATTAGAAGCTTTATGGAACAGTTTTCTCTTTTCACTTATAACAGCGATTATTGCTGTAATGATTGGGGTCTTTTTGGCGCTTATGATCCGAAAGGGGAAAAAGTCCTCTGAAAAATGGCTTGATATGTGCGGTATGTTACCGAATATGGTACCAGGAATCGTGATGGTTGTAGGGCTGATTTTATTTTGGAATTCACCCTATATGCCCATGTCAATTTACAATACACCAGTCATGGTTATCGTGACGTACGTTGTTCTTTTTTTACCTTATACGGTGCAGTATGTAAAAGCATCGCTCGGGCAAATTGATGATTCTCTTGTACAGGCAGGAAGTATTTTTTCTGGAAATTATGTTTATATTTTTAGAAAAATAATATTACCTCTTATTATCCCGGGCATTCTTGCTGGGTGGGCGATGACATTTACAATCTCGATAAGAGAGTTAGTAGCATCCCTTCTTGTACTGCCTCCATCAGTAGAAACTTCAGCAACATTTATTTTTGCTCAATTTGAACAAGGAGAAGTATCTATTGGAATGGCAATGGCTGTCGTTTCAGTTGGACTTACAACAATATGTTTATTACTTCTGCAACATATGGAGCAAAAACGAAAAGGGGTAGCATGATGAGGATAGAAGTGTGGGGAGGAGCGGGGGAATATGGTCGTTCCTGCTACTTCGTAAAAAATAAAGAGACGAAAATATTGTTTGATTGTGGTATTAATCGATCATATGAAGATAGTTATCCGAGAATAGAGAGGAAAGTTGTACCATTTTTAGATGCAGTATTTTTGTCACATATTCATGAAGATCATACGATGGGTTTACCATTATTAGCGAAGTATGGATATAAGAAAAAAATTTGGACGACTCGTTATACGAAGAAGCAACTTCCCGCTTATTATGAAAAATGGAGAAACTATAATTTGACGCAAGGATGGAATGTACCTTATAACGACCAAAATGTTAAAGATTTAAATTATGTATATATTGATGAAATTAGTAATCCGAATGAATGGATACAGATTACACCTACATTGCGTTTTCAATGGGGGTATAGTGGGCATGTATTGGGGGCTGTTTGGTTTTTAGTGGACATGAGTCATACATATGTATTTTATTCTGGCGATTACTCAGCAGAGTCTAACATACTACGAGCTAATTTACCTGAGAATTTGCGCGCTGATATAAAAGTCGCAATTGTTGATGCAGCTTATCATACTGATGATGTTTCGCAACATGAACGAGTAAACGAACTATGTACAGAAATTGAGGGAGTTGCGCAAAAGAAAGGAATAGCATTACTACCGTTGCCACCGCTTGGTAGGGCGCAAGATATCGTATTGTATTTGTATAAAAAATATAAAGAACTTCCCATTATAGTAGATCAAGAAATTTTGCATGGATTTGAGGAGATGTTCGCATATAAAGATTGGCTCAAAAATAATGAAGAACTTGAAGGGCTTATGGAGAGTTTAAAAAGAAACATAATCGCTATGGATCATGACATCGGTACGCAAAATAGTTATGGAATAGTTGTAATGAGTGATGCGAATATGCAAACGAAACGAGCGCAGTTATATTATGAACAACTGCGATATGAAGAACGAAATTCCATTATATTTACAGGACATATTGCTAAAGGGAGTTTTGCAGAAAAGGTTATGAAAGAACGTGTAAATAAAGAATGTAGGGTGAAGCGAGTTCCTTATAAAGTTCATCAAAGTATAAGTGACGTTAAGGCAATGTTAAATACACTATTACCAGAACATACGGTGTTAGTACACGCTTTGAAAGAGGATACGGATCGATTACAGAAAAAGCTTAGCACGGCAGGGTATGAAAATGTACATTCACTTACTATGGAACGTATAGAAGTCATTTGAAATGTAAAGGGGATAGGTATATGAAAAAAGTATTTGTATTCGTAAGCATTTTCTTTTGTTGTTTCCTTTATAACGTTAAGGAAGGGTTTGCTGCCAGTCCGATGACACCTAGTTTTGAAGTGAAATTATTATTAAAACCAGAACAAGTATTAGGTTATAACAAAGAGATAAATCAAGAGGTACTAGAATATTTCCAGGCTGGTACAAATTATGAAAGAATACAAGTGCAATTTTTAGATACGGTAAATAAAAATTTAAGTAAGGAAGGTTGGTTTGCTAGAATTCGAAAGAAAGAATTTAGTAAAGATTTTGAGCTAACATATAAAAAAAGATATCCTATTCCAAACGGTGTAATTCAAGATGCACTAGAAGTAGCTAAAAATGATGGATTTGATAGTAAAATCGATAACTATGATGCGGAAATAGATTGGGGATTTGAGAAGAAAACGTTAAGTATTTCAAATAAGAAAAGCTACAGTGCTAAAGGATATGGAGTACTTGATTTACCAAACGAACGAGCTGCTCAAAACATGTTAATAGAAAAGTTGCCAGGGAAAATGAACAAATGGTTGTATACGAATTGGGGAGAAGAAATGCTCAAAAATTCTCGTATTTATGGGCCTGTATTAATGAAAAGGTATACAGCTGAATTTGAAAATATTAAAACGAATATTGAAGTTTGGCCATTAAGTAATACAGGGAAAATAGAAGATGATTTCGTAATAGAAGTGTCGTTTAAAACAAAAGAGGAAAGTATTGCAACAAAACAAAGAGAATTATTAATGAAGAGTTTAGAACAAAAAGGATGGTTGTTACCGAAAGATAGTTTGAAGACAGAGCTTATTTTTCAGTGAATAGTAAAAAGGAATCCATATTCCATGGATTCCTTTTTCTAATATATGAGTATTAAGCTAAATCAGCTGACACGAACATATCATTATTTTGAAGGTTTTTAGAGCGTAAACTATAAGCAACTACTTTCTTTTTATGTTGCTTTACAACATCAACATGCTCTTCATGACTATAAATATAAAATGTAAAATCTTTTTTGCCACGTTTTGCATTGATTATTAAAGGCGTACCCTCATTGTGTGGCGGTGCATAATAGCGATCTAAAAATAAACCTTCGTTAAAATCATGAATAATTTTGGATTTTTGTTCGCCTTCTAAGTTATTTCCATTGATTGTAACAGTCGCATTCTCTTCTTCAAGTTGCGGATGTGTTTCGTACTTGCTAATAATGGATTCAATAACAGTGTTAGGAAGGCTCGAAACGATAATTTTAAATGCCCCAAATACAACTAACATAACAATAAACCAAGTCGTCATAGTATATCATCCCCTTTTTCCTATTAAATAATATAACTCATATGGTAATAGTACATATGGTGAAGTTTTGTATAATTTGTGAAAAATATGCCATTTTTACAAATGAAATATTAGAAAAATCAATTTTGTTACAAAAAGTTGAAATCGAAGTATTTTAAGAGAAAAAGGTTTATAATAAAAATATAACTAATAACCACATTACTAATTATAAGGAAGTGTAACTATGAGTACTGTAACAATCGTGTATGGTATTATTCTTTCCACAATTATCATTTTATTTATCGTTGGGGTTTCACGTTATATTCATAAATGGAAAGAAGGCGTTGCGAAATTAAATCACATTGAAGAAGAACTTAGTGATTTAATGTTACATCATGGTAAGTAAAAAATTTATTTTTTAACTAAATAATGTGAAGAATATCACAAAACATGCTCTCCTTATGAAGGCATGTTTTTTTGTTATGTGAATGATAGGCACATTCATACATTTTTTCCATACGATACAGTGTGAAACTAGAAATGTTCGGAGTGGAAAAGAGGGATAAAATGAGTAGTTCAGGTTATGTTCCAGATAATAAAAATTTAAAGAAAAGTTCAGGAACTCCAAACCTTTTCTTTGATTCGAGAAAAAACATCTTTTTTAAAAGAGATGAGAAAAACGTTGCCTATGAAGTTACGTCAACGCAGTTACCAGCAATGATCGGTGGAGCGTTTGTCGATTTATTTATGACAAAAGGGCACATGCGGGAACCACATTGGCATCCGAATGCGTGGGAATTAGATGTTGTTGTATCAGGAGAAGCGATTACATCTATCTTAAATCCGGAAACGAATCAATTGCAAAATTATCATGTAAAAGCGGGGCAAACCGTCTTTATTCCAATGGGATGGTGGCATTGGATCACAGCGGTAACAGAAGAAGTACAATTACATTTGTTCTTCAATAACGATCAGTTTGAAACAGCAGAAGGATCAGACATACTTAGATTAACACCGCCAGAAGTATTTCAAGCTGCATACGGTGTAAGTGCGGAAAAATTAGGGAAGGACCTTTCGCAAATTAAGGAGTCAGTTGTCATTGGTCCTCCTAACTCCAATCGATTAAAAGGTGCTAAAGAAAGTGGCGACTCAAATATAGTCGTTACGTTAAATGGACAAATAACATCATGTGAAATAGAGTAACTCTTTCTTTTTTAGGAAGAGTCACTCTGTTTTGTATAATTTTGTAATTAGATTCGTTATAATTATATAGTAGGGAACTTAAAAGGGGGGCATATTGTGAACATATTAAAGATTATAGGAATTGTTGCAGGAATTATTATAGTAGCCGCTATAGCTTTCTTTTTTATTATGAAGTACTATTTGTCAAAAGAAGATCCTAATTACGTATTACAGTACATAAAAGAGCATAAAGGTGATAAAACATGTTCATTACTAATTAGAAAAAATGGGGAAGTAGTAAAATCTATAAATGAAGATGTAAAATTGCCATTAGCGAGTATGGCCAAAATTGTAATAGCCGTTGAATTTGCTAAGCAAGTGTCAGAAGGAAAAATAAGTCGGGATGAACAAATTTCATTGCAGGAGTTAGAAAAATATTACGTTAAAAACACTGACGGTGGAGCGCACCCTGACTGGTTAGAAGATGCCAAAGCGAGAGAATTAGTGAAAAATGGACAAATCGCTTTAGAAGAAGTCGCTAAAGGGATGATTCATTATAGCTCTAATGCAAATACAACATATTTGTTAGATAAGCTTGGAATAGAAAGAGTAAATGATAGTTTAAAAGAATTAGAGCTTACGAGTCATGACAAGTTCTCTTCGTATACTGCTTCACTATATATGAGAGGGTATGTAGAAAAAGAGCTTCATGAGCCAGAAAATCAATCGTTAGAAATGATACGTAACATGTCAAAGGATGAGTATAATAAACATGTTTTACAAATTCATGAATGGATGAAAGATGAAGAAGAATGGAAAAAACGGGATATCCCCTTAAAAGTAGATATGGAATTTCAGCGAATTTGGTCAGATCGATTAGTGGGTGCAAACGCTAAAGATTATATGAGTATAATGGAAAAGATAAATAGTAGAAATTATTTTCCAAAACCAATGCAAGAAGAAATCGAGAATGTTTTCAAAGGAACAGTTAATAATAGTAAGTTAGAATACGCTGGTCAAAAAGGTGGCTCTACTGCATTCGTATTGACAAAAAGTTTGTATACTACGGATAAGAAGGGTAATAAGGTAGAAGCTGTCATTATGTTTAATAGTATAGAAGATCAAGTTGCATATCAAAAGCTGAGAAATAATGTAGATTATTTTATTCGAGACATTATAACAAGTGAGGAATTCAAAAATAAATTATAATAGAATAATTTTATTATGTAAACAAGGTGCTATTAAAGGTAGGTGTTGAGATGAGGTTGAATGAGTATATGCTTGAAACGTTTCCAAATTTAGAACTTAGACCACCTCTATTTTATAATGGGGATATTGGTATTCGCTTTAGATTAGGTGTGAACTATGATTGCAATAACATTTATGAAAACTGCCCATATTTAGAAGGCGTTTATAATAGAGCGATTACTTTATTTCAGTCTTTACATGCAACAGAAGATGATATTTATATCGTAGTGGATGTAAATGACTATGCAGACGGTGAAATTTTCAAACACAAATTGAATATCTTTTCTAAGTATGTAAAAGAGAAGTCCGATTTGTTTAAGTTACAGAAAAATACAATCCCTTATATTTTTCCAGAAGACGATGAAGACGGGGTATATAAAACTCATAGATATACTTTGAAATGTAAAGTTTCAGACTTGAAATACATTCCTATGCTAAAAGCAATTTGTAATCAAGATATGGGAATAAAACCGCGTATTTTTCATAGGGTGTATTTCATAAATATTAACAAGAATACTATATTTCACGTTTATGATGATAGGGGTTGTGATGTATTAGCTACCTCTCCTAATACAATTAGAGATATTTATCATACATATAATGATTGGATATTAGAATACGACAGAAATAAAATTGATAAAGTATTTAATTGAATGTAGTCTATTTTAAATGAGGGAAATACCATAGAGGTGTTTCCCTTTTGTTAATATGAAAATCAACATTCAAATTTGACAGCACTTATTATAAAGGTAAAGGGATTTGATGGTAATGTATTGAATTTGGATAGAAACAGAAAAGGGGGATGAATGAATGACGACAATATATTTCGTTCGCCATGCCCACTCTACCTATACAAAAGAAGAACGGGAACGGCCTTTATCTGAAAAAGGTTTGTTAGATACGCAGCATGTAACACGCTTATTAAAAGATAAACATATTGATGTTGTGATTTCTAGTCCGTACAAAAGGGCAATGCAAACTGTGCAAGGAATTGCGAATACATATAATTTATCAATACAACTGGAAGAAGATTTACGGGAAAGGCTATTAAGTAAAGAACCAGTACAGGATTTTAATGATGCTCTTCAGAAGGTATGGGAAGACTGGACTTTTGCATACGAAGGCGGAGAATCAAATGATGTAGCGCAAAGACGTGCTGGAATATGTATGCAAAGTATATTAAAAAAATATAAAGGTAAGAATATTGTAATAGGTACTCATGGGAATATTATGGTATTACTAATGAATTATTTTGATTCGAAATATGATTTTCAGTTTTGGAAAACCTTTCATATGCCTGACGTGTATAAATTAACTTTTGATAATAATTGTTTCAGTTCTGCTGAAAGAATACAGTCTACAGATTATCAGATAAATAATTTGTAAAAGTTTATCAAAAAAAGAGGAAAGGGAGAAGTTATTGTAGAAGTATGACTTTGTAACATAAAAAATATGTGTTAAAGGAGGCTGTTTACATGTTTGAGAAAGAGAAAGAAGGGCTTATTGAAGTTCAGAACGTATTTGAAATTGTACCAGCAGATGGAGCAATTATTGGTATGGCAACGGAAGAAGAAATGGAAATTGCTGCTGAACTAGAGCTGCAGTACTATGCCCATTCTCGTTTGTTAGAAGCAAATATTCAGTTAGACGGTTCCTCCTACAAAGAGTTACTTCAGGAGTTCCAGGAGTACGAAAGAAAATCAATGAGCTTTTGGCGAGCAATACATAAGCGTTTAGCTGTGCCATGGGCATGGGTATTACGTATTGACGTTGCGAATGGCCCTATATATGTAAGTAATGGGAATTCGTATTATGAAGAAATCGATGATGAAGAAGATTATGAATAGATAAGTAAGGAAGCAGCGTTAGTTGCTTCCTTTTTTTATTTGCAAGGAGTGAATTGCTTCAATAATAATATCTGGTCGAGTATTTTCAATTCCGTGACCAGCATGTTCGGCAAGTATATATTGGCTATTTATTGAGAGTTGTAATTGTTCATGAATCAGTTCTTGCCACATTGTTTCTAGTTGTGTTGCTTCCTCTTTTGGCATGCCATCCTCAGTCAACTGAGTAATAGAATATTGAGGGTCCCTACCAATAACGATTAAAGGTGTTTCTAATGTTTTATATAACTCTTTTATTAAGCGAGCACAATTTTTCCACGCACATAGTTCAGAAGCTGTCGCTTTATATAATAGAGGGGAGGTAGAAAATTCAATGTACTGTCTTGATTGATCAACGAGTATAGGTTTTAGTTCATTATTAAGCATGTCTATATCCATTTTGGAGTATGTATTATATTTTTGAAGCCACATATCATCCGAATCCGTTTGATCAGAAATTGGTAAATGCAGTTCATCTAATCGGTGTAAGTTCATAGAAGTAGAATCAACTAAAATAAGTGCTTGCAGCTTATCTTCATGTAACATCGCAAAATGTTGTGCACATAAGCCTCCATAGGAATGACCGATTAAAATGATAGGCTCGTGAATAGCAAGTTCATGTAGTAACATATGAAGTTCGTTTGTCGCTTGTCTTGTAGTACGCGAATAATTTCCTAGTTCACTTTTTCCGTAACCTGGGCGATGGTATGAAATGACTGTAAAATGTTGTGAAAGTTTTTCTATAATAGGGAGCCAATCATAAAATGAGCAACCCATTCCGGTCTGAATAACTACCGTTTGTTTACTACTTCCTTTTGTATATACTTCTATAGTTTGCTCCAATACCTCTACAAATTTATAAATAATAAACCCTCCTAACTAAGCTTGAAATAATTTTTGACAAGCAAAAACGATACACCAAACACCTATACCAAACAGGACAGATGTACTAAGTGAAAATGAGTTTTTTAGACCAATATAGACGATAAATAGTAGTAGTGCGGATGCAGGAAATCCATATAATACGCCTATAGCAAATTGACTTAATTCTTGTTTGTTCCCGCCTTCTAAAGAAATCCAAAATAGGCTTAGTAAACTTACAAGAGGAAGGGCAGCAATAAAGCCGCCTATCGTACTATAATGTTTAGCGACTTCAGTAATAACGCCAATAATAAGTGCAGAAACGATTACTTTAACGAGGAAATGCATATTTTGCCTCCGTCGCTAATAACGAAAAGGCTTTTTCAATTAATTGTTGTTCTTCTTTTGATAACTGTGATTCTAATATTTTTATCTTTTCTTTATCTAGTAAAGTATGCTTTTCTAATATTTCAATGCCTTCTTTCGTTAAAGTAAGGTTTACGACCCTTTCATCTTGTTTGTTTCTTTCTTTTATAATAAATCCTTTTTGAATAAGGCGCTTTACGTGTTCTGACGCTGTGTTATGAGAGAGACTAAGCTCAGTAGCCACTTTTCCAATTGTTATATCTTTCTCACGAGAAATGAGTTGTAAAATACGAATGGCTTGGTGAGAAAGGTTGTCCTCATACTCATATCGTAAGTGATAATAAATGCTCTCCCAATGTTGATTGATGTCTTTCATAATGATAAATCCCCCTGTTTTTATATCGTATAGTAAGATATATTCGTGAACGTAGAAATAAAATCCTTTTATTTGGATAAAAAATGTTGAAAAAGTTTATTTTTATTGAAATATAAGGTAATCTATGTGTAAAGGTATACATTTAGCAAGAGAGAGGATGATAGCTGTGAATACATTCAAATGGATGAGTCATGAACAGATGTATGTAGATGAAATACATGTTGAAAAATGTGGTCCTCTTTCAGTCGGCGTATATGGGGGAAATCAAGAGAGTGATGCATATGAACGAGGAGATGCGGTACTTGCTTGGTGGGATCCTGAATTACAATTTGAATTTGTTATGATTTTTGATACACACCACAAAACAAAAAATATTGATTATATAATAGAAGCAATTTCAGCAAGAAAAGAGAAACTAAAAGAGTTATTTTCTTACCCGATACATTTAGCTTTTCATCATACGCATATGTACTTATTAGCGTTATTTACAGATGAATTGTTTATTGAAAAATGTGATCAAGATGACGAGGAACTTGCATGCTTAATTTGTTTGCGAAAAGGCGAATTTTTATATTGGCTATCAGTTGGTGATTGCTTCGCATATTTATTCCATTCTGAAAAAACGAAGAATGGTAAAGGGCGGTTAAATAAACGGAAGAATTACGAATATATTGGTAGGAAAAATATTTTTGCTGCAAATACACCTTGCTTTACATCAGGTGTCAGAGGATTAGAAAAAGGAATGAATCACATTGTAATGGCAACGGACGGTATTTTAGAGTGTGATAAACGAAAATTTGATGATGATCAATCTTTAGTAGAAATATTGCACGACGGAAGTTGCTTACAGATTGAGCCAGTATTAACAAATGTACTGCAGTGGAAAGGTAGAGATTGTGCAACAATTATTGGATGGTCCATTGATACTGAAAATAAAAAATGCGCTAATTAATATAAAAGGAGTTCAAGGTTTTTATCCTTGAACTCCTTTTTGTTAAGCAATATGAATATGATACGTTTTCAACCATTCATTTACTTGTAGCATATATTCCATAGCACTTCTTGCTTCAAAATTGTTAATTTCTTTATTGCTTTCATCGGCAATGGCAAGTAATGTGGAATGATTAATAAGTGAGAAAATAGGATTGTTTTTATTACTGCACAAGTCGAGTGATAAATGACGGATTGTTTGTAAATAATGTGGATCTTGTGAAGTTGGATAAGCACTTTTTCTTCTATTGCGTACATCGTCAGGTAAAGCAGGTTGCAGTGCTCTACGTAAAATGCCTTTTTCAATATTATCAATGCTTTTTATATTGAAAGGAACGTTCCATAAATATTCAACTAATCTATAATCGCAAAACGGTACACGTACTTCAAAGCCTACAGCCATACTCATACGATCTTTACGATCAAGTAAGAACGGGAGAAATCTCGTTAAAAATAAATAAAACATTTGGCGTTGTTTCGCGGATTTTTTACTTTCCCCTTCAAGAGTAGGTACTTCAAGAATCGCTTCTTGGAAGCGTGTATCAATATAGTTTTCTAAGTTGCATTGGTTATTTACTTCATTTAGTAGAAGAGGGGAAGTGTTTTTCCAATTTGTTAGCCAAGGAAATTTATCGACAAATAGTAAATCCTCTTGATGAAACCAAGGGTACCCACCGAATACTTCATCAGCAGATTCGCCGGATAAAGCTACAGTTGCATCTTTTTTCATTTCGCAAAATAGTAAATATAGTGAAGTTTCCATTTCGCCAGCACTCGGTAAATCTTTTGCACGGAGAGGGACGAATAAGTGATTTGCTAATTCTTCAGCATTCACAATAATGTCATGATGAGATGTCCCTACATGTTCGGAAACACGTTTTACCCAAGGAGCGTCTAAACCAGTGCGAGCAAATGTCAGCTCGAAATCTTTTGCACTATTTACAAAGTCAACGGAATACGTATGAAGTGTTTTATTTTCCGCTGCAAACTCTTTACCCGCTAGTGCAGTAATACCGCTAGAATCTAATCCTCCTGATAACATACAAACGAGAGGAACATCGGCAATTAATTGTCTTTTTACTGTATCTTGTAAAATAGATAAAATATGTGATGATGTATCTTCAGTAGAGTCTGTATGAACTTTACTTTCTAAATTCCAATATTTCTTAACTACTTTTTTATCACGTGTAAACGTTATAGAATGTCCAGCACGCACTTCTTGAATATGTTTAAAGACGCCACATCCTGGAGTTCGAAATAATCCTAATCCAAATATTTCGTTTATGCCATCTGCATCAATTTCAGCAGGGACAGATGGATGCGCTAATAGTGCTTTTATTTCAGATCCGAAAATAATGCTGTCATTTCTTTCAGTATAAAAGAGTGGCTTTACGCCTAAATGATCACGTGCTAAAAATAATTGTTGCTTCTGATCATCCCATATTGCAAAGGCAAAAATACCATTTAAATGTTGTACGCAATCTTCTTTCCATTCTAAATAAGCATGTAGTAATACTTCTGTATCTGAATGCGTTTCAAATGCATGACCACATTGTTGAAGTTGCTCTCTAAGCTCGCGGAAATTATAAATTTCTCCATTATAAGTAAGAGCATACGTATAATCACCAGCACGAAATGTCTTCGGCTGTGTTCCGCCTTCTGGATCAATTACGATTAACCGACGGTGTGCAAAGGCCGCACGAGGTGAAAACCAAAATCCTTCAGCATCCGGACCGCGATGCTGGATACTATTTGCCATCTTTTCTAAAATAACATGTTCATTGGAAAGATCCTTACTCCAATTTACCCAGCCTGTAATTCCACACATACACATCTCATCTCCTAGTTTAAAATGTTGAAAAGTAGATTAATGAAATAAAGTGAAACTTTAATCAGTGGGGGGGTTCCATCCCCCACTGATTATTAGTTGAACCAATCGGGCTTTTACGGACAGTTATCTCCCACCTAACTTCCTCGCATTCGCCCAATTTTGAGGTGGGATTTATTGCCCGTTAATGCGGAGTAAAATGTACACCAAGTTAAAGAATGACTATATAAATAGTGTACTACATGAATTAAATTGCAGACTTGAGAAAATTTTCTTGTAATACATAGTTATGTGAGACAATGGCGTAGGGAAAGTATTCCATAACATACAAAAAATAAAAAAGATGAGAGAAAATATTTTGTAAGACGTTATATAGGGTGTAAAAGCTTTTACAAAAAAATAAGGGGAATCGCTACATGAAATCAAATGAGAAAAATTTTATAAAAAGATTACAACGGCAAAAAGAAGATGCGCTAGAATTCGTTGTCGATACATATTTACCACTTATAAAAGGAATAACGCATAAAATCCTTCTTCCGGTTCAAAATGATGGATTAATAGAGGAATGTGTAAACGATATATTTCTTTCCATTTGGAATAACGCAAATAAATTTCATGGAGAGCCGAGTGACTTTAAAAAATGGATAGCGGCGATTGCGAAATTTAAAGCGATTGATTATTACCGGAAAGCGACTAGAAAAGTAGAAATTATTTCAGATGAGTTTCATATTAGTACGGAAAAGTCAGCGGAAGATGAATTAATCGTTATGGAAGATAGGGAAGAGTTATTGAAGCTTATTAATCAATTAGAACCGTTAGATCAAAAGGTGTTCATTATGAAATATCTTCTCGGTATGAAGACAGAAGAAATAGGAGATAAGTTAGGGTTAACTCGGGCAGCGATCGATAATCGTGTGTACCGTGGAAAAAAGAAACTACAACAAAATGCTACGAAAATTAGTTTTGGAGGTAGTGCAATATGAAAGACATTTATGAACTATTAAATGATATTGATATAGATGAAAAAGAAATTGAGGAAATTGAGGCTTCTGAAATTGAAAAAGAAAAAGTGAAACGTAATGTAAAACAATCGATACGTACGAAGAAAAAGATGAAAAGTTGGAAAAAAGGTGTTGCTGCTGCATCTATTTTAGTAGGGTTATCAGTTGCAACGCTTGGTATCGGGTTTCCTACATATGCCGGGGGATTGCCAATTGTAGGTGACATATTCCGATTTTTAGATAATGGTAGAACAGGGTTATATGAAAATTATAAAGCGGACGCAGAGAAGAAAACGGGGCTTCATAATAATTATCAACAATACGCCACAGTACTAAATATGACAAAAGAAAGCAATGGAATTAAGATAACGATTAATAATGCGATTTTCGATGGTAAGACAGTATCAATAAACTATTCTATAGAAAGTAACAGAGATTTAGGTAAAAATCCAAGTACGTTGGATTTTTTAACTATTAAAGGAGCAGGTGCCCAATCAGGAAGCAATGAAATTATTAAGGTCGCTGATAGGAAATATGAAGGTTTAATAAAAACAAGTAGTGATCTAGTTAGTAATAAAGGAACTACAGTGAATGTTGAATGGAGTATACAAAGTATAAACATTTTAGAAACAGAAGAAGAGATAAAAGGAGATTGGAATTTTAATATTAATCTAAAAGGAATAGAAAATAAAGAGAAATTGATTAGAGGTAGTGCAGAAAAAGACGGTGTAAAAGTTAATATGGAGAGAATGGAAATAACACCCATGTCGTTTATTCTATATTACAACCAAGAAGTAGCTCAAGAAATAAGAGGTGTATGGGATGGAGTGGATGTTGATTTAAAAGTGAGAGATGATATAGGTAATCAGTATTATGGAGAAGGAAATGGAGGCTCAGGTGAAGATCCTTATAATTTTAATTGGAGTGAAACATTCCAACAACTTAATGAGAATGCGACTAAGTTAATAATAACGCCCTACATTAATTTAAGAATTCACACTCCTGAAAATTATGGCTCGGTAACAATAGTTGGAGGAGAAGTAAAGGAGCGTTTTGTGCCTCGAAGATTGGGAGGCAATAAGGGTATTGCGTTAGATGATATTGTAATTGACTTAAAGAAATAAAAAAGAGACTGCCTAAAACCATTAGGCAGTCTTTTTTTCGTTAAGAACTAGTAACGAGTAATGCATGTGGATGCTGCGTTTTATACTCATCTTTCCACGGAATGTTTAATTGTTCCCACGATTCGCCGCTATCTTTGGATTGAAAGGCGCCATTGTTATTTAAAGTGTAAAACGTATGTGGTTCTGCTGGATTTGTAGCAAACATTGAAATGACTGTACCAATTGCAGATGGTAGACCTTGTTGCACTTGCTCGAAAGGAGTATCTTTCGTTTTACGATAAATATAAGATTCATAAGGAATATGGTGATGGGCGAGGTCAGCGCTTGGTGCGGCAGAAACGAGAATTGTATTGCAATCAGCTGGATCAATAGCCATGCTGTATAAATAATGGTGTTCAAGTCCTTCACTGCATGAGATCCAGCTGTTTCCACTGTTATAACTTTCAAGGTATGCGCGATCAGGTCTGCCCATAAAACCATCACCACATGATGCATAAAGGCGATTTGGAGCTTCAGGGTGCATAAGCAATTGATGCGCATCGATAGGAGCACCGAATTTTTTATCAATCCAAGTATGCCCTCTATCATTACTTTGAATAACAGCACCAGCTTCAATTGAAACATGGATTGTATTTGGATTGTTTGGATCAACTGTAATCCAGCGTACATGATGGGTGAAAGGTCTAGGCGGAAAAGCCCACGTATAAGAAGATAATAATGATTTCATATTTTTAAGTTCAGTCCACGTTTCACCACCATTTTCAGAACGGAATAAAGCGCTCGGTTCTGAGCCGACATAAACGACGCCATAGCCGTTAACTTGTTCATTAGGACTTATCGTAATGGAAGTTATCGAAGAGTGTAAAATACCATCTTCTTTAGGGAAATCAAAGTAACGATATGAATCTCCAATCGGTTTCCACGAATCCCCGCCATCGTCGCTTAACCATAAACCTCGTCCAAATGTTCCGCAGTATACACGATTCTTTTGAAATGGATCAACAGCGATACAGGTAGGTTGCATATTTTGTAAGTGATACGCTGTTTCAAAGTGACCATATTGTTCTTTCACTACAACAAGTTCTCGCTCCATACAGAGAAATAAACGTTTCATTTTAGTAACCTCCTTAAAAATTCTTTCATTAGTAAACAATATGAAGCTGAAAAAGAAGTAGTCTTATTTTTTGTTGAGAAAAAGGACTTGTTTGAAAAATAGCGAAGTGTGTAGGTAGAGGAAGCGGACGTTTATGGGCAGTTAATGGGGGATAAAGAGCGGGAGTTTGTTTCATACTAACATACAGATATTGCACTTAAAGGAGCATTCGTATGGGACATTCACATGATCATGGTCATTCTAACAATAAAAAGGCGTTACTAATTGCTTTCGTACTAACGACAAGTTTTATGATTGCTGAAGTTATTGGGGGATTTGTAACAAATAGCTTAGCACTATTATCTGACGCGGGGCATATGTTAAGTGATGCAGTATCGTTAGCGTTAAGTTTACTTGCGTTCAAGCTCGGAGAAAAAACAGCAACAACTGCGAAAACATATGGGTATAAGCGAGTCGAAATGTTAGCGGCATTATGTAACGGTGTCGTTCTTATTGTCATTTCAGTATACATTTTTATTGAAGCAATTCGCCGTTTTAAAGAGCCAGTTGAGATTGCTAGTAATGGGATGCTTATTATTGCTGTACTTGGTCTGCTTATTAATATTTTATCAGCTTGGATATTAATGAGAGGCGGAGATGTGAAGGGGAATTTGAATTTAAGAAGCGCTTTCCTACACGTATTAGGCGATCTATTAGGATCAGTCGGAGCGATTATTGCTGCGCTATTTATTAAATTTTTCGGATGGACTGTTGCTGATGCGATTGCTAGTATTCTTGTGTCTATTTTAGTCATTATTAGCGGATGGCGTGTAACACGTGATACGGTCCATATATTAATGGAAGGTGCACCCCAGCACATAAATGTTGAAGAGGTAAAAAGTACATTATTAAATATTACGGTTGTAAAAGAAGTTCATGATTTGCACATATGGTCTGTCACATCTGATTTTCAAGTATTAACTTGCCATTTGATTATTACAGGTAATGAAACGCAAAGGGTACTAAAAGAGGCTACGGATGTATTAAAGGAGAAGTTTCATGTAGAACATGTCACCATTCAAGTAGAGATAGATGGTGAATTTAATCATAGTGAGACAACTTGCAAAGTATGAAAGAAAAAGGATAAGAAAAAGTGTCATAACATTTTTCGCGAGGCATACATATATATAATGTGGCCACAAATACTTTGTAAGGTAAATATTTCATGAAATTACTTTACTTATAAAGAGTCATCTTTTATAATCAGAAGTGATAATTGATAAAGATTATCATTTTCAATGATTGTAGAAAGGAGTTTTTTTAAAGATGAGTAGTCAACTCCGTTTTGCTGTTGAAAATCGTAAGAGGCATTTAATCGATGAGTTAATTGGAGCAGGTGTGTTTAAAATTCGCGATCGACAATTATACGAGCTGTCTTTAGAGGAATTGGAAAAAGAGTACGAAGATATGGAAGATTATGCAGATATTCAGGCATAACTATATAGATTAGTAAAAGGTGAGCTGGTTACGATTTTATGTAACCAGCTCTATTATTATTTCGTAGAAATTATTTTTGATATTTCTTTCATTGGACGGAGCCAGTTTTGAGACATCATTTGTTCTATTTGTTTTTCGTCCTGCTTTTGCAATGCTTGAATGATAGAGTGATGTTCTTCAATAGATTGACTTGCTGGAACAAAGTTTTGGAAAAACAAATATTCAAGGCGTAAAACGTGAAGTTGCATATTTTCTAGAAAGGGTTCAATATATTGGTTTTTAGCAATAGAAGAAATTGTATTGTGAAATTGTATATCTAGTTTTAAAGCTTGTTTTGCGTTTTTCTTCTCTATAGAGCGCTGAAAATCAGCATTTATTTCAGAAAGTAGTTTCAGATCAGCGTCTGTAATGTTTTGAAGTGCTTGCTTTCCTATAATAGAGTGAAGACCAGCCATCGTTTCATAAATGATAGGAATGTCGTCTAACTTAATAGGAGCAATTTTTGTTTTTTGCCCAGGTACCATTTCCACTAATCCAGAAAGTTCCAATATTTGAAGTGCTTCTCTTACAGGTGTTCTGCTTACTCCTAGTGCTTCAGCCAACTCCCCATCATTAATTTTTTCATCAGGCTGCAGTACACCTTCAATAATCCAATCTTGTAGTTGATTTAAAACGAGTGATTTTGCCGAAACTCTTCCTTGTTTTTTATAATTTTGAGGGATAGGCATAGTGAATTCAATCCTTTCATTGTATATTTTCTTTTTTCTCATGAACAAACTTTAATTCTTGTTTCCCTTCATCCGGTTTTTGGCTTAAGATGAGCACCATTACAATGACACAAAAAGCCCCTAATAACTGAAAAGATTGAAAGGGTACGTGTAATATAAGTACAGAAGAAATAATAGCTGCGAGTGGTTCAGTACAACCGAATAATGTCGTTTCTTTCGGAGTCAGGTATCGTATGCTGTCTAAGTATAAATAAAATGCAATCAGTGTTCCGAAAATGACGACAAATGTGATGAGCGGTAGGGTACTTAGTTTTACATATTTCATAGTCGATAATAAAATGAAATCGTTTGTAGAAATAAAGTGTAGAATCGTAACGCCAATACCCCCAATAATCATGCCCCATCCAACGATAACAGAGGAAGACCAGCTTTCTAGTAATTCCTTGGAATATAAACTATAAAAAGCAAGAGATAACCCAGATAAAATACCCCAAATAATAGCCGGTGTAGAAACAGCCAAGTTATGAACAGACCCATTTGTTAGTAAGAGAAAAGTGCCTACTAATGAAAGGGTAATGGAAATGAAATCAATTTTTGATGGCCGAACGTTCCATTTGAAAAGTAAGTATACAGTAATAAATATAGGAGCTAAATATTGCAATAATGTTGCGACGGCAGCGTTCCCTTCTTTAATAGAAGCGAAGTACGTGTACTGTACAGCAAGCATACCGAATAGGCCAAACAATATCATTTTAGTAGCATCAGATTTTTGTTTCCATATGCCGAATATTTCTTTTTTTCTCGTTCCGAATGATGAAATAAGGAGCAAGATAACGCCAGATATAAGCAATCGAATTGTAACTAACCATTCAGTAGAAACATTTTCATATTGAAAAAGTTGTTGTGCAGCTGTTCCGGACAATCCCCATAAACAAGCACCAATTACAACCATAATGATTCCTTTTAAACGATTTGGATCCATAAGGTATTTAGTCCTCCTTTCAAAATATATATTGGATATATTATGCAATATATCACAGGGTGTATAAAAAACAAACTGAAATTTCTTACTTAATGTAAAGTTGTTATTCAAATTAAAGAAAGTTTGTTAATTAAGAGAACGATAAAATAAAAAAGGCTTCTGTTGACGGAAGCCTTTTTATTTTAGATTATGAAGTGTAAGTAAAAGCCGGAATAGGGTCAACAAATGTATTCCACTTTTGTTCCATTTCCTTTTCTGTTAATAGACAATCATCTAATGATTGTTCAATCACAGAACGATTTATATTAATACCGATAAATACGAGCTCAGTTATTCGATCTCCATATCGCTCGTCCCAGTTTTTCAATACCTCGGGTTCTTCTGTAATAATTTGATTTCTTTCAGTTTCAGGTAATGCCGCTATCCATTCACCGGCTCCTTGAATTGTAATAGAGGAACCTGATTGAGATAGAAGCCCTATCATATTATTACGAGATGCGAGCCAGAAAAAGCCTTTCGCTCTTACAACATCTACAGGCCATTTTTTTAGCCAATTCATAAGGCGTTCAGGATGGAAAGGGGATTTACGACGGTACACAAAGGAATTGATACCATATTCTTCAGTTTCGGGTGTATGATGTTCACTATTTAGTTCTTGCATCCAGCCCGCCGATTGACTCGCTTCCTCATAATTGAATAAATTTGTATTTAAAATTTCTTGCAATGGTACGTTGCTAAATGAAGCTTCAATAATTTTTGCACCGGGATTTAATTTTTGTAGTAAATGATGAAGTTCTATCCTATCTTCTTTTTCTATTAAATCAATTTTATTAAGAATAATGACATTCGCAAATTCAATTTGGTCTATTAGTAAATCAATAACTTCTCGAGTATCATTTTCATCGATAGCCTGTTTACGGTCTAATAAACTTTCACCATCTGCAAAATCATCCCAAAATTTATTTGCATCTACAACTGTAACCATCGTATCGAGGTGACAATTTTTCGTTAAATCGATATTAAGTACTTCGTCAGTATAAGTAAATGTTTGGGCAACTGGAATCGGCTCACTTATACCTGAAGATTCAATAACTATATAGTCAATATCACCGTTTTCAACAAGCCGACTCACTTCTATCATTAAATCTTCTCGTAGTGTACAGCAGATGCAACCATTTTGAATTTCCACTAATTTCTCTTCCGTACGTGAAAACCCACCTTTTTTTATAAGCGACGCATCAATGTTTATTTCACTCATATCATTAACGATAACAGCCACTTTTAAGTTGCTCTTATTAGCCAAAATATGATGTAGTAGAGTGGTTTTTCCAGCTCCTAGAAACCCACTTAATACAGTAATAGGTACTTTTTTCATAAAATGATCTCTCCTTTAAATCGTAACGATTACGTTTTATATTAAGTGATAAAAAAGGAAAAATCAACAATAAATCATAATGATTACGATTTAAGAATAGGAATAGACTATAAAATTTGTGCTGTAGTAGTGTAGGGCATTTGGACAAGTATACGATTTAATATGAATAAAGTGGGGGGATAATGTTGGTATTTAATAGAGTTTCAAAAGAATTAATAGGAATAGCCCTTATTGCTATTTTTCTTTTTTTATTATTTTTTGTAGATTTTACAAGTCTAGCAAATTTGCACAAAAGTATGCCAAAAGAATGGTTGAATGTGAATACCGTGTTTTTAAGTATTATATTCGAAGCAATACCTTTTATTTTATTAGGGGTAATTGTTTCTTCTCTCATTCAAGTGTTTGTGACGGAAGATATGATTCAAAAAGTAATGCCGAAATCACAGATTGTTGCAATGATTCCAGCGGTATTTGTCGGAATCATTTTTCCGATGTGTGAATGTGTCATTATACCAATCGTAAGAAGACTTATTCAAAAAGGACTCCCTCTTCATGTAGGAATTGTAATTTTATTGAGTGCACCTATTATGAATCCGATTGTTCTTTTATCTACCGTATATGCATTTCAAAAAAATGATGTAGTTGTATATGCACGCTTTGGGATAACAATTTGTGCGGCACTATTAGTAGGGCTAATTGTGTATTATTTCTATCACGGGAAAAATATTTTAAAAGATAAAGAGGATTCGGTTCAGAAAAAAGAAAAAAAGGGCTGGGGGAATGTTGTGAATCACACTGTAGATGAGTTTTTTGATACGGGTAAATATTTATTGATTGGTGCTTTTTTTGCGAGCGTATTTCAAACGTTTTTTGATCGAAATGTACTTGATGCAGTGGCCCATAATGAAGTGATTTCCCCAATTATTATGATGGGATTTGGTTATGTTTTATCCATTTGCTCAGCTGCTGATGCATTTATAGCGGCATCTTTTGGACATGTTTTCTCTGTAAAAGCACTTCTCGCATTTCTTGTGTTTGGACCTATGCTTGATATGAAAAATACATTAATGCTATTTGCTTATTTTCAAAAGAGATTTGTATTCTTTTTGATTGGAATTATTATTTTATCGGTGTACACAATCGTGCAAATTACAACGTTATAGGAGGTGGGAGAAAGTGGAGGAAAAGGAACAGAAGGCCTATCATCGCTATATTCGTGGCATTATTTTAATTGGTTTAGCAATGCTCTTATTTAAATTACTTGTAACAGGGAATATTTATAATTTTATCGCTCCAAAAATGATTAAATTTACGTATATAGCTTTTGTATTGATTTTACTTCTTGGTTCTTTACAAGTTTGGAGAGATGGGAGAGAAAAACAGGATAATTGTAATTGTTGTAAGCATCATACAGCATTAAAATCAGGGATGAAAAGTTTCTTTGTATATGTTTTATTTGTTGTTCCGATTATGAGTGCTTTTCTATTTGGAAGTGTAACAATTGACGGAAGTTTAGCGGGAAAAAGAGGTATGAATCAAAGTGTACAGGCGAGAAGTATGGAAAAGAACGAAAAAGAGGGAATACAGGCAAATTCTGATTGGAAAGAAATATTAGTTGATCAAGATGAAACCTCGAATTTAAAAATGACAGATCAAGTGGAAGAGCAATTAACAAAAAGTATGTTAGGGCAGCGTAAAATAGAAGTAGAGGATATGGACTATGTTCAAACAATGAGTATAATTGGTCAAGCTGTTAATGGATTTAAAGGGAAAGAAATTACATTCACAGGGTTCATATATAAGGATAAAGATGTGACGGGGAATAAAGCAGTGGTGGCTCGATATGGCATAACTTGTTGCATTGCAGATGCATCAGTCTGGGGGATGATTGTTACGGGGCAAAACGTTGGAAAGTTCCCAGAAGAAACATGGGTGAAAGTAACAGGGATATTAGATAAAACGACATATAAAAGAACGCTATTTCCACTTGTGAAAATAAGTAAAGTGGAGAAAATTAATAAGCCAACAGACCCATATGTATATGATGCTTTACCACAATAAAAAAGAATTAATTCTTCATATTTTCATGAAATAGACTCATAATCATGACGATAAAAAAATAAAGATAAGAGTAATTTGGTTTGTTAAAAATATGTGTAGAAGGAGATACGCGATGAACTGGGTTACTCATAAACCAACATTTGAATTTGATAATTTTAGTCCATTTATTCGTGCGAATACTGCGTGGCTTGGGCATTTGGAGTTCGCATACGATTTAGTAAGATTTGAAAAACCCGAAATATTAGTTGAGCTAGGTACACATCTAGGCGCTTCTTTTTTCAGTTTTTGTCAAGGGGTAAAGGATGGGGGATTAGCTACAAAATGTTTTGCTGTAGATACTTGGACAGGAGACGGGCATACAGGTCCATATGGAGAAGGTGTTTTCCAAATCGTAGATAAAGTGGTAAACATGAGTTATCCAAATATAGGTAATTTAATTCGATCTACTTTTGATGAGGCTGTTGATCAATTTCAAGATGGAACGATAAATTTGTTGCATATTGATGGCTATCATACGTATGAAGCAGTTTCTCATGACTATAAAACATGGTTACCGAAACTTGCGAATAACGGTATCGTATTATTTCATGATATTGAGGTGAAAGATCGAAACTTCGGCGTGTATAAATTTTGGGATGAGGTTAAAGCGAAGTATCCTCATTTTCAGTTTGAGCATTCATATGGGCTTGGAGTGTTATTTCCGAAAGGTTGTAGCGAGAAGTTTGTGGAAATACTTAAAAATAAAGAAGAAATACAAAATATGTATAAATAAAAGTGGAGCATGCATCATTTGAATGATGTGTGCTTTTTTTGTGTGGGGAATAATGATACTCCTTAAAACGGTGAGGATAATAGTAAAAAGTTTTATGGTGGCAAATATTAAAAAAGTTACTCTTTGATTGTTAAATATAAAAAATGTAACATTTTTTATATTTTCCATTGCGAAAAGTAGTATCTACTTTTACAATAGAAAAGGTGTCCGTATATTATACTGGAAAAATAAATCGAAATAATATGAAAATTTTGTTTTGTCTTCGCTAATTGTATATTACATACATGTAAGACGACATACGTCATGTTATCGACTTGTAAGGAGAGAAAAAAATGAAAAGTGTAAGATTACCATCGATGCTAGAAATCATAGTTCTTTTATTACTATTTCTTGCTGTTGTCTTTTCCTTCCAAACGATTTTTGATCTCCCAATTCAATTAGCGCTATTTATTTCATGGTTTTTAGTAATTGCGCTTGGATTAAGATTAGGATTTCGTTATCAAGAATTGCAAGATGCAATTACGAAAGGGATTTCTAACGGATTAGAAGCAATACTGATTTTAGTTGCGGTAGGTGCTTTAATTGGAACTTGGATTGCTGGTGGCGTTGTACCAACATTAATCTATTATGGATTAGAGTTTATTCACCCTAGCATATTCCTATTAGCAACATTAATTATTTGTTCGATAACTTCTATTGCGACAGGAACATCATGGGGAACAGTTGGAACAGCAGGTATTGCTATGATGGCGATTGGTGAAGGACTTGGCTTACCACTTCCGCTTGTTGCTGGTGCAGTTCTTTCAGGAGCTTATTTCGGCGACAAATTATCACCACTTTCTGATAGCACAGTTCTTGCAGCTTCTATGGCGAAAGTAGACGTTATTGCTCACGTTCGAGCTATGCTCGTATTAGATGTTCCGGCTTACATTATTACTAGCATTATGTTTACTGTAGCTGGTTGGATGTATGGCGGCGATAATGTAGATTTGAATCGAGTAGAGTTTTTAAAAGAAGCTTTATTAAAGGAATTTGATATTAAAATATGGATGCTTGTTCCGGCAGTCATTGTTATCGCTTTATTAGCGATGAAGAAACCTTCTATGCCAACAATTGCAATGGGAGCTTTAATTGGTGCAATTTGGGCAACTCTTTTCCAAGGAATGAACTTTGGAGAGGCGATTGGAACAGCGTATAACGGATTCTCAATTCAATCAGGTGTTGAGTTTGTTGACAAGTTATTAAACCGTGGTGGAATTAACGGTATGCTTGGCTCAGTAGCCGTTATTATTTTCGGTTTAGGATTTGGTGGATTACTTGAAAAACTGGGTGTTTTAAAAGTGATTGTATCAAAATTTGAGAAGAAATTAAATTCTGCAGGTAATGTAACATTGTCTACATTAATCGTAGCATTCTTAGCGAATATATTTGGCTGTGCGATGTATGTATCATTAATTTTAACACCGAAAATTATGGAAGATAGCTATGATAAATTAAAAATAGACCGACGTGTATTAGCGCGTAACTCAGAAGTAGGTGGAACGCTAACTTCTGGTATGGTTCCGTGGTCGGATAATGGTATTTTTATGGCTGGTATTTTAGGTGTAGCAACGTTCTCATACGTTCCGTTTATGTGGTTAAGCTTTGTTTCATTAATTTTAGCAGTTATATACGGATACACAGGCAAATTCATTTGGTATGTAGATGACGTTGAAAAAGGAAAGCAAGCATCATAAAAAAATACCTTCTGCGATGGCAGGAGGTATTTTTTTATATATACGAGTGAGAATTCTTATCATTTGGGTGAGATTCTGTTAAAATGAGAAATGTAGGTATTTTATTTTCAAGGGGATGAAAAAATGGAGTACAGAATTGAAAGAGATACAATAGGAGAAATAAAAGTTCCAGCTGATAAATTATGGGCAGCACAAACGCAACGTAGTAAAGAAAACTTCCCAATTGGAACAGAGCAAATGCCGCTTGAAATTGTAAAAGCATTTGCCATTTTAAAGAAAAGTGCAGCACTTAGTAATCAAAAATTAGGAAAGCTATCAGAAGAAAAAGCAGAAGCAATTGTGGCAGCAGCTGACGAAGTGATTGCAGGGAAATGGAATGAACATTTTCCACTTGTCGTATGGCAAACTGGTAGCGGTACACAGTCAAACATGAATGTGAATGAAGTAATTGCAAATCGAGGGAATCAAATTTTGAAAGAGAAGGAATCTGACGTACATATTCATCCGAATGATGATGTGAACATGTCTCAAAGTTCAAATGATACATTCCCAACGGCGCTTCATGTAGCATGTGTAATTGCAGTGGAAAATCACGTATTACCAGCAATTACGAAATTAAAAGAAACGTTAGCAGAAAAAGTAACTGCATTTGAACATATTATAAAAATTGGTCGTACACACTTACAAGATGCAACACCGTTAACATTAGGACAAGAAATTAGCGGATGGCACCGTATGCTTGAAAAAACAGAGCGTATGATTGCTGAGAGCAATACATATATGAAAGAGCTTGCAATTGGTGGTACTGCAGTTGGAACAGGTATTAATGCTCATCCTAAATTTGGTGAGATGGTGTCAGAGGAAATTAGCCAATTTACAGGTAAGCAATTTATTTCTGCACCAAATAAGTTCCACGCATTAACGAGCCATGATGAAGTTGTATATACGCATGGTGCATTAAAAGCATTAGCAGCTGATTTAATGAAGATTGCTAACGATGTGCGCTGGCTGGCAAGTGGTCCACGTAGTGGGCTAGGAGAAATTATTATTCCGGCAAATGAGCCAGGAAGCTCTATTATGCCAGGTAAAGTAAATCCAACGCAAAGTGAAGCGTTAACGATGGTTGTAGCGCAAGTAATGGGAAATGACGCAACAATCGGATTTGCAGCGAGCCAAGGTAATTTTGAATTAAATGTATTTAAACCTGTTATTGCATATAACTTCTTACAATCTGCTCATCTATTAGCGGATGCAATTGTTTCATTTAATGATAATTGTGCAGTTGGTATTGAAGCAGATGAAGAAGTAATTAAAGAGAATGTGAATCGTTCTTTAATGCTTGTTACAGCATTAAACCCGCATATCGGATATGAAAATGCAGCGAAAATTGCGAAGCATGCTCATAAAGAGGGCTTAACGTTAAAAGAGGCAGCGCTGCAATCTGGACTACTAACAGAAGAACAATTTAATGAAATTGTCGATCCGAAAAAAATGATTGCTCCGAAAGAGTAATAAAAAAGCCAAGATTCTTTAGAATCTTGGCTTTTTTGATATTTATTTTTATGACTTCCATTTGTATTACTACAAGTGCCAAAATATATTATTTGTTAGCAGGCATGTTCAATACTTTCATTTGTGGACAGTTTTCTTTTAAGAGTGAAATGAACTTTTCTTCTTCTTGTGGTACGAAAGTTGTCACAGAATCAAATAAATTGTAATGGATTTCTAATTGCTGCCTAGTCCACTTTTCTGAGCGAAGTGTTTTGCCAGAGTATGTAATATGGCGAATATCTTCAAATGGAATTTCAGTACGCAGTATGAAACCATGTTTTACGACAAGAGATGATTCCGTTACGTCGTAGTGAGAGAAATAGAATGAAGAAAGATTCACGATATTTAACAGCATCATGAGAGTGAAAAAAATAGAATTTTCATTTTGGAAGAATAGCGAAACGAGAAAAATAGTAATAAATAATGTAATAAAAATGACGTGAAATGGATTCTTTTTCGCTTTGAATTTCAAGTTAGTCACCTCGGTTTACGTGTACTCTAACTAAATTAAATCACAACATCGTAATAAAACGTATATATATGCATAATTGCATATTCACACGTTTTATTATTCATGTAAAATTTCCTGATGGGATAAAGTGAAACTTTAATCAGTGGGGGTTTTCTTCATCCCCCACTGATTATTAGTTAAACCAATCGGACTTTTATGGGCAGTTGATCCCCCACCTAACTTCTTTGCTTTCGCTGAATTTTGAGGTGGGGATCTTACTGCCCATTAAAGTGGGATAAATTTAAATGGAATTTTGTAATAGTGGAGAGGTATGAAGTGACTTACAAGAATAGAAAGTTAGCGCTAGTCATAATTAGTTGTATAACGGTCATGGGTAGTTGTGCAAATAAATTTGTTGAGGATGGAAATCGAAAGCATATATTTGTATAGGTAAGTAAGGCTTTAGTCGAGGTTATAAATAGAATATATAATGGATAAAAGGTGTTTCCATATACGGAAATACCTTTTTGTAGTTAAAATTGAATGCTGAAGTTTTGGAATGAGTGAATACCGGTTCCGTGTTGAACGAGGTTGTTATTATTTAAATATTGAATAGCATATTTTACTTCTTTCAAAATAGTAGGCGGAAGACCAAGAGTATGATGTGAGCCGTAAATTTGTTGAATAGGAGAGAGGTTTGTAATTTTGTTTAGAGACTGAACTAAGTCTACAGGATTTGTCGATGGATAAAACGCAAAAATCGTGCCTTCATAAAGTAAATCTCCTGTGAATAAAAACGCAGTTTCATAATCGTATAGGCAAATATGTCCTGGTGAGTGACCTGGGGTATGTATAATTTGAATTTTCCTATTTCCGGTATCAATCATATCTCCATCTTGTAGTAATTTTGTTGGTGTCCCTTGGAATGGCTCGAATGTTTCAGGTTGAAATGTTTTAGGTGTAGGTAAAGTAATATCACGAGCGATGTCGTGCCTAATTTGAGTAATAGGAAGTCCTTTTATGCCGTTAATGAGCCAATCTTCTTCTAAAGCATGTACATAGATTTCTTCATATTGTGCGTGCCTACCGATATGATCCCAATGGACGTGTGTTGTGACAACTGTAATGGGTAAGTTTGTTAGTTGGTCCGTTATACGTTTCATATTATCGATACCAAGTCCTGTATCGATAAGAATTGCAGCAGTATCGCCTATAAGTAAGAAGGAATGTACTTTCTCCCAATGTCCATATTCACTAATTGCATATGTATTTTGTGCAATCTGCATTACAGTAAACCAAGGGTCTTGAGGGATAGTCATGTTCTATTCCACATCCTATTGAATGAATTTATATAAGTACATTCGCTTTTCGTTGTATCAAACCCTTTTAATAGATGTTTTTATAAAAGTTTATAAAATTAGTAAACGAAACGTTGAAGTGTTTGTTTGTTTTATGTTAAGATGATGAAGAAATAGCAAACGTTATTGGAGAATGTCTGTTTTTAGATAAACATTTTAAAGGAGTGTTTAGTGTGAGTGATATTTCAGAGAAGTTTTGGGATGCTTCGGTAGAAGAATTGAAGAAAGGGTATGTATTTGAAGCGGAAGCAGAGGAGTATATTTGTTTAGCTTGTGGAGAAGCGTTTATTAAGGGGGTTATTTATCAAGATAATCAAGTTTTGTATGAAGCAGAGAAGTTTGTGCAATTGCATGTGCAAAATGAACATACGTCTATGTTTGATTATTTATTAAACCTTGATAAAAAGTATACGGGTTTAACGGATTTGCAAAAGAAAATGGTTCAGTTTTTCCATATGGGGCTGAATGATAAAGAGATTGTAAAAGAGATGGATGGCGGAAGTACATCAACCATTCGTAATCATCGATTTACACTTCGAGAGAAAATGAAGCAAGCGAAAGTATTTTTAGCATTAATGGAACTGTCAGAAGAAAAATCAAAAGTACAAACGAAATTTGTACCAATTCATAGAACCGCAACGATGGTAGATGATCGCTACAATATTACGGAAGAAGAAAATGATGAAGTATTAAAAGCGCATTTTACAGAAGGATTAGATGGACCACTTTCTACATTTCCGAAAAAGCAAAAGCGCAAATTAATTATATTACGCCATTTAGTGACGAAGTTTGATAGTAATAAAAAGTACACTGAAAAAGAAGTAAATACTATCATAGAAAGAGTATACCCGGATTTTGTAACTTTAAGAAGGTATTTAATCGAATATGGGTTTTTAGATAGAACAGCAGATGGAAGCCAATATTGGGTAAAGTTATGATAATATGGAAAAGAAAATAAATAGAGGCACATTATTATAACAACTATACAAAGAAATAGAAGTTGAAAAACAGATTTTTAATAAAAGGAGAAATGAAATTTGAAACCACCTACAGATAATAATAAAGAAGGTGCGGAGTCACATAAGTTAGAAAGTGAGAGTAAACCGATTTGGAAATCGATGTCCATGTTTTTAGTACCGTTACTATTAAGTAATGTATTACAATCGATTGGACAATTATTCGGTATGGTAGTAGTAGGAAGATGGCTTGGCGTTAATGATTTAGCGGCTATATCAGCATTCTTTCCACTATTTTTCTTACTCGTTTCATTTGTAATTGGTATTGGTTCAGGGAGTTCTATTTTAATTGGTCAGGCGTTTGGTGCTAAAAACGAAGATCGTTTAAAAGCTATCGTTGGTACGACACTGACATTTACATTTATTATTGGAGTTGTGTTGGCGATAATAGGTAGTATTTTTGCGATGGATATTATGCGCCTAATGGGAACGCCGGAAAATATTATTGATATAAGTGTTCATTATGCACGTATTTTATTTATATCGATGCCAGTATTATTTTTATATTTTGCATACACAACATTTATGAGAGGTACAGGAGATTCTAAAACGCCATTTTACTTTTTAATTGTAAGTACAGCGCTAAATATGATCTTATTACCAATTCTTATTTTTGGATGGTTAGGAGCTCCGAAATTAGATGTGTATGGAGCAGCCTATGCTTCTGTTATATCTACAGTTATTACGTTTATTGTCATGTTGGTGTATTTAAAGAAGAAAAATCACCCACTACAATTAGATAGTACGGTAAGGAAATATCTTCGCATGGATAGGGAGTTATTGAAGCTATTGTTACGACTCGGAATTCCAGCGAGTATTAATATGATATTAGTTTCATTATCTGAAATTGCGGTAATCGCGTTTGTGAATCGTTATGGTTCGGATGCAACAGCAGCTTATGGCGTTGTGAACCAGGTTGCAAGTTATGTACAAATGCCAGCAGTTAGCCTTGGTATTACAGTTTCCATTTTTGCAGCACAATCAATTGGTGCGAATCAATTTGATAGATTGCAGAAAGTTGTGAAGGCCGGAATTATTATGAACTACGTCATCGGTGGTGTGCTAATATCTCTTATTTACTTGTTCTCAAGAGACATTCTATCACTATTTTTAACGAGTCAAACTACAATTGAAATTGCTCATAGCCTAGTTATGATTACGTTATGGAGTTATTTAATTTTCGGGCATGCGCAAATTATTAGTGCGACAATGCGAGCGAGTGGTACAGTATTATGGCCAACTGTTATCGGAGTTGTATCAATTTGGCTTGTTGAAGTACCTGTAGCGTATTACCTTTCTTACCATACAAGTCTTGGCATAGAAGGGATATGGATTGGGTACCCAGCAGCATTTATTGTCAGCTTAATATTACAGTATGCATATTATAAGCTTTCATGGCAGAAGAAACGAATTACACGACTAGTGAGTTAAATCATGCAAATGTCCCTAAGCTATTATACTTAGGGACATTTTTTGTAAGTGTATGTTTACAAATAGCTTTTTAAAGTGATATCAAAATGTTGTCTAATGAGCTTGTTATCGCTCATATAAAACTCCCACGCTTTTTCAGGTTCACCGATAATTTCAAAAGATTCTTCTGTAATATATAAAGCGCAATTATCCTCTAGTGCAATTCCTTCTATATTACCTTGATGATTTTGTAAAAAGGAATGGAAGGCGTTCATTCTATTTAATTGATTATAATGTGGACAAAACCTTTTGTTAACAATCCCCCAACCGTTACACTCTATATAACCAGAACCTTCATAATCTGATCGGATACTAGATGTGAACCAACACATAGCACCGGCGCTATACCCCGCAATGAGCGTTCCTTGTTGCAGAGCCAATAGTAATTTTTCATCGAGTTTAAGTTCTTTCCACTCTGTAACCATTTGAATATAGTTCCCGCCACCGAGATAAATTAAATCAGCAGACTGAATCATTTCGTCTATTTCATATTTAGAAGGTGTATCAGCTATAGTACGTAAAATTTGTACTTCACAGTGTAATTGTTTTTCGAACGTGTCTAAAAATAGCTTTATATAGCTTTCATCATCATGACTAGCTGTAGGAATGAATAATACTTTTGGATACTGTTTATTTGTTAATTCTATAAGTCGCTCATTAATAGGCGAGTGATTGGAATCTTGTAAATCACCGCCACCAATGACAGCTAATTTCATAGTAAAGCACCACCTAATCATTTTTGTTATATAAAAATTCGATAGAAGAGAGTAACATTCCTTCTCTCAAGTAATGAATAAGTAGAAAATATAGTTTAAGTATATCGGAATAGTAAAGGTAGTGATAACTATATAGAAAAATGAATTTGAAACAAATTACCCGGCTATTTGCGGGCTGCCCGTAAAATCTTGATTGGTGAGGGCTGATAATCAGTGGGGGATGAACGAAACTCCCATTGATTAAAGTTTCACTTTATCGATATATAATATTTCATACTATTGTTTCAAAATACGGAAACAATATGTTTAAATGGATATAACAAAGCATTAATTCAAATTGAATTAGTGTTTATATTTTAAAAAGGAATCGGAAATAATAGAGATTTCACAAATCGTTTTTTACTTTTAATAGGAACTTGTATTACAATATGGTAAAATTATTTCAATATATTTATTTAATATAAAAATAAAAAGAGGGAGCGTGAAAAAGGTGGATTTTCGATTTGAGTTTGCAGCGAAGGTGAAAGAATACTTAGATGATGAGAAGGATGAAAAAATAATAAAAGATGGACATAGAGATATAATTTTTCACTATTTATATGCGTTAGAGGCTGAAATTGGCGTTGTGAAAAATCCTAATTTTACTTTTTTTACATCAGGAAGACGTTCACATATCGTATTAGAAAATGTTGAATTTAAAACAGAGGTAAATGCAAAAAGTAACATCATTGAAATTACAAAAATAGTGGATAATGTCGTTATTCCTTTAGATACTATCGTAGCAAAGGATCGGGAATTATTTGCACTTGGGCGCAATGAGAAGTTTAATGTACAAATATTAGAGCAGTATCTCTTTGAGACATTTGGAGAGAAATTAGGTTTAAAATGAATGGAATGGCCTACGTATTTATAGGTAGTGAATTTTAGTGTATATCATTCTTGTTTGACCTTTCATTTAATTTGTACTACAATTTGTAGTGTGAAAGGAGCCATACTATGTTTACTCAAAACTATAAATTAAATGAGCAAGGATTAAATCACTTTTTTGGACCTCTTGAAGCAAAAATTATGGAGATTGTTTGGTCTACCGAGGGTATTACGATTAAAGAAGTGCAGCAGAAATTAAGTGAAGAATCACCTGTGAATTTTAACACTGTTATGACAGTTATGAACAGGTTAGTAGAGAAATTACACTTAGAAAAACAGACGGTGAAAAGAAGTGGCATATATCGTACTGTACAAACAAAAGAAGAATTCTTATCCAATCAAACGAAGAAAATGACACAGGAATTGATGGGGGAATTTGGAGATTTAGTTGTAAATCATATGCTAGATGAGTTAGAGCAGGCTGATCCGACTTTAATAAAAAAATTAGAAGACAAATTGAGTCAGTTAAAAAAAGAGGATCAATGAAATGAAATGGCAAATGCGTAAAATCGTATTGTTAGCAGTAATTGTTAGTACCCTCTTTTTCAGCATGTTAGTATATTACGTTACATATCCATTTCTGTTTCAAAATAAGGCGTTCTTTCTTTCAAATTTTTGCTTGTTTCAATTAGAACAACATATGAAGGAATTATCGCTCATTCGTATTATAATTGCTGGATTACTATTACTTACAGTACTCATAGTGTGCAAAAGAATTTGGCGACAATTTTTCTATAGTAAAAAATTACAAAAAGTACTTATCCCTTTCATTCGAAAAGGAAAACAAATATATATATTGCCGACCTTAGAAGTTGCGGCATTTACAATTGGGTTATTTCGTCCGAAAGTTGTCATGTCAGAAGGCATGCTTCAAACATTTTCAGATGAAGAAATGGATGCGATTATTTTCCATGAAGAATATCATCAAACTAATCGAGATCCATTAAAATTATTTTGTTTTACGTTATTAGCAGAAGGAATGGTGTACATCCCGATATTAAAAGGGTTATTGCAGCGCTATCATGTGTATCAGGAGCTAGCAGCAGATAAATATGCAATGCAAAAGATGAAATCTTCATTCGAATTAGGTAGTGCGTTATTAAAATTAATTAAAATAAAGACAATGGAAAATCGATGTGTGACAGCTTCATTTGCAAAAACAGCAATAAATTTACGAATCGAGCAAGTGTTAAATGAAAAAGTTGTTAAGCTCAATATTCCGTTACATACGAATTCGGTATATGTTACATTAGGTTTATTCTGTATGTCGATTGTACTTATTGTCGGAGAGTGCATATAGCCTCTTTTTTTAAGAATTAACACTACTTATTGTAGTGCTTTAGGGGGAGTAAAATGAATGCAGCAGATTTAACAATTTGGCTTGTAGCTGGGGCAGGGGTATTGTCATTTATATCACCATGTTCTTTACCGCTATATCCATCTTATTTATCATATATTACAGGTGTGTCTATTCAAGATTTAAAAGAGAATCGTGGAATTATGCAAAAATCAGCGATTATACATACCGTATTTTTTATGATCGGATTTTCGGTTATATTTTATGCGTTAGGTTTATCGGTAAGTTGGATTGGAATAACATTTTCATCTAACCAAAAATTGATTCAACAAATTGGTGGGGTTTTTATTGTTTTGATGGGACTGTTTATGACAGGTTTGTTTCAACCTAAGTGGCTTATGGCAGAGAAAAAAGTACAATACAGAAGTAAATCGACTGGATATATTCGCTCGATTTTAGTCGGTATGACATATGCAGCGGGTTGGACGCCATGTGTTGGACCGATATTTTCAGCTGTACTCATGCTTGGTGCGACGAATCCTGAAGGGGCACTTCTTTATATTACAGCGTATACTCTTGGCTTTGCGGTTCCATTTTTCGTGATGGCATTCTTTATTGGGAAGGTAAAATGGATTGTTACATATGCCAATGTCATGATGAAAATTGGCGGTGGAATGATGATTGTAACAGGGGTTTTATTGTATACAAATCAAATGACGAAAATTACCGCATTCTTTATTCGTCTATTCGGTGGATTTACAGGCTTTTAAAAATGAGGAGGAAGAAAAGTGAAGAAACTAATTGCGATTATACTGGCCGGGGCATTAATTTGGGCCGGAGTTAATTTTTATAATACAAAGAAAGAAGAAAAAGAAAGAAAAGCAAAACAAGCGGAGTTACAAGAAACAGAAGTATTACCACAAGTAGGATTTAAAGCACCAAACATAACATTAAAAGGGTTAGACGGGAAGCTGTATTCGTTAAATGATGCAAAAGGCAAGCCATACCTTATTAATTTTTGGGCATCATGGTGTGGCCCATGTGAAATGGAGGCACCTGACTTAGTTCGTATGTATGATAAATATAAAAAGGATGTTGAAATTTTTGCGGTAAATGCGACAATTGGAGATCCAGTACAAGAAGCGAGTGCATTTGCAGATCGTCACGGATTTAAGTTTCCTGTTTTACTAGATATGGACGGAGTAGCTGGATTAGATTATAAAGTATTTTCGTTACCAACGACATTTTTTGTTAATAAAGATGGAATTATCGTAGAGCAAGTACGAGGCGTATTACCTCCAGATCAATTAGAAGAGAAATTTAAGAAATTAATTGAGAGTTAAAGAGGGGATTTTGTATTGATGGAGTGGATCGTGAGGTTACAACCCGTATCTCTTATAATTGGAAGTTTATTTGGATTTATGTTGATGAAACGAAAGATGAAGAACGAAAGTGTACCATATGAAAAAATGATGGATGCAGTAACAAATGCTTTTCTTATCATCGTATTTGTATGGAAATTTGCACCGGCAATTTTAAATCCAGTATGGGCCTTTAGGTCGCCATTGCAGGCACTATTAGCTGTAGGAAGTATGCAGCATATTATAGCAGGATGTGTAATTGCGAGTATATACATTGTTTGGAAAAGTAAAAAGGGACAATTTTCGCTTCGTATTTTACTTGATGCATTACCTATTGGACTATGTATGAGCATTATTTTTTATTTTCTATTCAACCACAAAATAGGTGTACAAACGACATTGCCTTGGGGTGTGAAAATATATGAATCTAAATTTTTATATCACCCTATTTTCGTATACGAGATCATCCTCGCCCTTTGTATAATCGGCTTGTTATGGATGAAAAATGAAAGGCTCGGAAATGGAAAGAATATAAGTGTTTTTCTAATAGTTGAGGGAGTTGCTCATATTATTATTTCGCTTATTAGTGAACAAAATTCGGTTTTATTTGGTTTATCAATACAGCAAATAATGAGCTTCTTTTTTATTAGTTTAGGGATTTTGTTGGTGCCGAAAAAATAAAAA
The DNA here is from genome assembly GCF_051294775.1 of Bacillus pretiosus. Taxonomy (NCBI): domain Bacteria; kingdom Bacillati; phylum Bacillota; class Bacilli; order Caryophanales; family Bacillaceae; genus Bacillus; species Bacillus pretiosus. Next base: position 216,354 of record NZ_JBPPHF010000001.1, read on the forward strand.
GATAGCCACGTATGGAGTGTGTCCGTACGTGGCTATCTTTTTATTATATATTAAAAAATCGGCGGAGTAACAGAAAATAAAACAATTGCATTTTTCTCGAATTGATTTACCCATTTATGTTTTAAATAAGCGGGTATTTTTACGCTATCACCCGTTTCTAATATGTATTCTTCTTCATTTAAATGTAATGTAATTTTCCCGTCTAATACGTATGCTAACTCTTCACCTTTATGTTCTAGTACATTTTCTGATGAAGCTGTATTCGGTGGAACAGTCATAATTGCTGTTGCTAAATTTCCTGTAAAATCAGGTGATAGCAATTCATATGATAAATTATCGATAATCATTTTTTTTCGTTTATGAGCACGTACAATTAAATCGTCTGTATTTGTATCTTCCAATAAAAAGCTAAATGTTGGAACATCAAGAGCTTTAGCGAGTACTTTTAATGTTTGAATAGAAGGGTTAGCAGACCCACGCTCAATTTGACTTAACATAGATGGTGTAATACCTGCCATCGTTGCTAGTTCTTTACTCGTTAAACCTTTTTCTTTTCTTTGCTTTTCAATCTTTTTACCAATATCTATATTTTCCATAATGAAAGGCTCCTCACTAATTATTAAATTATATTTAAATAAATTAAATTAAAATTAACTAAAGTAAATAATTTATGTTAAACTAAATTAAAATTAATTATAATTTATTGAATCGTAAGCTACAAGGTTATGAGGAGGAAGAGAAATGAAGGGAATAGAGAAATTAAAAGAGGAATATCCACTATTAAATAAATTAATCTCAACAGAAGAAGTGTTTTGGGTGAATCCGAACATGGAAAAGTATGAAACGGCAATAAAAGATTCCCCATTGAATGAAGGTGATGTAAAAGATGCGGAAGAGAGGTTAAAGCGTTTTGCACCGTACATTGCGAAAGTTTTTCCAGAAACGAAAGAAACGGGCGGCATTATAGAATCACCTTTAGTGAAGATACCTACTATGAAACAGTCTTTAGAGAAAAATTACGGGAAACCTATATTAGGTGAATTACTATTAAAATGTGATAGCGGGCTTCCGATATCAGGGTCAATTAAAGCTAGAGGCGGCATTTATGAAGTGCTGAAGCATGCTGAGAAATTAGCTTTGCAGTATGGAATGTTAACAGAAGAAGATGATTATTCCATTTTAGACAGTGATACATGTAGAGAGTTTTTTGCAAAATACTCAATTGCGGTAGGTTCTACAGGTAATTTAGGACTAAGCATTGGGATTATGAGTGCAAAACTAGGTTTTAACGTAACTGTTCATATGTCAGCAGACGCAAAAGAATGGAAAAAAGATTTATTAAGAAGTAAAGGTGTAAACGTTATTGAATATGAAGCTGATTATAGTAAAGCAGTAGAAGAGGGGCGTCAGCAAGCAGATGCAGATCCTAGCTGTTATTTTATAGATGATGAAAACTCACATGATTTATTTTTAGGATACGCAGTAGCAGCATCGCGTTTACAAAAGCAATTAGAAGAGTTAGAGATTGTAGTAGATGAAGAGCACCCTTTATTCGTTTACCTTCCGTGCGGAGTCGGAGGAGGGCCTGGCGGCGTCGCATTTGGTTTAAAGTTATTGTATAAAGACAACGTGCACTGTTTCTTTGCGGAGCCAACGCATTCTCCATGTATGTTACTCGGTTTAATGACAGGACTTCATGATAAAATTGCTGTTCAAGATATCGGGATTGATAATGTAACAGACGCGGACGGACTAGCGGTAGGAAGACCGTCTGGATTTGTCGGTAAAACGATGGAACCATTTTTGAGTGGGAATTACACAGTAAGTGATGAAGAGTTATATAGATTGTTGAAAGAACTAGCAGATACAGAAAATATTTATTTAGAACCTTCTGCGTTAGCCGGTATGATAGGTCCAGTGAAAGTATGTAAAGAAGATGAGTATGTACAAAAAAAACAGTTAACAGAGAAGATGAAGAAAGGTACTCATATTGTGTGGGGAACTGGCGGTAGTATGGTTCCAGAAGATGTGATGAGTGGATATTATAAAACAGGTGAGTCATTAACAATATTAGAAAAATGAGGCTAATTGTGGCCTCATTTTTTATTTATATGACAAATGTATTATTATAAATTCTTTGTTATTTTCGCATTAGTTCATTATAGTATAGATATAAAGAACGAATATCAAATAAACATAACAAAAAAGCTTTATTTTACATAATAAGAGGATGTGTATACGATGTCATTACAGACTAAATATATAGCGGGTATTTCGCTTGGGGTTATGGGAGTAGGTTTTGCGGCTTCTATCCCTTTTCAAGGAACGGTAGCTGGAGAGATTATACAAGGGGGATTTGAAGCTGGATTAGTTGGTGGACTTGCGGATTGGTTCGCAGTTACAGCATTATTCCGTCATCCGATGGGAATTCCAATTCCTCATACAGCGTTATTACCTAAAAATCGTAAACGAGTAACGAATGGGCTCATTCATACGTTAGAAAATGAGTGGCTGACGAAAGAAAGTATTACGAATAAAGTAAAAGAAATGCAGCTAGCGCAAATGGTACTGCAAATCGCTGAGAGAGAAATGCAGTCTGACGCTGTGAAAAAGGGAATTGTAAAAATTGCTGAGAAGGCGATTGTTACAATAGATACGGAAAAGTTAGCGGTTATTATTGAAAAAGAATTAAAAACGTATTTGCATACAATTAATACAAGTAACATATTACAAGTGCTTGTTGATCAATTGGTAGTGCAAGAGTACGATGAAAAGACACTGGATTACATATTAGTAAAAGTGAAAGATTGGACAGCGCAAGATGAAGCACGTTACCAGCTCGGAAGCTTAGGTATGAAGGCGATGGAAAACATAAAAGTAGATGGATTTTTACAGTTTACTTTGAAATCGTTTATGAATATTGTAGATGAAGATAAAATTGGCGGCATTTTGCAGAAATTTATTATTAGCAATATTAACAGCTTACAAGATGCAGATAATAGTACGAGACAACTTATATTATCGAAAATTCGTCAAGAAATTATAAATGTAAAAGAAAATGAAGCTTTACTACAAGAATTAGAAAATTGGAAAGAAAAATGGATTGCCAATTGGAATGCTACTGACAAAATTAAAGAGATGCTGGAGCAAGTGCAACAAAGGGCAATTACTTTTGTGAAAAACGAAGAGTTTACGGATAAATATGTTATTCCATTTTTACAAACACAAATGAATAAAATAAAAGAAGATGAACAGACTGTTCAAAAAATAGAAGATTGGTTACAAAAACAAGTTGTCACACTTGTGGAAAAGAATCATTCGAAAATCGGAAAACTTGTACAAGAAAACCTTGATAAGTTAGATGATAAAACGTTAATTGAAATGATTGAAAATAACGTCGGTAAAGATTTACAGTGGATCCGAGTAAACGGGGCTGTTTGCGGATTTATGATTGGATTAGTGTTAGAAGGAATTAAAGCGATTATATGAGAAAAACCTTCCACAATTGTGGAAGGTTTTTATTTTTCAATAATACTCATATTGATATTATAAGCTTTTTCAATATTTAACTTGTACGTCCCATTGCCTGTTTTAATCGAATTTTTATACCAATGTTCTTGTTCGTTGAATTCTTTATTTTCTTCCGAAGTTTTCTCTTCTTTTTTCGTTAAATCTTCAACTTGTTCCCAAGGTGTGTTTCCGTGGGATTCTTTTTTGTTTGTTATGGCGATTAAAGATACATCGCTTTCTTTTGCTAAATGAACAGATACATGTGAACTTTCTTGTACAAACCAATTATTTTGTAATTGACCAGGATAAAGGGATAGTTCGTTATTTGAAGCACGAACTTCTACATTTTTATTTTGCGGAAGAACGAGTGTCGGTTTGACTTGTGGTGCTGAATTCCATAACGTATGTTGAACGGGTAATGATTTTAAAGTAATATACATCGTTTCCCCAGCTGTTTGAACCGAAAGGAAATCTTCTTGTTTTAAATTAAGTTTTTCATTAGTTTTCGTCGTCATTTCATATGTTCCAAGAAGGTGAATTTGATTTGTATCATTTCCCTCTATTGTTAGAGGGTGCTGTCCTGCATCCACTACAATTTTTTTGATAGATTCAGGTATATCAATTTGTCCACTTGGAATATTGCTCGTTTGGCGAGTGGTATGAATAGAATGACGAACTTCATCTAGTAATCCAGTTGATAATAAACAGTAAAAAGCAATTCCAACGCTTCCTAAAATGCCGATAAAGAAAATACTAAAAATATCATATTTAATAAAGGATTGTTCCTTTTTAGAAAATAGAAGGTATAGTAAAATTTCCACGCCAAGAATAATAAGTAAAACAGGCCACCATGCTGTTAAGGAATCTAATACCTCAGTACCTTTTACAACTGAAAATAGTAAGAAGCAACCTAATGAAATAATAGAAAGCCCCATTGAAAATGTTCCAACGCGCCATGTTCTCATTCTTTTGTACCACCTTTGTTTTCTTTATTTCCAAGTAACAATTTAAAGCCGCCACCAATTAAGAGGAGTGCAACGATAGATGTTTGGAAATAGCGATAATATAGCTCGCTAAGATGAATGTTAAATATAGTTGCAAAGTAATCATTCAAAATAGGAAGGAGTGTTTGATCTAATAAATAATAACCACCGAGTGTAATTAACCCAATACCGATCCATCTTTGATGATTGATAAAATAATCAATGATAGGTTCGTCATGTACACGTTCTTTTCCATACTTTGCAGTTTGCTGTAAAGCGTCAAAGAAGCTATAGAACCAAATGATTGGTACTAAAAATAAAAACGCTGAAAGTCTTAATAAGTCGAGTAAATAGATGGAAAGTAAAAAGGCTGCCATAAGCTGAAGACCGCGGCGTTGTAAGCCTAAATACATATGTCCCGCTCCAGGGAACATCGCTAAAATAGAAGCGAATGTTTTATTCTTCTTTCCTTGTTCACGATGCTCTTCAAACTCTTCGAAAATAGTACGGTCATCTAGTTGCTCGCCACGTTCTTTTTTCTGGAGTTGCTGAACAACATCGAAGAAATTGTAAATCCATAAAACAGGTAATGTTATAAGGAAGATAAGGAAACTTTCTTGTGATGTTAAAAGTGAAACGAAAATAATCATACTTCCGATCCCTGTGCAAGCTACTAAAAATGTAAGTCCACGTTGCATAAGCCCTAATTGGAAATGACCAAGTCCAGGGATGATGGATAGAAGAATGATATAAAATCGTTCGCTTTCTTTAGAGGAATTTATTAATTCTCCAGCTTCTTGTTTTTTCGTTTGGTTTATAATGGTGATAACTAAATCTAGTAAGTTAATTATCCATAGAACAGCTAGTAAAAATAGGGGGAGAAAGACAATGGTGCGCTCTCCTAATTCTACTACGCAAAAAACTGCAAAAGAAAATAGTAATAAAGCCCCTCCGCTATATAAAATAAACCGTCCAAACTTCTTTAAATATAAATGTCCAAGCCCAGGAATTAGCCCTAATACAAGTGCTAAAAAGGGATTTTTATTCATGCTTTGAACCTCCGTCCTTTTTTGATGTATCTACCGATTTGTTTACAATTTGTTGTGAAATAGAAGACTCGTTATGTTTTGAAGATTTCTCGAAATTTGATGTCGCTGTGAAAATATACTGGAATAAACCACTTACCATAAAAATAATTGTAGCTGCGGTCGCAATTATGTAGTGAATAATCGTTCGCTTTAATGAGTTTGTTTTTATATTTTCATTAGGTTGTAGCGTTTCAAAATCAATTTGCGTCATAACTTCATTCGTAAATGAATCATCATTTATCATTGGAAGGTTTTCATGTTGTTCATCGATACTTTCCATATAAAGTGCTAAACAATGATCACATTCATAAAGGTGTTCTTCCATAGATTCACGTTCATTGCTTTCTATAAAATCTAAAGTATAATTGCGCCAATCTTCTTTTGAATAATGCGTCATAGAAACTCTTCCTCCTTCCAATGTTTTTTAATCCACTTTCTTGCCCGATACAGTTTCATTTCGACTGTTTTCACTTCGATGTTTTCCTGCAAAGCAATTTCTTGATAGCTTTTTTCTTCTAAGTAATGTGAGAGAACGATGTCACGGTAATTCTCGGGAAGTTCTCTCAGTTTTTGAGCAATGAGTAATTTTTGCTCTTTCGTCAATAATAAATCCTCAACGTTATGAGAGGATTTTATATTTTCCTCAGTTTCTTTACATAAGGAGAGTTCTTCGTTTTCTCTAGCTTTTTTTCTCTTATAATCAATAGCGTGATTGGTGGCAATACGCGACATCCACGTTTTTAATCCGCGAAATTGATAATTTGGGAGAGAGGCGTGAATTTTTACGAATACTTCTTGTGTAACATCTTTCGCATCTTCTTCATGTCTTAAAATAGAAAAGATGACTTGAAAAATATAATGACGATATGTTTGCACAAGGATACGAAAAGCGTGTTCGCTTCCTTGCTGTGCTTTTTCAATTAATTGTTTTTCCTCAATGGGTCTCTCCCTCCTTTTTGACGCATTCTATTATATAGACGTAAGAAATGATCGGTCACCCTACACATGTTGTAAAAAAAGAATAATATATTTTTAGGAAGGAAGCTATACGAAAAAAGGTGTGAAAAAATGGTAAAGAGAAGTATATAATGAGCAAGTAGGAAATGTTACGTGAAGAAAGGATGTGAATGTTAGTAGGGGAAGGTCCATACTAACAAACATGAAAATTAAAATATTAATAGCAGATGATAATTCTTTTATTAGAGAAGGCATGAAAATTATTTTAAATACATATGAAGAGTTCGAAGTTGTAGATACAGTAAATGATGGGAAAGAAGCAGTGGAATATTGCAAAAAGAACGACGTTGATATCGCTCTTTTAGATGTTCGCATGCCAAATATGAACGGGGTAGAGGCAACGAAATTCATTTGTGAAGGGACGAAAACGAAACCGCTAATTTTAACGACGTTCGATGATGATGAATATATTTTGGACGCAGTAAAAAACGGGGCGAAAGGTTATTTATTAAAAAATAATGATCCAGAGCGTATTCGTGATGCAATAAAAGGAGTATATAACGGTCAAACTGTTATGCAAGATGTAGTGCTTGATAAAATTAAGTGCAATTTAATGGAAAGCAAAGAGGACGAATGTAAAATAGATACAAGTCTTTTTACAGAAAGAGAACTTAGTATTATCGCATTAATTGCGAAAGGTTTCTCGAATAAAGAAATTTCAAAGCAACTTTTCATATCAGAAGGAACGATTGCAAATTATATTACATCAGTTTTAGGGAAAACTGGACTTGAACATCGCACACAAATTGCGATTTATTATTTAACAGGGAAAGTAGATTGAAGATATGGAATTTTGGTTAATTGTAAGTAAATTAATTGTCTTTATTTATATTGTGTTTAGTTACATTTATTTAAATGTTGTGAACTTACCATGGATTATACTTACTTTGCTTTTATATCTTTCTGTAAATGTGCTGATCTCTATATTTAAACAAGATACGTACAAAAACATATTATCTAGTCTGTCAATTGGCATAGTTATGTTATTTACATGGAAGGTTCATCCGTTTTTTATTTTATTTTTACCATTGAACTTATATGAAGTTATATTTCGTTATATAGAGAAGAAATGGCAGCTCTTTATCATTATGATGATTCCTATTATCTTTACAGAAGAAAGTATTCGAATGACATATGGATTAATTGTTACATTTTCTTTCATCGTATTAACTATGGCAGAACGGTATATATCGCGTGTATTAAAGCTTGAATCACAAAATGATAAGATGCGAAAAGATATGCAGCGGCTGACGAAAAGCTTAAATGAAAATAAAGAGTACATAAAGCAATCAGAGTACACATTTAAGTTAGAAGAGAGAAATCGGTTGTCACAAGAAATTCATGATAAAATTGGCCACTCGATGACAGGGGCGCTAATTCAAATGGAAGCAGCAAAGAGATTAATGGGGATAGATAAAGAAAAATCTGCCGAGTTATTACAAAATGCAATTCATATATCGAAAGATGGAATTGAAAGTATTAGAGTTACATTAAAAAATATGAAGCCACCAACGGAGCAAATTGGCATTCATCGTATGAAATTATTCATAGAGGAATTTGCCGGTAAGCATGATATAAATATTCCTTTCGTATATAAAGGGAATTTAGATATGATCTCACCGATTCAGTGGAAGATTATCGGTGAAAATGTTACGGAGGCACTAACGAACGCGATGAAATATGCTGATGCGACAGTCATTTCAATCGATATTCATGTACTTAACAAGATGGTGAAAGTACAGGTGAAGGATAATGGAAAAGGTGCAGCTCTCGTTAAGAAAGGTCTCGGGATTATGGGGATGGAGGAGCGAACAGCATCAGTAAACGGAAAAATTATTGTAGACGGAAGAAGTGGTTTTTCAGTAACGATGCTGTTGCCGATATAAGAAAATGGGACGAAGATGAATCATCTCATATGAAAAAAGTGAATAATCTCATGTGAAAAGAATGAACTTCTGCACTGAGCAGGTTCATTTTTTTGTTTATAATGAATAGCAGAGAAACCGAAATAGGGGTGAAATGATGAATACATTAGAAATTAAAAATTTAACGAAAAAATTTGGTGATTTCATCGCGGTAGATAATATGTCTTTATCTATTAAAGAAGGAGAGATATTTGGCTTTTTAGGATCAAATGGTGCTGGTAAGAGTACAACGATAAATATGATTGCTGGGTTGTTAAGAAGTAATGAAGGTGAAATTAGCATATTAGGAAAAAATATAAAGAAACATAATCGATTTGCGAAGATGAATATCGGTATCGTTCCGCAAGATATTGCGATTTATGAAGAGTTAACTGCCTATGAAAATGTGAAATTCTTTGCTGGACTGTACGGGTTAAGAGGAGCTGAACTAAAAGCGAGAGTAGAGGAAGCACTTCAATTTGTGGGACTTAGTGATAAACATAAAAGTTACCCGAAAAACTTTTCAGGCGGGATGAAACGAAGACTGAATATTGCTTGTGCGATTGCTCATAGACCGAAGTTAATTATTATGGATGAGCCGACGGTTGGAATTGATCCACAGTCAAGAAACTATATTCTCCAGTCGGTTCGAAAATTAAATGAAATGGGAAGTACCATTATTTACACGAGCCACTATATGGAAGAAGTAGAAGAGATTTGTACGAAAATAGCAATTGTAGATCACGGTAAAGTGATTGCAGAAGGTACGAAAGAACAGTTAAAAGCGATTATTACTGATACGAAAGACATTTGGATTGAAGTAAAATCAGTAGAAAATTTAGATGTAGAAAAGTTAAAAGAGATAAACGGTGTGAAAGCTATTCAAATTGAAGAGAACGTAATCAAGGTAAACTCGGATGCAGGAGTAAATAATTTAAATAAAATTATTCAGCACTTCATTAATCATGACATTGAAGTTCGTTCGTTAGAGGAGCAGGCTCCGAACTTAGAAACAGTATTCCTTACGTTGACTGGAAGAAACTTACGAGATAAATAAAAGGTAAATGAAGAAAAGGTAAAGGGAGGTTCATCAATTGAACATCTTCAATATTGCAGTTATGCATATTAAAAGAGATTTCAGAGACGTAAGAACTTTAGTTTTTATGTTAGCATTTCCGATTGTACTAATGCTTGTGTTAGGAACAGCGTTAACGAATGCATTTGATAGTGATAGTCAAGCGATTAAAGATATACAAGTGCTCTACAAAGATGAAGCGAGTAGCACATTTTCTCAAACGTTCAAAGCATTTACGAAAGAAGTCGATAAATCGGGTATTCATTTTAAAAAAGTTTCAGGCAGTATAGATGGGAAAGAAGAAGTGAAGCAAAATAAATATGATGCTTATGTAGAATTAAATAAAGATGGTGCGAAATTTTACGGAAGTGACAAAAGTAGTATTGAGGGAAGTATTGTGGAAGGCATGCTTACAACATTTATTGATAAGTACAATGTAGCGGCCGAAGTTGCAAAGGTTGATCCTAGTAAGGTGAGCGCGGTTATTTCAAGCGGAAATCATAATGATTATATAAAAGAAACATCTTTACAAGCTGCGAAAAAGCCAGGTTCTATGGATTACTATGCGGTTGTAATGACGACGATGATTGCACTATATGCTGCGATGGGAGCGAGTTCTTTAATTCGTGGAGAACGAATACGTAAAACAGGAGATCGCCTCATTGCTGCGCCTATAAGTAAGGCTGAAATATTCATTGGAAAAGTACTTGGTAGCCTAGTAGCAAATGCTCTTTGCGTATTACTTGTCATGTTATTTAGTAAATTTGTCTTTCAAGCGAATTGGGGCGAACATCTTGGAATCATATTTATTATTTTATTAACACAAATCTTTCTAGCAATTAGCTTCGGTTTAGGGATTGGATATATTACGAAAACAGCTGAATCATCGAGAGCGATTATTCTTGTAGTTGTGCAATTAGCCTCTATTTTTGGTGGTGCATATTTCGTAATAGAAGAAAATTTCGTTACGAATTTATCACCATTAACGTGGGCAAACACAGCTGTTATGAAAATTATTTATGCAAATGATGTAGGAGCAGCGTTGCCAGTAATATGTTTGAATCTTGGCATTTCGGCACTCTTTTTATTAATTGCAATTATTGCATTACGTAGACGGGAGGGGCTATAGTATGAAAGATATTTTATGGCTCATACAAAAAACGTTATCTGTACTTTTGAAAAATAAAAAAGGGTTATTCATTATTATTAGTTTGCCGATAATTGGAACATTAATCTCCTTCTCAATGTATGGGAATGTCGGGCAAGGGACGTTAAATATCGGGGTTATAAATAAAGAAAATCAATCTATAGCAAATGATACGGTGAAATTTTTAGAAGGATTAAATCAGGTAAAGGTAAGTAAAATTAAAGAATCTGAAGTAGAAGATAAACTCACTTCCAAAAAACTTGATGGAGTTATTACATTAGATTCTGGTTTTTCAAAAAGTGTTCGAGAAGGGAAACCAAATCATATTGAAATTTCATCGATTAAAGGTGATCAAGTAACAGGATTTATAAAATCATATTTATACAATTATATTGATAATGTAGCAGCTATTAGTAAAGTAGCAGGAACAGATCAAAGTGCATTTGATAGTATGTACGCAGGATATCAAAAAGGTTCATTTAAAATGAAAACTGAGACGCTAGAAGATACTTCGAAAAATAAAGATATGACAAACCAAACGATGGGTTATCTTATTATGTTTATGCTATTTTCAGCAGCGAACTTATCAGGTTATATTTTAAAAGAAAAAGAAAATAGAACGTATTTTAGACTCTTATCAACGCCAATAGATGGGAAGAAATTCATATTATCTAATGTCGGGGTAAATATGATGATATTAACAGTACAAATTCTGATTACAATCCTATTCCTAACGAATGTTTTTCATACAAATATCAATATGCCTTTCATAGTGATGCTTGGCGTACTCATGCTATTTGCTTTAATAGCGATTGGAATATCGTTAGTGCTTGTCGCTTTTTCGAAAAACTCAGCATCGGCAAATGCACTGCAAAATATGATCATTGTACCGACATGTTTACTCGCTGGATGCTATTTTCCGTATGATATTATGCCGAAAGCAGTGCAAAAAGTAGCTGATTTTCTTCCGCAAAGATGGCTATTAGATACGGTATCAAAACTACAACAAGGAATTCCGATTTCAGATTTGTATTTAAATATATTAATCTTAATTGCCTTTGCGGTAGCATTCTTCTTAATTGCTATTTATAAGTTTGGAAGAAATAATGATGCGAGAAACTTTGTTTAATATGAAAAGGGTGTGACGTTAAGTCACATCCTTTTTTGTATGAAGCATGAAATCTAAATTGGAATGACAAAATAGAAGGGTAGAAAGAAAATGAGCGGAAGGAAATCAAAATGATTAAAAAAATATTGCGAGTTACTTCTATTATTATTGCTATTGTTGTTTTTATTTTAATTTGGATGCATATCGATGTTACTTTAGGTAGGAAAATGGAAGCTGGGAAAAACATGCCGACAGAGTATGCACCTCATTATAGTGATTTTCAATTATTTGTAGAAGGAAAGTCATTTTATAAACAGTTATTTACTGATATAAGGGAAGCGAAGCAATCTATTTACACGTACTTTTTTATTTTGTCGGATGATAAAAGTAGCCATACTTTTTTAAACTTATTAAAAGAGAAGGCAAAAGAAGGATTAAACGTCTATTTATCCGTTGATCGCATTAATGATTTATCATTTGAAAGCAAGATGATAAGTGAATTGCGGGAAAGTGGTGTACATTTTACATATAGTAGAAAACCTGAATTGCCATTCGGATTTTATTCACTTCACCATCGTAATCATCGCCGTATTACGACGATAGATGGGGAGATTGGCTATACAGGTGGTTTTAATATAGGAGATGAGTATTTAGGGAAAGATAAGCATTTTGGATATTGGCGTGACTATCATGTGCGGCTTAGAGGAGAAGGAGCAAAAGATTTAGAAGAGCAATTCGCTTCAGATTGGAAACGAGATACGAAAGAAAATATAAAAAGAAGTACGAATAAAGCTAGTAAAGGGAATACATTACATACGATGACTAGCTACAATGGACATTACGTCGCTGAAAAGTATATCGAATTAATAAAACAAGCGAAGCATTCAATCGTAATTACAACACCTTATTTTATAGCGAAAAATAAAGAATTTATGAATGCTTTAATTGAAGCGCAAAAACGTGGTGTTACAGTGAAAATACTTTGGTCATATAAACCAGATATTCCTCTCATTAAAGAGGCAGCGTATCCTTATATTCGTCAAGCTGTTAATAATGGAATTAAAGTATATGGTTATAAAAAAGGAATGTTTCATGGGAAGTTAATGTTAATTGATAATGAACTAACTGTTATCGGTACAACGAACATGACTGCACGTAGCTTTTATATGAATGATGAGATGAATTTGTATATTCACGGTGGGACTATCGTATCAGAAGTGAATGAGGCATTAACAAAAGATTTTCGTGATTCGAAAGAGATGACGAAACAATTTTTTGAGAAGTTATCGTTTTGGGAGCGTTGTAAGGAGAAGTTGGGGAGATTGTTTGATTTTTATTTGTAATGATTTAATGAAAATATTTGAAATTAAAAATATAGTGAGTATAAAGAAGGATGTGAATTTAATAAATAGGAAGTTGTATTGCTTATTTAATGAATAGAGAAGAAGTAGGAAAGAACCTTCAAAAACAGAAGGTTCTTTTTTACCTATAACTTACTGTTGGTCTTTAATAAATAATTGGGTCTAGCAGGTACTACCCGTTTATAGTTTGATTTTCTATATTATTGATATAAAAATATTGGCGCACTTTAACATAATAATTTTCATCAAAAAATTTTAAAGATAAAATATCAGTCAAATATTTGCCGTCGTTCATGTCTACTTCTGTTTAATAGGTAAAGCATAATGGCCAAAAGCTAAATCTAGCAAAGCACTTGCTTCTTGACGCAGTAACAGGTCTTTCGGACGGAACATAAGGGATCCGTCAGCATTAATGGAAGTATCAGGGTCTAGAATTCCTTGGGAGGCAAGTGCCTGAATCGATTGGACTGCCCAGTCATCTGCGGCATCCAGTAATTTAACTTTAATAGCTTTGTCAGGTTGAATCGTTTTCAAGTCTTGAATTTGCTTTACGTTTTGAATCATGGTTGCTGCGACCTGTCGGGTAATCGGAGTAGCACGGTTATACTCTGGAATTCCATTCATAATTTTTGCCCTTGCCTCTTTTGATTCGTCTGGAAAACCGTTCCATCCATGAGCAAGTAACAACGTATCCGCAAACTCTCCTTGTGTCATGGTTTCCATCGGATTGAATAGATTACCTGTTTTAGCACCCATAATATTTAGGGCATGAAGATTATCAATGTGACTTCTATAGTTACTCTTTTGTGAAATGTCATCAAAAGATGGTTTGTTGTTAATTCTCTGGGCATCTGCTACAAAATCAAGGCTTTTAGGAGAATCGTAGTGAAAATATGTGATTTCTCCAGCTGAATTCTTTTTGAAAGCAACTTTGTTGCCTTCCGAATCTTCAAATAACAACGGATGAATCATTTTGAGAACTTGTTTTCCAGTTATTCCACCCTCCATGACTAAATTCCCATTTTCATAAGTAAAATGAGTGCGAATTGCAGCGAAACGCGTATTTTGGAATAAGCCCAAGTATTTATGAGCTTCTTTTTCCTCTAACGGGAGATAACTTGTTTTTACTTCATTCTTCTTAGCAGGGAAATAGTGATCCATGAGAGCTTCATATACGTCTATACTCATCATTGAATCATTATTATAAGACATGAAGAATGCTGTTTTTTGTTCAGGCACTAAAATCATCAGTGATTGATGTCCAGGCATACTTCCCCCTTTCATTACAACGTGTTGACCGTTAGCAAATTTATTAAAAGGCGTTTCAAATCCAATTGTCGCAACAGGGTTGATCTTATCATCAAAAACTTGATAGGCATGCATCATATCTATGCTTTTTTTACTTGCAATTTCTTTGTCTTTAAACTTTCCTTTCTGTAGTTGCATAATCATGTATTTTGACATGTCTTCTGCAGTAGATAAAATGCCTCCTTGTGGTGTATCCCTTAAACCGCTCCCACTTGTTGGGATCGGTTCGCCAGTGGGACCATAATGTGTAGCCATTCTTTCTAGAAGTTCAGGCGTGAAGCTCATACTTGTAGATTTCATATCTAATGGTTTGAAAATATTCTTTTCCATATATTTGGAGAAAGGGCTGTTAGTAACATTCTCTACTGCAAACCCTGCGAGCGCAAATGAGACGTTATCATACGTATAAACTTCCCCTGGTGGCCGTACCACCGTTGGCATATGTTTAGAGAAAAATTCCTTCATTGGCATGTTGTTTTCATTATCGGTATATTCAGGTCCGGTTATATTTGTAAGGTCGGGAAAATCAAATCCGCTGGTATAAGTGAGCATATCAAACAGTGTTACAGGTTTCCCTGTTTGATTAGGTATTTGTAATCCACCAAGATATTTTTGTACGTCTTGATCTAGTTTAATATTTCCTTTATCGACTTGTTGCATCACAGCCAAGGCAGTAAAAGTTTTTGAGACTGAAGCAATTTGAAAGACCGTGTCCTTAGTAACGGGAATTTTCTTTTCTTTATCAGCATATCCATACCCTTTATTAACAACAACCTTTCCATCATGAACGACGACAAAACTAGAACCATTCACATTATACTTTTTCATTTTTTCCTCGAATAATGGATCAGCAAAAGATTCTATTTCTTTTTTATTATTGAGTCCTTTCGTCATTTCAATATTAGTTGTGGATACCGATGGTTTTGATGTTTCTCTTTCTAATGATTGTTGAGAACATGCAGAAATCATGGTTGAAGAAGAAAGAAGAATTGTAACGATACCCAGTTTGTTAATTGCTTGTTTCATTTTTGTACGCCCCTTTATTTGGTTGGAATTTTTTTGTTGGCGCAACGAGTTAGCGGCTCGTTAGCGTATGAACAGAGTGTAGCAAGTGGCGAGTCATAGTAGATAGTGAACTTCTGTCATATTTATAAAGAAAAACAAAAATTGAGTGGATGAGGCTGTTTTGATAGTTATGTCATAAAAGTCATGACATTTTGACACTACCGTATGTGACAGAAAAACTCTTAGAATCAAGGAGCAGTTTATTACCCATTAATAATAAATGAGGAGGGGGAGCTTCATTGTGTATGTTAAAAAATAAAGAGGCGTGAAAGAGGAAACAGGCATGACCTATTCACGAAAAAAACAGTAACAAGAGTGTTTCAAGGATAAAAGTAACTTCTAGGGTTAACAGTTAACATACATGTGGAAATAGAGAGACTTACTTGGGACAGAACGGAGTTTGTAAAAATAATAATTATGAATATGATTAGGAATTCAATTCTGGCTTTTAGTCATTGGTGGAGATAATAGCTGTGTGATTAATACGAAACAGCAAGTAACTAACTATACAATTTAAATAGAGGAGAGGATACTTTATGAAAACATGCAGTAAAATTACATGTGCAAGTCTATCACTTTTAATAGCTGGAAGTTCTCTGTTATACACAACACCAATCTCAATTGTAAAAGCAGAGCCCACGCAAAATGTATCTAGTTCGTTACAAACAGGTATTCAAGGCGATCGTACTTCCGTTAAGAAAGCAATGCGGGGTGCACTGCAACTTGGATACCCTGGAATACTCGCTCAAATTTCTAAGGGGGGTAAAACTTGGAGTTATACCACTGGGATAGCGGATTTGAAAACCAAGAAACCGATGAAAGCAGATTTTCGCTTTCGCATTGGTAGTGTTACGAAAACGTTCATTGCAACAGTGCTACTTCAATTAGCTGGAGAAAACCGCTTAAATTTAGATGACTCTATTGAAAGATGGTTGCCTGGTGTTATTAACGGAAACGGATATGATAGTAACCAGATTACTATCCGGCAGATATTGAATCATACAAGTGGTATCGCTGACTACATAAAGTCACAAGACTTTGATATAAAAGATACAAAAAAAGCGTATACAGCTGAAGAATTCGTAAAGATGGGGATTTCTCTTCCTCCAGATTTTGCTCCAGGAAAGGGCTGGTCTTATTCAAACACGGGATACGTATTACTGGGTATCCTTATTGAAAAAGTAACTGGAAACAGTTATGCGGAAGAAGTTGAAAATCGAATTATTGAACCACTTGAATTGTCAAATACATTTCTACCGGGTAATTCAACGGTTATTCCAGGCACCAAGCATGCCCGTGGATATGAAAGATATGACGGAGAAAGTGAGCTAAAAGACGTTACTTATTCTAACCCAGGTAGCTCGGATGGAGATATGATTTCTACTGCCGAAGATTTAAATAAATTTTTCTCTTACTTGCTTAGTGGCAAATTACTGAAGGAACAGCAACTAAAACAAATGCTTACTACAGTTCCTACAGGAATAGAAGGAATCGATCGATATGGTCTTGGAATCTATGAAACTAAACTTCAAAACGGTACCTCGATATGGGGACACTCAGGCGGTGTTCCAGGCTTTTCTACTTTTGCTGGAGGCACACTTGGAGGCAAGCATATATTGGCCATCAATTTGAATGGCCATAAAACTAGTCATTCTGATCCTTTTAAAAATATTTTACTTGCTGAATTTAGCAAGTAGGTACAAAGGAAAAACGGATAAATTTTGTCATAGTTTTTATAGTTAAAAATATACCTTTCTGGTTCAAAAAAACAACTTACTTTAAAAAAATTTGAGGGTAAAGCAAGTTCTTAATTTGATGGACATGTGGCGGTATCCCATTGTTATCAAGTTAATAGAACTGAGTGTTCTTAAAATAAAAACCACCGAATTATAGAAGTGGTTTTGAACGTAAGGAAGAAGTAAGAAAAAAGAGATTTTCATTGTGTATAATCAAAACGGAGAGAAGAACGCGAGGGGGAATAGTTACCATATATTTATATAAAGATAAATTAATTAAAAAACTTTGTGGAAGAAAATAAGAAATTACAGAGATCAACATACATCTGAAAAAGAGGGATTAATCATTTATTAGGTCAGAAAGTTGTTTGTAGAAATAATTGGTACACAGATGATTGTAAATTCAAAGTTATCCTTTTGTTTTTGGTTAAGAGGTACGTTGTATGGTTAATATGAGACAGCAAATAATCATCTATACAATAATGTGAATAGAGGGGAAGAATACTATTATGCAAAAGCAATTTCAAATTACATTTAGAGGTTTAGTCCTTTTAATAACAGGAAGTTCCCTGTTATACATAACACCAGCCTCAATTGTAAAAGCAGAATCCACGCAAAATGTATCTAGTTCGTTACAAACAAGTACTCAAAGCGATCGTACTTCCGTTAAGAAAGCAATGCGGGATGCGCTGCAACTTGGATACCCTGGAATACTTGCTAAAATTTCTAAGGGTGGAAAAACGTGGAGTTATACCGCTGGGATAGCGGATCTGAGAACCAAGAAGCCGATGAAAACAGATTTTCGCTTTCGCATTGGCAGTACGACAAAGACATTCACTGCAACAGTGCTACTTCAATTAGCTGGAGAAAACCGCTTGAATTTAGACGACTCCATTGAAAAATGGTTGCCTGGTGTCATTCAAGGAAACGGATATGATAGTAACCAGATTACTATCCGGCAGATATTGAATCATACAAGTGGTATTGCTGACTACATAAAGTCACAAGACTTTGATATTAAAGATACAAAAAAAGCGTATACAGCTGAAGAACTCGTAAAGATGGGGATTTCTCTTCCTCCAGACTCTGCTCCGGGAAAGGGTTGGTCTTATTCAAACACAGGATACGTATTACTGGGTATGCTTATTGAAAAAGTAACTGGAAACAGCTATGCGGAAGAGGTTGAAAATCGAATTATTGAACCGCTTGACTTATTGAATACATTTTCACCTGGTAATTCAACGGTTATTCCAGGCACTAAGCACGCCCGTGGATATGTAAGATATGACGGAGAAAGTGGGCTAAAAGACGTTACTTATTTTAACCCAAGTAT
The DNA here is from genome assembly GCF_051294775.1 of Bacillus pretiosus. NCBI lineage: Bacteria > Bacillati > Bacillota > Bacilli > Caryophanales > Bacillaceae > Bacillus > Bacillus pretiosus. The sequence continues at coordinate 234,989 of NZ_JBPPHF010000001.1, forward strand.
AGCTAGCTCGGCTGGGGATATGATTTCTACTGCAGACGATTTAAACAAATTTTTCTCTTACTTACTCAGTGGCAAATTACTGAAGGAACAGCAACTAAAACAAATGCTTACTACAGTTCCTACAGGAATAGACGAAATTGATGGATATGGTCTTGGAATCTATGAAACTAAACTTCAAAACGGTACCTCGATCTGGGGACACGCAGGCGGTGTTCCAGGGTTTTCTACTTTTGGTGGAGGCACACTTGGAGGCAAGCATACATTGGCCATCAATTTGAATGGCCATAAAACTAGTCATTCTGTTCCTTTTAAAAATATTTTACTTGCTGAATTTAGCAAGTAGGTACAAAAAATGTTCAAGAATCATCCACTATAAAGAAACAAGACGTTATTCAAGCATTGTTATCCCTACAACTAGGTAACCATGATGATTTGATCGAACTAGGGAGGCGAACTTCTAGAGCATAATATTTTTACATGCAGCAAGAGCTCTAAGAAATGTTACTGGAACAACAAGGGTAGGGAAAGGTTTATTTGGAAATACAAAAAAAAATTGAATCTCTTAAAATCTAATACTACGTATTATTTAGTAGATAAAATGAGGGGTCAAGGAATTTATAAGTATGATGCCGGAAATCAAGGAATTGATTATGACACTTTGTTTCTTTCAGGAATCCTTATTTTAAGGATTCCTTCTTTGTATCAAAAAATTTGCAAAGAAAAAAGATAAGATCGGGAACACAATCTTATCTTTAGCACAACGAGTTAGCGGCTTGTTAGCGTATGGACAGAGTGTAACAAGCGGCGAGTCATAGTCGATAGTGAACTTCTGTCATATTTATAAAGAAAAACAAAAATTGAGTGGATGAGGCTATATTGATAGTTATTTCATACAAACCATGACATTTTGACACTACCGTATGTGACAGAAAAATACTTAGAATTAAAAAGTAGCTTTTAATGCATTAGGAATGAATAAGGAGGAGAGATTTTAATGACAAAAGCATCAGTTCAAAAAACTTTGCAAGATTTTTATTTCTTGTTATTTACCTTTTTATCCGGATTTTTTTACTTTTGTTTCTATCTAGTCAGCATTACATTTGCATTAGTAATGACGATTATCTTTTTGGGTATTCCCTTGTTGGCGTGGGTGCTGCAAACAACTCACACGTTTGTTCAGTATGAACGTATTCAGACGAAGATTTATACAGATATATCGATAGATTTATTCGAACCAAGAGAAAAAAAGGAGGGAGATAAATGGATTAAAGTTAGAGATACAATCCTCAATAATAGCAACTGGAAGGCTATTTTTTGGCTCATGCAGAAATTTTTGATCGGAATAATGAGTCTTATATTTGCTGTTTTACTGTATATAATGCCACTAGTATGTATCGTTGCACCCTTACTTTTTCGATATTTTAATATATACTTATTGGGCATAGTTGTGGATTCATGGGAGACAGCAATTTTTGTCATGATTGTTGGTTTCATTCTCATCGGGATACATAATCTTATTGGAAACTGCTTAGTTCAAATTATTGGAATGTACACGCATTCCATGTTTAAAGCTATTAAGGAGTGATAATTTGTTTAAGACTTTGAAACTATGGTTTTGGTATGATTGGGCCTTACTTTGTATCCGTTTTATTGTTTGGCTATCATTGATATCAACGACTATCCAACGACAAGATCATTTGACAGTACCACTTTGGATCATAATTCTTTGGGAAATCGTTTCATTTTCAGTACCTTGGATTTGTTTAATGTTCAGTTATCGCTATTATTTATTTACTGAAATAATATTATTTGGCGGAGTGTGTTTCTATTTAACTTTATTATTTCCGTCAGCGTATCTTACTTTTTTAATGCCAACTTTTATGATTGCAGCAAATAGCGCTCATAAATCTTACCGCTGGTCGGGGCCTATCACAATTATTTTGTTCCCGTTGCTCATTGCGATATTTTCCAAAGTAACAGATTTATGGGTAATCATCCTGCAACTTAGTTTAGCTTTTGCTATGGGCTCTTTCTTTCGTTTACTGGCTATTAATTACCGTCAAAGTGAAACCATTCGGAACCAGAAACGTGTATTAGAACAATACGTATCCCAAGTTGAGCGGATTACTTTACTAGAGGAGCGTGATAGGCTCTCAAAAGACTTACACGATACAATGGGGCATTCCTATACTTCAATTATTATGGGTATGGAAACATTACGTACGGAATTAAAGACTAAAGAAGGAGAGCAAAGGCTTGACTCATTATTGCAATTGGCTCGTAATAGTATGGAAGAGGTGAGGACGTATTTACATCAAATAGATTTACCACAAGAATCGCTTCCCTTAACTGTTATGCTGAAAAAATTAACTAAAGAATTCGAGAAACATGCAAAGATAAATGTACGAATTCAAATAATCGGAGAAGAGTATATAGTCTCCAAACAATCAAAAATGATGCTGTATCGGAGTTTGCAGGAATCACTAACAAATGCGGTGCGGCATGGAAACGCTACTGAAATTATTGTTTCACTACATTTTGAGCCACAACAAACGAGATTAGATGTACAGGATAATGGCTGCGGGGTAGAAGAGTGGAAGGATGGGTTTGGAGTAACTGGAATGAAAGAGCGTGTGAGGCAGTTGCAAGGGAGAGTCACTGTATACTCTAAAAAAGGGGAAGGGACGTTGATCTCATGTGTGTTACCCAGACTATCACAATCGTCCGATGAACAGATCCGGTTGTGTATCATCGATGACCACTCGTTTGTTCGAGAAAGTCTCCATACAATCTTGAATGGACAGGAGGACTTACAGGTAGTGGGAATGGCTGAAGATGGGGAACAGGCTGTGGAATTGTGCGAAAGCCTGAATCCAGATTTAGTATTAATGGATCTAGAAATGCCCAATCTGGATGGGATTCTTGCGACTAAAATGATTAAGGAAAAATATCCTGATATTCGTGTCCTCATTTTGTCAACGTTTCAGGATACAGAAAGAGCAAAAGAAATTATACGGAGCGGTGCGGATGGCTATTTGTTAAAATCCATAGAGTCACGGGAATTGGCTGAATCAATTCGTCTCGTTTATCGGGGAGGTACAATGATTGACCAACATTTGTTCCATAGTATGTGGGAAGGAAATGATGAGGCGAGTTCAGATGAATCGAAGTTAGATGGGAAAGAGTATGGCCTAACGAAACGTGAACTAGAGATTTTGAGTTTTTTATCACAAGGCCTTCGTTACAAAACAATTGCGGAAAAAATGTACTTATCAAATGGTACAGTAAGAAATTACGCATCTAACCTCTATGACAAGCTAGGAGTCAAAAATCGTGAAGAAGCTGTGCAAAAAGCCAAAGAGAGAGGGTTAATTCCATAAACCAATTTACAATATTGAATTCATTAATTTATCTCGCAAACATCCGGTTGGTGTGGAGTAATAATCAGTGGGGATGAACAAAACCCCCACTGATCAAATTTAGAAAACTTCTCGAAAGTTAATGGTCTATAAAAAACTTTTAAATAAAAATAATTATTTTTCATGCATAAGCAATGAAGCATCATCATTAATCAATGTCCCCACATGCTCCCCTAAGCAAATTCTTTTCATTACACCAGGCTCATCAAAGTTAAAGACGTGTGCTGGTAAATTGTAATCACGAGCAAGTAATAAAGCGGCTTGATCCATGACTTGAATGTTTTGCCTAACAACATCGTTATAGTTTAGTTTTCTGTACATTTTTGCTGATTTATTATGTTTTGGATCACTAGTAAAGACGCCATCTACTCCTTGTTTTGCGACTAATATTGCGTCACTATTCATTTCAATGGCTCTTTGAACACTTGGATAATCTGTCGTAACGAACGGCTGCCCGTTACCGCCGCCAAAAATGACAACATAACCGTTATCTAAATGATGTACTGCTCTGAGGCGAATATAAGGCTCTGCTACTGCATTAAACGGGATGGAAGTCATAACGCGTACTTCTTTATTTGTTTTACTTGTTAAGACGCCGCGAAGCATTAAGCTGTTAATGATTGTACCTAACGTACCGATATTATCAGCTTCTACTCGATCAATGCCCCATTCTTCAGCTAGATGACCTCTGAAAATGTTACCGCCGCCGATGACAATGGATACTTCGATACCTAAGTCAATAATGGATATAATTTCGTTTGCGATATGTTCTAATCTTTTGGAGTTAAAGCTATTTCCGGATTGATCAGCAAGTGCGCCGCCGCTTAATTTAATTAAGACTCTTTTATATGGCTTCATAACAATTCCCCCTATATAGATCGCAATAAAAAAGGAACAAAGGCAAATGCCTTTGTTCCTTTTTAAGAAAATGAAAAAGAAAAGAAGAAGATAGGACGAATTTTTGTACATAATTTTTCATACCATCCACTCCTTTTCATTTCGATTTATTGTAAGTGTATATCTTTTTGATTATACGAAACAATCTGATTACTTATCAAGTATATTGTATCTCTTTTTAATAAAAAGGTGTCAATGAAAAAGAAAAGAAAAATTTTCGAATTTTTTGTGACGAACTTGTAGGTTTTTGTATGATTTTGTAGGTTCGCTTATAAGATGTGTGAGTAGCTTTTATAAATTCAAATTGAAAGCGTTCGCATGAAGGGGATGAACATAAATGAAAAAATTCGGATTGGCAACACAAATTTTTGTCGCGCTTGTTTTAGGGATTGTAGTAGGGGCAGTCTTTTATGGCAATAAAACGGCGATTTCTTATATCACACCAATTGGGGATATATTTATTCACTTAATTAAAATGATTGTAGTACCGATTGTTATTTCAGCATTAATTGTTGCGGTAGCTGGTGTAGGAGATATGAAGAAGCTTGGGAAACTGGGTGGTAAGACAATTCTTTATTTCGAAATTATTACGACGATTGCTATTTTAATGGGATTACTTGCGGCGAATATATTCCAACCAGGTACTGGCGTTGATATGAGTAATTTACAGCAAAGTGATATTTCTTCTTATAAACAAACGGCAGATGCTACAGAGAAGAAAGGATTCGCTGAGACGATTGTTCATATTGTACCAAAAAACGTATTTGAATCGATTTCACAAGGTGACTTATTACCGATTATTTTCTTCTCCGTATTATTCGGTTTAGGAGTTGCGGCAATTGGGGAAAAAGGGAAGCCTGTCTTTAACTTCTTTGAAGGTGTACTCGAAGCGATGTTTTGGGTTACAAATCAAGTTATGAAATTTGCACCATTTGGTGTATTCGCATTAATTGCGGTTACGGTTGCAAAATTTGGTGTAGCAACACTACTTCCTTTAGGAAAACTAGTGCTAGCTGTATACGTAACTGTTATACTATTCGTTGTGATTGTATTAGGTATTAATGCACGAATGGTTGGAGTAAACATTTTTACATTAATGAAAATTTTAAAAGAAGAACTCATTCTTTCATTTACGACAGCAAGTTCAGAAGCTGTTTTACCTAATATAATGAGAAAAATGGAAGAATTCGGTTGTCCAAAGGCAGTTGCCTCTTTCGTAATTCCGACAGGTTATACATTTAACTTGACTGGATCGGCTATTTATCAAGCGTTAGCAGCATTGTTTGTTGCACAAATGTACGGTGTGCACATGTCACTGACAGAGCAAATAACGTTATTATTCGTTCTCATGTTAACATCCAAGGGTATGGCGGGAGTTCCAGGTGCATCGTTCGTTGTTGTATTAGCAACGTTAGGTTCAATGGGGTTACCACTAGAAGGTATCGCGTTAATTGCGGGAATTGACCGCATTTTAGATATGATTCGCTCATCTGTCAATGTATTAGGAAATGCATTAGCGGCCATTGTTATGTCGAAGTGGGAAGGCGAATTCGATGATGAGAAAGCAAAACAATATGTAAAAACAGTCAAAGAAACAAAAGCAGCATAAGAAATCGTTAAGGAGTGAATAATCATGGCAACATTAACTGAAGTTAAAAATGGTGTTCGAATTGAAAAAGATTTTTTAGGTGAAAAAGAAGTACCGAATTATGCATACTACGGCGTACAAACAATGCGTGCAGTTGAAAACTTCCCAATTACAGGATATAAAATCCATGAAGGTTTAATTAGAGCGTTCGCAATTGTAAAAAAAGCTGCAGCGCTTGCTAATACAGATGTAGGAAGATTGGAATTGAGCAAGGGCGGCGCGATCGCAGAAGCTGCTCAAGAAATTCTTGATGGAAAATGGCATGATCATTTCATCGTAGATCCAATCCAAGGCGGAGCAGGTACTTCAATGAATATGAACGCAAATGAAGTCATGGCCAATCGTGCTCTTGAATTATTAGGAATGGAAAAGGGAGACTATCATTATATTAGTCCAAATAGTCATGTAAACATGGCGCAATCAACAAACGATGCATTCCCAACGGCGATTCATATCGCAACATTAAACGCATTAGAAGGTTTATTACAAACGATGGGGTATATGCATGATGTATTTGAATTAAAAGCAGAGCAGTTCGATCATGTTATTAAAATGGGTCGTACACATTTACAAGACGCTGTGCCAATTCGTCTTGGACAAGAATTTAAAGCGTATTCCCGCGTACTTGAACGTGATATGAAACGTATCAAGCAATCACGTCAACATCTATATGAAGTAAATATGGGAGCAACTGCAGTTGGTACAGGCTTAAATGCAGATCCAGAATATATTGAAGCAGTTGTAAAACATTTAGCTGCAATCAGTGAATTACCACTTGTTGGTGCAGAAGACTTAGTAGATGCAACGCAAAATACGGATGCATACACAGAAGTATCAGCAGCACTTAAAGTATGTATGATGAATATGTCTAAAATTGCGAATGACCTTCGTCTAATGGCATCAGGTCCGCGTGTTGGTTTAGCAGAAATTATGTTACCAGCTCGTCAACCAGGTTCTTCTATTATGCCAGGGAAAGTAAACCCTGTTATGCCAGAAGTAATTAATCAAATTGCGTTCCAAGTAATTGGTAACGACCATACAATTTGCCTTGCTTCAGAAGCAGGACAATTAGAATTAAACGTTATGGAACCAGTACTTGTTTTCAACTTACTTCAATCTATTAGCATTATGAATAACGGTTTCCGTGCCTTTACAGATAATTGCTTAAAAGGAATTGAAGCGAATGAAGATCGCTTAAAAGAGTATGTTGAGAAGAGTGTAGGAATTATTACAGCCGTGAACCCTCATATCGGTTATGAAGCAGCAGCTCGCGTTGCGAAAGAAGCAATTGCAACAGGTCAATCCGTTCGAGAACTTTGTGTGAAAAACGGTGTACTGTCACAAGAAGACTTAGAGTTAATTCTAGATCCATTCGAAATGACACACCCAGGGATTGCAGGAGCAACTCTTTTAAAGAAAAATTAAAAGAAGAGGGGGGACAATCCCCTCTTTTTTGTTTACAATATAGAAATGCTATATATGAATAGAGGTAGGGATGTTATGAGTAAGTTTACAGTAGCTTCTAATGGTTCATTAGAAACGACATTAAGAGGAGTAGAAGTATTATCAACACCACTTTTAAATAAAGGGGTCGCTTTCACGCAAGAAGAGAGAGAAGAATTAGGTTTAAAAGGGTTATTACCGCCAGCGGTTTTAACATTAGAAGAACAAGCACGCCGAGCGTATGAACAATTTTGTTCTCAGCCGGACGATTTATTAAAGAATGTATACTTAACAGCGTTACATGATCGAAACGAAGTGTTATTTTATCGTATATTAACAAATCATTTACGTGAAATGTTACCAATCGTATATACACCAACTGTTGGTGTAGCGATTCAAAGATATAGTCATGAATATCGTAAACCGCGTGGTGTGTATTTATCAATTAACGATCCGTCGGGTATTGAAGAAGCATTTGCGAATATCGGTGCAACAGCTGAAAACATTGATTTAGTCGTTGTAACAGATGGAGAAGGCATACTTGGAATTGGTGACTGGGGTGTTGGTGGTATAAACATCGCAATCGGGAAATTAGCTGTTTATACGGCCGCAGTTGGTATCGATCCTAGCCGTGTATTACCGGTAATTTTAGATGTGGGTACAAATCGTGAGGAACTATTAAACAATCCATTTTATATTGGAAATCGTCACCCTCGTATAACTGGTGAAGCTTACGATGAATTTATTGATACATTTGTACAAGCAGTGAATAAACAATTCCCGAAAGCACTTTTACATTGGGAAGACTTTAGCTCTCGAAATGCACGAAAAATTTTAGATAAATACCGTCATGATATTTGTACATTTAATGATGACATTCAAGGTACAGGTGCAGTTTCACTTGCTGCTGTGTTATCGGCAGTGAAAGTTTCGGGTGTACCTTTAAGTGAACACCGCGTTGTTGTGTTTGGTGCTGGTACGGCTGGAATCGGTATCGCAGATCAAGTTAGAGATGCAATGGTCCGCGTTGGCGTATCAGAAGAAGAATCATATAAGCGTTTCTGGTGTATTGATCGTAACGGGTTAGTTACAGATAATATGGAAGATCTTCTTGATTTCCAAATTCCATATGCAAGAAAAGAAGCGGAAGTAAGTGAGTGGAAACAAAATGATGTGATCGGACTTGCTGAAGTTGTGAAGCATGTAAAACCGACAATTTTAATCGGTACATCAACTGTTGCAGGAGCATTCAAAGAAGAGATTATTAAAGAAATGGCTTCTCACGTAGAAAGACCAATTATTTTACCGATGTCGAATCCGACGCCACTTGCTGAAGCAAAACCAGCTGATTTAATCGAGTGGACAGAAGGAAGAGCATTAGTTGCAACAGGAAGTCCATTTGAACCAGTTACATACAACGGTGTAACGTATGTGATTGGACAATCAAATAACGCACTTATTTTCCCAGGTCTTGGTCTTGGAACAATTGTTGTACGTGCAAACGTCATGACGGATGGAATGTTCGCAGCAGCTGCTGAAGCAGTTGCAAGCATGGTAGACACAAGTCAGCCAGGAGCACCTATTTTGCCAGAGGTTGAAGAGTTACGTAATATCTCGGAAATGGTTGCAATTGAAGTAGCGAAAGTTGCCGTTGCAGAAGGTGTTGCTAGAGAGAACTTAAGTGATAACGATATCAAGATTGCAGTGAAAGAAGCAATATGGGAGCCGGAGTACCGCCAAATAAAAGCGGTAGAAAAGGTTAGAATATAGAAATAAAGCCCGTTTATAAAAATAAGCGGGCTTTCACTTTTATTACCGAAAAAAGTATAGGAAGTGGCACCTTTGAATTGGAATCAATTATGGAAGAAAGATATATCCCTTTTAATTATATTAATGGTTGTTGTTCCGATTGCTGGAGAGCTTAATTTTCACCCTTTTAACGATACGTTTCGCGTTAGCTTTGGGACACCGCTTTTCTTCTTTTTATTATTATTTTTAAGAAGAATACCAGCAGCGGCTGCAGGTATTCTTGTCGGTATATGTGTCGTTTTATTCCGTGTATGCCTTGATTGGATCATGCAAGGTTCATTTCATATGACAGAATCATTTTATTTGCGCTATCCTGTGTTCTTTTATTATTTTATTTATGGAAGTCTTTTTTCACTTTGTAGGGTGAATAAGTTTCATCAGAAACCAATCGTTATTGGGTGCCTTGGAATTACAATTGAAATTATCGCAAGTATGTCAGAACTTGCGATTTATCATATGGTAGTACTCGGTACAACAATAACAGTTTCTGAAGTGAATAAATTAATTATTATTGCTATTTTTCGTAGTTTCTTTGCACTTGGCTTTTTAAATATGATGATTTTATATGAAACGAAATTAAAAGAGTCACAAGTCCGAAAAGAAAATGAAAAAATGTTCATGCACCTTTCAAATTTATATGTAGAATCTGTTCACTTGAAAAAAACGTTACAAAATGCAGAATTGATTACACAAGAAGCATATCAACTATATCGAAATTTACAGACAGACGATGATTCCAGTAGTAAAACAGCATTGAAAATAGCAGGAGAAGTGCACGAAATAAAAAAGGATAATCAAAGGATTTTTGCAGGATTATCTAAACTGTTATTAGATAAAAATGTGACTGAGTATGTAGAAGGACATGAGCTTACAGAAATGATCGTAAGAATAAATGAGAAATATGCTGAAATGCTAGGGAAAGATATACGTTTTTCAAAACATATAGAAGGTGAACACGCTGCATATCACGTGTATACAGTGCTATCAATCTTTAATAACTTAGTTGCCAATGCAGTGGAAGCAATTGAAGATAGAGGTCTCATCCGTATTAAGTTATATAAACGAGAGCAACATGTAATCTTTGAAGTAATTGACGATGGCCCTGGTATTGCACAAAAGTATAAGAAATTAGTATTTAAGCCAGGGTTTACTTCCAAGTATGATCAAACAGGAACACCGTCAACAGGTATTGGACTTTCTTACATACACGAAATGGTAACAGAGCTCGGCGGAGAAGTAAGGTTAGAAGACAATGAAACTGAAAAAGGGTGTAAGTTTATCGTTTGTTTACCGGAGTGCAGTTTAAAGCGGGAAGGGGAATAGGTTTGTTTTATTATATAGTAGATGATGATGAAGTTTTCCGTTCAATGCTTTCGCAAATTATTGAGGATGGCGATCTTGGGGAAGTAATTGGAGAATCGGAAGATGGAGCGTTTATTGAAGCAGAACAGCTAAATTATAAAAAAGTAGATATTTTATTTATTGATTTACTAATGCCGATGAGAGACGGCATTGAAACAGTTCGTCATATAGCGTCTTCATTTACTGGGAAAATTATTATGATTTCCCAAGTTGAATCGAAACAGCTCATTGGTGAGGCGTATACACTTGGTGTGGAATATTATATTACAAAACCACTAAATAAAATAGAAGTAGTATCTGTTGTACGAAAAGTGATGGAGCGTATTCGTTTGGAACGTTCTATACATGACATTCAAAAATCATTAAATAATGTGTTTCAGTGGGAAAAGCCGCCAATGCGTAGTGAAACAGTACAAGAAGGAAAAAAGATATCAGATTCAGGACGCTTCTTACTAGCAGAGCTTGGTATTGCGGGAGAGAACGGAAGTAAAGATTTACTTAGTATGCTGGAATATTTATACGGACAAGAAAAGGCGCAAACATTTGAATTTGGCTTTCCTGCGTTAAAAGATATTTTTCACTATATTACGATAAAAAAATTAGGGGATGAAGCTTTACATACGGATATTGATAAAGAGAAAAAAGCATCTGAACAAAGAGTGCGCAGAGCAATTTATCAATCATTGAATCATTTAGCCTCCCTCGGACTAACAGACTTTTCAAATCCGAAATTTGAAAGCTATGCTCCGAAGTTTTTTGATTTCACTGTAGTTAGAAAACGGATGACAGAAATGACAAAGGATGAAGTAGCAACTTCTGGCCATATACGAATTAATACGAAAAAATTTATTCAAGTGTTATATTTTGAGGCGAAACGGTTGATGGAGATAGAGTGAAGAAGGTGCTTATAAATAAGCATCTTTTTTTGTTCAATCAATATTTTATATTTTCTCGTAGAGCATGTAAAATGTTAAGTAAGAGAAAATGGTTTTACATTAAGGAAGTGTCAAAACAATGAGTTTTACATTAAATAAATCGATTATAAAAGAAGTATGCGGAGAGACCTCATATAAAAGAGGCGAAGCTTATTATAAAGCAAATAAAGTAATCGTGAATCATTATGATGAAACGAAAGAAATTTGTGAGGCGACGGTAAAAGGGAATGAGGATTTTCATGTTACAGTAGAAAAAGCTAAAAAAGGTGATGTAGTTGCGAGATGTAGTTGTCCTTCATTAGCGTCTTTTCAAACGTATTGTCAACATGTTGCAGCCGTACTAATACAAATAAATTATAACCAGCAAACGGACGGCATGTCCGAAAATATGAGCGGAAATGATCAATTAACGAGCGGGATGTTTCAGTTGTTTGCAGACAAACCACTTAGGCCAAAAAGTAAACAACACCGTTTTGATACACGTGAAATATTAGATGTGGCTTTTATATGTTCATCAGTGGATACGAAAAGTGGTGGGGCCCTTCTTGGAATTCAGTTAAAACTTGCGCAAACATATTTTATAAAGCATATTAGAGAATTTCTTTCTAAAGTGGAGAAAAGAGAAACTTTTCATTGTTCTAATGAATTTACATACACACCAGATGTACATAGCTTCAGGCAAGAAACGGATGCGGTTATTCAGCAACTTATTAAAATGTATCATAATGAAAAAATGTATGAAGATGCGTTAGAAGTACATGCGAAACAAGATGAAAGTATGATATTCATACCGCCAGCTTCGTGGAAAGATATGCTCTCTTCACTTTCTAAAGTTGAGTATGTACAGCTGAAACAAAATGAACAACAGTTTCAGGGCTTACAAATTTCAAACGGTTTATTGCCATTACATTTTGAGTTTACGAAAGGAAATAATGGTGGATTTACACTTCATATAGACGGCCTAAATCGTGTTCAAGTTATGGAAATGTATAACAACGCTCTTTACGATGGGAAATTATATCATTTACCTATGGAAGATTGTATGCGACTTATTGAATTACAAAAGATGATGAGTCGCTCAAATAGCAATCAGTTTTATATTCCTGAAAGTAAGATGGAACATTTCGTAGCGAAAGTTGTGCCAGGATTAATGAAACTGGGAACGGTACGCATTGATGAAGTAATATCAGATTGTGTTGAAACGCCGTCGCTAAAAGCAAAGCTGTATTTAGATCGAGTGAAAAATCGTTTGTTAGCAGGTCTTGAATTTCATTATGGAAACGTCATGATCAATCCGTTAGAAGAAGATGGACAGCCGTCTGTTTTTAATCGTGATGAGAAAAAGGAAAAAGAGATTTTAGACATTATGAGTGAAAGTGCCTTTGCAAAAACAGAAGGCGGTTATTTTATGCATAATGAAGAGGCTGAGTATAACTTTTTATATCACGTCGTTCCGTCGTTAAAAGGCTTGGTTGACATTTATGCGACGACAGCAATTAAATTACGCATTCATAAAGGCGATACCGCACCTCTTATTAGAGTGAGAAGAAAAGAAAGAATTGATTGGTTATCATTTCGTTTTGATATAAAAGGAATACCGGAAGCGGAAATTAAAGGTGTGTTAGTGGCTCTGGAAGAGAAACGCAAATATTACCGATTAGCGAATGGTTCTTTATTATCACTAGAGAGCAAAGAATTTAATGAAATTAATCAGTTTGTAAAAGAATCGGGTATTCGGAAAGAGTTTTTACACGGAGAAGAAGTGAACGTTCCGCTTATTCGGAGTGTAAAATGGATGAACGGACTTCACGAAGGTAATGTTTTAAGTTTAGATGAGTCTGTTCAAGATTTAGTAGAAAGCATTCAAAATCCGAAAAAATTAAAGTTTACAGTGCCGCAAACTTTAAATGCTGTAATGAGAGAGTATCAAGTATACGGATTTGAGTGGATGAAAACACTCGCCTATTACCGTTTTGGCGGTATTTTAGCAGATGATATGGGACTTGGAAAAACGCTGCAAAGTATTGCTTACATAGATTCTGTGTTGCCTGAAATTCGAGAAAAGAAACTACCTATATTAGTCGTTTCACCGTCCTCTCTCGTTTACAATTGGTTTAGTGAATTGAAAAAATTCGCCCCGCATATTAGAGCGGTTATTGCAGATGGAAATCAAACAGAGCGGCGAAAAATATTAAAAGACATAGTGGAATTTGATGTCGTAATTACGTCATATCCATTACTGAGAAGAGATATAAGATCGTATGCGAGGCCGTTTCATACACTGTTTCTTGATGAAGCACAGGCGTTTAAAAATCCTACAACCCAAACTGCAAAAGCAGTGAAAACAATTCAAGCTGAATTTCGTTTCGGGCTAACGGGAACGCCTGTAGAAAATTCATTAGAAGAGCTATGGTCTATCTTCCATGTCGTATTTCCGGAATTATTACCAGGAAGAAAAGAATTCGGTGATTTAAGGCGCGAAGATATAGCGAAGCGCGTAAAACCTTTCGTATTAAGACGATTAAAAGAAGACGTATTACAGGAGCTTCCAGATAAAATAGAGCACTTACAGTCATCGGAGTTATTACCAGATCAAAAGAGACTTTATGCTGCTTATTTAGCGAAATTAAGGGAAGAAACGTTAAAACATTTAGATAAAGATACGTTACGTAAAAATAAAATTAGAATTTTAGCTGGCTTAACAAGACTGCGCCAAATCTGTAATCATCCGGCTTTATTCGTTGATGATTATAAGGGTAGTTCAGCTAAATTTGAACAACTATTAGAGATACTAGAGGAATGCAGAAGTACTGGTAAGAGAATTTTAATCTTTTCTCAATTTACGAAGATGCTGTCTATTATTGGTCGTGAGTTAAATCGTCAAGCGATTCCATACTTTTATTTAGACGGGAGTACACCATCACAAGAACGTGTAGAGCTATGTAATCGGTTTAACGAGGGGGAAGGGGATCTATTTCTCATTTCTTTAAAAGCTGGTGGTACGGGTCTTAACTTAACGGGTGCCGATACGGTTATATTATACGATTTATGGTGGAATCCAGCTGTTGAACAACAAGCAGCTGATAGAGCATATCGAATGGGACAAAAAAATACAGTACAAGTTATAAAATTAGTAGCCCACGGAACAATTGAGGAAAAAATGCATGAACTGCAAGAGAGTAAGAAAAATTTAATCGCTGAAGTGATTGAGCCAGGAGAAGAGAAATTATCATCAATCACGGAGGAAGAAATACGAGATATTTTAATGATTTAATATAAAAAGCTATGCTTTCACATGTATGAGAGCATAGCTTTTTTAGTGTAATAATTATAATTTGTTTTGAACAAAGTAAAGAGATAATACAGAATTTATTTTTTAGTCCCTTTACTTTTATATGGCTTGGCAGCTGCCTTTTTCTTTGCACTTGATTGCCAACGATTCCATCCTTTACTTCCTGTACCTTGCCCTACACCTTTTTTCGGTTTTGCTTTCGTTTTACTCATATGATCACTCCGTTATATAAAAATCTTATTTGATAATAGTCAATGATTTAGAACATACTCTTTATAAATGACTATGATTGCTTTAAGTAAAAATAAACTGCTTGAATGTTATAGTATAACACGAATTTGCAAGTAAACTGAAAGGAATTACAAAGAAAATGAAAATAATACGAAATACTGCGGATTCTATATTTCGAACGATTACATTACTTGTTGTGTATATGTTAGTTTCGGTTAGTGAAACGTTTTTTGGATTGACAAGACAAAAGAAGTGAAGACGTTATATTGAAAACAATCAATAAAGCCGTAAAATAAAGAATTGAAAAATATTTTTAAATTTTTGTTGACTTTCTTTATTTTTTGTATAGAATAATCATTAATAAAATGTTTCAGAGATGTGACAACAAAACGACTATGAAAGGACGAGTAGTAGTAGGAAGTAGTTTAAGCGAGTCAGGGGTGGTGTGAGCCTGATACGAAGCCTATTATGAAGAACCTCCTGGAGTTGCTAACCGAAATCCTTTACAGGAAAGTAGACTTAGCCGGGAACTTCGCCGTTACAAGAAGAACAGTATCGAGATATTTCATCTCCGTATTGTATAAGTGAGCAACCTCTGTTGCTAATTTGGGTGGTACCGCGGAACCAAAGTCTTTCGTCCCAGTTTTTTGGGAAAGAAGGGCTTTTTTTGTTGGCTTCTTTTCACAACATCCAAACATTTTAGGAGGAAACCACCATGTATCAATCATTAATGACAGTAAGAGAGACTCAAATCGCAATTAAGGAAGTTAAAACATTTTTCGAGGATCAATTAGCAAAACGCCTTGAACTATTCCGCGTATCTGCACCATTATTCGTAACGAAAAAATCAGGATTAAACGATCATTTAAACGGTGTAGAACGTCCAATTGAATTTGATATGTTACATTCAGGAGAAGAATTAGAAATTGTTCACTCACTAGCGAAGTGGAAAAGATTCGCATTACATGAATACGGATATGAAGCTGGTGAAGGTTTATATACAAACATGAACGCGATTCGTCGTGATGAAGAACTTGATGCAACACATTCCATTTACGTTGACCAATGGGATTGGGAAAAAATGGTTCAAAAAGAATGGCGTACTGTAGATTACTTGCAAGAAACAGTACAAACAATTTATGGAATATTCAAAGATTTAGAAGACCACTTATTTGAAAAGTATCCGTTCCTTGGAAAGTATTTACCAGAAGAAATTGTTTTCATCACTTCCCAAGAACTAGAAGATAAATATCCAGAATTAACACCGAAAGATCGTGAACATGCAATTGCGAAAGAACACGGTGCAGTCTTCATTATCGGAATTGGTGATGCACTTCGTTCAGGTGAAAAGCATGATGGACGCGCAGCTGATTATGATGATTGGAAATTAAACGGTGACATTTTATTCTGGCACCCAGTATTACAATCTTCATTCGAATTATCATCAATGGGAATTCGTGTTGATAGTAAATCACTTGATGAGCAGTTAACGAAAACAGGTGAAGACTTCAAACGTGAGTACGATTTCCATAAAGGTATTTTAGAAGACGTACTACCGTTAACAATTGGCGGTGGTATTGGACAATCAAGAATGTGCATGTACTTCTTACGTAAAGCACATATTGGTGAAGTTCAATCTTCTGTATGGCCTGACGATTTACGTGAAGCTTGCAAGAAAGAAAACATTCATCTGTTTTAATAGAAGAGAGAGGATAGCTCAAAGAGTTATTCTCTCTTTTTCATTGTGTAAACGAATGGTTTACAGTGGGTTTTACTAATGGTTTCTTTCTTTTTTGGATCCTTTTATGTAATAATTTGTTAAAGGAGGGGATGTTATGAGCTTAGGACAACAACTTAAAAGATTACGAGAGTCAAAAGGGTTTTCACAGGAAGATGTTGCTAAGAAAATTGGTGTGACAAGGCAAGCTGTGTATAAGTGGGAAAATGATAAAAGTTGCCCTGATATTGAAAATTTAATTTTATTGAGCGAAATGTATAATGTTACGCTCGATGAGTTAATAAAAGGGAACCGAAATTTAAAAGAGAAAATACATATTGATGAAGATGAGGATTTTGAGAAAGAGAATGAGTTTGGTTTTTATATTGGGTTTGGTTTGCTAATTGTGAGTGCTTTCATTGATTATAAAGGAATGCAAGAGATTTTATTAGGAATTGCACTATTCATGATGGTTTTTTACTCTGACGTGAAGAAAGTTATTTTGAATGAGTTCAGATCGTTTTTTAAAACAAAAGATATATATGATAAGAAGTGAGAAGAGTCCGTTATATTTCCTAGGAAAGAGTATAACAAGTAATTGAATTGTTTTATAATGATTTCGGGATGTTGATAGTATGTTAAAAAGCTCAAACAAGTATAACCCCGTTCTAAAGCTAGGACGGGGTTCAAAATCTAAGTTTTATTAAGCGTAAAGTTCTTTCAAGTATTTTTACTTCAGCAAAGACTTCATATAAAACATTACTTATTTGTTACCGAGCTCTTCCGCCAAACCGATTAAAATACCTTCGGTTCCACGAATGTAGCAGAGTCGATATGAGTCCTCGTACTGAACTACTTCGCCAACGAGCTGAGCACCATGCTTTGTAAGTCTCGATACCATTTCGTCAATGTCTTCAACAGTGAACATGACGCGCAAATAACCGAGGGCATTTACAGGAGCTGTCCGGTGATCTGCTATAGTAGGGGGTGTGAGAAATCGTGAAAGTTCAATTCGGCTATGGCCATCTGGGGTTACCATCATAGCAATCTCTACGCACTGAGAACCGAGTCCGGTTACGCGACCAGCCCATTCACCTTCGACAGTAGCGCGCCCTTCGAGTTTTAATCCAATCTCCTCGAAGAAAGAGATTGCGTTATCAAGGGATTCTACAACGATGCTGACATTGTCCATTCTTAGTAATCTGTTGTTTGCCATAGTCTTTATCTCCTTATATGTATAATTTTATTAGTTAATTCTCCTCATAATTATACTAAAATCTCTTCTAAACAAAAAACACCTTGTCGCAGTGTAGGAAAATGTGACAAGGTGTTTTCGAGTATAGTATATAATATCTTATTAACGAACAACACGTCGTAAACCCTCTACTATTGAAATACGTGTGAACTTACTTTCGTGAATGCTATTATTTTATGAATTTGATAATGTAGTTGCTATTCGATAATATAACTTCGACTCCCCCGTAAAATATTTCCACCCTATTTCTATTAATATTAGGAAAGAAATAGATTCATATAATTTGCTTTAAGTTTTACTAGTGGAAACTAACTCATCTGTACTAAAGGCTCAATTTTTGCCATAAATGATTGATGTAGTGCCTCGACACCTGTTACTAAATGAAGGCGGTCAATAACGACAGACACTTTAATTTCTGATGTACTTACCATTTTAATATGAATATTTTCTTCTTTTAAAGTAGTGAACATATTCGCAGCAACACCAGGATTAGAGACCATACCAGATCCAACAATCGATACTTTTGCTAAATGATTTTCATATTCTACAGATTCATAGTGAAGTGTTTCTTGATTTTGTTCCAATACCTCTAATGTTTCTTTTAAATCATTAGAATGGATTGAGAAGGAGAGGTGAACAGTTCCTTCATTTGTAATACTTTGAATGATGATATCTACATTAATATGTGCCGCTGCTAATGTAGAGAAAACTGTTGAAAGTGCACCTTGTTCTAATCCTTTCATTGTGACGCGTGTAATATTATCTTCAAATGCAATACCTTTAACGATTGATTGTTGTTCCATGTTACATTCTCCTTTTACAATTGTTCCGTTTTCTCGTTCCATACTTGAGCGAACTTCTAACATGACATTGTGATTTTTAGCAAACTCAACAGCACGCGGATGTAATACACCAGCACCGAGATTTGCAAGTTCTAACATTTCGTCATAAGAAATTTCATCTAATTTATAAGCATTTTTTACAACTCGTGGGTCCGTCGAATAAACACCGGTCACATCCGTGTAAATATCGCATTTTTTTGCTTTCAGTGCAGCGGCTAATGCAACAGCAGTTGTATCAGAACCACCGCGGCCAAGTGTTGTAATTTCATGGTTTTCACTAACTCCTTGGAAGCCAGCTACAATAACAATCGTGCCTTCAGTAAGATAAGACTGAATTCGATCAGTATTAATTTCAGTAATCCGTGCACTACTATGTACAGATTCTGTCGTAATACCAGCTTGCCATCCAGTTAATGAAGTCGCGTTATAGCCTTTTGTTTGTAGTGCCATCGTTAATAATGAAATAGTCACTTGCTCTCCTGTTGATAGAAGCATATCCATTTCGCGTTTACTCGGATTTTCTGAAATCGCGTTAGCAAGTGCTACGAGTTCATCTGTGCTTTTTCCCATTGCTGAAACGACAGAGACGACGCTATGTCCTCGTTCATATTCTTCAATAATTAAATTTGCTACATGTTGAATGCGCTCAACGCTTCCAACAGAAGTGCCACCAAATTTTTGTACAATCGTTTCCATTACGAATTCCTTCTTTCATCCATTTTTAAGAATAGATTAGGACATATATAGATCCCAATATTCCTGTAGTTACCAGAGAAAAAACAAAAAACACCATCTCAAATAAGTGAGGATGGTGCTGTTACAGGAAAAGGGAAACAGAAAACGGAGCTAATAAAAAAACCGCCAAAAAAGGAATACCATAAAAATGATATCTCTTTTTTGTAGATAGCTCTTCATACATACACGTCTGTACATATGACAGTTCTGTTTCTATTCGAAAACAGCCCCAATCGATAAATGCAGAGAAATGTATCGATTTCGGCAATACTTCCTTTCATCTAATTTCATAGACATCTCTGTGTCTCCATTAGAATACTCATAAGTATCGCAACCTCTATCTCACGTTTTAGGCGAGAGTGTTTGATTTATGAAGTTGTTGGTAACATTTGTTTTATAATAATTTAAATTTTTCGGGGAATCAAGTGTTTTATATATATTTTAAAAATTCTTTCTATTCCTGAGAAAGTTTGTGAAAAATGTAGCAAAATAAATTCATTGCATGTACATTAAAATTATAGTGCATTGGAGGTGGAAGAATGAAGGGGAAAAAGCCTATTTATGTTTCGGCAGAAATGAACACAACAATGGAGAAATTATGGGAATACACGCAAGAACCACATATACATACAGAATGGGATGCTCGCTTTACTGAAATTTCATATTTAGAGAAAAAAGAAGGAGAACCACAGAAGTTTTTATATAAAACAAAGATCGGATTTGGACTTGAAATAGCTGGGGAAGGAGAATCGATAGGTGAAATAAGAAAAGAAACGGGAGAACGTATTTCTTCTTTAAAATTTTGGACGGATAATAAATTATCTCTTATTCAAACAGGGCGTGGTTATTGGAAGTATACCCCTCGTAAAGAACACATTCATTTTGAGACGCAATATGATTATGATACGAGGTTTGGTCGTATAGGGAATGTAATAGATTTTTATATGTTTCGGCCGTTATTAGGCTGGGCGACTGCTTGGAGCTTTGATGCTTTAAAATTATGGTTAGAAAAGGGATTGCACCCTAGGTTACTAATTAGAAGAACAATGACATATTGGCTCGTATGTTTTTTATTTGCTTTTGTATGGATATATCAAGGAATAGTGCCGAAACTAATGTTTACCCATTCAGAAGAAGTAAAAATGCTATCTGTGATAATTGGTTCAACTGAACATAGTATTTTTGTACTTAAAATAATTGGATTGTTAGAAATTATTTTTGGTGTCATATGGCTGTTGCCATTTCCAAAACGAAAAGTATTTATCGTACATATTTTTATGTTAATAGCCTTAACGATAGCGGCAGGGATTACGAATGTTGCAAGTTTTACAGAGCCGTTTAATCCAATTACATTAAACGTTCTAATCATGGGATTATCAATTGTCGGTTATATAAATAGCACGAACTTGCCAAGCTCAAAAAATTGCAAGAGGAAGAGAAAGGGATAATGTATGGCAAATATGTATGAAAGACTATTAGGGGATTCTTATAAAAAACTACATCCAAAATTACAGAAACGCTATGAAATTACAGAAGAAAATAGTTTTACTGGAGAAGGAAAGATGGATGAGATTTATGGTGGTTCTTTTTTCGTAAAATTCATATTAAAAATTGCATCAAAGTTCCGTATGTTTTTCTCTGAGCGAGGGAAGGAAGTGCCATTTACAATACATAATACCGCTGAGCGGGATGAACATGGACATGAACTTGTGCGGTGGAATCGTACTTTTTATTTTCACAATAAGAAAAGATATTTTAACGCCGTTATGCAGTTGGATGAAGAGAATAATGAAATTGTAGATTGTTTTGGTGAACCACACATACTTGTTTCTACATTGAATTTTCATATTGATGAGGTGGGGGCAATGCATATTTCCTCAAAGAAACAATGGTTTTACATTTTTGGCAGAAAAGTCCCGTTACCTAGATTCTTATACGGAGAGGCCAACATTGTAGAAAGTTATGATGAAACACGACAATGCTTTCGAATTCATGTACAAGTACGCAATCCGTTAATCGGTTCATTATTTTTATATAAGGGAACATTTGTGGAGAGGAAATAAATGATATGAAAAATATAATAGTTGGGCTTGCTTGTTATATTGTTTTTCTAATATGTGAGTGGACAAATGTAAACCCAGTTGAAGCAATTATTTTATTATCTATTTTGTTATTTATACCGATGTCATTTTGCATTCTTGATAAAAAGACAAGAAGTGGATCATTTGTATCCTTTTATAAATTAGTATCGCTTTTATATCCAATCGCAGCAATTAGTGCAATGTTAGCTTTCGTAACAAATCACTATTTCTTTGCATTACTTTGGTTTGTATATACAGGAATCGTTGCGTTATTCGGTGTAAGTAGAGTGCTAGAAAGAGGATGGAAACCGTTAGAGGAGACAGCTATCGATAGTGCGTTTATGTATTTGTTTTTAGGTGGTTTCTGGTTTTTTGCTTCTGTAGCAAAGCTTTCCATTATGCACTTTAGTTCCGACATTGTTTTGCTTACAGCTGCACACTTTCATTATTCGGCATTTCTATTGCCGTTATCAGCTGGTTTAATTGGGAGGAAAAGAGAAAAGGAAAGTAAAGTATATGATGCTATTATGTTTGTCATCGTCATTTCACCTATGACAGTTGCAATAGGAATTACGTACTCAAGAGTATTTGAATTTTTTGCAGTGTTCCTATATTTATGCGCTATTTATAGTTATGGGATTTATGTTTGGCGTACGAAATTTAATGCTATTAGTGCAATGGTTCTTCTGATCATATCGTCTAGTACACTCATGGTAACAATTATGTTTTCGCTTATATATTCATATGGGAATTTGAAACATGTAATGACGATTACAATTGCTCAAATGGTTTGGATTCACGGTGTTGTCAATGGAATTGGAGTAGCGTTACCCGCATTTGTCGGCTGGATGATTGAAAAGACTGCTCCGAATTATAAATATTACGGGAAACCAATGAGCAGGTTAAGAGGAAATACGACAGTTGGTGAAGCATTTTTACATAACAGAAGTTTAATAGATAGCAAGGAATACAAAGGTTTAGTTGATAATATGAACGATTTTCATAGTGAGGGATTTGACATGGCAAAGATTCCTTTAAGTATTACTCGTTTTTATGAAAATACAAAAGAGTATGAGTTACAATCGCATATTAAGTGGGCTCGTTGGTTTCGTCCGGTTGCATTTTGCTATGAGAAAATGAGTAAGCGTGTAGGACAAATACATTTAGGAATGGGCGGTAAGTGGGAAACGATGCATGGCTCTATCGTTGGGATAATAGATGAGAAAGATGGAAGGGAGAATGTAAGGGCTTGGCTAAGAAAAAATGAAGCAGGAGAATCTATTTTTGTAGCTCTTTACTCAAAGCACACATATAAGAGTGAGACATATATGAATATTGCATTACCTTTACCATATTCGAATATGACGGGGGTTTTAAAATTATGTAATAAGAGTAATGATTTAATCATTACTAGTAAGCTGAGAAGAAACGGTAAAGGAGATGAGGGGATTTATTTACATACTCGTTTCTTTACAATTCGTTTACCGTTAGCAGAGACTTTTATTATGAAAGAGAGCACGAATCACATATTAGAAGCTAATCATAGAATGTGGATATTTGGAGTTAAATTTTTAGAAATTGATTATGAGATTAAGAAAATAGAAGGAAAGTAAAAAAAGCTTGGAGAGATACCAAGCTTTTTTACGTATGCGTAATTGTCATAGCAACTTGTTTATCTAAGTCCCGATCCCAAACACGTTGAATTTCAAACGTACCTTTTTCAAAAAATAATGGGAATCTCTCTTTAAACCAATTTTGCATAGGAAGATTTAATGCTGTATCAATTGGCACCCATAATAATTCGCCCTCAGGAGGATTCATAAGAAGTTCGCCTTCAAATGAGTCTGTCCAATAATTAAATACCATATATCGAACGCTTTCTTTCGGATTTACGTATTCATCTAATCCCTTAAAAGTTAAATTTGAAACAAGTAATCCAGTTTCTTCTTTTACTTCTCGTTTAGCAGCGTGAACGATACTTTCTGGGAAATTTACTTTTCCGCCAGGAGCGATGTAACCAGGGAATCCTAGATGATCGGGGCGCTGTATTAGCAATACTTCGTTATTCCGCTGAATCATACACATTGTATACATACGGTGTTCTATATCTTTCCAATTGTTGCTCATATGAATCTCTCCTCTTATAAAACCGTATAGTTTTTAATTATAGTTAAATATGACAAAAAATACAATAATAATACAAAATTATACAAATTACAATTGACTATTACTAATTTTCAGAACTATAATGAGTCTGTTACATAAAAACATTGTACTTGAGAGGGGAGTATATTCTATGAAAAATAGAATAATCGCAGCAGGAATAATTGCAGCTAGTATATTATCTTATTCATCTAGTAGTTTCGCACAAACAAAAAAATTTCCAGATGTCGTAGCTAAACATTGGGCAGAAGATTCTATTTACTACTTAGTAGATAAAGGTGCAGTTACAGGTAACGATAAAGGAATGTTCGAGCCTGGAAAAGAAATCACTCGTGCAGAAGCAGCTACAATGATGGCAAAAATCTTAAACTTACCAATCGATAAAAATGCTAAACCATCTTTCGGTGATTCTCAAAAACATTGGGCTACTCCAGTAATCGCAGCTGTAGAAAAAGCTGGCGTTGTTAAAGGTACAGGCAATGGATTCGAGCCAGACGGGAAAATCGACCGTGTTTCAATGGCATCTCTTCTTGTAGAAGCTTATAAATTAGAGTCTAAAGTAAACGGTACTCCAGCAACTAAATTCAAAGATTTAGAAACATTAAATTGGGGTAAAGAAAAAGCTAACATCCTAGTTGAATTAGGCATCTCTCTTGGTACTGGTGAGAAGTGGGAGCCTAAGAAAACTGTAACGAAAGCAGAAGCTGCACAATTTATTGCAAAGGCTGACTCACTTAAAGTAGGTAATCCTTTAGTAGAACAGGTGATTATTATTGATCCAGGTCATGGAGGAACAGATCCTGGGAAAGCAACACAAGGATTACATGAGAGTGATATTGTATTAGATACATCTAAAAGATTACAAAGTTTAATAGAGAAACAAACTCCATTCCGCGTGATGTTAACACGTGAAACAGATATTCGTCTTGATGAAAAACAAGGAGAAGACCTTAAAAAGCGTGTGGATTTCGCAAAGGAACATAATGGAGATATTTTTGTAAGTATCCATGCAAATGCTTCTCAAAAACATGATGGACATGGAACGGAAACTTTTTATTATAAAGGATCTGAAAAGAAAGAATTAACTGAGCGTGAAAAAGATAGTTATATGTTAGCTGATAAAATACAAAAGCGATTAGTTAAAGCTCTAGATACAAGAGATCGTGGTGTGAAACCAGAAGACTTTTATGTACTAAGAGAAAATGAGATGCCAGCAGTACTAACGGAGCTAGCATTTTTAGATAACAGCGCGGATTATGAGAAGTTAGCTTCAGAATCTGGAAGACAAATAGCTGCTGAGGCAATTTATGCGGGTATTTTAGATTATTATGAGTGGAAAGGTTTTGATGTTTCAAAATCTCGTTTAACGAAATAACAATGTTGATTGTTAAGTCCATCGTCTATATAGAGGTGGGCTTTTTATGTAAGTTTTTGTAATTTTATATCGGAATAGAAAGATATATCGTATTATGCTGATTATGAATAAAATAATGGTAGATTAGTTTATTTTTATCACGTATACTTTTACTGTTGACTAATTAAGAGTTTGTTAGTTTAATAGGGAAAATTATACGATAAAGGGAGGCAAGTTAACACGGTATAAGCATATAGAAAACGTGTTAAACAATTTATGAAAAAAGTTATTTCTAATGTGTTAGCAGTGACAGTCGCACTTCAAGTAGTACTGGCTCCACCAACTTCTTTTGCATCTACAAAAGAATTTCCAGACGTTCCGAAAAATCATTGGGCACTTGAAGCGATTACTGATTTAACGTCAAAAGGGGTTATTGCAGGTTACGATAATGGTAAATTTGGCTTTGGAGATGTTGTAACTCGTGAGCAAGTAGCAGCATTAATGTATCGCGCATTAAAACCAGAATTAAAAAGCGATTATAAAAATCCATACTCTGATATTAGCGCAGGAACGACGATGTTCCCAAAAGAAATTTTGGCATTAACAGATATGGGGATTTTCATAGGTGATGGTAAAGGGACGTTTAGACCGAAAGAATCATTAACTCGTGCTGAAATGTCTGTTATTTTGCAAAGAGCATTTAAATTAGAAGTAAAAGCACCACATACATTTAATGATATAGATGCAACACACTGGTGGGCAAAAGAAGCAATTAGTGCATTGCAATCCAATGGTGTATCGGTAGGAAATGGACTTGGAGGATTTGATCCATCAGGTATATTAACACGTGAAAGCTATGCGCAATTATTATATAAAGCGATGAAAATTAAAAATGATGTTCCTGTTGAACAGCCATCGTATATTAATCTAGACGTAACTTTGCCATCTAACGTAACGGCACTAGAGATTGATAATTTCATTAAAAAATCTCATTCGGATAGTCCACTTATTGGAACTGGTAAAGATTTTATTCAAGCACAAAATGAGTATGGTGTGAGCGCACTATATTTAGCTGCACATGCAATCTTAGAATCAGCGTACGGTAAATCAGAAATTGCATATCGTAAACATAATTTATTTGGCTTAAGAGCATATGACCGTGACCCATTTGCATATGCAAAATATTTACCGTCATACAAGGAAAGTATTTCTTACAATGCTGATTATGTAAGGAAGAACTACTTAGAAGAAGGTGCTAATCATTTTAATGGTTACACATTACCTGCTATGAATGAAAAGTATGCAACAGATAAAGAATGGGCTGGCAAAATCGCTAATATTATGGAGCGTATTAAACCGTTTAACAAGAAAGATTATGAAAATGTAAAACGATTACCGAAAAATCCTAATACATTAAATGTAGAGGCATTAGGAAAAGACATCCCATATAAAGATTATGCAAAAGATGCAACGGCTACGGTTCAATTAGTAGGTTCTTACTATCAAGTGCCATATCCATTTGGTTATACAATTAAGAGTGTACCAAATATTACACAAAATGAAGTTGGAAAATTAGAAAATGGTAAGAAAGTAACTGTATATCGTGAAGATCCAAACGGTTGGGTAGAATTTTCACTTGAAAATACTCAAGAAAAATATTGGACATTGAAGAAGAACTTAAAATTATAGACAAAAAAGGTGTTTTCATTTATGAAAACACCTTTTTATATTTTTGCCAATAATTTAACAGTTTCATATATAATTAAAGGTATTAAAGTTTTAATTTTCTGTTAACCTAATTTAAAAAGAGGAGAGAGGTATGCAAGGAGAAATACGAACAGAGAAAAATGTAAGTTATGTTGGTAAATTGATATTGCCGGTTAAAGCGTCACCACATTTTAAATTTTTGTGGATTGGGCAATTACTTTCGACTTTAGGTAGTTCGATAACTATGGTTAGCTACTGTCATAGGTGCGAGATAACGATTATAACACTAGCTATTTTAGTACTTGTAACAATTGGAATAGCGTTATGTGTACCACGTATTCGACGATTTGATTAATGATATAAGGGAAAGGGGAACGACTTATATGATTATAGGAAAATTGAAAGATATAGTAATAAAGGAATTGGCCAGCCAATACACTTTGCAGGAAAAGGTCTTTGAAGCAAAAAATTTCACAGTCTATATTGCTACCCATAGAGAAAATAAGCTAGCATATAACCAACTAGTATTAATAAAACATTTTTGTAACGAAAAGCCTTCCGTACATATTTGGCATAAGAAAATTAGCACCGATGCAACAAAACTGGATATCACAAAAGAAGTGACAGAAGCAATTCAATCTGGTTTTGTAAATGAAGAGTAAGCCCTAATCAAATTAGGGCTTACTCTTCATTAAATACAAATGTTTGTTTCATTTGTTTCCCTTCATTTACCGGATGACCGTTGTAAGAGAAATTCTTTTCTTCCCAAGTGATGACGACTTTGAAATTGTGGCTGTTAAAATCTAAAGGGAATACGATGTAGTCAAAGCTCGTCTGATTTTTTGAAACGTTGCTATTTAGCAAAGTAGGATTAAAAGTAGCTTTAGAGGTAGGGGTGTTATCAACTATTTCTACAGCTACGTTTGACACATCATTGCCGATGTTTTTTACGAGTAAGCGATATGTATCGTATACACCTTGTTTTGGCTGCACTGCTTGCTTGTTTGCGTTATGGGATTTATCAATTTCGATATACCACTGTTTTGACTTTGATGCAATTGGTAGTGATTGAAATGTGTATGCACTAGCTTGTATTGGTAGTGTTAAACAGATTAGTGCGAAGAGAGAAAATATTTTTCGTTTCATTTTTAGAGAGCTCCCATTCTGTAACGGAT
Organism: Bacillus pretiosus; assembly: GCF_051294775.1. Lineage (NCBI taxonomy): Bacteria > Bacillati > Bacillota > Bacilli > Caryophanales > Bacillaceae > Bacillus > Bacillus pretiosus. Next base: position 263,054 of record NZ_JBPPHF010000001.1, read on the forward strand.
TTATTTATTAGTATCTTCTCTTTATGTGAGTATATACCATATAATGTAAGGTGATATTTATGACCCTCATGAATGTAATTTACATTTTAAATGCGAAAATTAACTGCTGTATTCTTTATGAAAACTGTGTAGAGATTTTTCTACACAGTTTTTTCTGGTGAGAAAATTTTCCAATATTATGTTAAAATATCATTGTCATACAACAAGGGGGATTTGTTTTATGGAAAATGGATATCTTGCTAACGTAGATGTAACGAAAAGAATTGAATCGAAATCTAAGTACAATAAGAAACTTGAAAAATATCAAAGGCGCTTATTAGCATTGCAGCAAATAGTAAAAGAAGAAAAAATCGCAGTTATGCTCGTTATGGAAGGCTGGGATGCGGCTGGAAAAGGCGGAGCAATTAAGCGAGTGACGGAACATCTTGATCCGCGCGGGTTTCAAGTAAATCCAATCGGAGCACCAGCACCTCATGAAAAACGGTACCACTACTTGCAACGTTTCTGGCGAAAACTTCCTCAGTATGGGCAAATTACTATTTTTGATCGCTCATGGTACGGCCGCGTGTTAGTTGAGCGTGTTGAAGGTTTTGCTACAAAGGAGGAGTGGACGAGAGCGTATGATGAGGTTAATGATTTTGAAAAACTATTAACAGATGATCATTATATAATCGGGAAGTTCTTCTATCATATTAGTAAAGATGAACAATTAAAGAGGTTTAAAGATAGAGAGAAAAACCCTTTGAAAAGATGGAAAATTACAGACGAAGATTGGCGTAATCGTGAAAAGTGGGACGAGTATGTTGAAGCAATGGAAGACATGTTTGAAAAAACAAATAAGCCAAATGCGAAATGGCAAATTATCGCAAGTAACGATAAATTATACGCACGTTTGAAAACGTTGAAAGTTATTATTTTATTAATTGAGGATTATCTCTTAGAACATAATATAGAATTACCTTCGTATTATTATGAAATAAAAGATGGAAAGACAGAAGGCTTTGAAACTATTCAAGATGAAGTTGTAAAATAGTACAAAGCTTGTATATGAAATATAAAGTAGAGCCACCCTGTAATTTTAGATAATAAAATTACAGGGTGTTTTTATTTAGAAACATTTTACAATTAACGGAATGAGGTATATAATCAATAATCATATTAACAATGTTAATATGATTATTGATTATATACAGTATGGAGGTTTTATTTTGAAGGGAAGAGATGTTGTTTTAGGCTTGTTAATGGGAAAAGAAATGTCTGGTTATGATATTAAAATTGTGTTTGAAGACGTATTTACTCATTTCTTTGATGGGAGTTTTGGAATGATTTATCCAACGTTACGACAGTTGGAAAAAGAGGGGAAAATAAAGAAAGAGGTTATTATGCAAGAAGGGAAACCGAATAAGAAAATGTACTTTATTACAGATGAAGGGAGTGAAGAGTTTTATCAGTACATGCAAACAGATGTAGAGAAAGATGTTTTACGTTCAGATTTTTTAATGAGGATGTATTTCGGTAATTATAGCGATGACAAGGCAATAAAAAAATGGATTGCGGACGAAATTGAAAGGAAAGAAGCATATATTGCGGATCTTCGTTTGAAATATGAAAAGTGGAGAGAAGGTATTACTTTTGTTGAGGAAATTTCACTCGATGTAGGTATTGCATCGTATAGTGCTCAAGTAGAGACATTGAAAAGAAAACTAGAGCAACTAGAGCAACTAGAAGCAAAAGAACAAAATAAAATGGAAGAATAAAAAACACGTTCATAATAAATAAAGGGGTAGATGAACATGGAGCAATCAAAGGGTATTAATATTGTCTTTTTAATGTGCTTAGGTATATTTCTTTGTATGATTGATACGACAATTATGAATATAGCTTTACCAGCGATACAAACGAGTGTAAATACTTCACTAGAAAAGATGTCTTGGGTATTAAATGTTTATACAATGACAATAGCAGTACTCGCTATCCCGCTTGGACGGATAGCTGATATTTTTGGGAAAGCAAAGATGTATATTCTTGGTTTGATAATTTTTGGCGGCGGGTCAGTACTTTGTGCTTTTGCTAATACGGGCGATTTTCTTATCTTTTCTCGCTTTATACAAAGTGTAGGTGCGGCGATTTTATTTCCAACTAGTATGGTAATTGGTGTATCTGCAATGCCATTAGCTAAGAGGCATGTTGCACTTGCAATTTTAGGCGTAACACAAGGACTATCAGCTGCGATGGGACCAGTAATAGGTGGAATTATTACACAAAATTTCGGTTGGAGATGGGTGTTCTTCGTAAATGTTCCAATTTGTATTCTTGGAATCATTTTATGCTGCTTTATGCTACAAATAAAAAATGAAGAACGTATTATCTCAAAAATAGATTGGATAGGATTGCTATTAAGTAGCACAGCAATTTTTTCTTTTACTCTCATATTAGTAAAAGGCAATACATGGGGATGGCAAAGTAATATTGCTTTGTCTTGTTATGCAATTAGCACTATTTCTCTTATTCTATTTGTTTTAGTAGAACGAAAGATTCATAATCCAATGGTGAATTTAAAGTTATTTCAAGATCGAATGTTTGTCGGAGCGTCTATCGTTGTCATATTAAGTAATTTATTTTTAATTGGAGTTACTGTATTGCTTCCGACGTTCTTGACGAAAATACAAGGCCGAACGGAAATTGAAGCAGCTTTTTTAGTGACACCTATTTCAGCGATGATATTTTTTGTCTCACCAGTTGCAGCAACTTTAATTAAAAAACTCGGAAAATTAACTATTATTTTGTCAGGCTTTCTTGTTATGGGCTTATCTTATTATTGGTTGCAAATGATTGATGTTAATTCAACAAATATAGAAATTATTATTCCATGTATGATATTAGGTGTTGGGTATGGTTTAGTAGTAGGTCCAATTACAGTTTTAAGTGCTTCTTCGTTTGAAGGGGAATTATTAACCGCTTCTCAAAGTGTTGTCTCGATGTTGCGGCAAGTAGGAATTGTATTAGCAGTTGCAATATTTGTATCTAACTTAACGCATAATTTAGCTGTAAATAAAGAGAATGTATATCGTTATGCAGAAGAAAAAGTGCATAATATTCATGTGGATAGCTCACAGCAAGCTGAAATACTACAAGTAACAAAAGAAAAAATAGAGAACCAAAGTATAGAACCAAGTGTAGAAAAGCATCAAAATAAAACATTTGTAGGGTTAAATAAAGAGAAAAAAGATGCATTAATTCACCAAAAAGTGGATGAAGTATTAAGAGAAATTCCAGTAGAATATAGAGATGTAAAAAGAGAAGAAGTTATGAATCAAGTGACAAAAGAAGTTGAAAAACAAGAGGGAAATATAAAGAAAGAGGTACTCGCATTTTCGAATGATGTGAATCACTATGCTCAAAATCAGATGGCAATGAGTTTTACAGATTTATATAAAGTAAGTGTGCCGATTATCTTAGTTTTTGCGTTAGTAAGTTTGTTATTTTGGGAAGGAAAGGCTTTGAGTAAAGGGAGAAGGAAAAGGGTAGTAGAGGAAGCGTAAAAAAACAGGCTAATAACAGCCTGTTTTTCTTTACGTTAGTATGAGGAATCTGGGTTTAATTTATTAAACTTATGACTATAATGCCTCTTATTATTAAAGCCAACAAAATCAATTCCGACGCAAGGTTCTAAATTGCCGTCTACAATTGTAGAATCCACGAAACTTAATTGCTTTAATTTAGGTAGCTCTTTAATGAATTGTAGATTTTGTATGTTACCACAACTTGATAGAATGACGGTTTCTAACTCTGTTAAATAACGTAAATAGTCGTGATTTTTCATTTTACTGCAATGATTGAATTCGATGTATGTTAAAGTTGAAGCGTTGTTTTCAATTTCATCAATATGTTCTAAATTTCTTAAATAATGGATTTCTAAATGCTTTAATTTTGGGAATGCTCTGCATCCCTTTAATGAGTTAATATTGCCATGTGTAATGCTTAGTTTTTCAAGTTTTTGTAAAGACATTAATTCTTCAAGGCTTTTTTGTTTCGGTTTGTATTTCCAAATGTATAGTTCTTTTAAGTTTGGACAAGATTCGAATCCTGTAATGTTTTTATTCCACTGTATGTGAAGTTCCTCCAAATTTGTATAGCTTTCTAGTGCTGTTACGTTTAGTGGAACTTGTGGTTCTTCTAATGCTAAAGATTTTAAGTTTTTTAATTTATATAAAGCTGAGTAATCAGTAATACATGTACTACTAATTTGTAAGCTTTCAATTTGCGGGCAGCGTTCTAGAAAGTTAATATGTTTTAAACTATATCTAAGATCATTAATGTAAACATTGGTAAAGTTGTTTGTATTAATGAATTCTACGTATTCATCCAGTCTATTTTCATGAATTTGTACGCTGCCATTCATAACTAAAAAGTTTTGTGGTTGATTTGCTTCATCGAATTCTTCTATTTTATGTACTGGGTTTTGTTTGCAAGCCTCACATAATTCTAGATTTTTTTTCATTGTTTTCTCCTTGTATATTGTAAATAGTAGTATTTTTAATATAGCATGAGATAAGTAGTCTATGGTTAGTAAGTTTTTAGAATGAAAAGAACGAATAGAAAATGCTGTTGAATATGTAATGGAAAACATAGTACATTAACAAGGGGATTTTATTTCAAAGGGAGGATGAGAACTTGTTAGATGAGGCGGGGGCTTTAAAAAGTAATCATATATATACAGAAGAACAACAACAAAAATTATACAAAAGAACATTACTAATCGTAAGTATTTCACAAATGTTCGGCGGAGCAGGGTTAGCTGCTGGCATTACAGTAGGTGCACTTCTTGCGCAGCAAATGCTTGGGACAGATGCATATGCAGGATTACCGGCAGCTATGTTTACAATGGGATCTGCGGTAGCGGCTTTCTTTGTTGGGAAGTTATCGCAAAAACATGGTCGCCGCATAGGGCTTGCAGGAGGTTTTATAGTAGGTGGGCTAGGGGCTATTGGAGTTGTGGTGGCAGCTTTAACAAATAGTATTATTCTTTTACTAGTTTCTTTACTTATATATGGCGCGGGCACAGCTACGAATTTACAAGCACGTTATGCTGGAACGGATTTAGCGAATAAGAAGCAAAGAGCAACTGCTATTAGTATTACGATGGTAATGACGACTTTTGGTGCAGTCGCAGGTCCAAATTTAGTAGGAGTAATGGGAAGGTTTGCTCATTCAATTGGAATTCCTGAACTTGCAGGTCCGTTCATATTATCGGCAGCAGCGTTTATACTAGCTGGTCTTGTTCTATTTGTTATGCTTCGTCCAGATCCGTTACTTATTGCTAATATGATAGAAACATATAAACAAGAGCATACATATAAAGGGCAAGCAGTAACAGAAGAAGCTACAGAAAACAAACGAGGTATTACTGTTGGAGCCATCGTAATGATACTTACACAAATCGTGATGGTTGCGATTATGACGATGACGCCAGTCCATATGGGACATCACGGTCATGGATTAAGTGCAGTAGGGCTTGTGATTGGTTTTCATGTAGGTGCAATGTATCTTCCATCTCTCGTTACAGGAATGCTAATTGATAAAATTGGCAGAACTACGATGAGTATAGCTGGTGGAGTAATTTTACTAGCAGCAGGTGTCATAGCTGCGATAGCGCCGAGTGATTCTTTAATACTATTAATTGTTGCTTTGTCTTTACTTGGATTAGGATGGAACCTCGGTTTAATAAGTGGTACTGCTCAAATTGTTGATGCAACTATACCTTCCACACGTGCAAAAACACAAGGGAAAATAGATGTGTTTATTGCACTAGCTGGAGCTTCAGGTGGAGCGATGTCAGGTATGGTAGTGGCGAATTCAAGTTATGCGGCATTGTCATTAGCTGGAGGAGTGTTAGCTTTCATGCTCATTCCTGTTGTGATATGGGCTCGGACAGGTAAATAAAATTAAGATGAAAGAAGCTGCGTTCAAAGGGAGGTAACCAATCTTTGAATGCAGCTTTTTTGTAGTGAATTGTATAAAAAAACTTTTAGTTTAAATCCCACTCCACAATAAGTCCTAAATGCGTAAGACCACCACCAAATCCGTATAGTAAAAGTGTGTCTCCATTATTTAATTTTCCTTCTTTCCTAGCTAAGTCCAGAGCGAGTGGAATGGAAGCTGAAGATGTATTTCCCATGTGTTTTACACTTGTTAAAGTTTTTTGAATTGGAATTTCGGTTTTCTCACAAATAGATTCAATCATTCGTAAGTTAACACTGTGTGGTATGAACCAGTCTATATCATCTATTTGCATATTTGCGGTATGTAATAGTTCTTTTATACCTGCTGGCACTGTACGAGTTGCCCATTTATATACTTCTCTCCCATTTTGCACGATTTTTTCATTTGTTTGTAGTTGTGTGCCATTCATAGTAGTAGATAAGTTTGTTCGGTATAGATGAATACCACCGTGCCCATTTGTTCCCATATGAGCAGCAATAAAGCTCGGTTTGTTTTCATCTCTTTCTAATAAAATAGCTCCAGCACCATCGCCAAATAAAATGCAGGTCGTTCTATCGGTGTAATCAGTAACTTTAGATAATGTCTCTGTCGTTACGACTAGTACTTTTTCATGTGATCCAGAAGTAATCAAGCTATTCCCAACGTGCAGACCATATGTGAAACCAGCGCAAGTTGCATTTAAATCAAATGCTATTGTATGAGGTATGTTGAAGTGTTGTTGTATTTGACATGCGACACTAGGAAAAACATAGTCAGCGGTTGTTGTAGCGACGATGATACAGTCTATATCTTCTAAGTTCTTTTTAAAAGTTGTACATAAATTTTCAATTGCTTTAATGGCTAAGTGTGAGGAGTATTCGTCTTCGCTCGCGATTCGTCTTTCCTTCATTCCTGTTCTTTGTACAATCCATTCATCATTCGTATCAACCATTTTCTCTAAATCGTTATTAGATAATATTTGATTTGGAACATAAGTACCAATTGCAGTAATACGAGATTTAGAATTCATAGGAACATCTCCTAACTTATTTTATAACCTGATACTATTATCAGGTTATAAAAATGTCAATAAAGACTTTTATTGTATTGAAACGAAAAAGCTTAACTTACCATGAAGGAATTTGGCGAGTATTGTAAAAAATAATATACGATAAGTTTTTAAAATTGATAATGAAGAGAGTTGGGCTCTTTGAAAAGAATTTTGTATATATTGCCTGTTGTCATTATTTGTAGCTTTATTCTTATTATTTTTCCAGGGAAATCTTATGCTTGTGATTGTATTAACGTATCAGCAGAAGATGCATTTCAAAAAAACGATGTAGTATTTGAAGGGAAGGTAATTGGGGTTGGAAGGAAAGAAGGGGTTGGGATTGAAGTATTATTTGAAGTGAAGAAAATTTGGAAAGGGACAACTTCTTCGCAACTTATTGTATATACAAATGGTGGTGATTGTGTATTTCACTTTGTAGAAGGAGGAGAGTATTTAGTATATTCTTCTCAAAGAGGATCAGAAAAACAATTACACACACATAGTTGTAGTGGAACGAAGAGATTAGATGAGGCAGGGGCGGAGAAAGTGGCTTTAAGTCAAATTGCAAAAGAGTCTATTCCGACGAAGAAAGTCGATTTAAAAGGGAAGATGGTCAGCGGTTTCAGTTGGTGGCAAGTTGTTACCCTTTCTATAGGTCTGTTACTGATAGTAGCTTTTGTGATTTTTAGTGTAAGAAGAATGCGCAAAAAATGACGATTAAAGTAAATATATAAAGAATTTCTTTCTGTTTCTATAGGTGGTTTAATCTTGTGAAAGCGAATTACTTATGCTACACTTTATGTAACTTAAAATGAACGGAGGGGCTTCCTTTGATCTTAATCAGATTACGTCTCAATACTTTGTGCCAATAATTGAATAGCGCTCAAAGGCTCTGTCTGTGTGCAGAGTGAACGGGATTGGTCTGCCTATTTTAAAGGAACCCTTTATTAAGCTTATATGTGAAAAAGAGGGAGGGACGAATACGCCCTCTTTTTGTTTTGCCTTTATAAATAGAATGGGATCGTATAGGTGAACACTTATTGTGGATACGTATATGATCATGGGACTTTTTGACTATGAGATAGGATGAAAGTATAACTTTCTTCTATTTCTTTGGTGAACCCTTATCCGTTTACGAAAACACAGGCAGTAACCTGTGTTTTTTATTTTACGTAATCGAAATGGAGGAATAAATATATGGAAGAATTATTACAAAGAGCAGTTTTAGTTGGAGTAAATTTAGGTAATGAAGATGATTTTGCATATTCGATGGAAGAGTTAGCGAATCTTGCAGAAGCTTGTGATGTAGAGGTAATCGGGCAAGTGACACAAAATTTACAACGAGTAAATCCGTCCCATTATATTGGAAAAGGAAAGATTGAAGAAGTAGCAGCCTATGTAAATGAAGTAGATGCGAATATGGTAATCTTTAATGACGAATTATCTCCTTCTCAAATTCGAAATTTAGAAGCAGATTTAGATTGTAAAGTAATTGACCGTACCATATTAATTTTAGATATTTTTGCGCAGCGTGCGAAAACGAAAGAAGCGCAGTTGCAAGTAGAGGTAGCGCATCTTCAGTATATGATGCCTCGTTTAATCGGTCTTCGTGAATCGTTAGGAAGACAGAGTGGCGGAGTTGGTACGAAAAATAAAGGTGTCGGTGAGAAGAAATTAGAGTTGGATCGTCGTAAAATTGAGGAGCAAATTTCAGTTTTAAATAAAGATTTAGAAGCTCTTGTTGCGCAGCGTCAAACGCAGCGAAAGCAACGTAAGAAAAATGAAGTACCTGTTGTAGCATTAGTCGGTTATACGAACGCAGGAAAATCAACGACGATGAATGCGATGCTTGAAATTTACAATGGTACAGAAGAAAAACAAGTATTTGAAAAAGATATGTTATTTGCGACGCTAGAAACATCTGTGCGAAATATTGATTTACCAGATAACAAATCATTTTTATTAACGGATACAGTTGGATTTGTAAGCAAATTACCGCATCACCTTGTGAAAGCATTCCGTTCAACGTTAGAAGAAGTAGCGGAAGCGGACCTACTTATTCACGTTGTAGATTACGCAAATCCAAATTACGAACAGTTAATTGATATTACAAATGAAACGTTAAAGAAAATTGGAGTAGAGAATATCCCAACAATCTATGCTTATAACAAATCAGATATGGTAGATGTTGAAATTCCGAAAGTACAAGAAGACCGTGTTTATTTATCAGCGAAGAAACACGTTGGAATTGAAGAACTTGTAAAAATGATTCGCTCACACATTTATAAAGAGTATACGAAGTGTGAAATGTTAATTCCGTATGATCAAGGACAGGTAGTTTCTTATTTCAATAATCATGCGCACGTTCTATCTACGAGTTATGAAAACGAAGGTACGAAACTAGAAGTAGAATGTAAGACGAGCGATTACGAAAAGTATAAGCGTTTTGCAATTTAATAAAAAAGGCGATCCTAAAACATATTAGGATCGCCTTTTTCTTATTCTGTAATAGAGGCCCACTTATAAGAATAAATTCCTGCAAATGGACGAACAACAACACCTTTTACTGTTGGACGTTCTAAATATACAAGTCCTGATTGGAAGATTGGAGCGATAGCCACATCATCTTCAAGTAAGATTTTCTCAGCATCTTGGAACGCTTTCCAACGTGCTGGTAAGTCAGTTACTAAAGTAGAGCTCGTTTGCTCAATTAATTCATCGTATTGTTTGTTTGAATAACTCATTTTATTAAACGGTCCGTCAGTGACAAACATATTTAAGAATGTTGTAGGATCAGGATAATCTGGTCCCCATGTAGAAAGTGAAATGTCATAGTCACCATTTCCTTCACGATCTAAAAATGCTTTTACTGGAAGAGGCTGTAATGTGATTTTTAAGCCAGGTAAGTTTTTCTCTAGTTCACCTTTTAAAAACTCACTAATTTTTTTATCGTTAGATTCATCAGTTGTTATGATTGAAAGAGAAGCATTTTGTAAATTTGTTTCTTTTTTCGCAGTTTCCCATAGTGTTTTAGCTTCTTTCACATTTGTTTCTACTTTTACATGACTTGTACTGCGAAAATCTTTATTGTCAGGTCCTTTTACGAAGCCTTTTGGAACGAATGCATTTGCAGGTATAGAACCATTATTTAAAATCGTTGTTGCAATTCCTTGTTTATCAAAAGCAAGCGAAATCGCTTTTCGAGCATTTTTGTTTGCTAATAAAGGATTCTTTTGGCTAAATCGGAAAAATGTCATAGAAGGACGTTCCATTTTCTTTAAGCTCGGATCTTTTTGATATTTATCGACAAACTCTGAATTAATCGTAATTCGGTCTACTTGTTTGCTTTCAAATAAATTAACGGCTGTGGAAGTATCTTTTACGATATTTACATTGATTTCATTTAGCTTCACATTTTTATTATCCCAGTAGTTCGGGTTTTTTGACATTTTATAACTTGTATCATGTTTCCATTCACTTAATTGAAACGGCCCGTTATAAACTACATTTGCAGCTTCAAGTCCGTAATTTTTCCCTTGCGCTTCTACAACTTTTTTGTTTTGAGGATAAAATGTTGCAAATCCCATTAACCCTAAAAAGTATGGAACAGGGTGTTCTAACTGTACTTCAAGCGTTTTATCGTCAATTGCTTTTACACCAAATGAGTCAATTGGTAATTCTTTTTTATTTATTTTTTCTGCGTTTTTAATATCGAACATAATATGTGCGTATTCAGAAGCAGTTTCTGGATTAACAGCACGTTTCCATGCATATTCAAAATCATGTGCAGTAACTGGATCACCATTTGACCATTTTGAATCGTGTAATGTAAATGTATATGTTTTTCCGTCTTCGCTCAGCTTGTATGATTCAGCTGCTGCAGGAACAGGTTTATTGTCAGGGCCAGGCATATATAATCCTTCCATTACGTTGTTTAATGCAGCGTAAGAAAACCCATCAGTTGCGATAGATGAATCAAGTGTAGAAATTTCCCCAGCTTCTACAATGTTTAATACTTGTTTTGAAGATTCTTTTTTCTTTTCTCCGGTAGTTGTTGCCTCTTGTTTTTGACCACATGCTGTTAAAAACATAGATAATGTGATTGAGAGTGCAACGATTCCTTTAGTTTTTTTCTTCATAGTTGTCATCCTTTCCTTCATCTCTGTCCTAGTATAAAAGAAAATATAGAAAATTTCTATAAATAAATCCGATAAAACTTATAGAAAAAATATATTATGTAAGAAGTGATATTTCTGGAAAAAGAAATGAAACCAGTATAGAATAGAAATGTTTCAAAAGTCAGAATTTATCGAGGTTAAAGTTTTACTTTATTACACTTGCTGTAATAAATATATATTTTGTACAGGAAGGAGAAATACATATATGCAGGCAGTTTCGAAAAAAAATACAATGGAAACACCGACGATATATCGAATTCTATTTGCGATTAGTTTCGGTCACTTTTTAAATGACTCGATGCAAGCAGTCGTGCCGGCATTGTTTCCGATTTTGGAAAAAACGATGAATTTATCTTATATGCAAGTAGGATGGATTGCGTTTGCATTAAATATGACGTCATCGATTATGCAGCCGGTTTTTGGTATGTATTCAGATAAGAAGCCATCACCATTTTTATTACCGCTCGGTATGTTTTCGAGTATGCTTGGAATGATTGGACTTGCATTTGCACCGAACTTTATTATTGTTATCATTTCTGTTTTATTTATCGGATTAGGTTCCGCAGTCTTTCATCCAGAAGGTGCTCGAGTTGCTTATATGGCAGCTGGTGCAAAACGAGGTTTAGCGCAAGCGATTTATCAGGTTGGAGGAAATACAGGGAATTCCTTAGCTCCTATTTTTACAGCGCTAATTTTCGTTCCGCTCGGCCAAATTGGTTCTTTAGGTTTTACAGCCTTTGCAGCAGTAGGAATTGTATTATTAATTTTCGTATCAAATTGGTATAGAAATGAATTAGCAACTGGCGCTGTGAGAAGAAAAAAGAGGGCTGCGCTTGAGGCGGAAAATGCGATTGTAAGTACACATATTAAATTTGTTATTCTACTTCTTGTTTTTCTTACTTTTGTACGTTCTTGGTACGGTGCTGGTATAGGGAATTTTTATCAATTTTACTTAATTGAGCATTACGGTTTATCTATAAAAAATGCCCAGTATTTCGTATTCGCATTTATGATTGCCGGTGTATTAGGAACTTTCTTTGGTGGACCGTTAGCAGATCGATTTGGAAAGAAAACAATTATTGTATTTTCAATGCTAGGTTCGGCGCCACTTGCCCTTTTATTACCTCACGTTTCGCTCATGTGGGTCGTACCACTATTTTTATGTATCGGTTTTATTAGTTCAAGTAGTTTTAGTGTAATTGTTGTTTATGCGCAAGAGCTTGTTCCTGGAAAAGTAGGGATGGTATCTGGATTAATTGTAGGGCTTGCGTTTGGACTCGGAGCTTTAGGATCTGTAGTACTTGGGAAATTGGCTGACATATATAGTCTACAATTCATTATGTTACTATGTAGTTGTCTACCATTAATTGGACTTACTTCTTGGTTATTACCAAGTGATAAGAAAACGATAGAATAGGGGATGCACTATGAAATTATGTGAAAATGTTACAGAATTAATAGGAGATACACCTGTCGTCCGATTATCTAAATTTATTCCAGAAGACGCAGCGGATGTGTATGTAAAACTAGAAATGTTTAATCCATCACGCAGTGTGAAAGACCGCGCTGCCTATAATTTACTGCACGTTGCAGAAGAGAATGGTCTCATCAAACCAGGAGATACAATTATTGAACCGACAAGCGGAAATACAGGAATAGGCTTAGCAATGAATGCAGCTGCGAAAGGGTATAAAGCAATTTTAATTATGCCAGACAATATGTCAAAAGAGCGTATAAATTTATTGAAAGCATACGGAGCGGAAGTAGTTTTAACACCGGCGGAACAAAGAATGCCAGGAGCAATTGCGAAGGCATTAGAACTGCAAAAGCAAATTCCAAATAGTTTTATTCCGCAACAATTTGAAAATCCAGCAAACCCGAATATTCATCGTTATACGACTGCACTTGAAATTTATGAACAAATGGATGGCGAGCTTGATGCATTCGTAGCAACGGCTGGAACTGGTGGAACTATTACAGGTACTGGGGAAACGTTAAAAGAGAAGCTACCAAACTTATATATTGCAGTAGTAGAACCAAAAGGATCTCCCGTTTTATCAGGCGGTGTTCCAGGTCCTCATAAACTAGTAGGAACAAGTCCAGGGTTTATCCCGAAAAACTTAAATACAGAAGTGTATAACGAAATTATTCAAATTGCAGACGAAGAGGCTTTAACGACAATGAGAAACTTAGCTAGACAAGAAGGTTTATTAGTTGGGCCATCGTCTGGAGCATCTGTTTACGCAGCAATTATGATAGCGAAACGTCTAGGCGCAGGTAAAAAAGTTTTATGTATTGCACCTGATACAGGAGAACGTTATTTGAGTATGGGATTATTTGAATGAAATTGATAGAAACAGCTTAATCGTGAAATTGTCACGATTAAGCTGTTTGTTTTAGGTTGTAAAGAGGGGGGAGAATGACAATGAAACTATTAAAACCAATAAATGAATATAGCGAACAAATTATAGAGTATCGGGAGGCATTTTTACATACGGATGAAAAACCACATGGTAGTAGTTCTTTACAAAATTTTGATTCTCTCGATAAATGGTTTGAAAAAGTGAGTATACAAGAAGTGGAAGAAAACTTACAAGGTAATCGAGTACCGTCTAGTCAATTTTTAAGTTTTGAAAAAGGGGAACTTATAGGTTTTGTGAATATTAGACATCGATTAAACCAAGAATTATTACTGGAAAGCGGTCATATCGGTTATAGTGTACATCCAAATAAACGTCGTCAAGGTTACGCTACGAAACAACTACAACTTGCATTAGATGAAGCACAAAAGTTAGGGTTACAGAAAGTGTTAATAACTTGCGATAAAGTTAATATCGCTTCGGCTAAAACGATTCAAAAGGTTGGCGGTATGTTAGAAGATGAAGTAGTTTCTGTTCATACTGGGGAAATTGTTCAACGTTATTGGATAGAAATATGATTTAGTGGGACATTGAAAAGGGAATGCAATGCATAATATCGAAATAGATAAATGAAAAGGTAACTGTGTACTGCAATTATAGGGGGAAATGAAGTGGGATTAAAAGAGAAAGCGATAGAAATATCGGAGATTTATAGGGGAAATCCGAAGATCGAAGCTATTATTTTAGCGGGTTCAGTAGCTAGAAAACTAGAAGATGAACATTCAGATATAGAATTGCATATTTTATGGTCAATGCCACCAGAGGATGAGGATCGTAGAGGGCCTATTAACTATATTGGTGGAACAATTTTGTCATATCACCCTTACGATGAAGAAGAATGGTCGGAAACGTATTTGACAAAAGAGGGAATTAAATTAGAGATTAGTAACTTTTTAACTGAAACAGTAGAGAAAGTTATTTCGGATGTGGTAGTTCAATATGATATAAGTTATGAAAAACAATGTATCGTATCATCCGTTCATGATGGTGTTAGTTTGTATGGAGAAGAGAAAGTACATGAATTAAAAGAGAAAGTGGTAGCATATCCAGAAGACCTAGCGAAACGGATGATTTCAGAAAATCTTTGGTTAAGCAATCGTTGGCATAATCGAGAGGCGCTTTTAAAACGAAAAGACTGGCTTATGTTATATGATGTTATTTGTGAAGTGCAAAGAAATATATTTGGGGTCTTATTTGGTTTGAATAAAATGTATGTACATCATCCGGCATTTAAATGGATGCCACATAATGTGGAACGAATGATTATTAAGCCTGAAAATCTATACGAGCGTATGGCAAATACGTTAATAGGGAAACCGGAGTATAGTGTACAGGAGTTAGAAGTGTTAATTGAAGAGCTATTACATTTAGTACAAAAATATGCTCCAGAATTACATATTACTGAACAACAAAAACGTATACAATATGCGAAGTAAAGAAGAAGGGAGGTAACAATGAGTTACCTCCCTTCTTTTTATTTGACTAATTTACCTAGTATGGGTAATCGTTGAAGTCTATCACCGAGAATATGTGAAGCAAGTCCGCTCGTTAGGACGAATAAAAGATAAACAATCCCTCCTACAGCGCCGCATATAAAGACAATGAGAAGTGATTCCATATAGGATTGTCCAGGAATCATCCATTTTAAAATCGCTTTTAATGCAATTACAACAGCAGACATTGCAGCGGAGTAAATCGTAATAAGAAGTACTGTTTTTGCTGTTTCACCAATTTTAAATTCCGCAAACTTAACAATGCAGTACAACATGATAACATTGGAAACGAGGTATCCAAGAATGGTTCCAAGTACAGCACCGTGTCCGCCAAATAAATGTAAGAGCGGTGTATTTACTAAAACTTTAACGAGAATACCGACTGAGAAAGCGATCATCGTTTTTCTTTGATAATCGATTCCTTGTAATATGGCAGCTGAAACTGTGAAAATCGCACTTAATATAGCAGAAGGTGCAAATGAAATTAAATATTGTGATCCACCAAGTGCAATTTCGGGATTTACATAAACCATACGGAATGCATCGTAAGCGATACTAGCAAGACCAAATGCAGCCGGGATAGTGAAGAATAACAAGACTTGAAATATCTTTGAAATTTGTTCTTGTAGTTCTTCTAGTTTCCCGCTTGTATACGATTTCGTTATAGCCGGAATGATCGTTAATGAGAATCCAGTTGCAAGAGAAGCTGGAATCATAATTAACTTTTGGGCATAGTTCGTTATATAAGCGAAAACTGCATTCGCTGTTTCTAACGGCTCGCCCATCGCCCTAAGGACATCAGCTACAGTATATTGATCTACTAACGTGTAGAGTGGAATTGCAATACCGACAAATACAATTGGGATTGCATATCGAAGTAATTCCATATAAATATTTTTTAATGGAATATTCGATGCCCTTGACTTTAATTCTCCTTCGGGAGGCTTTAATCTATTATATTTTTTCCAGTACAGCATTAAAATCGAAACGCTGGCAAGCGCTCCGATAACAGCGCCAAACGTAGCAACTGCAACAGAAGAGGCGACTGCCCCCCCTAATAGTTTTGAAACGATAAAACTACCAACTAAAATGAAAACCACGCGCGCAATTTGTTCTACGACTTGAGAAACGGCACTTGGTTTCATATGTTGAAAACCTTGGAAATAGCCACGTGTAACACTCATAGCTGGTACGATAATAAGTGCGAAACTTAATGCTCGCATCGTAAGTGTTACGTCGGCGATAAATTGTGGATCTGGCGTTTTCGAGCGAATAATAAATTGTGATATGTATGGTGCTCCAATAAATAAAGTTAAAAAACCTAAAAAGCCCATAAACAACATTAATTTTACGCTAGAGTTGTATAATTTTTTGCTTGTACTATAATCACCGAGCGCATTATGCTTTGCAACAAATTTGGAAACAGCAATAGGAATACCAGCTGTTGAAAAGCTTAATAAAATACCGTACCAAGAGTATGCATATCCATATAAAGCGACCCCTTGTGTTCCGACTAATAGTTGAAAAGGGAAGAAGTATATAAAACCTAATATACGTGAAATCATTGTTGCACCACTTAATAAAGCAGTACCTTTTAAAACTTTTGAAGTAGACAAAATTCTTTCCTCCTACTCGTGCTGTCTTGCATTTATCGTATACTACTATAAACCTGTTAGAGAAGTTAATATAGTATGGAACATAAATATTCTAATATTATTCATTTAAAAGTCATATTTTACATTTTTTAAATAGAATGTAATACATAAAAATTCAAAATATAAGTTGACACTATTTTTAATGTGTGATAAAAATGATAGTAATCAATTCGGAAAATAATATTTGGGCAATGAAAGGGTATAGTAGTGAATATCTCCCTATTTCAGAGAGCTGATGGTTGGTGTGAATCAGTATATAGATTATTCATGAAGTTCGTCCTGGAGCATCTTTCATAAATCTCATATTTTGAGGAAATGAAAGACGGTAGTTTATACCGTTATCAAATAAAGTGGTGAAGATTGTTTCACAACTAGGGTGGTACCGCGATATTTATCGTCCCTACGTATTTACGTAGGGACGTTTTTGGTTTAGGTCCTAACTTTGTTGTGGCTTCATAACTAGGGTGGTACCGCGATAATTTATCTTCCCTACGTATTTGCGTAGGGACGTTTTTTATTTAGGTCCTAACTTTGTTGTATCTTCATAACTAGGGTGGTACCGCGATATTTTTGTCGTCCCTACGTATTTACGTAGGGGCGTTTTTTTATTATTAGGGAGGAAGTGAACGTATTAGAAAAGAGTATTGATAGAACAATATAAATACTGAACTGAAACAAAGAAAAAGAGACAGAGAGGAGATTAACAAATGAATTCACAGCAATGGACATCGAAATTAGGTTTCGTATTAGCTGCAGCAGGTTCAGCAATTGGTCTTGGGGCGATTTGGAAATTCCCATATATGGCCGGCATCGGAGGGGGCGGCGCGTTCTTCCTTATTTTCATCGGTTTCACATTATTAATTGGTTTACCGCTATTATTAGCTGAATTCGTTATTGGAAGAAGTACACAAAAAGAGGCTGTTGATGCATATAGAGAAATCGCACCAAAAACATTATGGCCATGGTTAGGGAAATTAGGGATTGTAACTTGTTTCATATTACTTTCTTTCTACAGTGTTGTAGGAGGCTGGATTTTATTATACTTATGGAATGCAATTACAGGTAGACTATGGGAAGGAAATGGGGCATACGAAGCTACGTTTGGTGAAATCATTTCCAATCCGTATTTAGCAGTTGGATCACAGCTATTATTCATCCTTATTACTATTTTCATCGTAAGTAAAGGTGTACAAAATGGTGTTGAAAAAGTAAATAAATATTTCATGCCAGCATTATTCGTTTTATTCTTTGTTTTAATCGTTCGTGCACTTACGTTAGATGGTGCTGGAGAGGGAGTTCGTTTCTTCTTACAACCTGACTTCTCAAACGTAACATCAGAAGTCATTTTATATGCAATGGGACAATCGTTCTTCTCGTTATCTGTCGGGGTAGCCGTTATGGTAACATATAGTTCTTACTTACCGAAAGAAGAAAGTTTACCGCGTTCAGCATTTTCTATCGTAGCTTTAACGCTTGTTATTACATTACTTGCAGGGCTTGCAATTTTCCCAGTAGTGTTTGCATTTGGAATGGAACCATCTCAAGGACCGGGGCTATTATTTATCGTATTACCTGCTATTTTCAGTAAAATGGCATTCGGAAAATTATTCTTCATCGTTTTCTTATTACTATTCTTCTTTGCTACTATTACATCAGCAATTTCGATGTTAGAAATTAGCGTTGCATCTTTAACTGCAAAAGGAAAAGGGAAACGTGAAAAAATGGCTTTAATCGTAGGATTATTAATCTTCGTTGTTGGAGTACCATCAGCATTATCATTTGGTATATTAAGTGATCTGAAGATTTTCGGAAAGACAGTTTTTGATTTAGCGGATTATGCAGTGAGTAACGTACTAATGCCACTTGGTGTTTTATTAGTTTCTATCTTTGTTCCTTTAAAAATGAAGAAAGATGTATTAATGAAAGAGCTTGGTGTAAGTAAAAATAAAGGCTATAAACTGTTCGTATTATGGTTATTCTTACTTCGCTTTATCGCACCAATTGCGATTATTATCGTATTCTTAAATGTACTTGGCATTATTTAAAAAGAAAGGTAGCGTATCGCTCTATGATACGCTACCTTTTTACTTTGCTCTTTTTTGCAGTTCGTTTACTGTTACGAACTGATAGCCCTTCTTAGATAATGAGTCTAAAATACCTTCAATGGCCTGTAAATTTTCATTAGACTCATCGTACATAGAGTGTAATAAAATGATAGAACCTGGTTGTACATTTTTATTAACATATTCAATTTTATCAGCAGCAGATTTATAAAAAGTATCAGGTTCAAGGTCCCATGTGATTGTTTCGATATTATTTTTATTTAAATAATAGGGCAGACCAATTAGCTTTTTTCCGTTAGGTGGTCTAAAATCAATTTCGCCTGTATATCCTGTTTGGCGGATTAATGAATTCGTTTTTTCTATTTCTTCTTTAATAAAAGAAGGTGTTTTAAAAACCATTCTGTTATGAGAATATGTATGGTTTCCAACTTGGTGTCCAGATTGTACGATAGATTCTCCTAACGATAGGTTTTTTTCTAATTCATTTCCGATTAAAAAGAAAGTAGCTTTTGCATTGTATGTATCTAGTAGCGGTAATATTTGTTTTACATTGTTCGTAGGACCATCATCAAAAGTTAAAGCAATCACTTTTTCATTTGTTTCTACTCGGTTTGTTAAATCTCCAAACAATTGAAAACTTCTTGCGTTCATCAATTTGTATGTTCCAAATAATGCTACAGTAATAATGAATAATGTAACGATTGTAATAATTATTTTCTTTTTCATAAAGCAACCTCACTATATTTTTGAATTGGACTAAAAAGTATTATATCAAACTAAGTAATTTCATGCTTTAAAAAGGATGTGGATGCAAGGGGGAGGAATTTATCATATAATAAAATGCAAAAGGTATATTAGGAGGTGTTTATATGGCGATTACAATTCAATTGCCGGACACTGCAGCGTCTCATGCAAAGCCAAGTATGGAAATGGCGATACTTTGCGTGAGGTAGACAAGTAATATACAATCGCCTAAATGAGCTCGTATCATTTTTTATATTTGGCTTTGCACCTTATTGAAATGAACCATAAAAAATAAGGGGCGAGCAGAAATGAAATACGTTAAAGCTGCAACGGTTTTACCAGAAAGTTTAATTATTGAAATTCAAAAATATATACAAGGTGAAACAATTTACATTCCAAAACAAGAAACGAAACATTATAAATGGGGTACACGATCTGGAGGAAGAAAACAATTAGATGAAAGAAATAAAGCTATTAAAGAAGCGTTTAAAAGCGGAATTTCCATTCATCAACTTGCGGAGGAGCATTTTCTTTCCGGAGAAACGATTAAAAAGATCGTGTATTCTAAATGAAAATAAAAGAGTCTAGTTCAATTATTAAATTGAACTAGACTCTTTTTTGCTTTGTATCTATTGGATATATTGCGTATGAATGGACAAAATAATAGAAAAATGTGTCGTTTTTTTACTAAATAGAATATAGAACATTTGAGTGAAAAGCAGAAAGGTGAGCATTTATGAATCATATTGGACAAATAACGATAGAGCTTTTAATTGGTTTCTTTGTTCTATTAATTGCTACAAAAATACTAGGGAAAACACAAATATCTCAGCTAACCCCCTTTGATTTTATTTCAGCTATCGTCCTTGGTGAGCTCGTTGGAAATTCAATATATGATCCTAAAATTAAAGTGTGGTCTATTTTATATTCAGTATTTGTTTGGGTAATTTTAATTTATTCAATAGAAGTGATAACACAAAAAATAAGAGGAACAAGAAGATTTTTTGAAGGGTATCCTTCAATTATTATCCGTAATGGAAAGATTGACAGAGAACAATTAAGTTCAAATCATTTAGATATTAATCAATTACAACAAATGCTTAGGCAGCAAAAAGATATTTTTTCAATTCGAGAAGTTGAATATATGATTTTGGAACCTAACGGAAACATAAGCGTTCTGAAAAAGAGCAAATATGAATCTCCTACTATAAATGATTTAAGTTTAAAACATAAGCCTGTATACTTACCAATTTCATTAATTAGTGATGGAAAAGTAGTGAAAGATAATTTGAGGGAAGCTGGTTTTGATGAAGGATGGCTGTACAAGCAAATAAAGCAAAGAGGGATTACTAAATTTGAGGATGTATTATATGCTGAATGGAAAACAGACGATGGTTTCTTTTGTCAGGAAATGGAGCGGTAAAATATAATCGATGTATGTAATATTCGTTTCTAAGTTATCTTTTACATATCAAAAAGCTGAATCATTGTATACAATAAGACTAGATCAACAATTTGTATGGAGTGATAAAGATGGAAGCTTTTATTAGAAGTGATCAATATAATTTTATAAAATCACAAGCTTATATTTTAGCAAATGGACATGCAACTGCAAATGATAGAGGTGTCATTCAAGCGTTAAAATCACTAGCGATTGAAAAAATAATACATGTATTTGAGAATTTAACGGATGAACAGAAAGAGTTAATTGATACCGTATTAACAGTTCAAAATAGAGAAGATGCAGAATCGTTTTTACTGAAAATAAATCCGTATGTCATTCCGTTTCAGGAAGTTACAGCGCAAACATTAAAAAAATTATTTCCTAAAGCAAAAAAATTAAAACTTCCTGACATGGAAGAACTGGATATGAAAGAATTATCTTATTTAAGCTGGATTGATAAAGGGTCAAGTAGGAAATTTATAATAGCGAAAAATGATAAAAATAAGTTTGTTGGTCTGCAAGGAACATTCCAAAGTTTAAATAAAAAGAGCATTTGTTCATTATGTCATGGACATGAAGAAGTTGGGATGTTTTTAGTTGAAATTAAAGGTGATGTACAAGGAACTTTCGTTAAAAAGGGAAACTATATTTGCAAAGATGGTGTAGCTTGTAATCAGAATATGAAATCACTTGATAAATTGAACGATTTTATTGAACGATTGAAGAAATAAAGAAGGGACCTCTAGTATTTAAACTGGAGGTTTTTATTTTTTGAAGAAGTAATAATAGGCTTCTTTTGTAGCTGTAAATTTATAAAAAAAGTCGGGTCATTTATAATGAAATTAGATAAAAATATCTATTTGGATACAGTTGCTTATATGCAAGGAGGTAAAACATGAATTACATTTCACCGAAAGAAGAAATGTTAAAAGTGAAACGGTGGCCTAAAGATACGATAGCGGCAGGTCGTGGTCATACAGTTGCTCTTAAATCGGATGGCACAGTTGTGGCAGTGGGGCGAAATAAAGAAGGAGAATGCAATGTAAGCGGTTGGTGTGATATTGAAGCAGTCGCAGCGGGCAATGTTCATATGGCGACGAACACGGGTAATGCTCATACAATCGCTCTTAAAAGTGATAATACTGTGGAAGCGGTGGGGTGGAATAAGCATGATCAATGTGATGTAAACGACTGGCATAATATTGTATCGGTTGCGGCGGGGTGGCGTCGTACCATTGGCCTTAAACCGGATGGCACAGTAGTAGCAGTGGGGCGAAATAAAGAAGGAGAATGTAATATAAGTAGCTGGAGAGATATTGTGGTGGTCACGGCGGGGGACTGGCATACAGTCGGTCTTAAAATGGACGGAACAGTGACGACTGTGGGGAATAATCGATATGGCCAATGCAATGTAAGTGGATGGAGTGCTATGGTGGAGTTGGCGGCAGGTTATCTTCATACTGTTGGTTTGAAATCGGATGGCAAAGTGATGGCAGTGGGTAATAATAAACTTGATCAATGCGATGTAGGCAGCTGGAAAGATATTATGGCAATAGCGGCTGGTACGAATCATACAATCGGACTTAAATCAGACGGTACCGTGGTGGCAGTCGGCTGGAATGAGTATGGTCAATGTAATGTAAGCGATTGGCGTGATATTGTAGCGATAGCGGCGGGTTGTGCGCATACGGTCGGTCTGAAATTAGATGGCACGGTGGTAGCAGTAGGTGATAATACATACGGTCAATGCGATGTAGGTAGCTGGCGTAACATCCGGTTGCCTGGCAAATAGTTAATTCACAACAAATCACTAGTAATATTATTCTATTTTAGGAGTAATTATGGAATAGGATATGCAGATAAGAACCCCTTTTTAAAAGAGGTTCTTATTCTTTTTCCATAAAATGAGTGTCTAAATGGAATTTTGGAACAAACTTTATTTCAAAGCTACAGTAGAAAGTATAAATTACAAATAAAGCATAGGAGAGCTGAAGAAATGCTTAAAAAGTTTTTGCTTTCTTTACCGGATGTTTTACTTGTATGCATTGTTATCTACATAACATACACAACTACTTTTAGTTTTGTACAGATGTTAGTAATTTCAATTGCAATCGGAATTATTGGTGGTCTTGCTATAAAAATTTGTAAGGATGTATTCACGTATATAAGGTGGACAATTAAACAGAGGAAATCTTGAATATGTTGTATTTCTATTAGGAGGAGAGGAAATGAATAAGAAAAAGAGTAGAGTGAAAAATGAAATCGCACTTTGGACATTGACAGCGGTTGTTCTCATCATTGTATGGTACTTTTTTCAAAGATAAAAATGCATCGTACTTAAAAGGTACGATGCATTTTTATTATTTTTTTTGCCAATTTTCTTTTATAAAGTCTTCACGGCCAGATTCTTTTTGCTCAGTAGCATATTTCTCCGGATTTTTTTTATAAAAATGTTGATGGTATTCTTCAGCCTCATAAAAAGGTGCAGCCGGGCGAATTTCAGTTACGATTGGCTCTTTAAAAATACCGCTTTCTGCAAGAGCTTGTTTTGATTTTTCAGCAAGCTCTTTTTGCGTTTCATTATGATAAAAAATAGCAGTGCGATAAGAGGGACCGCGGTCAAAGAATTGTCCGCCATCATCAGTTGGATCGATTTGTGGCCAATATAAATCTAGTAATTTTTCATATGGAAAAATAGAAGGATCGAATGTAATTTGTACAACTTCTAAATGACCAGATGTACCAGCTTTTACTTGTTCATATGTTGGGTTTTCTACATGACCACCTGCATAGCCAGAAAGTACTTTATGAATACCAGGAAGTTCATCAAATGGCTTTACCATGCACCAAAAGCAACCGCCTGCGAAGGTTGCGAGTTCGTATGTTTTTTCGGACATTGTTGTAATCCTCCTAAATATATATGTTTTATATAGTATTATACAATCTTTTTTATTACGCAATAAAAAAGATTTAGAAGTAAAGGAAAATTGAAATATATTTCTTTATAAAGTCTTTAAAATTCCTTCAAAGTTTCTTTTTTTCTGAGTGTTATGATGTAAATCGAAGTGAAGATGTGAGGTGATAGGCAATGAATCCACGTATGAAAATTAATAGTTTACAACAAAAAATGAAAGAGAGACTAATATGAAAAAGGAATTTATACAAAGCGATTTAAGAAATATATTGATTGCGGCATGCTTACTATTAGGGTTAGTTATTTTTGGGTATTTTTTAATAAATAATTACCCAGGTACAAATGAAAAAAAGAAGTTAACAGATGCAACATCTACTTCAGAATCAATTACATCTATTGCTAATTCAGATGCCAAAAAAAGGGTTACAAAAACTTTTAATATTACGGCGAAAGTAGCAAGTTTAGATTTGGGAGATGGGAAAAAGGTAGATGCATGGACCTTTGATGGAACATCACCGGGTACTCAAATTCGAGTTAAACAAGGTGAACGTATTGTTGTAAATTTGAAAAATGAATTGCCAGAACCAGTTACAATCCATTGGCACGGATTAGATGTTCCTGCGGCGGTAGACGGTGTTCCAGGTGTTACGCAAAATGCTATAAAACCCGGTGAAACATATACATACGCATTTAATGCTGATCAGGTGGGGACATATTGGTATCATTCACACCAAAAAAGTGCAATACAAACGGAGCGGGGACTATTTGGAACCATTGTTATTGAACCGAATAAACCAGCTGTAAAATATGAAAAGGATTATACAGTGGCGATCCATGAATGGAAAACAGGAGCCATAAAAACCCGTAAGCATAATGGCGAACAAGATAAAGATTGGGATAGCTACCCTAGCAATCATATTCGAAATGAAAAGGCGCAAACTTTAGAAGGCCCGTTAATGATGCCAAGTAATGATCAACTCAAAGATTTATCTGATGGAGATGATTACGATGTATTTACATTAAATGATACAAGTAAGGGACTACGATTGGATGCAAAACCAGGTGAAACAGTACGCCTTCGCTTAATTAATGCTGGGAATAATACGCATTTAATGACATTAGTTGGGGCGCCATTTCAAATTATCGCATTAGATGGTCGTGATATAAAAGGTGGGGACGAGCTAGATAAAGCAATTCTTCCGATGGGAGCTGCACAACGTTATGACCTTGTTTTTAAAATGCCGGAAACAACGAGTGTAAAACTTATTAATGTGGATCCATCTAAGAAAATGAATCGAATGTTAACGACGACTATTGGGAACGGTTCTTTGCCGAAAAAACCTATTGATATAAAGAGTTATCCATGGTTTGACTTTACGAAATATGGAGAAAAAGAAGTTGGCAAGTTTACGATAGATTCAAAGTTTACAAAGGTCTATGATATGGATTTGGCAGAAGGTGTGAAAGATGTAAATGGACAAGAAAAATGGGTGTATACGATTAATGGAAAGACATCACCTGACATTCCACCCATTAAAGTAGAGAAAGGAGATAAAGTTAAGATTCGCTTTAAAAATAAGGGAGAAGAAATTCATCCAATGCATTTGCATGGACATACATTCCAGGTTATTTCTAAAAATGGTAAACCAATGGAGGGAAGTCCGATTTACTTAGATACAGTTAATGTTTTTCCGGGAGAAGAATATGAAATTGCTTTAGAGGCAAATAATAGTGGACTATGGATGGTTCATTGTCATCATCTCGTTCATGCAGAAAAAGGAATGCATACGATGATGAATTATGAGGGGGTAACTACTCCATTTTCTACCGGAGATCACTCAGGTAATCATCCAGAATAATAATACGGAGGTTTTCATGCTTTATAGAATGATAGTATTTATTTTAACAAGTGTAAGTATATTTTTATTTTCTCATAGTAGTGTATTTGCTCATACAAGTGTTGTAGGAGCCACCCCTAAAGAGGGGGAGGTTCTTACAGTACAACCGGAACAGATTATTCTTGAATTTAGTGAACCAGTTACAGGAAATGTAGTCAATATTGAACTGCTAGATCCAAGTGCAAAGAGAGTGCAAGTATCAAAGGTTGAAATATTAGATAACCCAACAAAAATAAAAGTGAAATTACCAAACTTAAATAATGGTACTTACACAGTAAGGTGGTCTATGATTTCTGCAGACGGACATCCGAGTGAGGGCGGCTATCCCTTTTCAATTGGAGAAGAAGTACAAACTAATGTAGTGGTAGAGGGAAATGCGAGTGGGAGTGGCTCAGTATTTTCAGATGTTATGATAGTAACACTACGCTATATTGTAGAGGGAATGATTTTAATTGGAGCAGGAGTAAAGTGGCTCGATATGTTTGTTAAACGTTATAGATTACTGTCCATATTGCAAAGAATGAAGAATATGAAAAAGATTTTCTTCTCTATACTTGTAGTAGGATTAATAACCGAATTAATAGTATATAAGTCAGTTATTCCGAAGGGAAGTTTACTTATTCATTCGCCATTTTCAGTTATTATTATGATTCAACTGCTATTATTAGTTCTTATGTCTTTGCAGCATATGGGGAACGAATGGTATGCGCTAGTTTGGGGATTTCTTGTTGCGAGTTTTTCTTTCACAGGTCATGTATGGATTACTAATCCAAATTGGGCAGCAGTTATAATTAGAATGGTCCATGTTATGAGTATTGCAGTGTGGCTAGGAGCACTTATTTATTTAGTTCTTGTTATAGCGTGGACAACATTATACAAAATTACATTTGATCAAAAGCGTTTCCGTAAACATTTTAGTAGTATTGCTGGTATTTCATTTATTCTAGCATTTCTTTCTGGGGAATTAATTGTGTTTCTACAGACAAGGAATTGGGTACTTTTAAATTTTAATTCAATATGGACGAACCTTTTAAATATAAAGATTCTTACTGTATGTATAATTACAATTGTAGCATGGAGACAAACGAAAACATGGGGTATCGATATTGGAACAGTTAATCGCCGTTTATTGCTCTTAGAAATTGTTCTAGCTATACTCGTATTATTAGCTGGTATTTGGATGAGTCAAGTTTCGTTTCCGGTGAATTCTGTAACAAGCTAAAATTATAATGTTCATAGGAGTTCTGTAATGTCAATCCGTATTAGATTGCTGTTGTCGTATGTTGCGATGGTAATTATTCCAATCGTTTTTTGCGGTATAGCAGTTATGTTAATTAGTGTTACTTTATTTGGTGATATTCGTATTGCAAAAGCAATCATTGGTCTTAATCAAAATAGTCATTCTCTCATTGATAAAGAGCAGGAGGGAGCTATTCGTACAAAAGAAGATGAAGATGATATTTTCAGTAGGTTGAAAATTCTTTCATCGTATGCTCCAGATAAATTGGAGGATATACATTTTTTAAAGGAAACTGATAAAGAATTAAACGATAATCAAGCAGGATTACTAATTCGAAAAAATGATGAGCTTACATATTCATCCCCATATTTTAAAATCTCTTCTTTTGATAAATACCTACCCGCATTTGAAACGGAAGGACAAAGAAAGGGAATGGATGTGAAAATAGAGGGTAATTCTTTTTACTATAAGCAATTTGATTACTACGATGAAGAGAAGGATAAGGTCAGTATTTTTGTATTTGAGTATGTAAATCCTTTAGAAGAAATGATTAGAGAATTTTTCCCGTATTTCGTATTCTCTTTAATACTTGGGTTAATTATTACGAATGGAATATTAACATATTTTATATCACGGAGTATTATTAAACCATTGCATTCATTAAAGCAGGCAACGGAAAGAATTCAAAAGGGTGATTTAGATTTTCAAGTAAAGCCACTTGCGAAAGATGAAATAGGTGAATTAAGTTTATCGTTTGAAGAGATGCGTGGCAGATTGAAGGAATCGGTCGAGTTGCAAATGCAATATGAAAAGAATCGTAAAGAGTTGCTTTCAAATATTTCTCATGATTTACGGACGCCAATAACGGCTATTAAAGGTTATGTACAAGGAATTAAAGAAGGTATCGCTCGAACTCCAGAACAATTAGATAAATATTTAACGATTATTTATCATAAAGTGTTTGATATGGATCAATTAATTGACGAGCTTTTTCTCTTTTCAAAACTTGATTTGAAAGAGGAACCATTTCAATTTGAAGAGGTTGAAATTAACCAATACTTATCTGATTGCATAGAAGAACTACAGCTTGAATTGCAAGATAAGGGAATTACAGTGAGATGGGATGCTCAAAAGGATACTTCTATTTTGGTAAAAGGTGATCGTGAAAAATTACGTCGTGTTATTACAAATATCATTTGGAATAGTGTGAAGTATATGGATAAAGAAGAAGGATATATAGGAATTCGCATGACCGAATCTATTGATTATGTAACGATTTACATAAAAGATAATGGGGTAGGAATAGAAGAGAAGGCGTTGCCTCATATATTTGAAAGGTTTTATCGTGCAGATCATTCTAGAAATTCTAAAACAGGTGGAAGCGGACTTGGTTTGTCAATTGCACATCAGATTATCACACAACATGGTGGTGATATTTGGGTAGAAAGCAAAAAAGGTAAAGGAACGACGCTGGCATTTACATTACAAAAAATCAATTAGAAAAAGGAGAGCATCTTGAAAAGAATTTTAATTATTGAAGATGAAGCTATTATAGCAGAGTTAGAAAAGGATTATTTAGAGGTTGCTGGGTATACAGTAGATATTGATTACTCTGGCGAAAAAGGTTTACAAAGAGTTCTGCTGGAGGATTATGACTTGTTAATTTTAGACATAATGTTACCGGGAATAGATGGATATGAAATTTGTAAACAAGTTCGATTGGAAAAGGACATACCAATACTTATGGTGTCCGCAAAACAAGAGGAAATCGATAAAATTAAAGGGTTAGGTTTTGGAGCAGATGATTATATTATAAAACCGTTTAGCCCGAGTGAAATGGTGGCACGTGTAAATGCTCATCTAGCTCGTTATGATCGTTTAACAGGAAAACGAGAACAAATAAAAGATGAAATTCGTATTCGAGGATTACTTATTGATAAATCGGCCCGACGTGTATTTGTAAATGGAACTGAAATCATGTTAACAGGAAAAGAATTTGATTTATTAACTTGTATGGCAGAACATCCAAATCAAGTATTTAGTAAAGATCGTCTCTTTGAAACTGTATGGGGGATGGATGTAATTGGTGATGCAGCAACGGTTGCTGTCCATGTGAAAAATATTCGTCACAAAATTGAACTCGATCCATTTGATAAATCATATATCGAAACAATTTGGGGAGTAGGGTATCGTTTTACACAGTGAAAAAGGCCAGCAAAAATGCTGGCTTTTTTTGCGTAAGTAGATTAAGAAATTACAAACAAGATCCTCCGCTCACATCAATTAATTGTCCAGTAACCCAGCGGCTGTCTGGAGAAGCGAGAAATGCCGCGGTATCGGCAATATCTTCTACTTCACCTAAGCGATTAAAAGCGGAAATGGTAGTGGCATACTGTTTCATCATTGGATCGCTCAAGAGTTCTGCATTCATATCGGTTTTAATAAATCCAGGAAGTATTGCATTCACTGTTATTCCTTGTGCTCCGAGCTGTTTTGCTAGCGTGAAAGTCATCGTATTAATAGCGCCTTTCGTCATACTATATGCAACGAAATCAGGTAAAGAAATACGAGTGGCAGCGGATGAAATATTAATAATTCGGCTATTGTCACGTAAACGAGATAGAGCTTGTTGGATGATAAAGAATGGTGCTTTTGCATTAACAGAAACCATTCTATCAAAAAATTGTTCAGTCGTTTCTTCAATAAAAGCACCAGGACCAATTCCAGCGTTGTTTATTAAAATATCAAATTTAGTACTACCAGTTCTTTTTTGTAATTCGCTATCTAAAGAACTATAAAGGGTTTCTACACCATGTAAAGATTCAAGGTTTGCACCGATAGAAAAAGCTGTTCCGCCATTTGATTGAATTTCATAAACAGTTTCTTCAGCATCTTCTTTTCGATTTCCGTAATGAATAGCAACTAATGCACCGTCGTTCGCTAAACGTTTTGCAATAGCACGTCCAATTCCTCGGCTTGCTCCTGTAACTAATGCCACTTTTCCTTTTAACATAGTTTTCTCATCTCCTCAAAAAAATTTTTATGTTATTAAGTTGTTTTTCTTTATGTAGTAATGCGAACATACTTAAGTAATATATGAGTATGTGTAAGAAGTTCATTCCGATTTTGTTTTGAGAAAAAATAAATAGACTTCTCTTGAATTGATTGAATTTTATTTTTTTTCGGAAAAACATGTTGACAATGAAAAGAACAACGTCCTATAATACGTTTAACAAATAAAAGTTAATTAAGAATCTTTCAACTTTATATGTTGCATATGCAAAGAAGAGGAAAGTAGATGGTTATGATCGTTTCAGAGAGCTGCTCCTAGGCTGTGAGAGTAGTAACAATCGAATCATTGAAAATCACCTCGGAGCATCGCTTGCGAAAGGGAAACTGAGTAGAGGGCGACGGCATCGTCTCCGGTAAAAGGACGGGGGTCTAATTGGACCTACAAAGCTTATATTTCGCGAGAAGTATAAGGAAGCTGAGTGGTACCGCGAAACTCTCGCCTCAGCAATCAAAGCTACTAAATTGTAGTAGTTGATTGCTGAGGCGAGAGTTTTTATTTTAAAAATAGAATACGATAATGCGTAGAAGAGGAGAGTAAATGAAGAAAATTGTTTCAGAGAGCTGCCCAGAAGCTGTGAGGGTGGTAACAATTTCATCATTGAAAATCACCTCGGAGTACTACTTTTGAAAACTAGTAAAAAGTAGCGGAGTTGTTTCCGATAGAAAAACAAAAGTCTAATTGGACTTGCAGAGCTTATATTTCGTGAGAAGTGTAAGGAAGCTGAGTGGTACCACGATTCCCTCGTCTCAGCAATGGATTGCTACAAGTATGTATGTAATCGATTGTTGAGACGAGTATATTTTTAAGGTTTATATACTGAATATTCTGTTAAAATAACTCATCTCAGCAATCGATATAGAAATAGATTGCAAAAATAGAGAGAAAAAAGAGGAGCGATGTGAGATGGGAAACCAGTATATTTATATGAATGGGGAATTTGTAGAAAAAGAAAAGGCAGTTGTTTCAGTATATGATCACGGTTTTTTATACGGAGATGGTGTATTTGAAGGGATTCGTAGTTACGGTGGAAATGTATTTTGTTTAAAAGAACATGTAAAACGATTATACGAATCGGCAAAATCTATTCTACTTACAATCCCACTGACAGTTAACGAAATGGAAGAAGCAGTTTTACAAACATTGCAAAAAAATGAATATGCTGATGCCTACATTCGATTAATTGTTTCAAGAGGAAAAGGTGACTTAGGGCTCGACCCTAGAAGTTGTGTGAAACCGAGCGTTATTATCATTGCAGAACAATTAAATTTATTCCCACAGGAATTTTACGATAATGGACTAAGCGTTGTATCTGTTGCATCGAGACGTAATACGCCAGATGCATTAGATCCACGTATTAAGTCAATGAACTATTTAAATAACGTACTTGTGAAAATTGAAGCGGCACAAGCAGGAGTGTTAGAGGCCCTTATGTTAAATCAACAAGGATATGTTTGTGAAGGATCTGGAGACAATGTTTTCGTTGTGAAAGATGGAAAAGTGTTAACACCTCCTTCTTACCTAGGGGCGCTAGAAGGTATTACGAGAAATAGTGTTATCGAGCTATGTGAACGACTTAATATTCCATGTGAGGAAAGGCCATTTACTCGCCATGACGTATATGTAGCAGATGAAGTGTTTTTAACAGGAACGGCAGCAGAATTAATTCCAGTTGTAAAAGTTGATTCAAGAGAGATTGGAGATGGAAAACCAGGAAGTGTAACGAAACAATTGACAGAGGAATTTAAAAAGTTAACGAGAGAAAGAGGAGTACGTGTTCCAGGACTGGCGGAGAGCTTACTGTAGGTAAGGGAGAGGAGTTAATTAAAATGGAACAACATACAACACGTGAGAAATTACAGTGTGAAGATGTGACAGGTGCCGGACATGTTATTCAATGCTTGAAAAAAATAGGTGTAACGACTGTTTTCGGTTATCCAGGCGGAGCGATTTTGCCAGTGTACGACGCGTTATATGGAAGTGGTTTGAAGCACGTTTTAACTCGTCATGAACAAGCTGCCATTCATGCGGCAGAAGGATATGCGAGAGCTTCTGGAAAGGTCGGGGTAGTCTTTGCTACCTCTGGCCCAGGGGCGACAAATTTAGTTACGGGTTTAGCAGATGCTTATATGGATTCGATTCCTTTAGTTGTCATTACAGGGCAAGTTGCAAAACCTCTCATCGGAAAAGATGGATTTCAAGAAGCAGATGTTGTCGGGATTACAGTACCTGTTACGAAGCATAATTACCAAGTTCGTGATGTGAATCATTTATCACGCATTGTACAAGAAGCTTTTTACATCGCCGAAAGCGGGCGACCAGGACCAGTATTAATTGATATTCCAAAAGATGTTCAAAATGAAAATGTAACAAGTTTTTATAATGAAGTAATTGAGATTCCAGGGTACAAATTAGAGCCTATGCCAGACGGTAGGAAGCTTAGAGAGGTAGCTAAAGCAATTTCCGAAGCAAAACGTCCCCTTCTTTATATTGGAGGAGGGATCATTCATTCGGGTGGTTCTGATGAACTTATTCAGTTTGCGAGGGAAAATCGTATTCCTGTCGTTTCCACTTTAATGGGACTTGGTGCATATCCGCCGGGAGATTCGTTATTTTTAAGAATGCTCGGCATGCATGGAACGTACGCTGCAAATATGGCAGTAACAGAATGTGATTTATTACTTGCGTTAGGTGTTCGCTTTGATGATCGTGTAACAGGAAAATTAGAACTCTTTTCTCCGCATTCAAAAAAGGTACATATTGATATAGATCCTTCGGAGTTCCATAAAAATGTAACTGTGGAATATCCGATTGTTGGAGATGTGAAAAAAGCGTTACATATGTTGTTACATATGCCAATTCGTACACAAACAAATGAATGGCTTACGAAAATAGAGGAATGGAAAGCGGAATATCCTCTTTCCTACAATCAAAAAGATTGTGAGTTAAAACCACAGCATGTTATTAGTCTAGTAAGTGAATTAACGAATGGTGAAGCGATTGTTACGACAGAAGTAGGACAGCATCAAATGTGGGCTGCTCATTTTTATAAAGCGAAAAACCCACGGACGTTTCTAACATCTGGCGGACTAGGAACGATGGGATTTGGTTTCCCAGCGGCAGTTGGTGCTCAGCTTGCGAAAGAAGAAGAACTCGTCATTTGTATTGCGGGCGATGCTTCTTTTCAAATGAACATTCAAGAATTACAAACAATTGCTGAAAATAATATTCCTGTAAAAGTATTTATTATAAATAATAAATTTTTAGGGATGGTAAGGCAATGGCAAGAGATGTTTTATGAAAATCGTTTATCAGAGTCAAAAATCGGATCACCAGATTTTGTGAAAGTGGCAGAAGCTTATGGAGTGAAGGGATTAAGGGCGACAAATTCAACAGAGGCGAAACAAGTGATGTTAGAAGCATTTGCTCATGATGGTCCTGTCGTAGTTGATTTTTGTGTAGAAGAAGGTGAAAACGTATTTCCGATGGTTCCGCCAAACAAAGGGAATAACGAAATGATTATGAAGAGGTGGGAAGAATGAGTCATACTTTTTCACTCGTTATTCATAACGAGCCAAGCGTCTTATTACGTATAAGTGGGATTTTTGCTCGGCGTGGTTATTATATTTCTTCTTTACATTTAAACCAAAGAGATACTAGTGGCGTTTCTGAAATGAAACTCACAGCAGTTTGTACTGAAAATGAAGCGACATTACTTGTCGGTCAGTTGAAAAAATTAATTGATGTACTGCAAGTAAATAAAGTGAAACTTTAATCAGTGGGGGTTTTCTTCATCCCCCACTGATTATTAGCCTTCACCAATCGGACTTTTATGGGCAGTTGATCCCCACCTAACTTCTTTGCATTCGCTGAATTTTGAGATGGGGG
This sequence comes from Bacillus pretiosus, assembly GCF_051294775.1. Lineage (NCBI taxonomy): Bacteria > Bacillati > Bacillota > Bacilli > Caryophanales > Bacillaceae > Bacillus > Bacillus pretiosus. The sequence goes on from NZ_JBPPHF010000001.1 coordinate 297,094, forward strand.
TCTTACTGCACATTAAAGCGGGATAAATTATAAGGAGTGTATGGAATATGAAAACGTATTATGAGAAAGATGCAAAATTAGAGTTATTACAAGGGAAAACAGTTGCGGTAATTGGTTATGGATCTCAAGGTCATGCGCAGGCGCAAAATTTACGTGATTCTGGTGTGGAAGTTGTAGTCGGTGTTCGACCTGGTAAGTCTTTTGAAGTAGCAAAAGCAGATGGGTTTGAAGTAATGTCTGTTTCACAAGCGGTTCGAACCGCGCAAGTTGTACAAATGCTATTACCGGATGAACAGCAAGCACATGTGTATAGAGCAGAAGTAGAAGAGAATCTCCGTGAAGGACAAATGTTACTTTTCTCACATGGATTTAATATTCACTTCGGACAAATTAATCCGCCAAGTTACGTAGATGTAGCAATGGTCGCGCCAAAAAGTCCAGGTCATCTCGTTCGCCGTGTATTTCAAGAAGGAAATGGTGTTCCGGCATTAGTCGCTGTACATCAAGATGCAACAGGCACGGCATTAAGTGTAGCGCTTGCGTATGCAAAAGGTGTAGGTTGTACACGTGCAGGTGTAATTGAAACGACATTCCAAGAAGAAACAGAAACAGATTTGTTTGGGGAGCAAGCGGTACTTTGCGGCGGGGTAACTGCACTTGTGAAAGCTGGTTTTGAAACGTTAACAGAAGGCGGATATCGTCCTGAAATTGCATACTTTGAATGTTTGCATGAATTAAAGTTAATTGTTGATTTAATGTACGAAGGTGGTTTAACGAACATGCGCCATTCTATTTCAGATACGGCTGAGTTTGGAGATTATGTAACAGGATCGAGAATTGTTACAGATGAAACGAAGAAAGAAATGAAACGTGTTCTTACAGAAATTCAGCAAGGTGAATTCGCGAAGAAATGGATTTTAGAAAATCAAGCTGGGCGTCCAACGTATAATGCCATGAAAAAAGCAGAGAAAAATCATCAGTTAGAAAAAGTGGGGGCAGAGCTTCGTGAAATGATGAGCTGGATTCATGCACCGAAAGAATTAGTAAAGAAATAGAGAAAGAGATTGTAAGTGAAAAATACGTAAGAGGGGATTTGACAAGATGAGAAGTGACATGATTAAAAAAGGTTTTGATAAAGCACCGCACCGTAGTTTATTAAAAGCAACTGGTTTGAAAGATGAAGATTTTGATAAACCGTTTATAGCTATCTGTAATTCTTTTATTGAAATTATTCCAGGTCATAAGCACTTAAATGAGTTTGGAAAACTTGTTAAAGAAGCAGTGCGTGCAGCAGGTATGGTTCCATTTGAATTTAATACAATTGGAGTAGATGACGGTATTGCGATGGGGCATATCGGTATGCGTTATTCGCTTCCGAGTCGTGAAATCATTGCAGATTCAGTAGAAACGGTTGTAAATGCACATTGGTTTGATGGCATGATTTGTATTCCAAACTGTGACAAAATTACCCCCGGTATGATGATGGCTGCACTTCGTATTAACATTCCAACTGTTTTTGTTTCAGGTGGACCGATGGCCGCTGGGAAGACTTCTAAAGGGGAGGTTGTCGATTTAAGTTCTGTTTTCGAAGGAGTAGGAGCTTATCAATCTGGGAAAATTTCAGAAGAAGAATTAAAGGATATTGAAGATCATGGCTGTCCATCTTGTGGTTCTTGTTCTGGTATGTTTACAGCGAACTCTATGAACTGTTTATGTGAAGTATTAGGTTTAGCTCTTCCTGGTAACGGAAGTATTTTAGCTATTGATCCAAGACGTGAAGAATTAATTAAACAAGCAGCAGAGAAATTAAAGATTTTAATTGAAAGAGATATTAAACCGAGAGACATTGTAACGGAAGAAGCAATTGATGATGCGTTCGCGCTTGATATGGCGATGGGCGGTTCAACAAATACAGTGTTGCACACATTGGCGCTTGCACAAGAAGCGGGTTTAGATTACGATATGAACCGCATTGATGCCGTTTCAAGACGTGTACCACATTTATGTAAAGTAAGTCCTGCCTCCAATTGGCATATGGAGGATATTGATCGAGCAGGCGGAATTAGTGCAATTTTGAAAGAGATGAGCCGAAAAGAAGGGGTGCTTCATTTAGACCGTATTACTGCTACTGGGCAAACATTAAGAGAAAACATTGCTCATGCAGAGATTAAAGATAGGGAAGTTATTCATTCTCTCGAAAACCCTCATAGTGAAGAAGGGGGATTACGTATATTAAAAGGAAACCTTGCGAAAGATGGGGCGGTTATTAAAAGTGGGGCAACAGAAGTAAAACGATTTGAAGGACCTTGCGTTATTTTTAATTCACAAGATGAGGCACTTGCGGGCATTATGCTTGGAAAGGTTAAGAAAGGCGATGTAGTTGTTATTCGCTATGAAGGACCAAGAGGCGGTCCTGGTATGCCGGAAATGTTAGCACCAACGTCAGCGATTGCTGGTATGGGATTAGGTGCAGATGTTGCGCTATTAACGGATGGACGTTTTTCTGGAGCTTCACGTGGTATTTCGGTAGGGCATATTTCGCCAGAAGCAGCTGCGGGGGGAACGATTGCACTTCTCAAGCAAGGGGATATCGTTTGTATTGATGTTGAGGAAAGATTGTTAGAAGTAAGAGTTAGTGATGAAGAATTAGATAAGCGTAAAAAAGAATGGAAACGACCAGAACCGAAAGTGAAAACTGGCTGGCTTGGACGTTATGCGCAGATGGTAACATCGGCGAATACAGGTGCAGTTCTAAAAATCCCGGATTTTGATTGAGCCAATTTAAAAGAGATAAGGATGATATGAAATGGTGCAAAAGGTAAAGGAGAGAGTGAAAATTGAAGATATCTTAATGGCACATAATTGCATGAAAGATATCGTTATTAAAACACCGTTACAACGTGATACAGTTCTATCTGAGAAATATGATTGTGACGTTTATGTAAAACGAGAAGACTTACAATTGATTCGCTCTTTCAAAATTCGTGGTGCGTACAATTTAATTCAAAGTTTATCAAAAGAACAATTACAAAACGGTGTTGTTTGTGCAAGTGCTGGTAATCATGCGCAAGGAGTTGCTTATACGTGTAATTTATTGAAGATTCCGTCGAAAATCTTCATGCCAACAACGACACCTAAACAAAAAGTATCGCAAGTACAATTTTTCGGTAGTGATTTTGCAGAAATTGTATTAGTTGGTGATACATTTGATAGCTCTTTCCAAGAAGCACAGCGCTATTGTGAAGAAAATAGAATGACGTTTGTTCATCCGTTTGATGATCCGCATGTAGTTGCTGGTCAAGGAACAGTGGCAGTTGAAATTATGCATGATATGGAGAAACCAGTGGATTATATCTTTACAGCAATTGGAGGCGGTGGGTTAGCATCAGGTGTTGGTACATATGTAAAAGGTGTTAGTCCTGCTACAAAGGTCATTGGCGTAGAGCCAATGGGAGCTGCATCTATGAAAGAGGCTTTTCTTCAAAACGAAAATGTCGCGTTAGAGAAAATAGATAGTTTTGTTGATGGGGCAGCTGTCAAAAAGGTAGGAAAGTTAACATTTGAAACTTGTAAAGATGTAATTGATGATATTGTTTTAGTACCAGAAGGAAAGGTTTGTACGACGATTTTAGAACTGTATAAGAAAAATGCAATTGTAGCTGAACCGGCTGGTGCACTATCTATTGCAGCGCTTGATTTATATAGAGATGAAATAAAAGGTAAAACAGTTGTATGTACGCTAAGTGGTGGAAATAATGATATTGATAGAATGCAAGAAATGAAAGAACGTTCGCTCATTTACGAAGGGTTAAAGCATTATTTTATCATTGAATTCCCGCAGCGTTCAGGTGCGCTAAGAGAGTTTCTTGATAAGGGATTAGGGCCGGAAGATGATATTACTCGTTTTGAATACATTAAGAAACATAATAAAGAAAATGGCCCAGCACTAGTCGGAGTAGAGTTGAAACATAAAGAAGATTATGAGCAATTAATTACTCGTTTTAAAGAAAATAATATTCAATTTATGGAGCTTAATAAAAATCCTATTTTGTTTGATTTGCTTATTTAATAGAAGGAAAGAGTTAGCATCCAAATAAAAAAGATAGATGCAAACAGCGGAAATGCTGCTTGTATCTATCTTTTTATAATTACACTATATACTTTCCATATTCAAGTAGGATAAAGCTAGTTAACCAAAAGAGTATCGCAATGCGAATGATTACATACATAGTAAATTCAAAGGTAGTAAGTTTTCGTTCACGTTTTATTCTTTTTAGAAGTTTAACAGAAAAAAATGAACATAAAAGTAGAACGGCTATAGATATTTTATAAATATTCTCTAACAAACTTACATTTTCTAATAAGTCTTTCAGCATGTTCATCACCTATTCTGTAAAGTATGTTACAGAGAAATAAATCTTGCGCTGTCTAGTTTCGTTTGTTTTTTATGTTCCCTGTATCATCAATTTCTACATCAGTTGAAATCGTTTGTAAATACTGTAGAGCTTTTTTCTTTTCTTCCTCATTTACAGGGGAAACTTGGTTGTTGCGAATGATGTAAGGATTGAATGACATTTGGACATCCTTTCCTTTAAAAGTTAAAGTTAATACGCCAGTTTCGGCGCTTTTCCCGCTTACATAACTTGGGAATAAAAAGTTACCTAATGAATAAGCGATAGGAACGTTATTATAATACTCAAATCCTTGTAACCAATGCGGGTGACTCCCGACAATCGCGTCAGCTCCTGCTTCAACCATTTTAGGTACATATTGTTTTTGGTATTCTACCGGACGATTTGATTTTTCAACGCCCCAATGCATATAGATGATTAAATAGTCTGCATCTTTCTTTTGCTCTTTAATTGTTTTTGTTACAAGATTTAAATCATATCCGTTCGCAACGCCAGGTTTATTGTCACCAGCTACCCAATTCGTATCAGGCATAAATCGAACGAAGGAAAGAAATTTGAACTTTTTCCCTTTTACAGTCATTTCTCGTGCAGTATATGCATCCTTTGCATTCTTTCCGGCTCCAATGTAAGGGAACTTTAATTTTTCAACGTGAGAAATCGTGTCTAATAATCCATCTTGCCCATAATCAAGTGTATGGTTATTCCCAATATTTACGATGTCATATCCCGTGTTTTTAATAGCTTTTAGTGTAGATGGATCACTTTTAATCCAAAACAGTTGTCCAGGAGCTTTCTTTTCTCTCGTTGTAAATGCTGACTCTAAATTAACGAAAGAAATATCAGCTTTTGTTATTTCTTCTTTTACATGTTGGAATGGATAATCAGCCCCGTTTTTTTCGATTACAGGACGTAATTGCCAATCGAACATTGTATCACCAGAGAAGGTGAGTGTGATTTCCTTGTCTTCTATTTTCTTTTCACTTGTTGAAGCTGTTTTACTAGATTTGTTTTGCAAATCGGGTTTGTCTTTCGCTTTTGAAATAAAAGAGTAGTTAACTAATAAAACAATTGGTGTAATGCAAAAGGCTATTAACAGAAATCGTTTTAGTAAAGTTTTCATAAATACCTTCCCTTTTGAGTTTATACCGCAATTTGTGGGCAATAAAACTCGCGCTAGTTAAAGTTTCACTTTATGTATAACTACAAATGCAGTTTATGTAGTGAAAACATTTGTTAATATTCTCAATATTAAGTTAACATATAGATAACCTGTAAATCAATGTATAAACCAAAATATAGAAATAAAGAATTCGAAGGGTGAAGAACGAGAGATGGTTATATTAGGAGCAGTTGTAAATGGGATTTGTATTATATTTGGTACTTTACTAGGAAAATTATTTAGTAGAATTCCAGAAAGTATGAAAGGAACAATTATGCATGCAATCGGTTTAGCAGTTACTGTGCTTGGACTTCAAATGGCATTGAAAAGTGAAAATTTTCTTGTTGTCATTTTAAGTTTAGTTATTGGTACCGTCATCGGGGAATGGCTACAACTAGAGGAAAAGTTAAAGCTGTTAGGAGATTGGCTAGAAAATAAAGTTGGATCGAAAGGGAAAGGGAGCATATCAGAAGGGTTTGTAACAGCTACTTTAATTTTTGCAATTGGTGCGATGGGCATACTTGGTGCACTCGACAGTGGGATTCGCGGAAATCATGATATTTTATTTACAAAGGCGATTATCGATGGGTTTATTTCTATTATATTAACGACAACTTTAGGAATTGGCGTAGTATTTTCGGCGATTCCAGTTATTTTATATGAAGGAGGGATTGCGGTTTTTGCAACACAAATTAATAGTTTGGTCCCGAAAGAATTAATGAATCAATTTATAGTGGAAATGACAGCTACAGGTGGTATTATGATAGCCGCTATTGGATTGAACTTACTTGGTATTATTAAAATTAAAGTGGCAAATTTACTGCCAGGTATATTGGTAGTTGGAATAATTGTTTTACTTATTTACGGTTACGGTTTAATAGTAAAGTAGTAGGGGATGGATATATATATGGAGGAATTTCAATATACAAAACGTGTGCATAACATATTGAAGATTGCAGCAGAAGAGGCGGAAAATAATATTATTCAATCAATTCATCTGTTTATCGGAATGAGTAAAGAAGGCACTGGAGTTTGTAGCGAGTTGTATATGTATTTGTTTCGTAACTTGGGTACGGATTTTTTAGAAAAATTTTCAATACGAAAACAATACGATTCACCGTATCCAGAGTATAAAAAAATAGGACAATATAAGGTATCTTATAAGGTGCTAGAAATTTTACAAATAGCGAAGAAACGTATGGAACGTTTCCAGCAAGTAATAATAAATGAAGGGCATGTTATATATGCGCTATTCCGCACGGATACGTTTATTGGAAATGCACAAATACAAAAAGATATATTACGTATTATAGCTGAGCCAAGAGATTTAGCGGTCGATCTAAAATATTTTGTTCCTACTTATAATCATTTAATTTGTACTGTTAGAAAGGCTAGCCCTTCTGATTTTGAAAAATTAGCAAGTTTTGTTAATGAGGAATTTGGTGAACGTTGGTTACATTCAATAGAGTATGGATTTCGTACATATAAAGAAAATTTACCTATTTATATAGCAGAACAAGAAGAAGTGATAGTGGGTTTCGCTTGTTATGATGTAGTGAGAGGAAAGAAGGGATTGTTTGGTCCAATGGGCACAGCGAAACAAAATCGCGTGAAAGGTGTAGGTAAGGAATTGTTACATCGTTGTTTACATAGTATGAAGCAAGAAGGATATGAATACGCAATTATTGGACAAGCAGGTCCGATTGAGTTTTATGAGCGAAATTGTGATGCGCGTTTAATACCGTTAGAGAATAAGTAACCAACTCCATATGTGGGAGTTGGTTTTTTTATGAAAATAATGTAGAGATGTAGTGATTTTTACTAGAAAATAGCGGGTTTTGTAGTAAATCTTACAAATAAAGCAAATTACTAAACTTTTTACAAGAAAGGGTGTAGAATGGGTATCTAAAGAAAGAAGGTGTGAAAATGGCCAACTGGAAACGAAATTTAATGATTTGTTGGCTAGGTTGTTTTACCACTGCAGCCGGTATGAGTTTAGTAATTCCTTTTTTATCTTTTTATATTGAGGAATTAGGGGTGACTGGCACTTCTAGTATTGCACAGTGGTCAGGACTTGCATTTGGTATAACATTTTTAATGGGTGCGATCGTATCACCAATATGGGGAAAGCTTGGTGATATACATGGACGGAAATTGATGCTGATTCGTGCGAGCCTTGGTATGGCGATTATTATGACGCTTATGGGGTTTGTAACGGATGTGTATCAACTAGTCGCACTAAGGTTTTTGATGGGAGCAGTATCTGGTTTCCTTTCAACGGCGATGACATTTATTGCAGCAGAAACTCCGAAAGAGCATTCAGGTTGGGCAATTTCCACAATTTCAACTGGGGGCGTGAGCGGTTCTTTACTTGGCCCGTTACTTGGAGGATACTTGTCTGAGTTAATTGGAATGCGCCATGTTTTTCTTGTTACAGGAGCTTTTTTATTCCTTTCTTTTCTCATCGTTTTTTTCTTCCTACATGAAGAGAATCACTCCGCTCAAGCAAAAAAAGCACAACCGAAAAAAGTATGGACGATGGTTCCAGCAAAGCATTTAATTATTAGTTTATTTGTAACAACATTTATTATTCAACTTGCGAACATGTCAATTCAACCTATTATTACATTGTATGTAAAGAATTTAGAAGGCCCAGGAACGGCTCATATTGAAATGATTGCAGGCGCAGTCATGTCTGCGACAGGTTTAGCTATTATTATGGCAGCTCCTAAGTTAGGGAGATTATCAGATCGTATTGGACCTCAAAAAACGTTAGTTGTGGCGTTGTTTGCGGCAGGAATTATTTTTATTCCGCAAGCATTTGTAACCTCGGCTTGGCAACTATTAATTCTTCGCTTTTTATTAGGTATTGCACAAGCAGGACTATTACCTTCCGTACAAACTCTACTAAAACAACATACACCAACCCATGTAACGGGAAGAATATTTGGGTATAATCAATCGTTTCAGTTTTTAGGAAATATGATTGGACCAGTACTTGGTGGACAAATTGCAGCACATGCGGGCTTCCAATATGTTTTCTTTTCTACTTCATCACTATTATTTATTGCGTGCATTTGGGTTTATTTTCACAATAAGAACGAAGAGGTATCAGAGAAACGACATTTGGAAGTTAGTTAACTAAGTGAATGAAAAAGAAAAGGATGAAGCGACGATTGCTTCATCCTTTTTTTTAAAATTGAAGACAAAGATAACTTAATGTACCAAGCTCGTAACTGCGGTGAATGACTTCACCGTTATTTTCACCACTTCCCATAGCGATAAATAAAGGAACAAAATGCTCTGCTCTTGGTACTGCTAATTGTGCATGAGGGGCATTGTTCTCCCAATTAAATAATGCATCTTTATCAGTAGTCTGCATATGTTTAATAATCCAATCATCAAATTCAATTGCCCATTGTTCGGGTGTAGTTTGATTCCATTTTAAAGCTCGTAAGTTATGAACGGTAACACCGCTCCCGATTACTAAAATATCTTCTTGTCCAAGTCCTTTTAGTGCTTCGCCAATCTTAAATTGCTCTTTTGCAGCAAGGAATGGATTGACTGATATTTGGACAACAGGAATATTTGCTTCTGGATACATGCGATGCAGAAGAGTCCATGAGCCATGATCTAAACCTCTCGTCATATTATGATGGACTGGAATACCTTTGTTTTTAAATTTTGTTTCTAACATAGATGCAATGTTAGAAGAGCCTTTCGCACGATATTTGATTTCGTATAACTCAGGAGGAAAACCTCCAAAATCATAAATTGTTTCATATTCGTTATCTGATGAAGAAATCGTTAATACTTCGCTTTCCCAGTGAGCGGTGAAAATAACAATTGCTTTCGGTTTGTATGTTTCGCCAAGAGTTTTTAAAAACCTTGTATAGTCTGTATCTTGAATAGCAAGCATCGGTGATCCGTGTGCTAAAAATAATGATGGCATCATAATAGAAACCTCCCCAAAATATAATAATTACTTTATGTAAGTAACTATATAATTTTATTTTCTGTTCGTCAATATATTAGTTTAAGAGCTAATTGGAAAAGTGGGTCATTTGTCATAATGAAGGCAATTGCATATAATACATAATAAGAATAATGAATGGATATTCATTTTTTGATATACATAATAGAGTTGGGGGCTGACGAAATGAACGTACAGGAAAGTTTCGTTACGGCATTGGATGGATCGGAAATTTATTTACGTAAGTGGCTACCAGAAAGAGATCCGCGAGGGATTATTCAAATTGCACATGGTATGACAGAACATGCAGGTGTTTATACAGACTTTATTGCTGCCTTATTAGAAGCGGGGTATGGTGTTTATGCGCATGATCATAAAGGTCATGGGAAAACAGTGAAAAGAGAAGAAGATTATGGTCATTTTGAACCAAATGTAGGTTGGAGTGAGGCTGTTTCTGATGTTATCTTTGTATCAGAAACGATAAGAAAAGAGCAGACATGCCCGTTGTTTTTACTTGGACATAGTATGGGTTCTTTTTTATCAAGACGTGCTGTACAACTTAAAGGTGGATTATATGATGGATTCCTTATTTCAGGAACTGGTGGGAACCCGGGATTCTTAGGAGTCATTGGTCATAAAGTAGCGACAATCGAGATGAAACTACGCGGGGCAAAAACGAAAAGTCCGATGCTAAACTTTTTATCTTTCGGAAATTTCAACTCACACTTTAAGCCAAATCGTACGAAATTTGATTGGTTATCTTCAGATAATAATCAAGTTGATAAATATATTGCGGATCCTTTATGTGGATTTATTTGTACAACAAGCTTTTATCGTGAATTATTTTCTGGGGTATTAGAAGTAAATAAACTAGAAGAGTTTAAGAAAACACCGAAAAATCTTCCAATACATATTTTTTCAGGAGATCGTGATCCTGTTGGGGATATGGGGAAAGGTGTAAAAGAAGTATATGAAAATTATAAAAAATGTGGCGTGAAAGATGTAACGCTGCGCTTATATGAAAATGGAAGACATGAAATGTTCCACGAAGTAACTAGAGATGAAGTATTTCAAGATTTGATTTCTTGGTTAGATGGGCATATTGTATGAGAAGAAACCTCACTTTTTTCAAGTGAGGTTTCTTTGAGGAAATGGAGGAATAGTTATGAGTGAATTTGTAAATAAAGAGTATATAGAAATAGATTTTCAAGATGTTTTGATTAAAGAAGAGGAATTGAAAAATTGTACGTTCATAAAATGCTGTTTTAGAGGGGTGGATGCAACGGAAGTTTCTACTGAAAATTGTAATTTCATAGAATGTGATTTTACCGGTGCTCTATTTAACGCTTCTATCCATCAAGGAACTACATTTGCAAATTGTAAGTTTGTTGGTGTGAATTTATTCGTATCGAAGTTTGAAGAATGTAAAATGACTGGCTCTGATTTTGAAGAAGCGAATTTAGACGGAATAACTATCATATCGGGCGATTGGTCATATACGAATTTAAGGTTCGCGAACTTAAGTAAACAAATGTTAAAGGGTATACGTTTAATTGAAGCTGACCTATATGAATGTAATTTAGAAAAAGCAGATTTACGTGAAGCCGATTTAACAGGTGTACAACTAGGTAAGGCGAAACTTAGCGGTGCAAATTTAAAAGGGGCGATAGTTGATAGAATTGATTTTACAAGTTTTGATTTAAAAAATGTGAAATTAGATATAGCGCAGGCAGTTGCAGTAGCAAGATGTTATGGGGCTAAGGTGAACTAAATTGTTTGTAAAACCGTTCAAATTGTTGAACGGTTTTACAAATCATAATAGTAGTATAATAGTGAATGAGGTGTTAATAATATGGAAGATAAAACATTAGGTATACTACTAGATGTTGTTGGGGAATTATTTTCAGATGAAATATCAATCGCCGTTTCGAATACGAAAGAATATATTTACTATCGGTCAAGTAAACGAATTGATTTAAAGATTAGCGCCGGGAATCCTATTAAGGAAGGAACGATTGCACATAAAGCAATGGTAACGAAGCAAAAAGCCTCTGAGTTTATTAACCGAGATGTTTTCGGTATTCCTTATCATGGAATGGCCGTACCATTTTCAAATAATGGAAAGATTGAAGGTTGCGTGACGGCAATTTATCCCGCTTTAACGGATGGTAAGTCAGTCGTTACTTTAAAAACAACAGACGGATGGGTTCCAGTTCCTTTTGCAAAGGTCATGTATTTAGAGGCTAAAGATAAAAAGACATATGTGAATTCAGAAGAGTTAACAGGAACACATAAATACTCTCTACAAGAATTCGAATACTTGCTTCCGAAAGATTCGTTTATTAGATGCCACCGTTCCTTTATTGTAAATGTTAATCATATTAAAGCAATTTATCCTGATACCCATTCTACTTTTTTACTTTCTATGGATAACGGAGAGAGGGTACCAGTAAGTCAATCATACGCCAGTTATTTTCGTAAGCTTCTAGGATTCTAAAATTTTCTGCTTTAGAACCTAGATTCGCTGTTTTGTCTGAATTTTCGGCATTGTGTAAGAAAATCCCTATTTTGATGGTGTTAATGTGTAAAATAATTATGAATATTCATTGGGAGAGGGATTACATATGGAGAATAATTTAGATAGAATTAGAGATCAACGATTAAAAGATCGAGTAGTTACACCTGAAGAAGCAGCTTCATGGATTGAAAGTGGAATGACTTTAGGATTAAGTGGATTTACACGTGCTGGTGATGTAAAAGCAGTCCCATTTGCACTTGTAAACCGAGTTAAGAATGATAAATCTTTTAAAGTAAATGTTTATACAGGGGCTTCCTTAGGTTCGGATGTAGATAAATTATTTGCTGAGGTAGGAATTTTAGGGAAAAGATTGCCTTTCCAAGCAGATGCAACTATGCGAAAAGGAATTAATAACGGGGACTTTTTATTTGTGGATCAGCACTTATCTCATACAGCAGAGTTACTTCGTGCTGACGTTATGGATATAGATTTCGCTATCTTGGAAGCGGTTGCGATTACTGAAGATGGAATGATTATTCCAACCACTTCAATTGGAAATTCCTTAGCATTCTCCTTAAATGCTAAGTCCATTATTATTGAAATGAATATGGCTCAATCTACGCAATTAGAGGGGCTGCATGATTTATATGAACCAGGTAAACAAGGGGAAAGACTCCCTATTCCGCTCGTAAAAACGGATGATCGAATTGGAACAATCGGTATCCCAATTGATGCTGAAAAAGTGAAGGGAATTGTGTTTACGAATCAACTGGATTCGCCATCGACAATTGTTCCTCCAGATGAAGAAACTGTTATTATGGCACAGCATTTAATAGAGTTCCTTCGAGAAGAGGTTAAAGTAGGCCGATTAACAAATCGTTTAGCACCGTTACAATCGGGAATTGGTTCAGTTGCTAATGCAGTATTGCACGGCATGCTAGATTCGGAGTTTGAAGATTTAGAAGTATATTCTGAAGTTTTACAAGATGCGGTCTTTGATCTAATGGATGCTGGGAAAGTCAATTTTGCTTCCTGCTGCTCCATCACGCTTTCTGAAGAGAAAATGCAACAAGTATTTTCTAACTTTGAAAAATATCGTGACAAATTAATGATGCGCCCGCAAGAGATTTCTAATCATCCTGAAATCATTCGTCGCCTTGGATTAATCTCGATTAATACTGCTTTAGAATTAGATATATACGGAAATGTTAATTCTACTCATGTTTTAGGTACAAAAATGATGAATGGTATTGGTGGTTCGGGTGATTTTGCGAGAAATGCACGCCTAGCTATTTTTGTTACTAAATCGATTGCAAAAGGTGGCAACATATCAAGCATCGTTCCTTTCGTTTCTCATGTAGACCATACTGAACATGATGTAGATGTTATCGTCACTGAACAGGGGTATGCTGACTTAAGAGGGCTTGCGCCAAGAGAAAGAGTGGAACTAATTATTGAGAATTGCGTACATCCAATGTATCGTGAACAGCTACGAGCTTATTACGAGGAAGCAAAAACAAGAGGTGGACAAACTCCTCATATTTTAGAAAAAGCTTTTTCTTGGCATACAAACTATGCTAAAAATGGAACAATGCTTGAAGCGGTAGTAGAAACTGTTTAGAAGTGCAAAAATGATTCTTAATATAATATGCCATAAAGGTTAAAAGAAAAAGAACGCCAATTTTCAGGAATGGCGTTTTTTTCTTTTAAAAAATTGTTACCTATTATGAGGAATTATAAAAGTAATCTCTTATTTACGGAAATAAGAGGTTTTTTTAATTACTTTTCGAATCATTTTAATAGTTTATATATCAAAGGTGAGGAGAAAGAATCATGAAGATAAGAAATGCGTTATTAAGTGAAGCAAATGAATTAAGTGAACTTGCACTACATTCAAAAGCAACGTGGAACTATAGCGAAGCATTCATACTTGCTTGTAAGGAAGATTTAACAATTACTGATGAGTACATAAAAAATAATTTTGTATATGTTTTAGAAAACGATAATACGAAGATTGGTTTTTTCTCATTTTTACGTAATGATAACGCTCTTGATTTCTTGTACATTCATCCTCGTTACAAAGGAAAAGGGTACGGGAAAATACTTTGGGAGTATGTATTAGAAAAAGCAAATGAGCTAGGAATAAAAAGTTTTACAATTGATAGTGATCCGAATGCAAAAGGGTTTTACTTGAAGATGGGAGCAAAGTTAATAGGAGAGACACCATCAACGGTTTTTGAGGATCGTTTACTGCCTCTTTTGCAACATGATGTGTAAAACAATTAATAGTAGGAGAAGATTAGAATGGATGATGTAAAGATAAAAAGGATATATGAAGCACTAGTAAAATCATGGTCGATTGAAACAAGTTCAAAGTGGACTATTGAGAATCCGGCAAAGGGACAGTGTGGTGTAACGGCTTTAGTCGTTCAAGATATATACGGAGGAAAAATCAAAAAGACAAAAGTAGGGGAGATGTGGCATTTTTATAACTGTATAGTTGGACAGAGGTTTGATTTTACAGAGACTCAGTTCAATGGAAGATTGAATTATTTGGATGTGGAATCAAATCGAGAAGAAGCATTTGCAGATACAAATGAAAAACAATATAGCATTTTGAAGGAAAAGATAATGAAAGAATTCAAATTATCTTTTGACTCTTAATCTTTAATAAGTTACTATAATGGTGGTAACTTATTAAAGGGAACTTCATAGAGTTGAAAGGGGAAATACTTTTGAAAACAACTTATGTAAACGCTACAATCGTAACGATGAATGAACAAAATGAAGTGATAGAAAATGGATATATCATTGTAGAAAATGATCAAATTATAGATGTAAAGAGCGGAGAATTCGCTAATGATTTTGAAGTAGATGAAGTAATTGATATGAAAGGAAAGTGGGTTTTACCAGGGCTTGTAAATACACATACACATGTTGTAATGAGTCTCTTAAGAGGTATTGGCGATGATATGTTATTACAGCCATGGCTTGAGACGAGAATTTGGCCACTTGAAAGTCAGTTTACGCCAGAGCTTGCGGTCGCTAGCACGGAATTAGGATTACTTGAAATGGTGAAAAGTGGTACAACATCATTCTCTGATATGTTTAATCCAATTGGAGTAGATCAAGATGCAATTATGGAAACGGTATCAAAGAGTGGGATTCGAGCTGCAGTTTCAAGAACTTTATTTAGCTTCGGAACGAAAGACGATGAAAAGAAAGCAATTGAAGAAGCTGAAAAATATGTGAAGCGTTACTATAATGAAAGTGGTATGTTAACTACAATGGTTGCACCGCATAGTCCATATACATGTTCCACAGAACTGTTAGAAGAATGCGCACGAATTGCAGTAGAAAATCAAACGATGGTTCATATTCATCTTTCGGAAACAGAGCGTGAAGTACGTGATATTGAAGCACAGTACGGAAAACGTCCAGTAGAATATGCAGCAAGTTGCGGGTTGTTTAAACGCCCAACAGTTATTGCACACGGTGTAGTATTAAATGAAAATGAACGTGCATTTTTAGCAGAACATGATGTTCGAGTAGCTCATAACCCGAATAGTAATTTAAAACTAGGATCTGGTATAGCGAATGTAAAAGCAATGTTAGAAGCAGGAATGAAAGTAGGAATTGCAACAGATAGTGTGGCATCTAACAACAATTTAGATATGTTTGAAGAAATGCGTATAGCAACATTATTACAAAAAGGCATTCATCAAGATGCAACAGCACTACCAGTTGAAACAGCTCTTACACTTGCGACTAAAGGAGCTGCTGAAGTAATCGGCATGAAACAAACAGGATCACTTGAGGTCGGAAAGTGTGCCGATTTTATCACAATTGATCCATCTAATAAGCCGCATTTACAACCAGCAGATGAAGTGTTATCGCACCTTGTATATGCTGCTAGTGGAAAAGATATAAGCGATGTAATTATTAACGGAAAACGTGTCGTTTGGAATGGCGAATGTAAAACGTTAGATGAAGAGCGTATTATATTTGAAGCGAGTCGTTATAAACGAGGTTTGCAAAGGTAGGTAATTATATGTAGTTGAAAAAGCTATCCTTTTTTAAAAGGATAGCTTTTTTCTTGGACGAA
This sequence comes from Bacillus pretiosus, assembly GCF_051294775.1. NCBI lineage: Bacteria > Bacillati > Bacillota > Bacilli > Caryophanales > Bacillaceae > Bacillus > Bacillus pretiosus. The sequence continues at coordinate 313,261 of NZ_JBPPHF010000001.1, forward strand.
TAAATATTCAAAAGAATGTCGCATCTTTCTGTTAGTATTTCTGCTATAATATATTACGCTTTATAATATATTATACTTAAGGAGAACAACTCATGAAGCGAAAAAAGAGCCATTTAATGGTAATGGCACTTGTTACATCTTTATTATTAACAGCTTGTAATAATAAAGCGAATAAAAGTGACACAGAGGCAAAAAAACAAGTATTACATGTAACGGTATCGGAAGAAATCCCTTCTCTTGATACTGCGAAAACGATGGATGGTACATCAGCACATGTTATGCAAAACATATTTGAAGGTTTGTATGTATTAGATGATCAAGATCAGCCTATTCCAGCAGTAGCAAAATCGTTTAAAAGAAGTGAAGATGGTAAAAAATATACATTTGATTTGCGTAAAGATGCAAAATGGTCAAATGGAGACAGTGTGACAGCAAATGATTTTATGTTTGCGTGGAAACGTGCAATTAAACCTGAAACAGCGTCTCAATATGCGTACATGCTCTTTCATGTGAAAAATGCGAAAGAGATAAATAAGGGAACAATGCCTCTTGATGAACTTGGGGTTAAAGTTATAAATGATTATAAGTTAGAAGTGGAACTCGAACAGCCAATTCCGTATTTTTTACAGTTGTTAGCACTGCCGATTTACTTGCCACAGCATGAGTCATTTTTGAAAGAACAAGGAAAGAATTATGCATTGGAACCTAGTAATCTCATATATAACGGCCCATTTGTATTAGAGAAATGGAAGCATGAACAAGAGTTTCAATTAAAGAAGAATGCTACATATTGGGATGAAAAGAAAGTGAAATTAGACGAGATAAACTTTCAAATTGTAAAGGATACAATGACCGCTGTTAATTTATACGAAGCTGGTAATTTGGATCGAGTGCCTATTAATTCTCAATTTGTAGACAAGTATAAAGGAAGTAAGGAATTGCATATGTCGAGCGAACCTGCAATTGCTATGCTACGTTTTAATGAAAAAAATAGTGCGTTAGCAAATAAGAAAGTGCGTCAAGCTATTTCATTCGCGTTAAATAAAGAGGATTTCGTTGCTCATTTTATTAATAACGGAGCAAAACCTGCAAGTGTACTTGTACCAGTTGGTCATGTAAATGAAGAGACTGGTAAAGATTTTAGAAAAGAAAATGGCGATCTTTCTCCATATGATTTGCAAAATGCGAAAAAGATTTGGGAAGAAGCGAAAAAAGAGCTTGGAGTAGAACAAGTAAATCTCGAGTTTTTAACATTTGAACAAGATAATGCAAAACGTATGGCAGAATATATAAAAGGTGACTTAGAAAAGCATTTGCAGGGACTCGCAATCCAAATTAAACAACAGCCATTTAAGCAAAAATTACAGTTAGAACAAACAGGAGATTACGATATATCTATGGCAAATTGGGGACCGGATTATAAAGACCCAATTAGTTATTTAGAACTCTTTACGACGGATAATCAGAATAACAAAATGAATTATTCTAACCGTCAATACGATGAATTAATAAAGAAAGCGAAAAGCGATCTAGTACTAGATCAGAAGAAAAGATGGGAAGCATTGCAAGAGGCCGAGCGTATTCTATTAGAGGATGCTGCGGTCGCACCGCTTTATCAAATGGGTTCAGCTTACGTACAAAAAGATTATGTAAAAGGAATTGAGAAGCATCAATTCGGTGGTATTTATACTTATAAGAATGCTTATATTGCTAATGAATAAATACAAAAAACCTTACTTTTTAAAAAGTAAGGTTTTTTTAAGAGTACATGGAATAAGGGAATACAGTACAAAGAAGCATACAAACAATCTCTTGTTGTAATTATGTTTGTTTTTAATTATATAAAAAATAATAGATTATATATTTTGTCATTGATATACTTAAAAGGTAATTAAGGTATTAAGATGAATTGATAGAGATATTTGTGTAGAATTATTTGAGTATTGTAAAAAAAGAGGGTCTTAAGTGTGTGATTTGAGCGGGGCTTTTTCTAAATGAATGAATTGGTATGTATAATACTTGGGCGATATTAATTTGGGAATCTCGGGAGATTCTTTGAAGCTAGAAAAAGTAGAGTCAAATTCCATGTACTATTAGGTCCTGGTGTAGGTTTATGGGGATTTGGTTTAAGGAATAAAGGGGATAATTAGTATGAATAAGAAAGTAAAAAGATTTAAATATTTTATGGTTGTATTAGCCTGTATTGCAATTTTTGGTACAATCTTACCTAATGCATTAGATCCAAATGAAACATTAGCAGGTAAAATTTCAATTGTAGTTTTTGGTACAATGGGAGCTTGTTTACTATTCTCTATTATGTATTTTATTGTAAAAAAAGCTATTTTAAGAGGTGGGAAATAAGATGGTACAAAATTTAGAGTTAGAATATTAATTCATGTACATAAAAAAGGAGAATTTTTATGAAATTACTACGTTTATTTATGGTTCTCACTCTTGTTGTATTGTTAAGTGCATGCAATACAGCAACACAAGTCACAAAGGTTCAAAAAAATGGCGAAACGACTTTAAAAATTGGTTCGTTGCAAGGGTATTACGATGTGCAAACGGTTAAAGCTGAAAAAGGAAATGTGGAAATTCCTTATGAAGCAGCCGTTGAGGAAGGTACAATTTTATTGCAAGTTACAAAAGATGATAAGGTTATTTATGAAGAAGAAGTTACTTCTCAAAAAGAAGGTCTGCTTTCTTTTGAAGCGCCAAAATCCGGATCATATGATTTAATTGTACGAGTGAAGGGTGAAAAAGAGAAAGCAAAAGAAATTCAAATACATACTAAGCTATGAAAAAACGGCAAGTGGAGTGCACCCGCTTGCCGTTTTCATTTTCGGTTGATTCTATCGCAACATATGTTTATCAATGTAAGAAGTGATCCGCTGAGTCCTACTGTTTATTCCGCCGAAATTCCTGATGAAGTTACAATAAGAGATGAATAAAAGAATGTGTTACAAACCTGATAACTCTTTTTTACAAGAGCAAAAGACTGGGTTTGAAGCGTTTGTATTTGAAAGAGTTCTAGATGGTAAAGGGGGACATAGGGTGATGATCTTTTTAAAGAAGGTGTCTCAGACTTTACTACAGATATTGATTATATATGGGGGTAAATAAGTTGAAAAATATTGAGATTCTAAATAAATACATTGAAGGGTTTTCCGATACTCTCCCTATGTGGTTAAAGTATTTAATTGAGGCAGAGGAGATACATCAAAACTATGAGAATGTACAAGTACTTGAAACATTAAAAACAGATGCGGTGTTGTACTATGTGCACCGTACGCTACAAGTGTTAGATGGACTGCCTTTAGATGAAGAAGCGTATCGTATTATTGAAAAGGTACTAACGTATAGTGAGCTTGCAAAGGTAGGGTCTTTAAAACAGCGGGAGCAATGGAAGAAAAACGGGATTAATCTATTCGTACATAACGAGGGTTCTGCTGATATTTTTAGTGATATTCAGTTTATTGGACGTGTAGAGACAAACTTAAATTCTACTGAGTATTTGTTTATTCGAGATTTAATTAGAACACATGGATTAATCGGGCAGTATATACGCGGGGAGGCTCGTTTGGACTCTCATGTTGATTTAATTAACACATATAAAGAAGAATACGGAGACGTTAGGTTAAAGGAGATTCTATACTATCTTAACCAATGCATTATTGAAGGCGTATCAAAAGCTTTGTGGAGTGAAGTGAAGAACGATGTGAAGATTACAATTGATGGCCTGTTTGATGGTTATATGGAGCCATTTACTTCTCGCATACATAGACTCACGCCAAAACATAAGGAGTCAGTATTTGAAAAAGATATAATTATGGGGAGCGAGAAGAGAGACGTTCAAACATTTTTATCTGATAAGGATTTGTGGTATGTAGAACCGTCTATGCATGCTCTTAGCTTTGAGGATATTTGGACAGTTTTTGTTATGTTAAAGAACGAGATAGGCTCTAGAAAAGTTCAGCATATACATTTCGAAAAATTGATGCAACAGTTGCACTATGATTTCAAAGGTGAGAAAAAGGATAACGTGTATCGTAAGCGGGTTATTGAGAAGTATCTACGGGAGTACCGTGAGAACGAGAAGCCGAATACAACGCATGTTTCTTTTAAGGTTAAAGTCGATGAAGATATGAAGACTGCGTATGTATCGTTTCAGTTTTCTGCTGTAGGTGAGGCGTTAATTACCTTCTGTGTAGAGGCAGAAAAGATAGATATGATGCATGCTCGGGCAAATGTGCTGCTGTTTGATTTCTTCGGGTTACGTAAGGATGCATATGATAGATTCCATAATGAAGAAGTGTATCTGGAACATATGAATAGCTCAGCTGATGATAAACGAATTATTCTTGATTATATAAAGGGAGATACGATTGTAGATGTCGGAGCCGGTGGTGGTGTCATGTTAGACATGATCGAAGAAGAGACAGAGGACAAACGAATCTACGGTATAGATATTTCCGAAAACGTGATTGATACGTTGAAAAAGAAGAAGCAGAACGAGGGGCGTTCTTGGGACGTCATTAAAGGGGATGCAGTCAATTTAAGCAGCTCATTTGAAAAAGAATCGGTTGATACGATTGTATATTCTTCTATCCTTCATGAGCTGTTCTCTTATATAGAGTATGAAGGTAAGAAATTCAATCATGAAGTAATTAAAAAAGGGCTGCAGAGTGCCTATGAGGTGTTAAAGCCAGGAGGCCGTATTATCATTCGTGATGGCATCATGACCGAAGATAAAACGTTAATACGGTTGATTCGTTTTAAAGATGCAGGCGGAATGAAGTTCTTAGAGCAGTATGTCCGTGAATTTAAGGGACGTATAATCCAGTATGAGGTACTTGCAGACGATACAGTCAAAATGCCTGTTAACGATGCAATGGAGTTCTTATATACTTATACATGGGGCGAGGATTCCTTCGTTCATGAGGTGCAAGAGCAGTTTGGAATATTTACGCCAAACGAATATAAGGATTTCGTAAAGGGTATCTTTGGAGATAAAATAAACATCGTTCAAGCTATGAACTATTTACAGGATGGATATACACAACATCTTAGCGAGAAAATCGAGTTTAAAGATGAGTCTGGGAGTGCTGTTGCGCTACCGGATAGTACGTTTTTTATAGTTTTAGAAAAGAGGTAATGATGTTGAAAAACTTTAAGAATCTTTAGCTAAAGGGCGTGTTCTCTTAATTTTATACTGAGAAACAAGTCAGTTATTAAAAAATCAGGTAATTCAATATCAGGGTGTATTGATAAATGGAAATATAGGGCGAAATGATGAGCTTGGGCGTGCTCCAAAAGGGGTGAATGATGGAAACGGTTTTGTATTTATTTCTCATATTGGAGATGTATATCCAAGTGGGTTATTGCCGATTAAAACCGGGAATATTAGAACAAAATCGCTAGCTGAAATCTATCGAAACTCCCCTGTTTTTCAAAACCTTCGTAATCCTGACAATTATAAAGGAAAATGTGGTGTTTGTGAGTTTCGATATGTTTGTGGGGGATCTCGTTCTAAAACATATGCAATAACGGGAGATTATATGGAAAGCGAACCTTTCTGTGTATACATTCCAAAAGCATTGCGAAAACAGAAAAAGAACGTAAAAAAGGGATATGAGTAAGAATATGCTCATGCCCCTTTTTAAAATTATATAATTTATTGTACTTCGCATCAGTCGTATGATGATCTAAGAAATGAATAACACTCGGTTTCCCATCTTTCGTTAAAGGTCCACTATCCTGATTTATTATGCTGAAACGAGTTTTTACGCATAATTTCTATTAAACCGATTTTAATAAAGAATAAAAATTCGTGTCATAGGGGATATCATCTTGATACATATAATTTTTTAGAACGCCTTCTTTTTCAAATCCTAATTTTAATAGCACTTTATTTGAAGCTTCATTTTCAAGAAATACAATTGCCCCAATACGCTTTAAGTGAATGGTATGGAAACCGTATGATATAACCTCAGAAACAGCTTCCGTCGCATATCCTTTTCCCCAGTATTCAGGGAAAAAGGCATAACTTAAATTGGCCCGTTTATGCTCAGAAGACCAATCGTGAAAACCGATGGTACCAATGAGTTCTTTCTTGTTTTTTAATTCAATTCCCCACTTTATACCTCTTCTTGCATTGTAACTCAGTTTAAAGTTATGAATGACTTGTTTCACTTGATCAACATCTTGTAATGGTTTTTGGCCATAATAGCGCAGTACGTCAGTATTAGAGAAGCATTGTAGTATACTCGGTGCATCTTCTTCGGTAAGTTCTCTTAAAATGAGTCGGTCGGTTTTCAATATAGGAAACATGCTTTCACTCCATTTCTTTTGAAACTAGAATGTATTGTTATTATATAATCTAGTCTGAAAATAAAGATTATTCAAGAGGGAAGTATGGTTTTAATTTGTGATAAAATTGATTGTGGAATATATTTCAAAAAGAGGTTTGTATATGGAGAAAAACTCAATTTTAATTGTAGATGATGATCAAGATATTGTTCGATTTGTTAACGCGAATTTAATGCAAGAAGGTTTTAAAGTTTTAAGTGCTCATAACGGAGAAGAGGCTTTAGAAATCATAAATAATAACAGTATTCAACTTGCTATTTTGGATATTATGATGCCAAAAATGGATGGGATAGAATTGTGCAGAAGGATTAGAGAGAAACATAGTTTACCAATTATGTTCTTAAGCGCAAAATCATCGGATGTAGATAAAGTAATTGGATTTAGTACTGGCGCAGATGATTATATTGTGAAACTGTTTAGTACAATTGAATTTATAGCGAGAGTGAAGGCTCAATTAAGAAGGTATATATATTTCAATCAAAATACTGTCCAAGTAATAGAAAAGAAAATAAACATTAGGGGTTTAGAAATAGATGAAGTGTCTAGAACAGTAATGTTATATGGAGAAACAATCAATCTTACGAAAACTGAATATGATATTTTGTACTTAATGGCAGCTGCAAAGAATCGTGTGTTCACTATTGAAGAAATATATGAAAGCGTTTGGAAAGAAAGAGCCTATGAAAGTAATAATACAGTAATGGTTCATATCGCAAGATTAAGAAATAAAATTGAAGAGAATCCAAAAGAACCGAAGTTTATACAGAATGTTTGGGGAGTCGGATATAAAATTGAAGATTAAATCATTACAAGGTATTAGAGCTAAGTTTTTTATCGCATTCATATGTAGCATCTTATTAGCAACTGTAAGTATAATAGCGTTTCAAATTGTAATTGGAAATATATATAGTCATGTTACTGCGTTAGAAGAAAAATATTCACTTTTATATGTAATAGCTTTTTTAATTATTACTACAATATACTTTGCATTCATGACAAGAACAATGACGAAAAGGTTATCTGAAATAAATAAGAACGTGAAAGAAATAAGTAATGGTAATTTGGAGATACATATACCTATTTCAAAAAATGACGAGATTGGTGAATTAGCAGCGAATGTTAATAGAATGGCTAAAAGTTTAAAAGAGTCTATCGAAAATGAAAAAAAATCACAGGAAATGAAAACTGAAATGATTAGTAATATTTCTCATGACTTACGAACACCTGTAACATCTCTAATCGGTTACGCGGACCTGTTAGGAAGTCAGCTTCATACAAATAGAGAAGAATGTGAACAGTATGTAAGTATATTAAAGCGAAAAAGTTATGAATTAAAAAATCAAGTAGATGATTTATTAGATTATTGTCAAATAAATTATAGGGAGATTGAATTACATAAAAGTGTAGTAAATATGAAAGCGTTCAGTGAACAAATCATGATTGATTTTGTGCCACAACTAGATGATGCCGATATGAGCTTTCGTATTAAAGGTGATAACGAGTTACATGTGGAAATGGATGTGGCGCTTATGGTGAGGCTGTTCGAAAATGTAATTAGTAATAGTATTATGTACGGGAAAGACGGAAAGGAGCTTTTAATTCAAGTTTCTAAAAGCGACATGAATGTTGAAATAGAAATTAAAAATTTTGGACAATGCATTCCGAATGAGAATCTTCCTTACGTTTTTGAGAAGTTTTATCGTGGTGAAAAATCACGTAGCTCTCATACGGGTGGCAAAGGAATGGGACTTGCAATTGCGAGAAGTATAGCAGAGCTTCATAAAGGGGATATCACTGTGCGCAGTAACGAGAAAGAAACTGTTTTCACTATCGTTTTACCGCATTATAAAGAATTGTAAGAAAGTCGTAAGTATTTCTTTTATATGTCGTAATTTTCACTTCGTATCATGTAGAACAAAGATATGAGAGTGAGGATACATTATGTGGAAGAAGTATGTATTAGTAATTTTAGTTGCGTTTTTAATTATAAGTTGGAGTGTAGTTTATTTAGCTAAAGGTGTTATATCAGTCATTTTTTGGTGGAGTATACAAGCCTTTAGCATAGTATCACTCTTTATTTTGATAGGGGTAACGTTACTATTTGTGTGGAAAGGCATTTTCAGACAGCGAATAGATAGAGAGCTACTCTTCATCGTTCTTTTCTCTATAATTGGAGCTTGGCCCTTAGGGTGGTTTGCTAACATAGGGGGACTTGCTTATCCAGCAGATGTACATTCTATGAATCCTAAAGCAGTAGTTCGCTTTCCTTTGAATGAACGAGCATTAATAGGTTGGGGTGGTGATCGATTAGAAACGAACTATCATGTTATAAAACCAAATGAACGATGGGCATATGATATTCTTATTCCGCCTGCTGAAGTGAAAAGTAGTAAGTTAGAGGATTATGGAATATATGGAGCGAAAGTAATGGCACCAGCTTCTGGAACAGTTGTATCAATCAATAACGATGAAAAAGATGTAGTTCCAGGAGAGGATGATTTTCAGTCAATGGCGGGGAATCATATTTATTTGCAACTAGATGAATCAGGGACATTTTTGATTCTTGCCCATTTAAAAAAAGGATCAATTAAAGTGAGGGAAGGCCAACATGTAAATGAAGGAGAGGTACTTGCTCAAGTTGGTAACTCAGGAAGTTCAAGTGAGCCGCATTTACATATTCATCATCAAAGGCAGGATCCATCCAAGGTGAGCATATTTCTTTCGGAAGGATTACCACTTTACTTTCGAACTGAAAAAGGTACGATAATGCCAGAAAGAGGTACATACATAAGTGGTAATGAAAAAAGGTATTCCAGTTTTATTGGAATACCTTTTTTCATTACCCTACAAATGTTTGATAAAGTAAGAAAATATTTAAAATGATAACAAGTGCAGCGATGATCCAAGCGATAAAGGTTGTTATGCGGTGATTAACGAGCGCACCCATAATTTTTTTATTGCTTGTAAACATAATAAGTGGCACTAATGCAAAAGCAATACCGAATGATAAGACGACTTGGCTCATGACTAGTGCGTAAGTTGGATTTACACCTAAAGCGATAATAACTAATGGTGGAATCATTGTAATGAAACGTCGTAAATATAACGGAATATGCATTCGAATGAAACCTTGCATAATAATATCACCTGACATTGTACCGACAGACGAGCTAGATAGTCCTGCTGATAAGAGCCCAATTCCAAATAAAGCAGCTGATACAGGACCGACTAAAGTACTGAACTGGTTAAAAGCAACATCAAGGTCTTCAACATGTAAACCATTTTTAAAGAATAGTGCGGCAGCAACAATTAACATACTCGCATTGATTGCTCCAGCGATAACCATTGCGATAATGATATCAATAAACTCGAAATGGAAAATTTTTTTCTTTTGTTCATCAGTTGTTCCGATCACGCGGCGTTGTGTCAATGCAGAATGTAAATAGATCGCATGTGGCATAACTGTCGCACCTAATATCCCTGCTGCAAGTAATATACTGTCTACACCTTGGAATTTTGGAATAAATAGTCCTGAAAGAAGGGGACTTAATTCTGGTTTTGCATAAAAAACTTGAATCCCAAATGCTATTACTACGATAAAAATCATCCCTGTAATAATAGCTTCTAGTGGGCGAAATCCTCTGCGTTGAAACTCAAGAATAATAAATGATCCGACTGCTGTAATTAAAGCAGCTGGTAACATCGGAATTCCAAATAATAAATACAATCCGAGTGCTGCCCCGATAAATTCCGCTAAATCTGTAGCCATAATAACGAGTTCACCTTGAATCCATAAGCCAATAGACACAGGTTTTGGAAAGTGTTCGCGAGCGATTTCAGGTAAATTATTTCCCGTAGCAATTCCTAATTTAGCTGATAAAGTTTGAATTAATACTGCCATTAAGTTAGAGGCGAATATAACCCATAATAGTAAATATCCATATTGTGAACCAGCTGCGATATTTGTAGCAAAGTTACCAGGGTCAATATAAGCTACGGATGCGATAAAAGCGGGTCCTAAAAACGGTAACAGTCTTTTCCAGCCTTTCGTTTCTCCACTTAAAGCTAAGTGTGCTGATTGAACAGTTGTACTTTGAGAAGGGACTTGTTCATCTTTTGATATATCTTTATTCATAGTAGTTTTCCCCTTTGAAATGTTAACTTGATGAAATTATTGTAAGTATTCTTATTGTTTATTTCAATACATTTAAATGTATGAGATGATATTTTTATTTGAACACAAATGTTTCCTTAGTGCAAATTATATGCCTTGCCGCAATAGATGGTGTCGTGTTATAAAAAAATGGGAGTTTATGGTGTGATCACATGGGGAAACATAATGAATTAAAGGACTAATTTTGAAATTTATGTGAACATAGAGCCTATATTACAGCATATTAATTGATGGAAATGAAATTGTATGATATATAATATATTGGGATTACAACATAACCATAGTGTTTTGTGATGTAATCTTGTTTTTATTTTCGTTAACTTATAGAAAAAATTGTAAATAGAAGAAAATAGGCTAAGTACAATTTAGTATGTATTTTCTTATTATATATGTTTTGATATGAACGTTAACTTATACATGATTTTAAAATTTAGATAGGTGGTAGAAATAAATTGGCAACTACAAAACCATATAGAGTATTACTATATTACATGTACACAACAATTGAAAATCCAGAAGAATTTGCTGAACAGCATTTAGAATTTTGTAAATCACTTGAGTTAAAAGGAAGAATTCTTGTAGCGACAGAAGGAATTAATGGAACTTGTTCTGGAACTGTTGAGCAAACAGAGAAATACATGGAAGCAATGAACAATGATCCACGTTTTGCTGGAATAGTTTTTAAAATTGATGAGGCAGATGAACATGCATTTAAGAAAATGCACGTACGCCCTCGTCCAGAGTTAGTTACACTTCGTCTAGAAGACGACATTAATCCGAAAGAAATAACTGGTAAATATTTAGAGCCAACAGAATTCTATGAGGCAATGAAACAAGAAGATACAGTTATCATTGATGCACGAAATGATTATGAGTTTGATCTAGGTCACTTTAAAGGTGCGATTAAACCGGATATTGAATCATTCCGTGAGTTGCCAGATTGGATTAGAGAAAACAAAGAAACACTTGAAGGTAAAAAGATTTTAACATACTGTACAGGCGGAATTCGTTGTGAGAAGTTTTCTGGTTGGTTAGTTCGTGAAGGTTACGAAGATGTAGGTCAGCTTCACGGCGGTATTGTAACGTACGGAAAAGACCCAGAAGTACAAGGTGAGCTTTGGGATGGACAATGTTACGTGTTCGATGAGCGTATCTCTGTACCAGTAAACCAAAAAGAGCATGTTATCGTTGGTAAAGATCACTTTACAGGTGAACCTTGTGAGCGCTATGTAAACTGTGCAAATCCAGAATGTAATAAGAAAATTTTATGTTCTGAAGAAAACGAAGCGAAACATTTACGTGCATGTTCTCATGAATGTCGTGTACACCCACGTAATCGTTATATCGTTCAACACGAATTAACTGAAGAGCAAGTAGCTGCTGCATTAGAGAAAATCGAAGCAGGGAAGTAAGCTAAATTATTGTAATAAAAAAGTACTCCAAATTTTATTTTGGAGTACTTTTTTTACTATGTGTTTTTGTCAGGTTTTGTCGGTAAGTCGATATATCTTAAAAATCGCTGATAAAAATTTCATTCACTGAAATGCTCTACGTATTTGTAATTTGAAAATCCCTCTTTTTAATGTTTATCATCTTTCTCTTTAACAGCAGAAAGTACAGTTTGTTTTACCCATGATTTTCTTCGTTTATGTTGTAGACCCCATTGGTATAAACTTTGCGCACCTAAAATAAGTGAAATGACTATGCCGCTAATTGCTATTAAAAGCGCGAAAAATTCAAGTGGCGACGAGATTTTGTTTGAATCGGTGTTTCTTAAAAGATCAATCATAGTAAACCCTAACATTTGGCCTACTACAGAGTAGAGCGTTAAAATTAATAGTAAAAGGCTATCTTTTTTAGAAGCGACATTTTCTTGATATTTAAACAAACTATCAAGATTTTGTTTTGCATTCGAGTATAGTACTTCAATGTTAAATAGATTTCTTAAGCGGAAGAAAATATCTTCACTCTGTGATTGGGATACTAACTCTAAAGAGAAGTAATTTGCTGTAAATGAATTGATTGAATAAATTAATTTCTCTATTTCATTTGTATCTTGTTCAATGTTAAGTTCAGCATAAGCGTTTGCCATTTTTAATAAAACAACTTTATGAAATAGATTTAATAACAAAGCGTAATAAAACTCCCCGTACATTTGACTAGCAAGTTTAGCGAATTCGTGTTCACCTTCATTTGTTATACATGTAAAAATATGTTCTTCCATAACAAAGTAGCGATTAGGAGCCCATCTTTGATAAGAATGTTTTGTTAAATAATCTTGAATATAAGGGATGTTATTTGCGCTAATATACGGATTGCCATCGTCTGTTAATCCGGAAAGACTGGAAGTTCGGTATACATCGATTATATGAAGGTCTGACTCTTTATTCACGGATAATAAAGTTTGTACATACATTCTTTGGTCTTCAAAGAAAGGAAAGGTTTGAAAGTAAGAGCTCCGCAATCTCTTTTTCTCAAAGAAGTCTGTTACACCATGAAATAAATCACCGAATATAAGTTTTTCCACTTGTGAGTATTGTTTTCCGTTACATTCAATACAAATAGTCTCGTTTGTATCATTTTTAGTTTCAAGTACACGGAAGCGGGCGGCGAATTCGATTGCTTCTGATAATGTCATGTTTGGAGCGGTTTCTACTTCTGTCCGAATTGTTAAGAAGCCAAGCTCATAAGGGCAAAGTGTTACATCAATAGAATGAATCTTGAATGGAACAGAAATCAAATTTGTTGTTAAATGTCCAGTTAAGTTAAGGTCTTTAGAATAGCGTTGTAATCCTTTTTGATGCTCTGAGTGAGGAAATAGAATTTTATTTGTAAATGAAAGATAGTATGCTTCCATACTTTGATGTGAAACTTGAAACTTTCCGTAGTATGTATTTTCATTTTCAAGATGATCGAGTCGAAAAGGGCGGAAATCATTTTTCTGTAAGAAAGGGAACATATTTTGTTCATATCCAGTTTTAAAAGAAAACGGGAATATAAATTGAAATATAGCTGTTGTTACATCTTTTTCCTCGATTGTTTGTATTGCCTCCATTTACATTGTTTCCTTTCCATATATGCTATAAAAACAACATACCCAAATTTATTTGAAAATAACCACTGTTTTATACTCGATTAAGAATGAAAATTCAGCTTATTTAGTAGGGGACATGTATAATGTTATGTATATTAAATGTTATAAAATTGTATTTTGAAAAGGGGGATGTTGTATGCGTATTTTAGTATTAGGAGCTGGTGGCGTCGGAGGCTTTTTTGGAGGTCGATTAGTCGAAAAAGGAGAAGATGTTACGTTTCTTGTCCGCAGTAAAAGAAAACAGCAATTAGAGGAAAAGGGACTTGTTATTCGTAGTGTTAACGGGGATTTTTCCTTCCAACCGAAATTAATAACGAAAGAAGATCGAACTTCTCCGTTTGACGTTATTTTATTTTCAACAAAAGCGTATCACTTAAACGAGGCGATTCAAGATTTGAAGCCGTTTGTAGGTGAAAATACTGTCATCATTCCATTGTTAAATGGTATTGCTCATTTATCACTATTACAAAAGGAATTCGGCGTGGAAAAAGTAATTGGCGGTTTATGCTTTATCGAGACGACGTTAAACGATCAAGGAGAGATTGTACAAACGAGTGTTGCCAACAGACTTGTATTTGGAGAAATGAAGTCTCAAGATTCAGAGAGAATAAAGCATATTTCTAAAGCATTTGCAGGTACGAAATCTAGTTTTGTTTTAAGTGAAAATATTATGCAAGATATGTGGCATAAATATTTATTTATTACTGTAATGTCGGGTGTGACGACATTAATGCGTGCACCGATAGGACCGATTCGCGAAAGTGAAGGTGGACGCGATTTTATCCAAAACTTATTTGAAGAATGTGTGCAAATCATGAGATCTATGAAAGCTCCAGTTAAGGATGGGATTGCCCAAGAACATATGAAAACAATTGATAAAATTTCGTATGATATGAAGTCATCGATGCAGCGTGATATGGAAAAAGGTTCGTTCATTGAAGGCCAGCACTTACAAGGATACTTACTAGATGTAGCGGAACAATTTTCTATAGAAGCACCATTATTAGGGGCAGTATATCAAAATTTGAAAGTGTATGAAGAAATGACCTTTCACAGATCAGCAATACAATTGGATGTATGAAAAAATAAAAAAGAAAGCAATATATAAGTGTATTGCTTTCTTTTTTATGACAAATTATTTATTTCTTTTCGTTCTATCTGTCAAATTTATTTCCTGTTCACGTTTACCGTATAATTGATTAATTTCATTTGCTAATGCATCTAAATAGGAATCGGAAAAAATAGGCTTCTTTTCTTTAGACATATGAGTCTCCTTTATCGATTTTGTAGTATTCATTATGTATATTTACCAGCGGATTATGCGCAATCATTTAAATTTTTTCTTTTTAAAAATTTTTGTTTACATTTTGAAAATAAAGGAGTATTATAATCCACAGTTTCAATTTTCTAAATCGCTGAAACCGCATGGTGCGGGGGACCCGTTCTTATGGATTAGTACTTAATCCAATGGGGTGAATCCTTGAAAAAGGTAGGGCTACTCATAGGCCCGAATCCGACAGCTAACCTCGTAAGCGTTATATTGAGAAGGAAGGTGGAGCTTGTGCGACAAAAAAAATAATGTCTACAAGTCTATTTCGTTATGGCTTGTAGACATTTTTTGCTTTCTGAAGAAATCGTTTATTCGCTGTAACTAGCAGAAAAGTTCGTACAAAATTATTGGAGAGTGGACAGCAGTGGTTTCATCAATCAAAAGGTTTTTAATTGGAAGGCCGTTAAAATCAACTGAGTTAGGAGAGCAAAAGCTTAATAAAACGAAGGCGCTAGCCATTTTATCTTCTGACGCATTGTCATCGGTCGCATACGGACCAGAGCAAATATTAATCGCACTAGCAGGCCTAGGAGCAGTAGCTTATTGGTATTCTATTCCTATCGCTGTTGGGGTATTAGTATTATTGACAGCCCTTATTTTATCTTATCGACAAATTATTTTTGCTTATCCGCACGGCGGGGGCGCATACGTAGTATCAAAAGAAAATTTAGGGATGAATCCAGGGTTAATAGCTGGAGGATCTTTATTAGTTGATTATATTTTAACTGTTGCAGTAAGTGTATCAGCAGGTACAGATGCGCTTACATCAGCTTTCCCTAGTTTACATGCACATAATGTAATCATTGCGATTATATTTGTTATATTGATTACTATTTTAAATTTAAGAGGGGTAACGGAATCAGCTTCCGTTTTAGCATATCCTGTTTATTTATTCGTTTTAGCACTATTTATATTAATTGGTGTAGGTATTTATAATATTATAACTGGTCAAGTTTCACCGACATTACATTCACCGATTGGAACACCAGTTGCAGGAATTAGTTTATTTTTACTGTTACGAGCATTTGCTTCAGGAAGCTCTGCTTTAACGGGTGTTGAGGCAATATCTAACGCAATTCCAAACTTTAAGGATCCTGCACCTAACAATGCAGCGAAAACATTGCTCGCAATGGGGGCATTACTTGCAGTTTTATTTTCAGGAATTGTTTTCTTAGCTTATTATTACGGAATTAATCCAAGTAAGGAAGTAACAGTCGTTTCACAAATTGCTGAACAAACTTTTGGGCGTAATTTCATGTACTATTTTATACAGGGTACAACTGCTTTAATATTAATTCTTGCTGCTAACACAGGGTATTCTGCATTCCCGCTATTAGCAGTTAACCTTGCAAAAGACAAATTTATACCGAGAATGTTTACGATTAGAGGAGACCGCCTAGGTTACTCAAACGGTATTATTATACTTGGAATTGCTTCGATTATTTTAATTGTAGCTTTTCAAGGGCAAACAGAACATTTAATTCCGTTATATGCAGTAGGTGTATTTATTCCGTTTACACTCTCTCAAACGGGGATGGTATTAAAATGGCTTCGTGACAAACCTGAAGGATGGGCTTTGAGATTAACGGTCAATTTAGTTGGTGCAGTCATTAGTTTTATTGTAATGAGTATGTTCTTTTTAACTAAGTTCGCACAAGTTTGGTCAATCCTTATTTTCTTACCTGCCATCATCTTCTTGTTCCATAGAATTAAGAAGCACTACGATGCAGTGGGTGATCAATTAAGTTTAAAAACTTGTGAGCGACTTGTTCCAATTGAGGGAAATGTAATTGTTGTTCCTGTAGCTGGTATGACGCATGTAGTAGAAAATTCATTGAACTATGCGAAGGCTCTTTCGGCAGATCAAGTTATTGCTGTATATGTTGCTTTTGACAGAGAAGAGGAAAAGAAATTTGAAGAGAAATGGAAGAAGTGGCAACCTGAAGTAAGGCTTGTTACCTTACATTCTCATTATAGAAGTATTATTCAGCCACTAACAAAGTTTATTGATACAGTACAATATAAAGCGAGTGAGTCAAATTACCGAGTTACTGTAGTTATACCACAGTTCATTCCGAAAAAAGGTTGGCATAACATTCTTCATAATCAGTCTAGTTTACTCATTCGTGCGTATTTACTCTATAAAAGAAATGTTGTTATTACGACAGTTCCATATCATTTGAAAAAGTAAGAAGATTTTTTAAGGATAGCTTTACGAAAGTGAAGCTATCCTTTTTGTGTATACACTATGCATAATTGCATATGGGTCTGAAAGATATATCAATATAATTTTTGTATCTATGAATAAGTAGAGGTTTTTGTTGTGATATATGGATATTTCAATTGAAAAAGTGAAGTGGATTATATTTTGAAATAAGGACAGGAAAGGTTGAAAATAAAGGGAATGAAAATACTTCTTTACGTTATATAAATAGCTGTGTTTAAATGACCTTACAGTACAAAACTTACATGAAAATAAAACGGAATTTCATATTTACGTACGTTATTTAGTTTAAAATGAATAATATTTTTATGTAATATATTCACTGTGTGAATGTGAGAATGGCTATAAAATAGAAATTTTATACAATATTATTCATACTAATCACATATGAAATGTTTTATAACAATAAGTAAGTACTGTAGCAATAAAAGTTGAGAGAGGTGGTTCGTACATGGATCGCGGTGAGAACGTTCTCTATTTTAACCATCTCAAACTATATGCAAGAAAATAGAATAATAAAATGCGATAGTAATAGTTGCTAATACATAGGAGGAGTTAAAGTGAAAAAGACTTTAATTACAGGGTTATTGGTTACAGCAGTATCTACGAGTTGTTTTATTCCTGTAAGCGCTTACGCTAAGGAAGGGCAAACAGAAGTGAAAACAGTATATGCACAAAATGTAATTGCTCCAAATACATTATCCAATTCAATTAGAATGTTAGGATCACAGTCACCGCTTATACAAGCATATGGACTAGTGATTTTACAGCAGCCAGACATTAAGGTGAATGCGATGAGTAGTTTGACGAATCATCAAAAGTTTGCAAAGGCAAATGTAAGAGAGTGGATTGATGAATATAATCCGAAGCTAATCGACTTAAATCAAGAGATGATGAGATATAGTACTAGATTTAATAGTTATTATAGTAAGCTCTATGAACTAGCAGGAAACGTCAATGAAGATGAACAGGCAAAAGCAGATTTTACAAATGCATATGGAAAATTACAATTGCAAGTACAAAACATCCAAGAGAGTATGGAGCAAGATTTATTAGAGTTAAATCGATTTAAAACGGTATTAGACAAAGATAGTAGCAACTTATCACTTAAAGCTGATGAAGCAATAAAAACACTGCAAGGATCAAGTGGAGATATTGTGAAATTAAGAGAAGATATTAAAAGAATTCAAGGAGAAATCCAAGCGGAATTAACGAATATTTTGAATAGACCTCAAGAAATTATTAAAGGTTCTATTAATATCGGTAAACAAGTATTTACAATTACAAATCAAACTGCGCAAACGAAAACAATTGATTTCGTTTCTATCGGTACTTTAAGTAATGAAATTGTAAATGCTGCAGATAGTCAAACGAGAGAAGCAGCTCTTCGCATTCAGCAAAAGCAAAAAGAGCTACTACCACTTATTCAAAAGTTATCACAAACTGAAGCAGAGGCGACACAAATTACATTCGTTGAAGATCAAGTAAGTAGCTTTACAGAACTAATTAATCGCCAAATTTCAACTTTAGAAACGCTAATAACGGATTGGAAAGTTTTAAACAGTAATATGATCCAAATTCAAAAGAATGTTGAAGAAGGCACATATACAGATAGTAGTTTACTTCAAAAACATTTCAATCAAATTAAAAAAGTAAGTGATGAAATGAATAAACAAACGAATCAATTTGAAGATTACGTTACAAACGTTGAAGTACATTAAAAATAAGTAACGATATAGGGAGAGAAGAAAAATGACAAAAAAACCTTATAAAGTAATGGCTCTATCAGCACTTATGGCAGTATTTGCAGCAGGAAATATCATGCCAGCTCATACGTATGCAGCTGAAAGTACAGTGAAACAAGCTCCAATTCATGCGGTAGCAAAAGCTTATAATGACTATGAAGAATACTCATTAGGACCAGAAGGCCTAAAAGATGCAATGGAAAGAACAGGTTCAAACGCTTTAGTAATGGATCTGTACGCTTTAACAATTATTAAACAAGGGAATGTTAACTTTGGTAATGTATCCTCTGTTGATACGGCTCTAAAAGGGAAAGTAATTCAGCACCAGGATACAGCTAGAGGAAATGCGAAACAATGGTTAGATGTATTAAAGCCGCAGCTTATTTCAACGAATCAAAATATCATTAACTACAATACGAAATTCCAAAACTATTATGATACGTTAGTTGCTGCGGTGGATTCGAAGGATAAAGCGACTCTTACGAAAGGGTTAACTAGATTATCAAGTAGTATTAATGAAAATAAAGCGCAAGTAGATCAGTTAGTAGAAGACTTAAAAAAATTCCGAAACAAAATGACGTCCGATACGCAAAACTTTAAAGGTGATGCAAATCAAATTACATCTATATTAGCTAGTCAAGATGCTGGAATTCCGCTTCTGCAAAATCAAATTACAACGTACAATGAAGCAATTAGTAAATATAATGCAATTATTATCGGTTCATCTGTTGCAACAGCACTAGGACCAATTGCAATTATCGGTGGTGCAGTAGTTATTGCTACAGGTGCAGGAACGCCGCTAGGAGTCGCATTAATTGCAGGTGGTGCCGCAGCTGTAGGCGGTGGTACAGCTGGAATCGTATTAGCGAAGAAAGAACTTGATAATGCACAAGCTGAAATTCAAAAAATAACAGGACAAGTTACAACTGCTCAATTAGAAGTAGCTGGGTTAACGAACATTAAAACACAAACGGAGTATTTAACAAATACAATTGATACTGCAATTACAGCGTTGCAAAACATTTCAAACCAATGGTACACAATGGGATCAAAATACAATTCTTTACTTCAAAATGTAGATTCAATTAGTCCAAACGACCTTGTTTTCATTAAAGAAGATTTAAACATTGCGAAAGATAGCTGGAAAAACATTAAAGACTATGCAGAAAAGATTTATGCTGAAGATATTAAAGTAGTAGATACGAAAAAAGCATAATCGGATACGAATCGATAGAGCGTTAAGTATTGATGAGTGATTTGAAGCTCCTGTTCAGTTGTGAGCAGGAGCTTTTTATACCCTTATAAAGAAAATAGGTGAAAAGTATGCAGAAACGATTTTATAAAAAATGTCTTTTAACGTTAATGATTGCTGGAGTGGCAACGAGTAACGCATTTCCTTTACATCCTTTTGCAGCAGAACAACACGTAAAAATATTGCAAGAAAGTGCGGAAAATTATTCGCTAGGGCCAGCTGGATTCCAAGATGTTATGGCGCAAACGACATCGAGCATATTTGCAATGGATTCATATGCAAAATTAATTCAAAATCAGCAAGAGACTGTTTTGAGTAAAATAAGTTCCATTAATAGTGAGTTTAAAGGAAATATGATTCAGCACCAAAGAGATGCAAAAATTAACGCAGCGTATTGGTTAAATTATATGAAGCCTCAAATTATGAAAACAGATCAAAATATTATTAATTACAATAATACTTTTCAAGCGTATTATAATAGCATGCTAGTAGCGATTGAACAAAAGGATAGTGGAAAATTAAAAGCGGATTTAGAAAAGTTGTATGCGGATATTGTAAAGAATCAAAATGAGGTAGATGTATTATTAGGGGATTTGAAAGCTTTTCGCGACAGAATGGCGAAAGACACAAATAGTTTTAAAGAGGATACAAATCAATTAACAGCAATTTTAGCAAGTACGAATGCTGGCATTCCGGCTCTAGAGCAACAAATAAATACATATAACGATTCAATCAAAAAGAGTAATGATATGGTCATTGCTGGTGGCGTACTTTGCGTAGCACTAATAACATGTCTTGCTGGCGGACCGATGATTGCGATTGCGAAAAAAGATATCGCAAATGCAGAAAGAGAAATCTCCAATTTAAAAGATAGAATTTCTGGCGCACAAGCTGAAGTGGCAATATTGACAGATGTAAAAAATAAAACAACAAATATGACTGAAACAATTGATGCAGCAATTACAGCATTGCAAAATATATCAAATCAATGGTATACAGTAGGGGCAAAGTATAATAATTTACTGCAAAACGTAAAAGGAATCAGCCCTGAAGAATTTACCTTCATAAAAGAAGATTTACATACAGCGAAAGATAGCTGGAAAGATGTAAAAGATTATACAGAAAAATTACATGAAGGCGTGGCGAAGTAAACAGTGGACTAGTTCTGCTGTTTATTTTTTATCCTGTTTTTTGTGAGAGGTGGACTTGTTATTTAATATATAAATTTGCTGTGTTTTTTTATTAATGTAGCTTTGGGGTAATGTTTAATCAAATCGATACTAATAACCTAAATATACTTCTGATCAAGCTTTTTATATTTAATGTTTTAATGAAAAAAGCTATACTGTAAGTAAAATTAAAAATTGGAAAGGAAATACTAGAACATGGAAAATTATCTATTATTTATTCTTACAGCAATGCTAATCATAATAATGCCTGGTCCTGGTTTTGCACTAGTTACAAAAAACACTATCTCGCATGGTAAAAATGGTGGGATAAAGACTGTTTTAGGAACGATATCTGGAATGATGATTCATACAATAATGGCTACGCTAGGACTCTCTGCCATCCTAATGAAATTTGCTATGTTATTTACATTTATAAAATATGCTGGGGCTTTTTATTTAATTTACTTAGCTGTAAAGTCAATTAAAAGTGCCTTACATAAAAAAGAAGATATGTCAGGTTCAGTAGAAATGTACTCTAAGGATATTGGGGCAATTAAAAGCTTTAGACAAGGATTTACTACGGCAATTTTAAACCCAAAAACCGCTGTGTTTTTCCTTAGTTTTTTACCCCAATTTATTGTAAGTAATCAAAATCATTTCCTCCAATTTCTATTATTAGGAGTCACATTTACGACTTTGACAGCAATATGGTATTTACTTTATATCTCACTCATACGTCAATTAAGAACTTTTTTAAGAAAAGAAAGAGTGAACCGTACAATAGAGGGTATTACAGGCGCGGTATTATTAGTATTTGGAGTTAGATTGTTTTTCCAAAAATAAATATGTAAATGAAAAGAGAAATAAATAATGGTGGTTATTTATTTCTCTTTTCATTTATTCTAAAGCTACTATTTTATAATTGATTTCACACCTTCATACTAATTTTATATACATATCTAACTTGAGCCTCAAAAATGAGTTCCTTAATCACTTGATATAGTTTGCTGTATAAGAAAAAAATCAAGGTAGTTTAGATACTTTAAGCAAAATTGATACTTCATCTTTTCTCTTAACTAAGCAATTTAATTTTTATGTATTATAACTTAAGGGCTGAGGAACAAATTTTTCTTCAACTACTAACTCGCTAATAAAATTCTGGATATTTTCCAAAAATGTTTACTGTAATGGGATATAAGGAGAACATATATTAGTCATGGTATTTCCTTTTTTAGTTTAATTGTGATGCAGTGGGCCCCCCTATATAAAAGAAACCGCAGTTTACATCCAAACTGCGGTATTTCGACGTACAAGGAATTTCATAAATCATTAGTCACTGTCTAAATTGTACTCCTCATTTATCAATATCTGTTTCTATTTTTTTACTTTGCAAAAGAACTAAGTCTAATTTCTTATAGAATGAAACCAAGGCAATTGTTTAATATATGTATCGCTATTACATATGCAATGGATCTTTTAGAAATAAGATAAGCCACAGTAAGTATCACCGAGCCAGGTAAATAAATAGCAATATCCGAAAGCTGGTTTGTATGAAGAAGTGTAAAAATAATGATCGAAATGATAGATGCAATAGCAGTACCAATATGATAAGAAAAACGATTTATTAATATGTGACGAAACACAATTTCTTCAAGTATTGGTCCCAGAATACCAAATATAAGCAATGTAAATATAATAGGTACCTCTGCACCCGTTTCAAGAAGCTGTTCTTGGTTCTCTGGCTGACCAGTTGCTAGAAAACGCATAATAGACTGTTCCACAATTACCGTAAATAAAACCACCATAGGAATACTTACTATTTTCAAAATTGTCTTCTCTTTAAAATAAGTAAAACTTTGAATGATTTCTTTCCTAAAGAAAATTATTCCTATAATAGCAGGTACAGTAAAACCGATGGCACTAAGAACAAATTCTGATTCAACTAAATTGACATTAGCTAAAAGTGATATGCCAAATAATATGTACAAGCCAATTTGAAATGGTACAAACAGTGTAAAGATTATTAGCATAGTAAGTTCTTTTTTATTCATTTTTATAAAGTTCATTTTATTATCCTCCTAATTAAATTACCTACAATCTTTGAATTTTCTTTCTGCATTAAGTTCTCCTTCTAAATATATTTATATAAGATTCAAAACCGGACGGTTCGGTCCGAAAACTAATAATACTATAAGTTTCTAGTTTTGTTAATCCTTTTTACAAAGTATTAACAAAATCAAAATGACAAAAATACAAAATACTTATATGTGAGTTTCTTATTTACAATTAAATTTCAGTACTCATTAATTATTAACGATTTCCTTTTTAAAGAATGAAGTGATAAGGCTTTTAACCGCAAGGAATGCGGTAGATATCCTAATATATGAAGTGAAAGTGGGGGTAGTTCAAACACTTTAGCTAAACATATTAATAGAGATTATATATAATAATCATATGTCTATACACTAAAATATATTTTTTTACATCTTCTACGATTTTAGGTAAAATTAGTTGAATAAAATGACTGAATTAAACAATTGGTCATGTTGTTTTTGGCAGAAAATTCACTCTAATGATATGAATAATACAATTTGATTAACCTCTTTTCAAACTGTATTGTTTGAGGTTTCCATAAGATATTTCTGTTCCAAATTTATTTATACTTACAAAAAAATTAAGAAAATAGAGGGTAAACATTACCTGGAATATTAAGATCGTTTTTATTAGGAGGATTACAAAGCATGACTAAAGTTGATAAGGTAAAAGAAAAAATTATTGAAACATCTTTATATTTATTTAATACAAATGGGATAACTCGCACATCCATCCAGGATATAATGACAGCTACTGAACTACCTAAAGGATCTATTTATCGTAGATTCAAAAATAAAGAAGAAATTGTCCTTGCTGCCTACGACAAAAGTGGTGAGATTATGTGGAGTCATTTTCATAAAGCAATGGAAAATAAAAAGACAGCAATCGATAAAATCCTTGCAATATTCCTTGTATATCAAGATGCAGCTAATAATCCTCCTATTGCTGGAGGCTGTCCATTACTTAATAGCGCAATTGAAAGTACTGGGGTATTTCCAGAATTACAAAAAGCAGCAGCAGAAGGTTATAACGATACAGTAATATTAATGGCTTCTCTCATAAAAGAAGGAATAGAGAAACAAGAACTTAAAGAAGATATAGACATTATATCACTCGCTTCTTTTCTTGCATCTTCAATGGAGGGAGCTATTATGGCAAGTCGAGTATCTAACGATAATATACACCATCATTATTTTATTGAACAAATAAAACATCATCTTTTCACTTATTCTAAATAAGTGAAAACTTGCATTGTTTTTATCCGATTTTTATAGACTTAAATTGAATAAATACCCCTCATAAACAGTATCTTCTGTTTATGAGGGGTATTTGAATAGTTTTTAGTAAAGGTAACTTTTTAGACGATGTTTCATGTTTCTTATTGAATGGATTTGTTATCGTTACTACAGAAAAAGCAAAAAAGAATGAATTACATATAAATCGATTTATATGTTTCAAGTGTATCTATGTTGAGGTTGTAAATATATACAATAAAGTTTCATTTTAAATACTAAGTGTAGTAGAAGTTCAGTTAGATAAAATTCGGTAGTCGAAATTTCTTGCATAAAGCTGTATAATGCTTGTAACGAAAAGGAAATACAGGAAAGGATATGTAATGAGTTACTATGGATAAAGATAAACAACAATTAAGCGTTGAAGTTGCAAGATTATACTATCAGTCAGATTATAGTCAGCAGGAAATTGCTAATAAATTAAATATTTCAAGGCCGACTATTTCTAGATTATTAAAGTACGCGAAAGAAAAAGGATTTGTTCAAATTAGCATAGCCGATCCATTTGCTGATTTAGATAACGTTGGAAATTTACTGAAAGAAAAGTACAACTTGTTAGAGGCACATGTCGTATTTTCTCCAGTACCAGAATATGCAACGATTACAGAGTATATTAGTAAATATGCAGCTGAGTATATGGAAAAGACGGTTAAAACTGGTGATATCGTTGGTGTAAGCTGGGGAATGACGATGTATGAAATCGCTAGAAAAATTGTACCACAACATGTAAAAGGTGTAGAAGTTGTTCAGTTAAAAGGTGGTATTAGTCATTCGAGTGTAAATACATATGCGAATGAAACGATTGCTTTATTTGCAGATGCTTTTCAAACGACACCAAGAAATCTACCCCTTCCAGTTATATTTGATAATGCAGTGACAAAAGAATTAGTAGAGCAGGATCGACATATTCATCACATTATCGAAATGGGGAAACAAGCGAATGTTGCAATTTTCACTGTAGGAACAGTGAGAGACGAAGCACTATTATTCCGATTAGGTTATTTCGATAAGGATGAAACGAATTTGCTCAAAAAACAATCGGTCGGTGACATTTGTTCACGTTTCTTTGATGGAGACGGAAAGATTAGTAGCGAAGAGATTAATCAGCGTACAATTGGAATTGAGTTAGAAGAACTGAAATTAAAGAAACGTTCTATTTTAGTTGCTGGTGGTAATAGAAAAATAAAAGCAATTGATGGTGCGTTACGTGGCGGGTATGCAAATGTATTAATTATCGATCAGCATACAGCAAAAGAATTGTTACATTATCAAAAAGGTTAGAAATAAAAGGCTTTCTCAAGATGTTAATTTTGAGAAAGCCTTTTATTTTGTTATGTATGAATTATGGGAGTGTTTTTTGAATACAAATTGCCTTTTTAAAAATAATTATGGATATTGAGATACATACTACCATTGTTAATATAAAAGTTTTGATTTTAAATATGAATTGTTTCTTAGTTAGAATGCGCTTTATTTACTATTGAAAAATTCCTTTCCGAAAAGAATGAACAAAATTTCAAAAGTGTATTTACATTTGTTCAACTAAGAGTTAGAATGAAGTTGTTAAAAGATATGAGGAGTGAAGATAATGAACATTGCAAAGTTAATTGACCATACAATTTTAAAAGCTAATACTACTAAAGAAGATGTTATGAAAGTAATCGAAGAAGCAAAGGAATATAAATTCGCTTCTGTTTGTATTAATCCTACATGGGTGAAGCTAGCTGCTGAAGAGTTAGCTGGACATGATGTAGATGTTTGTACTGTAATCGGTTTCCCATTAGGAGCAAGCACTACTGAAACAAAAGCTTTCGAAACAAAAGATGCTATCGCAAAAGGTGCAACTGAAGTTGACATGGTAATCAACGTAGGCGCTTTAAAAGATGGCGATAACGAGTTCGTTGAAAAAGATATTTATGAAGTAGTACAAGCAGCAAAAGGAAAAGCTCTTGTAAAAGTAATCATTGAAACTTGCCTATTAACAGATGAAGAGAAAGTACGCGCTTGTGAATTATCAGTAAAAGCTGGTGCTGACTTCGTAAAAACTTCAACTGGATTCTCAACTGGCGGAGCAACTGCTGAAGATATCGCATTAATGCGCAAAACAGTAGGACCAAACGTTGGTGTAAAAGCATCTGGTGGCGTTCGTACACGTGAAGATGCAGACAAAATGGTAGCTGCTGGAGCTTCTCGCGTTGGAGCAAGTGCTAGTGTTGCAATCGTATTAAATGATGCAAAAGGTGCTACAGATAACTACTAATCATTAATGAAGTCAAAAGCAATAGATACACAAAGTAAAGTGTATCTATTGCTTTAATAATTGAAAAAAATGTAAGCGGATACGAATGGGAGGAGACGGCTTATGAAATATTTAATCGGTATTTTTGGCCTCGTATTGATTTTAGGTATCGCTTGGCTTGCTAGTAATGATAGAAAGAAAGTCAAATATCACCCAATCATAACGATGGTTATATTACAATTCATTTTGGGGTTTTTATTATTAAATACAAGTGTAGGGAATATATTAATTAGCGGAATAGCAGATGGTTTTGGAGAGCTATTAAAATATGCCGCTGACGGTGTGAATTTCGTATTTGGTGGATTAGTAAATCAAAAAGAGTTTTCTTTCTTTTTAAGTGTATTAATGCCAATCGTATTTATTTCAGCTTTAATAGGTATTTTGCAACACATTAAAGTATTACCTATTATTGTGAAATCTATCGGTCTAGCATTAAGTAAAGTAAATGGAATGGGGAAACTAGAATCATATAACGCTGTTGCTTCTGCGATCTTAGGACAATCTGAAGTGTTTATTTCAGTTAAGAAACAACTAGGATTATTGCCAGAGAAAAGAATGTATACATTATGTGCATCTGCAATGTCTACCGTTTCAATGTCTATCGTTGGATCATATATGGTGTTATTAAAACCACAATATGTTGTAACCGCTTTAGTGCTTAACTTATTCGGTGGTTTTATTATCGCTTCTATCATTAACCCTTATGAAGTTACTGAAGAAGAAGATATGTTAGAAGTACAAGAAGAAGAGAAAAAGACTTTCTTTGAAGTATTAGGGGAATACATTATAGATGGATTTAAAGTTGCAATTACAGTAGCAGCTATGTTAGTCGGTTTCGTTGCTTTAATCGCATTCATTAATGCAGTATTTAAAGGTGTAATCGGTATTTCATTCCAAGAAATTCTTGGTTATGTATTTGCACCATTTGCATTTATTATGGGTGTACCTTGGCATGAAGCAGTTAATGCCGGAAATATTATGGCAACAAAATTAGTATCAAATGAATTTGTCGCTATGACAGATTTAGCACAAGGAAACTTTAATTTCTCAGATAGAACGACAGCGATTATATCTGTATTCTTAGTTTCATTTGCAAACTTCTCTTCAATTGGAATTATTGCAGGGGCAGTTAAGAGCTTAAATGAAAAGCAAGGGAATGTAGTCGCAAAATTTGGTTTGAAATTACTTTTCGGTGCAACATTAGTAAGTTTCTTATCAGCAACAATCGTAGGCTTATTATTTTAACAGATTCATATCATATAAAAAGGAATGGTGATTGTAATGAGAATGGTAGATATTATTGCGAAAAAACGTGACGGCAAAGAATTAACGACTGAAGAAATCAAATTCTTTATTAATGGATATACAGACGGAAGTATTCCTGATTATCAAGTGAGTGCACTTGCAATGGCAATCTTCTTTAAAGATATGACAGATCGCGAACGTGCAGATTTAACGATGGCGATGGTTGAGTCTGGAGAAACGATCGATTTATCAGCAATTGAAGGAATTAAAGTAGACAAACATTCAACTGGCGGTGTTGGTGATACGACAACATTAGTATTAGGACCATTAGTAGCTGCTTTAGATGTGCCAGTAGCAAAAATGTCTGGTCGTGGTTTAGGACATACAGGTGGAACAATTGATAAATTAGAAGCGGTAGAAGGATTCCACGTTGAAATTACGAAAGAGCAGTTCATTGATATTGTAAACCGTGACAAAGTAGCTGTTATTGGACAAACTGGAAACTTAACACCTGCAGATAAAAAGATTTATGCATTACGTGATGTAACAGGAACAGTAAACTCAATTCCTTTAATCGCGAGTTCAATTATGAGTAAAAAAATTGCAGCTGGTGCTGACGCAATCGTACTTGATGTAAAAACAGGTGCTGGCGCATTTATGAAAACAGAAGAAGATGCAAAAGAATTAGCACATGCAATGGTGCGTATCGGAAATAATGTAGGACGTCAAACGATGGCTGTTATTTCAGATATGTCACAACCGCTTGGATTTGCAATTGGTAACGCTCTAGAAGTGAAAGAAGCGATTGATACGTTAAAAGGTGAAGGTCCAGAAGATTTAACGGAATTAGTACTTGTATTAGGAAGTCAAATGGTCGTACTTGCGAAAAAAGCAAATACGTTAGAAGAAGCTCGTGAAATGCTAATTGAAGTTATGAAAAACGGAAAAGCAACTGAGAAGTTTAAAGAGTTCTTAAGCAATCAAGGCGGAGATAGTTCAATTGTAGACAATCCAGAAAAAATGCCACAGGCGAAGTATGTAATTGATGTACCTGCAAAAACTTCAGGTGTTATTTCTAACATTGTTGCAGATGAAATTGGTATCGCAGCTATGCTACTTGGTGCTGGCCGTGCGACAAAAGAAGATGAAATCGATTTAGCAGTAGGATTAATGTTACGTAAAAAAGTTGGCGATGCAGTAAAAGAAGGCGAGCCATTCGTAACGATCTATGCAAATCGTGAAAATGTAGAAGATGTAAAAGCAAAAATTTATGAAAATATTTCTATTGCTGAAACAGCAGTGGCTCCTAAATTAGTTCATACAGTTATTACTGACTAATCATAATTACACATACTTTAAGGGGGAAATAATATGGATAAGAAAAAATATATCGAAGAAGCAAATAAGATGTTAGCAAAAGCATATATTCCGTATTCGAAATTTCCTGTTGGCGCAGCATTAGTTACGAAAGAAGGTAAAATCTATACTGGTTGTAATATAGAAAATGCTTCTTACGGTTTATGTAACTGTGCAGAAAGAACAGCGATCTTTAAAGCAGTATCAGAAGGGGAGCGCGACTTTAGTTACTTAGTTATTACAGGCGAAACGGACGGACCGATATCACCATGTGGTGCTTGTAGACAAGTAATTGCTGAATTCTGTGAACCGAAAATGCCAGTTTTACTAACGAATGTAAAAGGTGATGAAAAAGAAGTGACTGTTGAGCAATTACTTCCAGGTGCTTTCTCGATAGAAGATTTAAA
The DNA here is from genome assembly GCF_051294775.1 of Bacillus pretiosus. NCBI lineage: Bacteria > Bacillati > Bacillota > Bacilli > Caryophanales > Bacillaceae > Bacillus > Bacillus pretiosus. The sequence continues at coordinate 343,311 of NZ_JBPPHF010000001.1, forward strand.
ATAAGTTGAAAAGTCATTCCGCAAATATTAATTGTGGAATGACTTTTTTATTTTCAAAAGTTGAATGTAATATTTTGTTCATATTCCGTTCATAAACTTTGCGTAAAATGATTGCAGCGAATATAGAAAGTTTACAGCAGGAGGAATAGAATGAAGAAATTATATAATGCAGCATTTATTTACTTAATTATCGGTTTATTATATAGATAGGAGTGGATAGTATGATAGCACTTTTATCAAGTATTGTAGCGGTTTGTATGGCTGTTGGTGTCATGTTTCTTCGCTTTAAAGCAGCGAAAAAACCGGTAACGAAAAAGAAAATTATATTACCGCCAATTTTTATGAGTACTGGTGCAATGATGTACTTCTTACCAGAGTTTCGATTAACATCGTTAGAAATAGTAGAGGCAATTAGCCTAGGACTTATTTTCTCTATACTTCTTATTAAAACAACTAAGTTTGAAATAAGAAATGAACATATATATATGAAACCGTCAAAAGCATTCATATTTATTTTAGTTGGATTATTAGCTGTACGAGTAGCGTTAAAATCATATTTAAGTCAATCAATTGATTTAGCAGAGTTAAGCGGAATGTTTTTCTTACTCGCATTTGCGATGATTGTATCGTGGAGAATTGCGATGTATCGCTCATATACTAAATTAGAAACGACAATAAAAAGAGCTGGAATTTCTAAATAGGAATTCCGGCTCTTTTTATGTTTTATACGATGGTTTATTTAGCTTTGATTTCATTTGCTTAATTTTAAACGTATTTGAGCATCTTGTAATGCGGCTGGTGTAACGTTAAGACCATGTTGATCAACAATTTTTGTGTTTAATAAAATGGAATCTAAGCTGCCACGAAATGTTTTTGTATAGTTTTGACGTAGCATTTGTTGTTCTTGTTTTTCATCAACTGTTAATCCAGATGCTTTTTCTTTTTTTGATAATTCGTTAATACGGAATAAAATGTTTTTCATTTGATTCACCTCTAGTTAAAATTAATTACATTAGTTACTTACTAATGTATAGTTATTGTAACGTATCTTTTAATAAGTGTCAATGCCTGTAAATATTCCTTGTTTTGTATGTGTATGGAATGATAGAGAATGTAAATAAATACTAATACTTGAACTAGAAAAGATGTTAATATACAATACCTTAGTAGGGTATATGAAAGTTGTTTTAAATTATGAGAGTAATAAGCAAAAAGGAGTATGTAATAATGAATACAGTAATTTCAAAGAAAGAAACAATCATCTCATATACGATTGCTATTTTATTTATTTTAGCTATGGTAACAGCAGGTGTGTTATTAAATGATCCAGAAGTCATTTTGCCGGAAATAGCGGCAATGGCAATCGCTTTATGGGCATACCGTGAGCCGGGATGGCTAAGACAACCAGAAAAAATCTTTATTGCACCGTCAATAACAGCTGTAATTGGTTTTATGGTGAATCAAATGGATATAGCCTATTTAGGGAAAGTAAGCTTAACGCTTGTATTGATGATGCTGTTTTTACGTGTTATTCAGTCCAATTTAGCACCATCTATTGCAACAGGTTTATTACCATTAGTAACAAATGCGACGGAATGGTCATTTGTTATCTCAGTCTTCGTTTTGACATTTATTTTAATGATTGGTGTTCTTCTATTTAAATTGAACAACGGCATTGAGCGAAAAGTGAATATACAGTATAAATATATGACTGTATTTCTAATACTAAATTTCGTTTGGATCAGTTTATGTTGGATAACTGGTTATGAACAATTAGCAGTTATTCCACCAATATTAGTTGTCGTGTATGAATCACTTCAAAAACCGATGTACAATGAAAAAATCGCATTTAAACAAATAGTAGTATTAACTACATCAGCAACTGTTGGAACTTTATTGTATTTTGCAATTGATTCATGGATTGTAGTCACTTTATTCAATATGATATTAATGCTTATTTTATTAAAAATAGTTGGAGTACGTATTCCAGCAGCGTATGCATTTCCCTTACTTCCGCTCGTATTTCCTGATGAAATGATAAAAATGTTACCAGTAGGTTCATTCATTGCAGGGGTATTTTTATTTGGTGCAGTACTATTGTATAAGAAGTGGGAGATGAAACAAAAGGGCATGCAGAAGAGTGAAATATAATTTGTAAAAAAGGTAAGTTCAAATCACTTGAACTTACCTTTTTTATTTATACCCAATATAAGGATATATCATAAATTCCAACTAAAATGAGTAGTACCCCTGCTATAAGTTGAATGTGTTTTCCTATTTTTCGGCTCTTTTTAAGTAGTGCTCCATTTAATCCAAGGTAGGAAATGATGAACATTAATATAACGATAGGGAGAGCAGTTCCTATCGAAAAGAATGTCGGAAACAAGTAACCATAATTATATGAGAAAGATAAAGGGATTAACGTTCCGAAAAATAGAACGAACATAGTCGGACAGAAAGCTAAGGAAAAGAAGAATCCAAGTAAAAATGAGCCAACCTCATTTTGTTTTCGTATAAATTTGATCGAGAAGAAACTTCTTCCTTTTATAATACCTGCCAACATTAGCCCCATTAAAATTAATAAAGGTCCAATTATTTTTCGTAACCATGGGAAATACAAAGTTAATATTTGCTGAATCTCTTTTCCTAAAAACCATACTAATAGTCCAAGTGTCGTAAAAGCTATTATTTTTCCTAAAATGAATAACAATATATGTTTCCATGCATGTCCCTTTTGTAAAGATTGATTCCCATAAAGTGTAATAGCGCTAATGTTTCCTGTTAATTGGCAAGGAGCAAGGGTACCTACAATGCCTAATAAAAATGCAAATAAAAGAGGAATTGATTTCGTAGTATTCGCGACATCCATTAAAGGAGACATGAGTTGATAACTCCACTCGCTAATTGTTGAAAACACGTTATATTCACCTTTCTAATTAAATTGAAATGCTCCTTCTTTCGTAATCTGCTTCCAAGTTTTCCCCTCATCTGTAGAAAGGAACACATTTGCTTTCATTGTAGCAAATACTATTTCAGATGAATTTTGAGGATTTTGTGATATGTACATAATTGCATCTTTAGAATCTAAAGATGGAGTTTGTATGTTTGTTTCTTCATTTGTAGCAATTGATTTCTTCGTTATCATTTGCTTATTGATAGGGGCGTAAAAAACATCTTCATTACTTAATGTAACTGCTGTCGATTCAAGTGATGTAGAGAATAGTTCAAATGTATTTCCGTAATCTGTAGATAAGTAAACACCATCTTTAGCACTTACCACAACTACACTAGATTGATCAGGGTGTACGGAAAAGGAATGAATTGTACTTGAAAGACCTTTTAACTTACTATTTTTCCAATCTTGTCCGTTGTTCGTACTGAAATAAAAACCTTGTTGTAATTTAGAATTTGGACGCTCATTGTATAAATAAATTGCTTCCGTATTATATCCGACAGCAAGGTTGTGAAAATCAGATTCTCCATAAAACGCTAGCTTCTCGAGAGTATTACCGCCATCAGAACTTTTCATTAATCCTAAAGGATTTTTTAAATTTGCACCTGGTTCAGGATGGCCGCTGGCAAAGAATCCGTTCTTCGTTGCCTGAAACCCCATATAATCATGTAGCTCAGTCTTAGTTTCAAACCATTTTCCATTTTGATAAACTTTTATACCACTGTGAGTGGCAATAGAAACTCCGGGCATATTTCCTGCATAGCCAATTCCATGAATGGGCTCGATTTTTCCAGATGTAGTTTCCTTATAGAAGTTTTGCGGACTCGTATTTCCTGTTTCTGTATGTTTTCGTTGAGATGGCACCGTGTCTTTTTTCACTGGTGCTGTTTCGGCGTTGCTAGAACATCCTGTAATGATGAATAAAGAAGTAATTGCTATCCCTGTTGCTACATAATATTTCAAAGTTGTAGCTCCTTTCCTATATATGAGATTTTAAGTATATGGAATAAATGTCAAGAAATTGTGGAGTGGTATGCATCATTTAGATTGGAATGGGCACTAGTAATGAAAATTTTCCTTTTTCTATGAGTACTATCAATTGACGAAAAATTATAACAATAATAAAATGAATTGTATTGGGTAATTAGATTTACAAGTATACATAGAACGCTAGGGGGATTATTATGAAATCAACATTTTTTGCTCAAAATAGAGAACGATTAGTAAACACATTACCAGATGAATCTATTACTATTTTATTTGCTGGACAAGCACCTCATATGTCAGCGGATGCACATTATAAATTTGTGCCGAATCGAAATTTTTACTATGTAACAGGAATCGAGGAACCAAATGTAATTTTCATGTTGAAGAAGTTTGGAAATAGTGTTGAAGAAACACTGTTCATTGAAAAATCGGATCCAGTCATGGAAAAATGGGTCGGTAAAACAGTTTCTAACAAAGAAGCAGAGAAAATTTCAGGTATAAAGAAAGTTGTATATTTAGATAGCTTTGAAAAGACAATGTCAAATATACTTTTTACAGAAAATGTGAAGCATCTATATTTAGATTTAGAGCGTCGTGAGTGGAATGGTACGGAGACAAAAACGCTTGCTTTTGCTAAACATGTAAGAGAACAGTATCCACACGTTTTAGTTGGTAATGTATATCCGAATATTTGTGAATTACGAGTGTTTAAAACAGAAGAAGAAATTGAAATCATAAAAGAAGCAATTGCTGTAACGAAAGAGGGTATTTACAACGTACTTAAGCATGCAAAAGCAGACATGATGGAGTATGAATTAGAAGCTCAGTTTGATTTCACATTGAAGTCATCTGGTATTAAGCATCATGCATTCAATACAATTTTGGCAAGTGGGAAAAATGCTACAGTTCTTCATTATGAAGACAATGATGCACAAATTCAAAATGGTGATTTAGTACTGCTAGATTTAGGCGCTCAAAAAGACTACTATAACGCTGATATTAGTTATACATTCCCGGCAAATGGAACATTCTCTAGTCGCCAAAAACAAATGTATAATATTGTATTAAAAGCATTGAAAGAAACAACGAAACTCATTAAGCCAGGAGTAAAGTTTGCTGCATTAAATGAGCATACAAAAAAGGTACTAGCAGAAGAGTGTAAAGAAATTGGTTTAATTCAAGAAGAAGAAGAGTTATCAAAATACTATTATCATGGTGTTAGCCATTTCCTTGGTTTAGATACGCATGATGTAGGAACATATAAAGATAGAGTGTTAGAAGAAGGCATGGTTATAACAATTGAACCTGGTCTTTATATTGAAGAAGAAGCAATTGGAATTCGTATTGAAGATGATATTCTTGTAACGAAAGACGGACATGAAAACTTGTCAAAAGATATTATTAGAGAAGTTGAAGAGATTGAAGCGTTTATGAGAGAAAACAATGTAAATGTAAAAAAAGATGAAGTTGTTACGAAATAATCATTAGAAGAGGCGCTCAATTTTGGGCGTCTTTTTATTTAGCTCATTGCATATCTCCATATTTTCTTGAAAATCATTTTTTATAATGATTTTGAAAAAGAAAAAGGAGGGGTTTCCATGAAGAGATTTGTGTTAACGGCAGTTACAGTCTCTGTCATATCTTTAATTGCTGCATGTTCTGCGACCACAAATACAACAAATGATCATAAAAATATGAACGATAAAAAAACACCACAGACTGAAACGGCTACAAAACCATTGAAAGTTGAAATAGGACCAGAAGTTACTTTAATAGCGAAAGAAGAAAAGCAAAAATTAAGTAACGGTGTTATTGTTCCAGTCTGGACATTTAATGGCTCATCTCCTGGTCCAGAAATTCGGGTGAAAAAAGGCGAAAAGGTGAAAGTGACATTAAAAAATGAACTATCTGCACCAGTATCTATTCATTGGCATGGGTATCCTGTCCCAAATAATATGGATGGAATTCCAGGTGTGACGCAAGATGCGGTTGAATCTGGAAAAAGTTTCACCTATGAGTTTGAAGCGAACGTACCAGGAACGTATTGGTATCATTCACATCAAGATTCTGTAAATCAATTAGATAGAGGTTTGTATGGAGCGCTCATTGTAGAAGATACAAAGGAAAAATATGATAAAGATTACACATTAATGTTAGATGAATGGGTAACAGATAAAGAAGAGATTAATAAACAGTTAAAAGAAATGACAAAAGGGCAAAAAGGTAATAAATCTAAGGATAATGAAAATACGAAAAAGAATGAAGATAAGAACGGCATGGTTCATTCCGGTATGGACATGGGCAGTGATAAAAAAGACTCTAGTAATATGACAGGAATGGACCATGGAAATATGAAGATGGAAGGCCATGATATGAGTATGTATGACTTATTCACAATCAATGGTAAAAGCGGGGATTTAGTAGAACCATTAAAAGTGAATAAGGGGGATAAAGTCCGTCTTCGACTCGTTAATGCTGGTTATCTATCACATGATATACACGTTCACGGTCATGATATAAAAGTAATTGCGACAGATGGTCAACCAATAAACGATCCAAAAGTTATAAAGGATCAAGTAATTTCAATCGCACCTGGTGAACGTTATGATATTGAATTTACTGCTAATAATCCTGGGAAATGGTATGTTGAAGACCATTCAGCAAATAAAGGTGCAAAAGGAATGAAAGCTGTTATTGAATATGATGGCAGCAAAGAGATGAAAGATAAAGCCGATGAAAAAGAAAAATTATCGAAATTAGATATGACGAAATATGGTGCTAAAAAACTAGGTAGTTTCACGTTAAATCAGCAGTATACTGCCACATATAATATGGACTTGAATACGCAAATGAATGGAAATGAAATGGTATATACAATTAACGGAAAGGTATTTCCAGACATTGACCCGATTCCAGTAAAAAAGGGTGATTTAGTAAAAGTAAAATTGGTAAATCGTTCTAAAATGGACGATCATCCGATGCATTTACATGGTCACTTCTTCCAGGTGTTGAGTAAAGATGGAAAACCGATAGAAGGTTCTCCAATTGTGAAAGATACTTTGAACCTAAAACCAGGTGAAGAATATGAAGTAGCCTTTGTAGCAGATAATCCGGGTGATTGGATGTTCCACTGTCATGATTTACACCATGCTTCCGACGGGATGGTAACAGAAGTGAAATATACAGATTATAAATCTGATTATGTTCCAAACCCAAACATTCCTAATAAGCCAGAATGAAATGAAGCAGTTATCCTATGGATAGCTGCTTATTCATTTTCGGTGTAAGAGTCAATGTATATGTTGATCATGCCCGGGTGAAGGTGGGGGAGTATGATCTGGGTATGTCACGAATACGGCAACGATAATTGCCACACTAATTGATAGTAATAACAAAAAACGCCGTTGAATAAAAGTAGAAAAGGTGTCTGATAAAAGTTGAATCATACATGACATAGTTATTGTTATCGTAAGTAAAAGACTAATAAACAGTATACTATGAGCTTGTTGAGCGTTTAACATTTCTGTAATCATTGCTCCCATCATACTTGCCATTAATCCAGAAAACATTCCTTCTAAAGCGGTAAATAGGTGAAACTGTAGACCGACTAAAAAACCGATAAAACCACTAATCAAAATCGCAAGCAAAGTAGGATATAGTAATTCACCTTTAAAAAGAATACCTAAATAAAAACCTATACTTAAACCGATACTCATACTAAAAGACATAATAAATACCATATACTCCATTAGGGTACCGTTACGTTTAGAAATATATGATGTAATAAGAATCGAGATACAACAAAGTGTCAAGGCAGTCGATGTGTAAGCGAACATTATGATACCTCCCTGTCCTATCGTTCATTTCATCATATGTTCGTATGGAGAATACTTATGCTTATTTATATCTGCATATTATCTGCACAATTTAATAAATGTAAGTAAGTAGGTGCTTGATTTTTTGAGCATCTTTTTTATTTGTGAGCATGAGAAAGAAATTGTTATATAATGAGTTTCTATTGTGAAGCCATAAAGAATAAGCGTATAATATTATAGTTATCCCATTACTGGGAGTAACCCGCGAATGATAAATAAGATTGTTCTTTTATCATCGCCTCTAAACAGATAGACAATGAAAGTAACACTGGAATACAGATAGGGAGTTATAAAATGAAATTAATTATTGCCGAGAAACCAGATCAAGGTTTGGCTCTTGTTTCACAATTTAAATATCGCCGGAAAGATGGATATTTAGAAGTAGAAGCGAATGAGTTATTTCCAAATGGAGCGTACTGTACATGGGCAATTGGTCATTTGACGCAGTTATGTAATCCAGAACATTATCACGCTGAGTGGAAGAAATGGTCGCTAAATACATTACCGATGATTCCAGAGCGTTTTCAGTTTGAGGTAACAAAGTCAAAGTATAAGCAATTTAACGTTGTGAAACAGTTGTTACATAACCCTCAGGTAACAGAAATTATTCACGCGGGCGATGCTGGTCGCGAAGGGGAATTAATCGTACGAAACATTATAAATCTTTGTAACGTGCAAAAGCCGATGAAACGTCTTTGGATTTCATCTTTAACGAAACAAGCTATATATCAAGGATTTAAAAATTTATTAGATGAAGCAGATACAATCAATACGTACTATGAGGCGTATACAAGGTCATGTGCGGATTGGGTCGTTGGTATGAATGCGTCACGTGTCTTTAGTATTTTGCTAAAGAAAAAAGGAATGAACGATGTATTTTCAGCTGGTCGTGTACAAACACCGACACTCGCATTAATTGTAAAGCGTGAAAAAGAAATAGAAAACTTTAAGTCTGAGCCGTTTTGGGAAGTGTTCGCAACCTTTAATATAGAAGGAAAGAAGTATGAGGGGAAATGGGAGAAGGATAGTGAATCCCGCTTAAAAGACCCTGATATGGCAAATAAAATTGCAGCATTTTGCCAAGGTAAACCGGCTGTAGTAAAAGAAATGAAAACGGAGCGTAAAGAGTTTCAGCCCCCGTTTTTATTTAATTTATCAGCACTGCAAGCGACAGCTAATAAAGCTTTTAAATTTTCACCGAAAAAGACGCTTGATATAACACAAGCACTATATCAAAAAGGGATAGTTTCTTATCCGCGTTCGGATTCTAACTATGTTACACAAGGAGAAGCAGCGACGTTCCCTGATATTTTACAGAAGTTAAGTCAGTTTGATGAATATAAAGGTTTATTGCCAGCACCAATTGAATCGATTATGAATAATAAGCGTTATGTGAATGAAAAAAAAGTTACAGATCACTATGCAATTATACCGACAGAGCAAGTTACAAATCCAAGCAAACTATCAGGTGATGAAAAGAAAATTTACGATATGATCGTAAGAAGACTGATTGCGGCGCATTATGAAGTAGCAATCTTTGACTACACAACGATTACAACTCTTGTAGACGAACGTGCTGAATTCATTTCAAAAGGAAAGCAGCAAATTCAAGAAGGTTGGCGTAAAGTTATTTTCCAAGACGATAAAGATGACGAAACAATTCTTCCAATTGTCGCAGAAGGTGAACAAGGAAAAGTTGTAAAGGTGAAAGTGAAAGAAGGAAAAACACAGCCGCCGAAGCGTTATACAGAAGGACAACTTATTACGTTAATGAAAACGGCCGGTAAGTATTTAGAAAATGAAGAGCTGGAGAAAGTATTAAAGAAAACAGAAGGTTTAGGTACGTTATCTATAAAAATTAATTGTGCATAAATAATAATGCTGATATAAGCTTTGATATTACTTGAATATTAATATGTTAGCTTTGTGTACATAAAGCCAAAGTGTACATAAATTGTTAGTTTTAATTAACTTCTCTAGTCACATATTCTCACCGGATATAAATGGAGAAGGTTAAATTACTAGCTGATGAAGCTAATTCAAACAAGTGATGGATGAATTCTTTTTGACTTTAGGCAGACGTCACCCTTTGATGAATCTGTTTCTTTTTAATCATGTGCATCACTTCAGTCACAGAGACGATGGTTTTTGTCGTTCGAAAGGATCTGAATCCTAACATCGTACGAGCGTGTTTCTTAATAAAACGGTGATCTGGTTCAGCGATGTTATTCAGGTATTTGACCTGCGTTATTTGGATGCCTACAGGCATCTTTTTTTCTTTAACCATTTAATAGCTATCGGATAAGTTGGGATTTTATCAACTGTTATGACACGAGATTTTGAAACATGAATAGACCGCAAAGCTTTCTTGAAGAAATGTTTTGCAGCCTGATGATCTCTTGTTTTACTTAAATAAAAATCAATTGTATGTCCTTCGGAATCAACGGCACGGTACAGATACATCCATGGGCCTATTACTTTAATATAAGTTTCATCTATTTTCCATCAATCATTGGTTGGTTTAAGATGACGTCGTACTCGCTCATCTAATTCAGGACCATACTGATGAACTCAACGCATAATCATTGTGTGAACAATTGACAAGCCTCGTTCCTCTATCATTTCCACTACATCACGAAAACTTAGGTTGTACCATAGTACCATCTGACTATTAGCAAAATAAGGTCCGGCTGATAATATTTCTGCACTAATCACGTTCCTTTTTAGATTGATAGTATGTCCAAGTTTAAGAAATTACTTGCAAATATATTAAATTTTTTTGCGCCAGAACCCCACTGGATGATATCCAATGTATTGACACCAAATAACGAAGCTGTTTCCTTGTATGAATAACACTTAGTTAAATAAAAATTTACGGCTTTCATTTTTGTTTTAAATGTATATTTTGACATAAAGGAACCCTAATTGTTAAAGTTCTTTATCCAACAATTGGGTGCAGTTCAAATAAAATAATGGCAAAGTGAGATTGTGTCGATTTTGTTCGCCCACTAATGAAATTTTTATTAGTGGACACAGTCTAAATACTAGTTTGAAATATAACGATGCATAAGAGGTTTTCATTTGATAAACGTTTTAATTAGAAACTAATAATAAAGGGGTTGTTTAGATACAGATCATGGTAGGATGAGAGAGGGGAATATTACAAAAAGGTTACTTAGCGGCAGCTTTGTAACGTGCTTTCTTCCGTCTTTGTAACAATCTCTTTAATAATCTTATTTACAGAAGAGTATAAAGAAGAGGAAAATTATTTTACAGTTGATTGACAATTTTAGATATGAAATAAGAAAGTTTACATCTATTGAATGGTAAGTAAAACGCATAAACCATCGGAGAACATCTTACCAAATTGAAAAAAACAGATTTTAAAGAAATGGAGATGAATGAAAACTTAGTTATACATATTTTCACTTAAATATATTTCTATAAAATGTATTTTTATAAATAGGTATAAAGCGAATCCACGAAAATATATCATCTTTCAATTGAAAGAAAAGCTCACGCCTTAATAAATGGGAACGTGAGTCAGCTATACGGGTTGTCTTTATTATTTTGAACTTTACTACCACCAGTTCAGAGGGCTGTTAGGGGTCATCAATTCTCTCCATATTTCTTTACTTGGAAGATCAGGATGAAGAAGGGTAAAAAGTGATGCAGCACCCTCAAGTGGATCCTCCCATGGTTGAAGTGTTGGCTTATCTTGAATGGATACAGTCATCGGCAGAACACTGTTAGACGAAACCTCAAGTTTGAGTGTTTTACCCTCTGGGGCTACACCGTATACTCTCGTAGATCCATCAAATATATCAAATGAAAAATCTCCTATTGAAGTAAGGGCAGAACCACCTGGTTTTACTTCTAAGCGATTCAGGAAGTCGCCTTCAGGATATCCATCTGGATAAATGGGACAGTTTTCCTCAGATATTTGAATAGGTACGTTTGTTTTCATCTTGCCAAATAAAGCTCCTGTAGTAGGTGCTATCCAAGTATAAAGTGAGCATCCATTTGTATCCAAATCATCTGCTGCGGAGGGACCACGATCGTAGCGATCCCAAGCAAGTATTACCCCCAAACCTCCAACTACTGATGCTGCTCCAGCGACATAAAGACCTATTTGTGGCATATTGTAAACCTCCTGTTTTTAAGCTAGGGACAAAGTAAAGTTATTGTCTCTGGATTAAATAATTGAAACATACAATTCATTAAGACAAATTTTCTTTAAGCAATAGATTAAGCTTATACTGATATAATTCTACTCACTAATGACCTCAGCAGAGAAAACCCAACATCCGTTTAAATTCCCACTAGCCGTAATGTTTTGTCCTTCGTAATAAGATAGGTCAATTTGTACACTTTCTGGAAATTGTGCAGCTTGCACGGGGATCCTGGTTAGCTTAACTTGATTACAATCAAGAGGTTCTCTATGCCTAATTTGAAACTGACCATTTTCTACGACTCCAAAATATTGATTTTCTATCATGTTTTCCTCCTTAAGATTTCAAAAATTAAGCCTTGAGTTCAGTATTTTTCACTAGCAAATCAGGATCAGGGTTATTTTTTACAAAAATATGAATTGTATACATATCAAACGCGATATAGATTTCAGACCTTTTAAACGAAATTCAATAAATAAGTATATGATTTTAAAATATTTGCTTCAAAAAACGAGTAATGTTGAATAGATTGGAAAAACATAGAGATATAAAATGTTACGTGTAAACAATAACAATAAGCTGCGATCTGAAGAATGGATAAGAACAGGGATTGATTCATTAATTGTTAATGTCATAAAAACTAAAAAAAACAACATAAATTTTAGTTATATTTTTAATAAAAAATTTTAAAGAAATAAAAAGGAGACATTGGTATGAATAAGGGAAATTTTAGAAAATTAGGATTAGCTCTTTCTGGAGGAGGATTTCGAGCTTCATTCTATCATATTGGAGTTCTCGCAAGGATGGCTGATTTGGGAATGCTTCGTTCTGTTGAAGTAATTTCTACTGTTTCAGGTGGCTCTATTATTGGCTCACTGTATTATCTTCATGTAAAAAAACTACTGGAAGAAAAGAGAGATGCTGAAATTAGGGATGAAGACTATCAGAAAATCATTGCAAAAATTGAAGTTGATTTTCTAAAAGCAGTCCAAAAAAATTTGCGTTTAAGAACCTTTCTTAATCCATTAAAAAATCTAAAAATGATTTTGCCTAATTACTCACGAAGTGATTATATTGGAGAACTGTATGATAAATTTTTATACAGAAAAGTCCTTGAAACAAATAATACCGAGCCTATAAAAATGAAGGATTTAATTATCACACCATATGGTGAGGATCATTCTTTTCACCCACTTAAGGATAATGAAAATAGAAATGCAAAAGTACCAATACTTCTGATAAATGCTACTATCTTGAATAATGGCCATAACTGGTGTTTTAGTGCTTCGGATATGGGGGAAACACAGATAGACCAATCAATAAAAAAATTTGATAAAAATTTCCGACTGAAAAGAGTGGAATCATATGAAGACATATATAAACACGAAGATTTTGAGCTTGGTTTAGCCGTTGCCGCTTCGGCTTGTGTGCCTGGAATTTTTGCCCCTCTTGCTATCAGTAATCTTTATGATGAGGAGATACGATTGCAATTAGTTGATGGCGGTGTCCATGATAATCAAGGAATTAGTGGGTTATTAGATGAACGATTAAATTGCACACATTTTATAATCAGTGATGCATCAGGACAAATGAAAGATGAAAGGAAACCTAAGGTGCAAATATCAAATGTGATCAAACGTTCAAATAGTATTCTAATGGACAACCTACGAGAGCAACAATTGTCCAATATACTTAAGGTACATTCAGATAATGTTGCTCTATTACATTTAAAAAAAGGATTGCCAGTGAAGAAAGTTTCCTACTTTGATAAAAAACATAATCTTAAGGGAGAAACTAAACTTTGTAATATAGAACAATCTTCTGAGGCTTTTGGGATAAATACATATGTTCAAAATCTTCTTTCCGGAATAAGAACAGATTTAGACTCATTTTCAGACGTAGAAGCTTTTTCTTTAATGCTTGACGGCTATAAAATAAGTCAGTTTGAACTGGACAAAAAAAACACAAAAAATTTTGTTATAAGTACTTCATTAAAAGTGAAAAGATATCAATTCTTTAAGGTGGATTCATGGATTTCAGCACCTGTAATTGATTCTTATTATAAAAATCTTCTTGAAATTGCAAGCGAACGATCATTTAAGGCTATTAGAATTAATTCGATATTAAAGGTTTTAACAGCTTTATTGATCATTCTTATATCCGGATTAATAATAGGTACATTCGGCTCAAGGTTTGTTAGTTGGGCAAACGAATCAATATTAAAAGGACAATTATTAGTAATGCTTCTTCTTTTAATCACCCTCTTTATTGTAGACAAAGGAATTGGCTTTTTTTCGCACCGAGTTTTTTCTGTATGGTTCCTGATAAATCCAATAAGATTTTTTTTTATATCTTTAACAGGGCCTACATTTATTGGACTTTATCTACTTACTTTTGATCGACTTTTTTTATACTTTGGCAGCCTTAAAGCTTTAGAAAAATCACAAAGAAAATTTAAAAAAACCAGAGAATAAATTCGGTTCTGGTGCAAATGGGTTCGGACAGCCAAACTACTATGAATATTGCCTACTGTACGAGCAATTTTTATTCGGAATTGAAAATTTAATACTGAATTTTCATGGTGTAAAAAACTGAGATGTTCAGTAATAACCTTATGTTTTTATTCGTATTTTGACAAAACTCGAGATTTGCACCAGAACCCCATGGGTTTAACACCTTTAACCTTTGGATTGGAATAGGGGAATCCTTTCGGAAGTATTGATAAAATATTATCTTGGTGATGCAGGCCAGGAGACGCCTATCACCGTCGTTTTCGGTTATATCAATATGCGAAAGAAATTATGGGAACATTTCATAAGGAATGAGAAAAAGCCAATTTGTCCGCAACTGTTGAAATTCCTATGCAATATATTACTGAAACTATCGAGTATTTACTTTTGCATTATGGAAGATATGGAGCAAATGTTTATCAAACATCTAAAAATATGATTGAAGAAGCAATTTGGTATTCTGGTTATATTGAAGCGAAGGTTTCTAAAAAATGGAGATAAAAATTTTGGAAATGATGAACCAGAAAGAAAGTATGAAGTATGCTTGGAATAAGAAAGGGGTACAGGCATATGAATCGCCATTTAGTATTTTTCAAAAGTTAATGTTTGCTAATATATGGTCTTTTAAAGAATTATACAGGGAGTTGGGTTCCCCAGAGTTTAAAAGTAGCAAAATTCCATTAATAAGTTATAAATTTGGAAATTTATATACATTAGATGATTTTGGTATTAATGAGATTTTTTGTAGATTATGTATTGATTTGCAGTTTAATCGTTTGAACATTTCGACACACATATATAGCGAATTTTTTAGGTCCGCATTTGTGTAAGTATGAAGAAGGAGTTATAGTATTGTGAGGTTTGTTTGAAATAAGGATATCATAGTATATTTCATCAATTTTATTATATTAATCAATGCTTTATTTATGGTACACCTTTATATAAAAATTGTCCCAAATTTCATTTGGATTTTATGTACAATTTGTGTAATTTAAAATTTCAGAAGCCGTTTCAATGTTTATGTAATTATTCTTTTTTGGTTGAAAATAGTGAGAGAGATTTTTTTAGTATTGGTTAGTTCCGATTTCTGTGAATGATAATCTGTGCATTCAAACTGTTTTCTCATTATCGAAATCAGCCACTTCGCCTATATGTATATGACTATGTACATTGGCAAGGAGAAATTCAAGGGTGTAAGGAATGTTGTTCGATATATAATTCGTATTCAAAATCAGGTTGGGGCTATATGTATAACATATACAAATTTATAAAAAATAATGTGATTGTAAGTAAGCGTCAAATATTCCCTACCTACAATTTGTAAATAACCCATGAGATATTCTCCTTACATACTACATGTGGAGGTTTTTTTATGAAAAGACACCTATTAAAGAAAGAATGGGAAACTTATATTCAAGACTATAAAAACAGTGGATTATCTAAAGTTGCCTGGTGTCAAAAACAGAACCTACCGGTTCATCGGCTATATTACTGCTTGAAAAAATTATCACCTGAAACTGAAGAGAAAAATAAAAATGAGCGTGTGAATTGGATTTCTATGAATGTCCCTGTCGTGTAAGAAAACATACATGCCACCATTCGAATTCACATTCAAGAAGCAACCATTGAATTAGATGTACTTTTTACTCCACAAGTGCTCCTACAAGTGATGCAAGCGGTGAAACAACAATGATATCAGAAATCGCAATTGAAAAGTATATCTTGCACAAGGGGCAACAGATTTACGTAAATCAATTGATGGACTAGCGGCTGTTGTAAAAGAAGAATTTGAGTTAGACTGTCTTCTTGTTAATTTGTTTTTTGTAATCGCTCACGCGAGAACCATTCTGTAAAAACCATATATATATAAGGAATTTGAATGATTTTGTCGAATGGATTTACCTATGAAAACAACACTTTCACATTCAAACCAACCCATAATTGAATCACTTCAAGCTCAAGTAGAGGAACTCACGGCAAAAGTGAGATGGTATGAAGAACAGTTTCGTCTTAGTCAACAAAAACGGTTTGGTACGTCTAGCGAAAAAACACCTAATAATCAACTCGCTTTAGAACTGTTTAATGAGGCTGAGAAAGAAAGTGAATCTGAAACACCCGAACCAGCTGTTGAAACGATCACCTATCGTCGCAAAAAGAAACGCGGTCATAGGGATGAGTCT
The DNA here is from genome assembly GCF_051294775.1 of Bacillus pretiosus. Classification (NCBI taxonomy): domain Bacteria; kingdom Bacillati; phylum Bacillota; class Bacilli; order Caryophanales; family Bacillaceae; genus Bacillus; species Bacillus pretiosus. Next base: position 359,988 of record NZ_JBPPHF010000001.1, read on the forward strand.
ATCCAAAACCTCACTCTTGAAACGGTTGAATATCGTTTACCGAATGAGGAACAGGTTTGTTCGTGCTGTGGTGGTGCTTTGCATGAGATGAGTGTAGAAGTCCGTAAGGAACTGACGATTGTCCCTGCGGAAGTAAAGGTGAAGGGACATAAGCGATATGTATACGCGTGTCGTAAATGTGAATTAGATGAGGTATCCACACCGATTGTAACAGCCAAGATGCCAGCTCCTGTCTTTCCTAAAAGTATCGATTCCCCATCAATTATGGCTTATATTATGATACAAAAATATGTGGAAGGATTGCCTCTTTATCGTCAGGAAAAGCCATCACTTATTGTTTGAATCAATGGAATCATCTTGAAGCTTTTTTATTAGACGGCCATTTAGAAATCGATAACAACAGGAGTGAACGTTCTATTAAACCGTTTGTAATTGGGAGAAAAAATTGGATATTCTTAAATACACCGCGAGGTGCTAGAGGAAGTGCCATCATGTATAGTGTGGTTGAAACCGCAAAAGAGAACAATTTAAGTCCCTATCATTATCTTCTTTATTTGTTTGAAACACTTCCCAATATCGATTTAAACAATAAAGAAGAAATTGATAAAGTCTTGCCGTGGTCAACGGATTTACCTCCTAGATGCAGAGTGTCGAAAAAAGTGAAGTAAACAAAAAGTAACTCCAAAATCAACTTTTATTGTATATCTTGGAGTTACTTTACGCTTACTTTTTGTTCAACAAAAGCTATTGCATTAAAATAAAAAACACCTCTTAGATAGATATAAATTTTATTCTAACCCTTGGTTAAGGATATCCAGTATTGATTCAGAGCCAATTTCACCCTTAATAAATTTTTGGAATGCATTCTTAATTTCTTCTGTAACTGGTCCTACAACTTTTGCTTCAAGCCACTCCAGAACACTCGCTCGATCTCTGTGTGCATCAATTTTAATTATTAACGCAATTCCATCTCTAATTGCTCCTTTGATTTGGTTTTCATATTTTCCTTCTGGTTCAAAACTACCATAACAATGCTTATGACGATCTGGTTGAGTCGCACGCCCTTCGACTGTTGTTTCTAAAAAGGGAGCCAAGATTAAACTTCTCCCCGACGGGGCAGTTACCGATAAAGTTACAGTATATGTTGTTTCTCCATACCTATCGTTATGAATACCATGTAAATGTCCCCATAAATAAGCCCCTACAATTTCATCTTTCGCTAAAATTGCCGTAAAGTCACCCTCAGCAAAATGTTTTATTTCACGAGATATTTCATGACTTGCCTCCGGTCCTGGTATTCTAACATCACTTTCGTCATAATCACATTGCCAACCCATATTTATCATTCCTTTCTGGATATTAGTGTACACAAGTACATCTGTAATCATATCGTAATATTCTTTTAATAAATTACAATTAATTGAGCGTGTTTTTTTATAAAATCTCCTATAGACATATCTTTATAGTTATATATCAAATAATATAATGTATTTTTTAATCATAATCAGATTGCAAGCTTATTTTTTAAAGGTTTTGAAACAGTGGTATTTAAAACAAAACCCGCTCAATTGAGACCGGTATATATACAAATTCATTTGGAAGACATCATGAAACAATTACAACCTGGCCAAGTGTATGAATTACATGATGTATATGTAGGAAGTAAAGACAAACTGCCTACTCGCATTGTAGTTTATAGATGTACCGAGGAGCAAAAACAGAAACGCCTACGTGATCGAGCTATTCGCGAAAAGAAAAAAGAAATTACATATACGACAGTGACCTTGTCACTATCCCATTTGAAAAAGTTTCTTAACATTTTTAAATCTTATTAAGAGAACTAAATGAATAACAAATAAAAAGTCTAGGCATCCTAGATTTTGGAATGATATGAAATTCATTTCAATAAAAAAACTGAGGTGACTAAACAATGTATACACTTAATAATTTTTACGATGCTAGTAATCAATTAACAAGATCAAATCAATTTGCCCCTCAGGGCATTTTAGGAGGTGTAATTGGTAGTATAGCTGGTGGCGCAATTGGAGATGCTTTAGGACAAAAAGAAATAGGTAGTACTATTGGAGGAATTGCTGGAGGATTCCTTCCTTTACAAGCTGGCCCGCAATTAGTTCCAATGGGATTCCTTGGTGATATTGTAGGGGCTGCTTCTCATGTTGCTGGTAATGCTATCGGTGGTGATGTTGGTCGTGCTGTTAGTACAATTGGAGGTGCTGCAGCACCGTTAATTCCATATCAAGCTGGCCCGCAATTAGTTCCAATGGGATTCCTTGGTGATATTGTAGGGGCTGCGTCTCATGTTGCTGGTAATGCTATCGGTGGTGATGTTGGTCGTGCTATTAGTACAATTGGAGGTGCTGCAGCACCGTTAATTCCATATCAAGCTGGCCCGCAATTAGTTCCAATGGGATTATTCGGTAATATTGTAGGGGCCGCATCACAAGTCGCTGGTAATGCTATCGGTGGTGATGTTGGTCGTGCTGTTAGTACAATTGGAGGTGCTGCAGCACCGTTAATTCCATATCAAGCTGGCCCGCAATTAGTTCCAATGGGATTATTTGGTAATATTGTAGG